>CALWDO010000036.1 GCA_944376715.1 uncultured Lachnoclostridium sp. | reverse complement strand
CGCCTTGAGGCGCGGCCAAGTAGGGCGGGCTTAGAGCCCGCGTCCCGAGCCACCCGTTTTACGGGTGGGGGCGACTGTCTAATTTGAAAAAAATTCCCACAATTTATACAATTTGTTATATACTTAAAATATTAGTGTTACGAGGGAGGACCCATGGTACAAAAAGATAAACTGATACAGCTGTACTTTTCAGAATATAAAGAGAGCGCCAGAAAACTGAAGAAGAAAAACACAGACGGCAAAAGGACTTATGAGAGACGAATCAAAAGCCTGTCCCATGAGCTTCAGAATTCCAGTTCCAAGAAGATCACACAGGTGCGTCTGGAAGATTATCACAGGCAGATCCGCAATCTGTCTTATTATGCGTTTCGGCAGGATAATCAGGTAGCGGTCATGCGGATCCGGGATTTCCTGCTGCCGGAACTGGTGCGTCTGGATCTGGCGCTTCTGGATGAGGAAGAACAGGAAATCATCACCACAAAGTTTCTGGATTATCTGCGGACGGAGATGCCGGGGAAGATCTGTATCCGTACCCTCAGAGATCTGTGCAGACACTACTCGGAGTACGGGGTCAGGGGGCAGATCATTGATCTGGTGCCTACCCGGCCGGAGATGGAGTTCCCGGAAGCCCTGGAGATGGAGAGAAAGTTTATCCTGCATATCGGTCCTACCAACTGCGGCAAGACGTTTCATGCGCTGGAGCGCCTGCGGGAAGCAGAGCACGGCGTTTATCTGGGACCCCTTCGTCTGCTGGCTCTGGAAGTCTATGAGAAGATGAAAGATTTTGGACTGGCCTGTACCATGCTGACCGGCGAAGAGTGTATCCGGGAGGATGACAGCCGGATCGTGTCCTCCACCATTGAGATGCTGGACATTGACCAGACTTATGACGTGGCAGTGATCGACGAAGCGCAGATGATTGCGGATGAGGACCGGGGGCATTCCTGGACGAGAGCGATCCTGGGCGTGAAGGCTTCGGAGATCCATATCTGTATGAGTCCTGCGGCGGAGGAAGTGATCACGCATCTGATCACGCTCTGTCATGATTCTTATGAAATCCGCAGATACGAACGGATGACCAGCCTGGAATGCGAGGACGTGTCGTTCCGGTTTCCGGAAGACGTACAGCAGGGGGACGCCCTGATCGTGTTTACCAAAAGGGCGGTGCTGGATATTGCCGGGAGACTGGAAGCGTCCGGCAGGAAGGCGAGCGTGGTATATGGAAGCCTGCCTCCGGAGATCCGCCGCCGCCAGATTAAACTTTTTACAGAAGGGAAGACGAAAGTCGTCGTCTCCACGGACGCCATCGGTATGGGGCTTAATCTTCCGGTGCGCCGGATCGTTTTTATGCAGACCGATAAATTTGACGGCAAGAGCCGCCGCCCTTTAAACGTCTCTGAGGTAAAGCAGATCGCTGGGAGAGCAGGACGGTACGGAATGTATGACACCGGGTACGTCAACGCCATGGGCGGAGAAGCTTTGGACTATATCCGCGCGCAGTTCGAAAATACAGAACCGAAGATCAGCCGGGTGAGCCTGGGATTTCCCCATGTGCTGCTGGATATGGCGGAACCGCTGAATACGATCCTGAAGATCTGGAAATCCGTAGAGCCGGAGCCGCCCTTTGAAAAGATCAGCATCGATGAAATTCTGTTTCTGTATGAGCGGGCGTATAAGGCGAGGGAGGATATCGACGGTTTCGAGGACAAGCATACGCTGTACCGGATGCTGACCTGTTCCATCGATATCAAGAACAGGGACATCGTATGGCTTTGGCTGTATTACTGTCAGACTTACACGGCGGATATCTGCCTGGATTTTCCTACGCTGGAGATGTGTACAGACTCCGGCCTGATGAAATATGAGACCTATTATAAGATGCTGGATCTCTATCATCAGTTTTCCAACCGGATCGGGAAAAATATGGATGCGGAACGGCTGGAACTGGAGAGAGAAAAAACAGAGGACCGGATCATGCGGTATCTGGTGAGGGATAAGAAGAATTACATCCAGAAGTGTAAGTACTGCGGGCGGACGCTGCCGCTCGGGTATGAATTCCGGGTATGCGACCAGTGTTTTGCCGCCAGCAGGAACAGGAAAGGGAGAAAAGGATGAGCCTGATAGAAAAGATCCGGCCGGAATTTTATAAATTATTCGCAAGTAAGTATATGGGATATTATATGGCTTTCCTGGTGGCGATCCATGAGGAAAGCAGCAGATCCTATTCGGTACTGGGACTGACCGAACAGGAGTGCCGGGCGGTCATCAATGAAAAACTGACGGAAACCACGATTGACTGGGATCAGGACCGTTTTGACGAAGAGGGCGAGCTGCTGACCCGCAGCAATATGGCTTCTGTCTGCCTGGGGCATTTTGTGGACTGGGGCTGGCTTCGGAAGGATTTTGATGAAACATTGAACAGCTATGTGCTGTCCTTTCCGGAGTACAGCCGTCTTTTTGTGGAACTGTTCCAGAAGCTGTCCAGTGAAGACGACGGAGCGGAAAGGGAGAGCGTGCTGGCGGTCTACAGCTATCTGTTTACTTACAGCTCGGATCCGGAGAAAAATAACGAGATATTAAAAAGCGCGTGGAAAACTTCCCGCCGTCTCACCCAGATGCTTGCCAACATGCAGGAAGGAATGCGGGGGTATTTTGACGAGCTTTCCAGAAAAAAGGATTTCCGGGGGATCCAGGAGGTTCTGGTCAAAGAGATCAATAATACAGACAGCCGCAGATATGCGATCCTGACTACGACAGACAGTTTTTACCAGTATAAAGAAGCGGTAAAGGAGCTGATCGACCAGAACCTGCGGGAAAATGAACTGCGCCGTCAGGAGCTGGAACAGAAGAGACAGGAAGAACAGGAAGGCTCTCCGGCAGCAGCGAGAGCTGAAAGAGCCGTGGAACTCTGCACGGAGGCGATGGATCTGCTTTATCAGATCGAGAGGGAGTTCGACGTGCTGGAGCGCAGGTACAATCAGCTGATCGAGCAGAAAACAATATTTGCGGGGCGGGCAGCGGCGCGGATCCGTTATCTTCTGCAGGAGGGCGCGCAGGAAGAGGATCAGACCATCCTTCTGGTCAATCTTCTGGACCGCGGAAATAAGAAAGAGGAGATAATAAAGGAACTGGCCGGGCGCATGAAGGTTACATCGCCTTACCGGGTGGTTACGGAAAAGAGTTTTTACAGCAGACGGGACAAGGAGAAGGAAGCCTTCCTGCCGGGGGCGGTAAAAGAGACGCCCGGGAACGAGAAAGAAGATCTGGAAGAGTTTGTTCTGCGCCCCCTTTATACAGGAAGGGAACTGCGGGATTTCTGGAAACGGAACCAGAAGGACGGTGTATTCCGGGCAGGGAAAGAGACCGTCCGCTCCATGGAGGACCTGGAGAAGCTGTTTTTTATCTGGCAGGAGATGACAGAGCAGTCAGAAGGACAGCAGGATATAGAGATCGGAGAAGAGGTGGAGACGGAAGAAGGCTTCCGTTTCTCATCTTTGACGGTAAAGAATACAGATCGGAGGAAATGACGGAATGGTATCTTATTTGGAAGAACTGACGGTGACGGAGGCAGAGAACCTGAAAAAGACGATCAGGGACCTGTTCCGCCAGACCTGCATCCTGCAGGTGAAATACGATCCGGTGACATTGACGCCCAGGGATAATCCCAGATATGAGATCTGTATGCGGCACCGGGGGTTTATCGAAGACTATCTGTCAGTACTGGGCTGTGAACTGAAGCATGACCCTCAGGAGCATATCTTCCGTCTGGAAGGGGAGGGCGTTGCCACGGAACGTATGAGCATGACTACGACGCTGCTGGTACTGCTGCTCAAATTGATCTACCGGGACAAGATCCTGGGAGAGGGGCTGAACGCTACCGTGACGAATCTGGCAGAGATCCGGGAATATGGAAAGAATACGAATCTGATCGCCAGGAAACTGACGGCGGCAGAGTGGAAGGAAGCATTGTATCTGATGCGTATGCACCAGATGATCGATCTGCCGGGAGCAGTCCGGGATGTGGAAGGCCATACGCCGATCTATATTTATGGTACGGTCAATCTGTATTGCAGGTCGGCGGATATCCGCGACCTGGTGGAAAAATACCGGGAAGAGCTTCAGGATGAATACAGTGCAGAGAGTACGGAAGAGGAGGAAGACTTTGAAACAGGCGAAGAAGATATTTACCCGGATGCTGATTAACAACTGGGGCGGCATCAGTCATAAAGTGCTGGAATTTCATGAATATGTCAACCTGTTCAGCGGCAAGAGCGGTTCCGGAAAATCTACGGTCATGGATGCTATCCAGGTGATCCTGTACGGAAGTCTGTCTCCGTCTTTCCTGAATAAGGCGGCAGACGACGCCAGAAACCGCAGGAGCGTGCTCAGCTATCTGCGCGGCGCGCAGAAAGACGGCACGGCAAACCGGGAGCATATGGATTTCTGCTCCCAGATCGTACTGGAACTGGTGGACACAGGAACGAAGATTACCACCTGCTTCGGAGCGGCCTTTGAAGTGGGAAAGATGGATCAGGATATTAAGAAATACACGTTTTTCAGCCACAGCGGTCCGCTGCCCGAGAATGAATACCTGGACGAAGACGGCGTTCCCTATTCCATCGCCGGGATCCGGAAACTGACAGAGGAACGGAAGAACTCTTCCTGGAACCGGGGAAGGGGAGACATTAACAGGTTATATCCGTCCAATGAAGCGTATATCAACACATTGTGCGACGTGATCCTGGGATATGTGGAGCCCCGGCGCCTGGCTACCATGGAAAAGAGCGCCATAGCGCTGCGGATGACCAACGGTACCGGGCAGTTTATCCGGGATTATATGTTCCCGAAGAGCAGAGAAGACACGGTCAGCACGATCAGCGACCAGCTGGGGGCTTACCGGGAGATCAAAGAACGGGTGGACGACCTGGAACACCGGATCGGACTTCTGGACGCGGTCCATGAGGCGCATGCCGGCCTTACGAAAACCCGTGCGGATATCGTGAAAGCGGAAACGATCCTCAGGATGATCGACATAGAGGGCCTGAAGGCGCGCCTGGAAGCCAGGACGCAGGATCTTACCGACGCGGCCCACCGGATCGCGGAACTGGAAGAAGAGAAGGCGGCTCTCGACCGGAAACAGGAAGAGCTGCGGTCGGAGCTGGTGGAAGTGGAAGCGGGGCTGAAAGCCAGTGATTACGGGCAGAAGAAGCGGGAACTGGAAGAGGTAGGCCGTACTGCAGAACTGCTGGCAGGAAACAGCCGTCAGTGGAGATCCATCCTGGACGGCCTGTCCGGCTGGACGGAAGACGGTCCTGCGTCCGACTATGTGAGCAATCCGGCCCTGCAGCTCATCGATGAATTCCGGAAAGGAAATGTGACCGAACAGAACTGTGCCGAGCTGCACCGGAGACTTTCGGAAGCCAGCGAAGCGGTGAACGAAGAACTCCGGGAAGTGGGAGAGCGGAAACGGGAGCTGGGTCCGGAGCTCAAAGAGAAAAAAGAGATCGTGGAGGATCTGAAAAACGACCGGAAACCCTATGACGCGAATCTGAAGCAGGCCCGCGCAAAGCTGGAAGACGCCCTGAAGATGCGTTATGGAAAGAGGATCCCCGTGTATGTATTCGCGGATCTTTTCGACATCGTGGATGAAGAATGGAAAAACGCGGTGGAGGGCCGTCTGGGAAGGATCAAATACAGCCTGGTCACCGCTCCGGAATATGCGCTGACAGCGGCGGAATTGTTCCGGGGGATGCGTCAGTATGAGGATGCGGAGCTGATCAATACAGCGGCGGTTCGCCGGGACCAGCCCCAGGCTATGGAGGGCTCTCTCTATGAGGCAGTCCGCGCAGAGGAACCTTATGTGGACCTGTGCCTGAAATATTATCTGGGACGGATCATCAAATGCCGTACGGTGGAGGAACTGCATCAGGTACGGGACGGCGTGACGCCGGACTGCTATTCTTACAGCGGATACCGGTTCCGTCATTTGAAGAAGAAGGATTATACGCTGCGCGCCTGCATCGGCACGAAAGTTTCCCGGGCGAAGCTTCAGGAACTGGAACGGGAAGTGAAGGCTCTGGAAGAAGAGCTTCATGAACTGGTGGTACAGGAACACGGACTGAACGCGGTCGGAAAATATGAGATGCTGGAACAGGATCCGGCTCAGCTTGTACTCTGGTCGAAGGCGGCCGGACAGCTGGAAGAATGCCTGGCAAGACAGGAGAAGCTGGAGAAAGAACTGAAAGAGCTGGAAGACGGCACGCTGGTGGCAGATCTGAAACGGCGGCGGGACGGACTGAAAGAGAAGATATCGGAGGCCGGGCAGAAGCTGACTTCCGTCCAGGAAGGACTTCTGCAGAAGAATGGAGAAAAGATCCGGGCAGAGAAGGATATCGAAGGATACAGGGAGAAGCTGTCCCAGCTGACAGAGGGCTTTGTGGCGAACGCGGATCTGGAGGCCGAGGTGAAGGACGCGCTGGCAGACCAGACAGAGAGCGCGTACCGGAACCAGAAAAACCGGGAACTGACGCAGCTTAAGGAGCAGGAACAGGAAGAGAGAGAAAGCCGCATGAAAGCCAGGATGCGCTTTAACCGGGAATATCCGTCTTACGATTTCAGCGGTGAAGAGCAGGAAAACGACGTCTATGACCGGGTGCTGGAACAGTGCCGCCAGGATTTTGAGCCTGAGTATCAGGAAGAGTTCCGCAAGCAGTGCGATCTGGTCTACCGTACCCTGCGCGAGAATGTGATTGCCACGATCCATGGAGATATCAAGGCGGCCTACCGGCATTCCCGGGAGATCAACCGGCTGCTGGCGAAGATCCGTTTCTCGGACAGTATTTACCAGATCGAAATCCTTCCGGCAGAAAACGAGAATGGTCAGTTCTTCGATATGCTGACCGCGAAGGAACTGGACAGCAAGGTGACGGACAACCTGGGCTTTGAAGGCCAGATGAGCCTGGGAGAGGATGAATTCTATCAGCGCTATGAACAGAAGATCCAGCTTCTGACAGAGAAATTTATGCCGCCGGCTGCGGATCAGGATCCCCGCCAGACGGCCAGACAGAAGCAGGAGATGGAGAAATACGCCGATTACCGGAGCTATCTGACCTTCCGGATGTATGAGAGGGTGGAAGACGAGCACGGCGTTGTAAAGAAGAACCCGGTGGATGAGATGGCGGGACGGGATTCCGGCGGAGAAGGCCAGAACCCCAAATATGTGGCGCTGCTGGCGGGATTTGCCATGCTTTACATGCAGCAGAGCAGCAGAGATTCCAAGATCCGTTTGGTGCTTCTGGACGAGGCGTTCTCCAAGATGGACAAAGAGCGCAGCGAGGTGTGCCTGCGTTATGCCAGAGAACTGGAACTGCAGCTGATCGTCTGCGTACCGGACGAAAGGCTCCAGTCTCTGATCCGGAACGTGGACTGTGTCTATGGATTCCGCAGGCATAAGAACCAGATTTCCATGATGCATATTGACAAAGGCGATTATCTGAGGATGGTGGAAGGAGAGCCGGATGGCGAAGAAGAAAGAATCGGAGACGCTGACGAAACTGTGGATCCGGAAGATGGACACGGAGGCTTACCGGGCGGGGAAACTGACAGGATGGAAGCATCCGGAGATCACGCAGGAAGTAATTGACAAAGTGGGAGGCCGCAAGGCCCTGATGGAGCAGATACGCGCGCTGGAAAAGGAAGGATTGATCCGGGTCACATACCGGGACATGGGAAGCGATGTGAAAAAGATCGACCTTCCGGTAGAGGCAGTGGAAAAGCTCTGTCTCAGAGAAGGCGTGGAAGATTCCAGAAAGCGCCAGATCCGCTGCATGGAAGAGGTGAGAGCCTGGAGCGCGCCGGTACAGGATGTGCCGTGGCTCCGGGCATATTATGAGGAACTGATCCGGAGATTGGAGGCCGGAAAGATCGTGAAGGAACCGGAAGACCCGGATCTGTTCCGGTGCCTGAATACGCTGATAAAGCTGAAAGAACCCGTATGGGAACGGGTATTCAGCTGTATCGTGTTTGAAGACTCCAAGAGATTCAGAAATGGCGGTTACCGGGAAAAAGTGCTTTCAGTCTTGAAAAACAGCCTGTATGGATACCCGTCTTATGAAGAAGGCATGACGGACGACGAGCTTCTGGCTGCCTGCGGGATCCTCACGTATTCTCAGACGCTGGAATGGAAAGGGCCGCTGCAGTATCAGATCATGGAAGTTCAGGCGGATACTTCGGCGCTTCGTTATGGATGCGTATTGAATGCCCAGACGTTGGAGCATGCGAAGATCAGCGGATGCTCCGGCCGTGTGAGCACGGTAATGACCGTTGAAAATAAGACAAATTATGAGAATATGGCCTATGCAGAGAATACCTTGTACATATACTGCCACGGCTTTTTCTCTCCAAAGGAGCTTCGGTTCCTGTCCGGCCTGCGCTGTGTGCTTCCGACAGGAGTAAAATACCTGCACTGGGGAGATATGGACTATGGCGGGATACGCATTTTCCAGTATATCAAAAGGAATTTATTTCCGGAACTGATCCCGTACCGGATGGATGCGCGGGATTTTGAGGAAGCGATCCGTATGGGAGCAGGGATCGATCTGGAAGAGAGCACGAGAGAAAAACTGGCAAATATGGACGCGGGAGAGCTGGACGGGCTGAAACAGGCGATCCTGCGGACCGGAAAGACGGTGGAGCAGGAGATGCTGTTGGCTGCGCAGATAAAAGAATTGTGGTCATTTCTCTAATTTTGTCCTTTTTATACATAACCATATGAAAAGAAGGATCCAGATACACCATGCCAATACGCATCCGATACCGGGCTTTACGAGATCGATGGCTGCTCCGCACAGGAACGGAACAGCCATAATCATCAGGATTTTTCCATAGACGCGGCACATGTCTTTTTCCTCATCCGGGCTTTTCCTGTCATTTTCTGAGCGCATATTGTATCCTGTCAGGAGATTACATGCTTTCCCTTTTGAATTATAAAAATATTTTCCAAATAAAAACATACAAAGCGCCATCAACAAATCAATGGAGATTGTGATCACCTGAGCCATGGGGACTCTCCTTTCTGAAATTTAAGCAATTATTATTTGTCATTATAATAGATCAGAGCATAGGAATTGTAAAGATAGAGTTGAAATTTGAAAAAAGTTGTCAAAATATGAAAATAATTTGGCAAGTTTGTGTTTTAGTTGTCAAACTAATTGACAAACTTAAATAAAGCGGAGCGTCCCGTCTACTATAAAGGTGTCGGGCGGATCAAGGGTTCTTATATCCGCGTCGGCGAGTCTGACGAACCTATGAGTGAATACGAAGTATACAGCTACGATGCCTTCCGGAAAAGGATTCGAGATGACCTTCGTGTAGTTGATTACGCCAGAACGGAGCTTTTTGACAAGGAACGATTAGAAAGATATCTGGAAGCAGTAAAGCGTGAAAGAAAGAACCTGGCTGACCATGTTTCAGATGAGGAGATTCTGGAGCTTATGGGTGTCACAATTAAGGGGATTCCCACTTTGGCTGGCCTGATGGTATTTTCCGTTTATCCACAGACCTATTTCCCGCAGCTATGTATTACAGCAGTTGTTGTACCAGGGACGGAAATCGGCAGCACTGGCGAAGACGGGATGCGGCATGATAAAGACGAATATCCGGCGGTTGCCGTCCGCGAAGCGATACTAAATGCACTGGTTCATAGAGACTATAGCGCCCATACCGAAAACGTGCCGATTCGTATAGAAATGTACAGAGACCGGATGGAAATTAAAAACAGCGGTGGGCTGTATGGAAAGATCACGATTGACTCTTTGGGTAAGGTGCGGCCGGAAACAAGGAATGCTGCCCTTGCAAATATACTGGAACTGCTACGGATTACGGAAAACCGATATTCAGGGATTCCAACGATCCGAACAGCTTTTCGAGAAGCCGGTTTGCCGGCTCCGGTATTTTCTGTTTTGCATGGGGAATTTAAGGTAGTATTCAAGAACAACATTTTTAAAGCCGAGAGCACCAATGATAAGACAAATCTGTCAGAAGCCATTCTTGAGTTTTGTGAGCAGCCGAGATCCCGAGCGGAACTTGTGGAGTTTACCGGGCTGTCCCGTTATTACACGATGTCCACTCTTGTGCAACCTTTAATCGATCAAGGGAAACTACGCATGACAATGCCTGAAAAGCCGAAAAGTTCTAAGCAACGTTTTGTGCGCGCATAAAAGATTTGAGCAAAGCCCTCACAGCAAGACTGTTCAGCCTGCCGCGAGGGCTTTTGCTCTATCTCAGTAATTTCCAATATCCTTTGCGGTCGGAACCGATGCGTTCGATCAGTCCTGCTTCTTTCAGTTTTTTTGTATGAGATAATTTTCAATACTGAGGAATCTTCTCAACTGCAGTTCTTGACATAAATATAACACTGTTATATCCTGAATACAGACAACGACAGGGGGATCACGGATGGGAGAAGAGAGATCCGCTACGCTGGAACGGATACATGAAGCGGCGAAAAAGGAATTTCTGGAAAAAGGATTTCTCGGCGCTTCCTTAAGAACGATTGTAAAGCTGGCCGGAGTGACGACCGGCGCGTTTTACGGGTATTACCGCAGCAAGGAAGAACTGTTCGAGGCGCTGGTGGGCAGGCAGTATGAGACGTTTATAGGATTTTTCTGCCGGGCGCAGGAAGATTTTGCGGCGCTGCCGCCGGAGGAACAGCCGGAAAACCTGGGAGATATCAGCGGAGCCTGTATGCTGGAGATGCTCCGGTATGCTTATGATAACCTGGAAGAATTCAAACTGCTTCTCTGCTGCTCGGAGGGAACCCGTTTTGCGGGCATGGCGGATGAGATGGCCGAGATCGAGACGAAAGCGACGCACGATTACCAGGATATTCTGGAAGGTCTGGGACGTCCTTCGCCGAGGATAGACCCGAGGCTGGAACATATCCTGATCACAGGGATGTTTAACGCTTTTTTTGAACTGATCATCCATGAGATGCCTCTTCATGAGGCGGAAAACTATCTGGCAGAGATGAGGGCATTTTATACGGCGGGCTGGATGAAGATCATGGGACAGTAACTTGTGGAAGTAAAGGGCAGAGGATAGCTCCGCCTTTTCTTTTGAGGATAGGTTAGTCTTAACTAATTATTGGATATTCGGGAGCAAATGCTTCCTGTATCATAAAAATTTTATTAAGGAGGGAGTTCCTTGAAAAAACAGTCAAATTTATCAAAGCTGCTGAGCTATGCCAAAGGACATAAGAAGCTCACTATATTAGGATGCACGCTGTCCGGCGTCGCGGCGGTGCTGGGGCTGGTGCCCTATGTCTGCGTGTGGCTGGTGGCGCGCGGCGTATTGTCAGCCTATCCGGATGTGAGCGGAGTCCAGGGAGTAATCCGCTGGGGATGGATGGCCGTGTGGTTTGCGGTCGCGAATATAGTGATATATTTCGCGGCATTGATGTGTACGCATATCGCGGCGTTTCGTACAGCACGCAATATTCGCCGCACGGGAGCGGAACACGTAATGAACCTGCCGCTGGGCTTCTTTACCGGAGACCAGTCCGGAAGGCTGCGGAAGATCATTGACGACAACGCGGCGCTGACGGAGGATCTGCTGGCGCATAAGCTGCCGGATCTGACGGCGGCGGTGGTTACTCCGGCGGCCGCCATTATCCTGCTGTTTGTCTTTGACTGGCGGATGGGCCTTCTGTGCCTGCTGACCATGGTGCTGGCCATGGCGTGTATGATGAGTATGATGGGCGGGAAGAACGCAGGTTTTTTTCACCGTTATCAGAGAGAGATCGAGAAAATGAGCGGAGAAGCGGTGGAATATGTCCGGGGTATCCCGGTGGTGAAAGTATTCCAGCAGACAGTGTATTCTTTCAAAGCATTTTATGCGGCGATCCAGTCCTACAGCGATCTGGCCAGCCAGTATGCCATGAGCTGCAGGAACGGGCAGACCTCTTTCCTGACCTGCATCAACGGCAGTTTTGCTCTGCTGATCCCGGCGGCGCTTCTGCTGGCTTCCGGAGGAAACGGCTGGGAAGTGCTGGCGGATTTTATATTCTACGCGCTGTTCGGACCCGCCTGCGGAGGCATGATCAACCGGATCATGTATGCGTCCGAGTCTGTGATGGAAGCAGACGAGGCTATGATGAAGCTGGATGAGATCCTGCAGGAAAAGCCGCTTCCTGAGACAAAGAACCCCAGAAAGCCCCATGGATCGGAAGTGGTGTTTGACCATGTGACGTTCCGCTATCCGGGTACGGAGAGAGCGGCGCTGTCGGACGTGAGTTTCCGGGTGAAGGAAGGCTCTGTAGTGGGACTGGTGGGACCTTCCGGAGGAGGAAAATCTACGGCGGCCGCGTTGATTCCCCGTTTCTGGGATACGGAGAGCGGAAGTATCCGGATCGGCGGAGTGGATGTGAGGGAAATGGAGAGCGGCGATCTGATGCGCCGGGTGGCTTTCGTCTTTCAGGATACGAAGCTGTTTAAGGTGAGTCTTCTGGAAAATATCCGTATGGCGAGGCCGGATGCGGGCCGGGAAGAAGTAGAAGCGGCTGCCAGGGCCGCCCAGTGTGCGGATATCCTGGAGAAGCTGCCCCAGGGGCTGGATACGGTGGTGGGAACCAAAGGGGTCTATCTCTCCGGAGGAGAAGCCCAGAGAATCGCTCTGGCCCGCGCAATCCTGAAGGATGCTCCGATCATCGTCATGGACGAGGCGACCGCATTCGCGGATCCGCAGAATGAAGCCCTGATCCAGAAGGCGTTCGGCGAACTGACCAGAGGGAAAACGGTGCTGATGATCGCTCACCGGCTGACCACCGTACGGAACGCGGATTCTATCCTGGTACTGGAGAAAGGAAAACTAAAAGAACAGGGAAGCCACGAAGAGCTTCTGGAAAAAGGAGGCCTGTACGCGGAAATGTGGAAAGATTACCAACAGGCGGCCCAGTGGAAGGTCGGAAAGGAGGAATCCAAATGATTGGCAGATTGCAGCATGTATTTGCGCTCAGTGAGAAAGGGGCGAGAGATTTTGTTAAGGCGGTCCTCTGGTGCTTTGTCTGCAACATCAGCCTGATGCTCCCGGTGGGGGTCATCATGGCGACGATTCAATATCTTTTAAACACACTGGAGAACGGTGAAAATATCCTGGACAGATGGTGGGTGTATACGGGGATGGCGCTTCTGGTGCTTGCGGTGCTGTTCATATTGCACTATTTCCAGTATGCGTCGCTGTATCTGGCTACTTATCAGGAAAGCGCCAGCCGGAGGGTCAGTCTGGCAGAAACCCTTCGTAAACTGCCGCTGAGTTTTTTCGGGAACCGGGATCTGAGTGACCTGACGGCTACAATGATCGCGGACTGCTCCAGCCTGGACCAGATGTTTTCCCATTATATTCCGCAGCTTTTCGCGTCGATCTTCTCCACGCTGTTTATCGGCATCTGTATGTTCTGCTTTAACTGGAGGATGGCGGCGGCCGCGCTCTGGGTACTGCCGGTGGCGGTGCTTCTGACGGCGGGATCCAAAAAGCTGCAGGATGCCTTCGGGACGAAAAATATTCTGGCGAAACGTGCCGTAGCGGATAATATACAGGAATGCCTGGAAAATATCCGGGATATCAAGGCATGCAACCGTCAGGAAGCCTATCTGAAAGGGCTGGATGAAAGACTGGAAGAAGCGGAGCGCTGCGCGATCCATTCGGAGCTGGCGACAGGCGTATTTGTGTGCTCGGCACAGGCTTTCCTGAGGATCGGGCTGGCCACTACCGTACTTACCGGAGTGGGACTGATGGCAAAGGGAGAGCTGAGCTTCTTGTATTTTCTGGGATTCCTGTTCGCGGCCGCCAGGCTGTATGATCCGTTGGGGCTGGTGCTGCAGAATATTGCCGCCACATTCAACGCGAAGCTGAACATCAACCGGATGCGCGCGATCCTGGAGCAGCCGGTGCAGACCGGAAGCAGCAAGTGCGATCCGGACAATTTTGATATTGTATTCGATCATGTGAAATTTGCCTACCGGGAAGATGAGGGCGTGCTGGAGGATGTGTCGTTTACCGCGAAGCAGGGACAGGTCACGGCGCTGGTAGGTCCTTCCGGCGGGGGAAAATCCACGGCGTGCAAGCTGGCGGCCCGCTTCTGGGATATCCAGAGAGGAAAGATCACGCTGGGCGGCCTGGATATCTCCAAAATTGATCCGGAAACGCTCTTGAAGCATTATTCCTTTGTATTCCAGGATGTGGTGCTGTTCCGGGATACGATTCTGGAAAATATCCGTCTGGGACGGAGGGGAGCCACTGACGAGGAAGTATACGCCGCTGCCCGGGCGGCCCGCTGCGATGAATTTATCCGGGAACTGCCGGATGGGTACCAGACCATGGTGGGAGAGAACGGCTCCACGCTCTCCGGCGGCGAGCGTCAGCGGATTTCCATCGCCCGGGCGCTTCTGAAAAACGCGCCGATCATCCTGCTTGACGAGGCAACTGCATCCCTGGACGTGGAGAACGAGACGGCGGTGCAGGAGGCCATCTCCAGACTGGTGAAAGACAAGACGGTACTGATCATCGCCCACCGCATGCGCACGGTGAGCAGCGCGGACCGGATCGTGGTACTTGCGGACGGAACGGTGGCGGAGCAGGGGACTCCGGAAGATCTGTATAAGGAGAACGGGATCTATACCCGAATGGTGAAACTGCAGACAGAAAGCGCGCAGTGGAATCTGTGACGCAGCTTTGGAGACAACAGGGCGCCGGGAGACGTATTGAAAACGTCCCGGCGCCCTGTTTGGTAAAGTGGGTTCTTTTTATTGACATTTTAAAATATTTGCACTAATATAGTTAGGAACCGAAGTAATTAAGAAGACGGGAGGTCATGGAATGGAAACAGGAAAGATGATCAACCGGATCTCCAACCGGCTGAGAAGACGCTCCAGAAAGGTGCAGGAAACAGTGGGCATCTCCGGAGCCAGAGGAAATATCCTGGATTATATTCTGGTGGAGAGCGAGAAACACAATGTCTATCAGAAAGAGATCGAAAAAGAGTTCGGTCTGCGTCCGTCCACAGCCACGGAAGTGCTGAAGCGCCTGGAAGAAGAGGGACTTATTGTGCGTATTCCGGACGAGGATGACGGACGGTATAAGAAGATTGTGTTTACAGAAAAGGCGGAAGAGATCCAGAATGCCCTGCGCCGGGAGATAGTAAGATCCGAAGAGATCCTGCTGGAAGGGATTTCGCCGGAGGAGCAGGAGATATTTATGAAGATTACGGCAAAGATGCTGGAAAATCTGGAACGGGAGGAATGAACATATGGACGAACATGAATTGATGGGCAGAGCGCCGATTCCGAAGGCTGTGATGAAGATGGCGGTGCCCAGTGTGATCAGCAGTCTGGTGACTGTGCTCTATAATATGGCGGATACTTTTTTCGTGGGGCAGACCGGAGATCCGCTGCAGGTGGCGGCGGTCAGCCTGACGAATCCTATATTTATCCTGATGATGGCTTTTGCCAATATGCTGGGCATGGGAGGCAGCGCCGTGCTGTCCCGGGCGCTGGGAGAGAAGAAAGAGGAGCGGGCGAAGAATACTTCTTCTTTTGTGACCTACGCTTCCCTGATCATCGGTATCCTGTTTGCCGCGGTTCTGATCATTTTCATGGATCCGATCCTGGCACTTTTTGGCGCAAACGAACAGACCTACGAATTTGCCAGAGGTTATACTTTCCATATCTCTTATGGCGCGCCGTTCATTATCTGGTCTGCGGCGGCCAGTTTTATTGTCCGGGCGGAAGGAGCCAGCAAAGAGGCGATGATTGGAAGCATGATCGGTACCATCGCCAATATCGTGCTGGATCCGATCTTTATATCTGTCCTGGGGCAGGGCACTGCGGGAGCCGCCATCGCCACGACCATCGGGAATGTAATGGCGAGCGCATATTATCTGTGGTATTTTCTGAAGAAAAGCCATGTCCTTTCCATCCATTGGAAATATTTCAAGGCCGGAGCCGGCATACTGACCCAGACCTGTTCTTCCGGACTTCCGACGGCGATATTTTCCGCTCTGATGAGCGTGTCCACGATTGTTCTGAACCAGCTTCTGGTAGCTTACGGAAACGACCCGGTGGCGGCCATCGGAATCGTATTTAAAGCCAACATGTTTATCACTTTCCTGCAGATGGGACTGGCAAACGGCGTGCAGCCGCTTCTGGGATACAGCTATGGAATGGGAGATATGGAGCGGTTCCGGGGTGTGGAACGGTATACTAAGAAGTGCTGCCTTATAGCGGGGATTGCCGCCACGGTACTTTATTTTCTGTTCCGGGAACCGATTATCCGGATTTTCATCAGCGACGAGGATGTCATAGCATATGGGGTAGAAATGCTGGTGGCCTATATGCTGTCCGGACCGGTGATTGGCTTCCTGTTTGTGAATATGAACTGTATGCAGTCTGTGGGACATGCGTTTCCTGCTACGGTGCTCTCTGTGCTCCGTCAGGGTATCCTGCTGATCCCGCTTCTGTATCTGCTGCGCGCCATGTTCGGGCTGGACGGCGTGATCCTGGGACAGTCCGTGACGGACTATATCGCGGTAATCCTGTCCGTAATCCTCTGGATCAAGAAAGAAACTGGAAAAGCAGCCTGCCAGAACATCCGTACCTCAATACAGCCGATAGAAAAAGAGACCTGCGCCGGATTATTCCAGCGTCAGGTCTCCTTTTTTGATCCAGCCCATACGGCGGAGTATTTCACAGAAAAATGTACTCAGCACGGCAGGCAGGATGAAGCAGATCAGAAGAAGGCCGATCCAGTCCATAGGTGTGATGGCGGTTTTGGCGCCGGATGCAATATCTGCGAGCCATCCTGTGTAAACGCCGATCTGTCCCACCAGTCCGCAGGTGCCCATACCGGACGAGACGGCCGGACCGTTCATCTGCATGGCGAAGATGCAGGTGGCGATGGGGCCGGTGATGGCGGACGCCAGTGTGGGCGGGATCCAGATCCTCGGATTTTTTACAATATTGCCCATCTGCAGCATGCTGGTACCAAGGCCCTGGGCCACCAGTCCGCCCCAGCGGTTTTCCCGGAAACTCATCACGGCGAATCCTACCATCTGGGCGCAGCAGCCTGCTACGGCGGCTCCTCCGGCAAGCCCGGTCAGATTCAGGGCGGCGCAGATGGCCGCGCTGCTGATCGGCAGTGTAAGGGCGATCCCTACGATGACGGATACGAAGATGCCCATAAAGAAAGGCTGCAGTTCTGTGGCCCACATGATCAGCTGACCTACCGCGTTCGCCGCGCTTCCGATGCCGGGAGCCCACCATACGGACAGGGCGGTGCCGATCAGGATCGTGACCAGTGGGGTCACCAGGATATCGATCTTTGTCTCCTTGGATACGGCTTTGCCGAATTCCGCGGCGAAGATCGTGACCACCAGTACGGCCAGAGGACCGCCTGCGCCGCCCAGTTCATTGGCGGCCTCGCCCACGGCCAGCAGGGAAAAGAGTACCAGCTGGGGAGCCTGCAGGGCATATCCGATAGAGATCGCCATGGCGGGACCGGATACGGCTTTGGCGTAGCCGCCTGCGGTGACCAGGAAAGGAATCCCGGCCTGTTCGCCCAATGTGGAGATGATCGTACCGATCAGCAGAGAGGCGAATAATCCCTGGGCCATGGCGCCGAGGGCGTCGATTCCGTAACGTCTGGCGGAAAATACGATATTTTTCCGCTTCATGAACTGCCGTACGGCAGACATCTGTTTTTCACTCATAATTTTCCTCCTTTGCATCATTACAGGTGACAAGACAGCTGTAATATCCCGAATAAGATATCACAGCTGTCAGGAAAAGTCAATTATGATTCTTTAAGTAAGTATCTTTTTTCTTGCAGAATATTTTCAATCTGATCCAGAGCATGCTCCGAAGAAGCCTCTACGGTGTGCAGATGGATGCCGTCGGAGATGGGGAAGAGCGGACCGCTGCGGCTGTGCGCAAGACGTTCACAGAAAAGTTCCACGTCTTTTGGGGAAGCCAGATTCAGATCTGCCCGAAGCTGCCCGTATACGTCATGCTCCACCGCCACATCCAGCACCAGCCCGCCCAGAGAGACAATCGTCATAAGCTCGTCGCGGATCTGGTCTTTCGTATGCCGCACCAGAAAAGCGCGGACGTGTTTTTTTCCGGCAGGTTCATAGAGCAGATAGCCCTGGGCCGTGGCAAGGATGGGATACCGGGTGCGCAGCAGCGCGATATCCTGTACGATTACCTGGCGGCTGACGCCCATCTGCTTTGCCAGCGCGCTGCCGGACAGGGGTTTATCTGTCTTTTCCAGTTCTTCTACAATCCGTTCTCTGCGTTCTTTTCCGTCCATGAAAGCCTCCTGCGTATTTTCCGTACCGGAGCAGGGAAAACTGTTCCGGCTGGTGAATATGTATACAGTGTACTATAAGTCCGGGAGCGCGTCCAGCGTCTTATTGACGCTTTCACTCTGGTAAAGTCGCCGCGCCCATGTTATAATAAATCATTATAAGTAATTCAGGAAAAGAGGAGACAGTATGGTACGCAAAGCAGAGATCAAAACCGTGGAAGGACTTCGCGGCGGCAAAGGCCGTCTGGAGATGCACCACATCCTGAAACCGGAGGAGCTGAACGGACATGGACGGATGTATGCGCTGGTAAAGATGGAGCCGCACAGCAGCATCGGTTTTCATGAACATATAGGAGAGACAGAGCCGTATTATGTGTTGTCCGGACACGGCACATTTATTGACAACGATGGAAGCCGCATCCCGGTGGGCCCGGATGATGTGTGCCTGATCGAGTGCGGGCAGAGCCATGGATTTGAGAATGATTCGGATGAAGAGCTTGTGATGATGGCTCTGGTATACAACGAATAAGACCGGAGGATACAGAATGCCGACAGATATTATTGCGAAAAAGATCAAAGACCTGAATAAAGCCTATGCGATGTTTTCGCCGCTCACCAACATGCCCTATGTGGAGTGCGAGGAAGAGAACTTTTATGACAGGGTGCGTCTTTATGAAGATGAAGAGGACGCCAGAAAAGCGGCGGAAGAACTGGAAGACGACGGCATCCGGGTCCAGGTCAGGGAATTGAAGGTACAGGAGGTCTATGTACCGGTAAATGCCAAGGATCCCCAGGGCCCGAAGAAAAAGATGTACCTGAACCATGTGCGCCAGCATATAGGCATCCTGCCGTTTATCGGAGTCAATGCGGTGGGGTACTGTCCGAAAGGCAGCGAGCTTTTGACCGTGGAGCTTTCCGGGATTCTTCCGGAAGGCTTTGAGGAAAAGGTGGGGAAAAATGCCCTTTATCAGCCTAATCTGCAGCTGACTGGTCTGTATCTGATGCAGGAAGCCCGCCGCAAAAAAGAATGGGTGGATATGAAGCATCTGCAGGAGCTGGATGAAGAGTTCGGATCCAATCTGGCAAAATCCCGGCTTTTTATGGCGGTTCTGCCGCCGGAAGGACAGGAGAAGGAGCAGAAAGTCAATCTGAAAGAATGCAGGCTTCCCTATCTGAAGCATCAGAACGGAGATATTTTCTTCCCTCTGTTCTCAGATATCTGGGAATATCAGAAATATGCCAGGGGAAATAAAAAGCTCCGTCCGATCCAGATCCCGTTCGCGGATATTACGAAATTCTGGGTTAACGACGCGAAAGCATATATGCTGAATCCTATGGGCATGTCCCTTCCGCTCACAAAAGAGATGGTTCCGAGGCTTTTACAGAAATTCGGGGTCAGTAAGAATCCGTCATAAGATTTTGAGAAGACATCGGTTTTTGCCGGTGTCTTTTATTGCCCAAAACCAGGACACAGAATTTTTAAAATATTTCCTTAAAAAGAACATAAACATTTCCTAAAATAACTATATCTTTTTTAGGAGGATAAGATGGTTATGAGACAAAAAATCTACTCAATTTCTGCAGCGTTTCTGCTGTTGTTTCTCACTGTGTTTTCAGCGGTTCCGGCCTTTGCGGCGGGCGGCCTGGAGTTTTACACGGATTATCCGGGTATTTCGGTAAAGGCCGGAGACAGCCAGACAATTAGTATGTATGTGTCCAATAACAGCGGAAGCGGACTGGATGCAGATCTGAGCATCGTGTCGATCCCGGACGGCTGGGAAGGCTATTTCAGCGGAAGCGGAAGCCAGATCAGCAGAGTCCATGTGGAGAACGGAGCGGAATCCACAGTTACTTTTAATCTGGAGATCCCGGAAGATGCGGCGGAAGGCGACTACACAGTCCAGCTGCAGGCAACTTCTGACACGGGACTTACGGATGTGACGGATCTGGTGCTGAGCATCCAGGAAGTACAGTACGGACAGGGAAGCTTTGAGGCAGAGTATCCGGAGCAGGAGGGCGCTTCCGGAACGGCGTTCAGCTTCAGCACGACGCTTGTAAACAACAGCGCGGCGGATCAGTCCTACAGCCTGTCGGCGCAGGCTCCGGCAGGATGGCAGGTGTCTTTCCAGCCCAGCGGCGAGTCCACGCAGGTGGCGAGCATTGAAGTGGCGGCCGCGTCCAGTCAGGGGCTCACCGTATCTGTAACACCGCCGGAGAATGTGGAGGCGGGAGATTATACGATTCCGATCAGTGCTGCATCTGCCAGCGATACTCTGGAAACCGAATTGTCCGTGACGATCACAGGAACCTATGCGTTGGATCTCTCCACGCCCAGCGGTCTTTTGAGCTTTGACGCCCACGCAAACAAAGCTTCCGATGTGACGCTCAGCATTACCAATAACAGCAATGTGGATCTTCAGAATATTACGCTGACTTCTTCCGCGCCTACAGGATGGACGGTTACTTTCGACGAATCCTCCATCGATGTGCTGGAAGCGGGAGCAACCCAGGAGATTACCGCCCATGTGACGCCGGGCGACTCAGCTATGACCGGAGATTATGTCACGACGATCACAGCCAGCTGTTCAGAAGTATCCGACACGGCGGAATTCCGTGTATCTGTGAAAACGGATACGATCTGGGGAGTTGTAGCTATCGTCATCATTCTTGCCCTGGTTGCAGGAGTCGGCGCTGTGTTTAAAAAATATGGCAGACGTTAGGCGGTGAGCAGCCATGAAGGAGACGATTATTCAGACCACAGGCCTGACAAAACGTTATGGAGAGAAAGTGGCGGTGGACCACCTGAACCTGACGATCCGGAAAGGTGAAGTATTCGGGCTTCTGGGCCCCAACGGCGCCGGGAAGACCACGACCACCCTGATGCTCCTGGGGCTGACAGAACCCAGTGACGGACAGGCCTGGATAGAAGGAAAAGACTGTACCCGGGATCCCATCAGTGTGAAACGGATCGTAGGGTATCTGCCGGATAATGTGGGATTTTACAGCGATATGACCGGACGGGAAAATCTGTATTTTACCGGCCGTCTGAACGGCCTGCCGGAAGATGTGATCCGGGAACGCACGGAACGCCTCCTGGAGAGGGTCGGTATGACAGAAGCGGCGGATAAGAAGACGGGAACCTACTCCAGAGGTATGAAACAGAGACTGGGAATCGCAGACGTGCTGATCAAGGATCCCGAGGTCATTATCATGGATGAACCGACGCTTGGCATCGATCCCCAGGGTATGCGGGACCTGCTGAGACTGATCCGGGAACTGTCGGAGAAAGACGGCAGGACAATCCTGATCTCCTCCCATCAGCTCTACCAGATCCAGCAGATCTGCGACCGGGTGGGCATCTTTGTGGACGGCCGCCTGATCGCCTGCGGGACGATCGAAGAACTGGGACGGCAGATGGAGAGCGAAGGCAAATATACGCTGGAACTTGCCGCGGAACCCGACAATGACGCGCTGGTCCAGCTTATGAGCAGGATGGAAGGCGTTGATTCCGTGGAACGGGAAGGCGAACTGATCATTGTACGTTCCAGGGAAGATCTGAGGAGAAAAACGACGCTGACGCTGGCGGCAAACGGTTACACGCTGCTGCAGCTTCGTCAGAAAGGAGGGGATCTGGATGAAATTTACAGCCGGTATTTTGAAAAAGCCGAAAAAGAACAGCAGTCCAAAGCTGCTTCTGGAACGCGTTTCCCGAAGCTTGGACGGAGTTTTCGCAAGGAATGAGGACAATATCCGCGGACTTCATGCGCTCTATCAGAAGGAAATGATGGACCATATCCGAAGCAAAAAGTTTCTGATGATCCTGATTCTGGTCTGTGTGACCAGCTATGCCAGCCTTTATGGAGCCCTTACGGGGATTACTTCTTCTGATGCTTCCGATTATCTGTTCCTGGCCCTGTATACCACGAGCGGAAGCTCCATACCTTCATTTATGTCCTTTATCGCGCTTCTGGGACCGTTCGTGGGCGTGATCCTGGGATTTGACGGAATCAGCGGAGAGAAATCCGAGCGGACGCTGTACCGCATCGCGGCGCAGCCCATTTACCGCGATTCTATTATTAACGGGAAATTCCTGGCAGGGACCACGTTGATTTTCATGATGGTATTTGCCATGGGTATCTCCATCGGAGCCCTGGGACTTCTGTGCCTGGGAGTTCCGCCCAGCCTGGAAGAGATCGCCAGAATCTTCGTATTTCTGCTCTTTACGGCAGTCTACATCAGCTTCTGGCTGGGGCTGTCACTCTGGTTCTCCGTGATCTGCCAGAATGCGGCGGCCTCCGCCATGGCGGCTATCGGAGTGTGGCTGTTCTGCGCGCTGTTCATGGGACTGGTGGCCGGCATGATCGCCAATCTGGTGTATCCTATGAATAATGAGATGCAGGCACTGTATAATTCCTTTGGAAATTATACGCTGGAACTGGATATCAACAGGCTTTCGCCGTACTATCTGTACAGTGAAGCGGTGACAACCATCATGAATCCCAGCGTGCGTTCCGTGAACGTGATCACGGTAGAGTCTCTGTCCGGAGCGATCAGCGGATATCTGAGCCTGGGCCAGAGCCTTCTGCTGGTATGGCCTCATCTGGCGGGACTGGTTGCGTTGATGCTAATTACATTCGCCGGATCCTATGTGTGTTTTATGAGACAGGAAATCCGGGCGAAATAGAAAATAATGTCTGTACAGGCGGCGTTATCTGTTCCCTGCGGGGAGCAGGACGCCGCTTTTTTCTTTCAGAAAATCATTGACAAATCCTGTATGGCAGGTATATATTTAAATCATAAGTAGTAAGTAATAAGTAGAAAGTAAGAAGTGATTACGGAGGGAATGGCATGAACGATTTATCACTGACACAGGAATATCTGCTTTGCGTATTGGGGAACAAAGGAAAGGTCTCTTCTTTCAGCATCGAGAAAGGAATGTGCCTTGCAGCGGCGGGGCTGCTGGAACTTCTGATGGATCGGGTGGTGCGGCTGGACAATGAGAAACTTTCGGTAGAGAAAGCGCTTCCGGAAGAGAAAAAGTATCTTCGCTCCATATTCTATTTCATAGACCAGAAGCAGCCGGTGAATTTTAAAAAGGTGGTTGAGCATTATACGATTACCTTCACGGATAAAAATATAAATGAACTGATCGATGATGTGGGGAGTTCCCTGGCTGTATGCGGATGTGCGAAAGAAGAAAAAGGCGGGCTGTTTGGCGGAAAGACACATTACATTCCGGATAAAGAGGCGATGGACGGCGTGATCCAGAATATCCGCGCCGAATTACTGGAAGACGGGGAGATATCCGAGGATATTGTGGCGCTTGCCGCGCTCCTGGACAAAAGCGGGCAGATCAAAAAATATTTTTCCGCTTATGAAAAGGATGATCTGAAAAAACGCCTGAAAGAGATCAAAGATAATCCACAGAATGAGATGATCAAGGCGGTCTCCGATTACATTGAAACTTTGTTTGTAATGCTGGTCGTCGCAGCCACCTGATCGGGAGGCGGACAAAAAATGTCGAGACAGAGAAGTATGGAGGCGATACAGGCCTCCGAGTATGTGACGATCGGGGAACTGGTACGTCTGACCGGAACCCGGTACAGCACATTGAAATTTTATACAGAGGAAGGATTTTTGCCTTTTGAACAGGAGGAAGAGAGGCTGACGCGCCGGTATCCCAGAGAAAAGACCGTAGAACGCATCGCGTATATCCGCTCTCTGAGAGAACAGGGGAGAACCATCCCGGAGATCCGGGAGGTTCTCGGTAAGTAAGTCTCAGTGTTTTTCACTGTTTTGCTCCTGACGCCACCACACATAGGACATTACGCTGGGGATCAGAGCAGCTGCAAAGACGGCGGCCATGACGACCGCGAATGCTGCCTCGGAGCCTGGGAGCAGCATGGAGAATATGATCAGTATCCCGGCGATGAAAAAACATTTTCCGCCCAGACGCTGGCTTTTGCGCCAGACTTCTTCGCTGGACAGAGCCCACGGCGTCTTGACGCCGCAGTAAAAATTACTCTTGAATTTGGGCATAATATTGCCGATATACATAAACAGAAGTCCTACGGCGAGCATGATTATATATTTGACAGAGACTGTGCCGGGACGGAAGCTCTCTGTCAGGATGATGCCGGTCATGGCCAGGAGGAATACCTGCATGACCACGCAGAAACTGTCGTAATAGGAGCTGAACCGCTGATAGTTCTGGCGTCTGGGATCGATCTTGGGCAGCACATCCAGGAGAAAAGCGATCAGGATACCCATGCCGCACATGAGAAATATCTCATATTTGGCGCTGTAGGCGGCAGTACCGTCAAAGCTCCAGTTCATGGGAATCCGGTCCGGAAGAGCCGGATAAAAAACGACGGCCAGCAGAAGATTGAAGACGGCGATGACATAATTCGCAATACGAAGTTTAGTGTTCCTCATGGTCAGATACTCCTTTCAGCGACATCATCCATTTCAGAATGTCGTCCAGTACAGTGGTATTTAATGTATAGAAGATATATTTGCCTTTTTTCTCATCATCGATCAGACCTGCCTGCCGGAGGACCGAAAGATGGTGGGAGAGAGAGGCTCCGGTCATATCGAAGTGTTCCAGTATCTCGCCCACCGTCATGGGACCGGCGCGCAGGAGGGAGAGAATCTCCCGCCTTGTAGGGTCGGACAGCGCTTTGAAACTTTCCTGAAATCCCATAGATATCCCTTCTTTCTAAATAACATTTAGATGTTTCTCTAAATATCTAAATAAAAGGTATCACAGAATGCATCTTCTGTCAACAAAAATATATGGTTGTTATTTTTACCCGGTATGTTATATTATAAGGGAACGTTATTCTTGCGAGCAGCGGGTCAGGCGGACATGCTTGCATCGGGTTTTTGACCTGGAAGAAAACGCATCACCACATATTGTTTCTAAATATCTTGATTCATATGGACATTCGGTTTGAAAAGTGCCGACCGAGGCGGCAACTCGTATAAGACCGTGTGTTTGCTTTGTATGCAGGTATACTGTGTTTTCTTCAATTTTCACAATCCCCAAAATGAACAGAGCTGAAAGACAGGGGACGCGTATGCGCCGTTTTATCAGCCGAAAGGAGAAAAATATGAGGAATAACAACACAACGCGCACTTTGTACATGGTGGAACTGGCATTGATGGTTGCGATCATCTTTATCATGGCCTTTACGCCGCTGGGATATTTTCAGACGCCGGGTCTGTCTATTACCTTCCTGACTGTTCCAGTGGCGGTCGGAGCTATTTTGCTGGGACCGAAAGGCGGAGCCGTATGCGGTCTGGCTTTTGGGATTACCAGTTTCATGCAGTGTTTCGGAATGGGATTTTTCGGGACTATGTTGTTCAGTATCAATCCTGCAGCGACTGCATTTACCTGTATTGTGCCAAGGATCCTGGAAGGATGGCTGTGCGGGCTGATCTTCCGCGCCGCCAGAAAAGTGATGAAGAACGGAGCGTATCTCGCGGCAAGTCTGGCGTGTCCGGTTTTGAATACGGTTCTTTTCATGACCTCTTTGGTTGTGTTTTTCTATCAGACAGATTATATCCAGGGATTTGCCAAGACCTTTGGAACGACCAACCCTTTCCTGTTCGTGGTGGCGTTTGTAGGCATCCAGGGAGTGATTGAGGCTGCCGTGTGTTTCGTGATCGCGGGCGCTGTGTCGCGGACGCTGGCGGTAGCGCTGAAACAGGTATAAAAAGGAGATGAGAGAAATGCTGCATGACGATGTACTGCAGGAGATTCCGGCAGGCAGGATCGACGGGCTGAGGATAGGGAATGCTCAGGATGAAGAGGCGAAGACCGGGGTTACGGTACTTTTATTTGATCAGGGAGCCAGGGTAGGAGCGGATGTGAGCGGCGGCGGGCCTGCGTCCCGTGAAACGCCTCTGGCGGATCCGCTCACTGCGGACAATCCGGTCAATGCCATCGTGCTTTCCGGAGGCTCCGCCTATGGCCTGGCGGCCGGAGACGGCGTTATGCGTTATCTGGAAGAACGGGGAGTCGGTTTTGACACCGGATTTGCGAAGGTGCCTCTGGTATGCCAGTCCTGTATCTATGATCTGGGACTGGGAAGAGCTGATGTGCGGCCGGATGCCCGGATGGGATATGATGCGTGTCTGGACGCGGAGAACAATAATCTCTTCTGCGGAAGCAAGGGCGCGGGAACCGGCGCGTCTGTAGGTAAGCTCTATGGAATGGCGCGCGCCATGAAGTCCGGACTGGGCGTCTATGCGGTGCAGACAGGGAATCTTAAGATGGCGGCAGTGGTGGTAGTCAATGCCCTGGGAGATATCGTAGATCCCGCGTGCGGACAAAGGATCGCCGGACTGCGGACCGAGGACGGATCCGGTTTTGCAGATACCTGCCGGGAGATGTATAAAATCAGTCGAAAGACAGATCTGTTTACGGGAAATACCACGATCGGCGTCATCGTGACCAATGGGAAATTTTCCAAAGCAGAGATGGGGAAGATCGCTTCTATGACCAGATGTGCCTACGCCCGCTGCATCTATCCGGTAGGGACGATGGCGGACGGAGACACGATCTATGCCGCGTCCTGCGGAGAAGTGGAAGCAGATCTCAATATGGCAGGAACGCTGGCTGCTGAAGTGATGGAACAGGCGATCCTGAAAGCAGTACGTACTGCACAGGAAGAAATCTAAAGTTTCCTGCTTTTCCGGATATGGTGCTCCAGCTTCTGGATCGCCTGATACAGACAGAAAGCGATGAGACAGAGGATGATCAGGGCGGCGATTAGATAGTTCAGCTTAAATACCTGGCTGGAGTAGATGATAAGATATCCCAGTCCCTCGCGGGCGGCCAGAAATTCACCAATAATGACGCCAACTAAGCACAGGCCGATGTTGACTTTCAGGATGCTGATGACGGCAGGGACGCTGGATGGAAATACCACGCAGCGAAGCACCTGCATGCGGGTGCCGCCGAGCGTGTAGATCAGTTTGATCTCTTCCTCATCTGTGGTGCGAAACGCTGTATACATGCTGATAATACTGCCAAATACTGCCACAGACATGCCGGCGATGATGATCGTCCTCATGTTGGCGCCCAGCCATACGATCAGAAGCGGGGCAAGAGCCGATTTGGGCAGACTGTTCAATATGACCAGCCAGGGTTCCAGAATCTCGGAGAGAGAACTGGAGAACCATAGAAGAGTTGCTGCCAGAAAACTGACCAGGATGACCAGAGCAAAACTCAGCAGAGTTTCATAAAGGGTAATGCCGGTATGGCGGAACAGGGTGTGGTCGCCGCCCATTTCCAGAATCGTCTGCAGTACCCGGCTGGGGCTGCTGAAGATAAAGGCGTCGATCCATTCCAGATTGGCGCTGACCTCCCAGAAAGCCAGAAAACCGGCAAAGGCCAGAAACCGGCAGAGGGTAACCAGATGATGGTGGCGGCGGTGGCGGCGGACATATTCCGCCTGGCGGAGAGAAACATCAGGCATAGTGGTTCAACTCCTTCCAGATTTCATTAAAATAGTCTTTGAATTCCGGAGCCTGCCGCCGCTGCATGGGAGTAAGCTCTTCTGCCGCGAACCGGATCTCGACGGTTTTGCAGACAGTGGCGGGGCGGCTGGACAGGATCAGGACCCGGTCCGCCATACTGATGGCTTCCGAAAGATCGTGGGTGACCAGCACCGCGGTCTTTTTTTCTTTCCGTATAATCTGATATACATCGTCGCAGACATTCAGACGGGTCTGATAGTCCAGGGCGGAAAAAGGTTCATCCAATAACAGAAGCCGAGGATCCAGAGCCAGCGTCCGGATCAGCGCCGCCCGCTGGCGCATACCTCCGGACAGCTCGGAAGGACGGGCATTTTTGAATCTGGAAAGGCCGTATTCTTCCAGAAGCTGATCCACATGGGACAGATTTTCCGGCGTCATCCGGTTCTGAATCTCCAGTCCCAGGATGACGTTGCGGTAGACGGTCCTCCACTCAAAAAGATGGTCTTTCTGGAGCATATATCCGATCTGGGTCTTGCCTTCTTCGGTATCTTGACGGATCTCGATGGTGCCCTGTTCCGGTTCCATCAGACCGGAGAGGAGGGAGAGCAGCGTGGATTTGCCGCAGCCGCTGGGCCCTACGATGGCCAGAAATTCCCCCTCTCCCACGGAAAAGGTGATATCTGACAGAGCCATGGTCTCCCCGCTCAGGGTATGGTACGCGTAACTGACGTGGCTGACATTCATCAGAGTGTCCATGAGCAGGCCTCCTTCGGAACCGGACGGCGCTTGCAGGCGCGCCTTCGGTCGAATTATAATATAAAGTATGGAAATTCTCCGCAGATGTGATAAAGTATAGCCTGTAGAGAACATCTTGTGTGGAGGAAAATCATGGCGAAATCAAAAGAAATCAAGACGAATGCTATGCGCATCCTGGATCGGATGAAGATTCCCTATGAAGCGCATACGTATGAATGTGAAGAGTTCGTAGATGCGCTTCAGATCGCGGATATGCTGCATCTGCCCTATGAAAAGGTATACAAGACGCTGGTGACGGTGGGAAACAGCAAGAATTATTTTGTGTTTGTGATCCCCATAGATAAAGAACTGGATCTGAAGAAAGCGGCGAAGGTAGTGGGAGAAAAATCCCTTTCTATGATTCATGTAAAAGAGATCCAGCAGGTGACCGGTTATATCCGGGGCGGCTGTACGGCGGTCGGCATGAAGAAGCAGTATGTGACCAGAATTGACGAAAGCGCTGAAAAGCTGGAAAAGATCGTGGTCAGCGGCGGAAGAATCGGAACGCAGCTGGAGCTTAAGCCGGAAGATCTGAGAAAAGCCGCGGGAGCGGAGTATGCGGATGTGGTTGTGAACTGACAGTGAAAGAGGGTGTCCCAAAACTATGAATTTTTAGATTCATAGGAAAGGGGCATCCCCTTCTTTTATCAAAAGGCTCTTTCATATCTGAAAAACGGCACTGGTCCTTAGCCTTCCAGTGCCATTTTTGTGATATT
>CALWDO010000035.1 GCA_944376715.1 uncultured Lachnoclostridium sp. | reverse complement strand
GCGTTTATACTGTTGATCTCTTCACTGTCCATCGCTGCAGCGGCGGGTTCTTCCTCTGCTTATGAGGCATTGTATACGCTTTTTCCTGGCGCGGCGGAGTTTTTTTCTCCGGTTAATGAGTCCTGCGTGGACAATGGCATTGAGATGTGCGTAAAAGCGATCTATGTGCATGATGATTCTGCCGACATCTATATTTCCATGAAAGACCTGACCGGAGACCGGATCGATGAGACGACAGATCTGTTCGACAGTTATGAGATCCGGCCTTCTTATGACCAGATCGGAGGATGCAAGCGGGTGGGATATGACACAGAAAATAGGGAAACGACATTTCTCGTTTCCGTACGGCAGCCAGGAAACCGTATTACAGGAAGGAAACTGACCTTTCGCGTTTCTGAGCTCCTGAGCGGAAAACAGGAAGTGACTATGGCGCTGCCGATGATTAAACTGGAGCATGCTCAGAAAACGACGGAAATATTGCAGCCGGAAGACATGGACGCGCGTATCAGGGGATGTTCCTTTGCGGCTTCCGGAGATGTGGATGAGGAGGATATTACGGGGTATCTGGCTCCTGACGCAGGAGTACAGTTTTCTCCGGTGGATGGAGTGGAAGTGACGGCATATGGCTTTGTGGATGGAAAACTGCATATACAGACACATTATGAGAATATACAGGAGTATGACAATCATGGAGAAATTTATCTGGTAAACCCGGAGGGAGAGCGTATTTCATGCGCGGCCAAAGTCTCGTTTTGGGATGAGGAAGGTACGGGAAGTTATGATGAATCTATCTTTAATGTGGGAGAAGCGGATGACCTGTCCGGATATTCTGCAGAGGGATATTTCGTGACATGCGCCGAACGCTGTGAGGGCAGCTGGAGCGTGACATTTCCCATAGAAAATTCCTATTAGTTAAAAAAATGTCCCGTAATTTAACATCCGTTCAGTATCCGGCTTCATATACATCTGCTACAATAATAAAAAATGAAAGGGGTGCTGAAGATGCAGATGAAAGATATAATCCGTCAGAAGCGGCGGGAGTATGGACTTACTCAGGAACAGGTGGCGGACCGGCTTGGCGTGACTGCGCCGGCGGTGAATAAATGGGAGAGCGGAGCGACTTATCCGGATGTGTCTCTGCTGGCGCCGCTGGCACGGCTTTTAAGAACGGATCTGAATACGCTTCTGTGTTTCCGCGAAGAACTTACAAAGGAGGACGTCGCCGGGTATATAAACGAGGTGACGAAGCTTGCCTGGAGGGAAGGCGCGGGATCGGCCAGGGAGAGGATCAGAGAAATTGTGAAAGAATATCCTTCCAATGGAGAACTGCTGTATCAGATGGGCACTATGCTGAGAGGAATCTCCATCATAACAGCGAATACAGCGGAGGAGATCAGGGAGAACTCCGTATATGCGGCGGAGCTGTACAGACAGGCTGCGGAGTGTGACGATGTGAGAGCTGCCGATTATGCCAGATATGCACTTGCCTCCATGTATATTCAGGAGGGAGAATATGAGAAGGCGCAAAACCTGATCGACTGCCTGCCGGAAGAGAATGCCATGGACAAATGTCAGCTGCAGATTTCCATATTGATGAAACAGAAGGAATATAAAGAGGCGGCAAGGCTCCTGGAACAGAGCGTAAGCGCTTCCCTGCAGAAGGCAAATCTTCAGCTGAACCTGCTTGCAGATGCGGCAGTAAAAGAGGGAGATACGGACCGTGCCTGGAAGCTGGCCGAGTACAGCGGTAAGATTATGGAAATCTATGGATGGGAGTATTTTACGCATATAACCGCCTTTACAGTCGCCATGGGAGAAAAAGACGCAGACCGCAGTATAAAGCTCCTGAAGAAGATGCTGGAATCGCTGGAGGATGCGGAAGACATCCGAAAATCCATTTTATTTGTCCACGCTGAGATGAAAGACGGGGATACGTCTGTATGGAAACAAATGGGGAAAAACCTTCTTATGTCTATGGAAAGAGAAGAGGAATTCGCATTTCTGCGGGACAGAGATGATTTCAGGGAACTGGTAAAAAAATATTCTTAGAATCTCCCAGAACAATACATAATAGAAATCCTGAAACAGTGGAATCCTTCTTATATGGATACGCCGGTGAACCTGGAAGGGATTGTCAGAACGTCGCCACAGGCGGCTTCAGACTTCAAAGATTGTTCACTGGACAATACAGATATCATTTGATAGAATATGGAGAATCTGAAAGGAGGAAATATCATGAGATTTAAAAAGATCATGTGGATTTTGGGACTGACCGCCGCTCTGTCATTGGCCGGCGGTTGTTCGGGAAATACGGCGGAAGAAAGTCAGCAGACGCAGGAGACAGAAAAGACGCAGGATTCGGCGGATGCGGGAGCAGGCGAGGGTCAGGAAGCAGAAAGCGGGACGGATGAGACTCATCCGTCTGACGACAGCGCAGACCAGGGAGAAGCGGTGAGCGATACGCCGGTCCGGATCTACGGCACGATCCAGGAAGTAGGAGAGGATACGATCACGGTAGATAACCAGTCGGAGAATTCCTCCACAGGAGATGTGATCCTTACTATTGATCCGGAAAACACCAAGATCGTAGATGCGCAGACGGGTCTGCCGATGCAGATATCGGACGTGCAGGAAGGATATTTTGAAGCGTATCTGGGACCGGTTATGACCATGTCGATCCCGCCGCAGACAACGCCGTATGTGGTAGTGGCCAATATTCCGGAGGACGGCAAAGCGCCTTTATATGCGGTGGCGGCAAAGGATGTGGAATTGATAGATGGCTACTATGCGCTGGAGGCTACAGATGGGGCGACGTATATGATCCCGGAAGATGTGGATATTCAGCCGTATCGTACCCGGAATATTGTAGCGCCGGCGGATATTACGGAAGGCCGGGGATGTATGATCTGGCAGGATGACCAAGGGGAAGTGACCCGGGTCGTATTGTTTGAGATCTGAAGCGAAAATAAATAAGGAAAGAAATCCATTGCGCCCTGGAGATGTATGAAAGATCACATCTCCGGGGTTGTTTATGTTATAATGAATTTATATTTGTGGACATGGGGGAAAAGATGGAAGATAAAAGATTGTACTGGCGAAGATCTCTATTTGTCACAGGGCTGCTGATCATAGGGATAGCGGCGGCTTCGTTGATTATCTCGGATCGAATTAATCATATGGAAGAGGAGCAAAGCTTTGAGCGTCTGTACCAGGAGACAGACGCTTTGGCGAAAGATATAGAAACAGAAGCCGAAAATGACCGTCAGCAGTTGGAATTGCTGGCTGCGATACTTTCCGGGTACAATATGGAAGCTTCTCCGGAGGTCTTCAAGATCCTGAATTCGTATAGCGGCAGCGGTATAATTTCTCGTTTGGAACTGCTCTTGCCTGACGATACTGTGCTTTCCCGGGGAGAACAGATCGATGCGGCAGGGGTGCTGTCCTTTGAGGAGGAAGCCGCAAAAGGAGTTCATATCAGTAAACGGGAAACAGATATACTGGACAGGGAGACCTATATTGTAAGGCATTATGTTCCGGTGATAAAAGATGAAGAAGTGGCGGCCATGTTGTACGGAGTGATTATACTTGGAGACTTGCCGGATGAGATGAAAGCGGAACCGTATGGAGGGGAAGCGGCGATCTATATGATAGAAGGAGAGACGGGAGATTTTTTGGTAGATACCTGGCATAATGAGGCCGGCGGAAATATTTGGGCGTTAGGTGAGCGGAAGATGGCGCCGGGGTATAACCATGAGCAGTTGAAGCAGGGGTTAACCAACGGAGAGACAGGATATGTGGTGTTCGTGTCGGAGACGATCGGCGAACGATTATATTTCTATTTTGAACCGCTGAACATCAATGACTGGCGGGTGGCGTTGTCAGTGCCGGAAGATGTGGTGTTTTCCGGAGCGAAAGCGATTCGGAAGGTATTAAACCTGTTTCTGCTGTCGGAGGCAGTCTGTTTTATATTGTATTTTTTGTGGATGTTCCGGTTTGTGAAAAAAGAAACAGGAGAAAAGCAGAGGCAGCTGGATACGGTTAATTACATATATGATGTAGAAAAGCTTTTATTCAATGCCCATGAGAAAAAAGAGAATATTACTTCGGCGTTGGAAAAGATCGGCCGTATGATCTCGGCGCGGATGGTCGTTTTATGGTTCTGGGAGCCTGAGGGGGAATCTCACTCGATTCAATGGATGGAGAGCGGGCAGGATATGAGATGGGATCCGGAAGTGCAAAAAGAGAGCGTTCGTTTTTTCAGACAGTATTTTGCACAAGGGAATACTCAGTTTGAAATAAAGAGTTTATCGGCAGTTCCCATAAAAAATATGAGTGGCGAGTTCTGCGGAATCCTCGCGGGATATGGACTTTCAGGCAAACGTGCCGCTCTGCCCCTGCTAAAGAGCGTAGAGTTTAGTTTTGGCATGTTTTGCCAGAATCTGCAGTCATATCGATCCATAAAGGAACAAGGAGAGAAAGACACGCTTCTTGGATTGTATAATCGAAACCGTTATGAGCAGGACAAGAAACTCTATGAGGAGAAAAAAGTGGAGACGCCGCTCGCATGTGTTTATATTGATGTAAACGGGCTTCATGAATTGAATAATAGAAGAGGACATGATGCCGGGGATGAGATGCTGAAAAAAGTATCGGATCAGATCAGAATGATTTTTGGGAATGAGCATGCTTATCGTATCGGGGGAGATGAGTTTGTGGTGTTCATTCAGAATATGGATCGGGAGACCTGCAATCAAATGGGAAAAGATTTTATGGAAAATCTGGAAAAGAAGGAAATACATGTTTCCATGGGACTTCAGTGGGAAGAAGCCTGCATTTCTGTTGACGCATTGATCAAAAGTGCAGAGAAAAAAATGTATGCCGCAAAGAAAGCGTATTATGAGCAGGACATCCATGACAGGAGAAAAAGAGACAGATAAAACAGAGAGGATGAAAGTAAGTGATAGGTTTGGGTACGGTGATCAACATCGCCGGCATTGTTGCGGGAGGTCTGGCGGGGCGTTTTTTAGGAGGATATTTTTCTGAAAGGTATCAGGACGGCGTGAATATGGCATGTGGAATAAGCGTCCTTTTTATCGGAATCGCCGGGGCTATGGAAGGAATGTTGAGTATTGAAGACGGAACCTTAAGCAGCGGGGGCTCCATGCTGATTGTCGCCTGTCTGGTGCTGGGAGCCCTGACAGGGGAAATGATTAATATAGAAGGAGCCTTTGAAAGATTTGGAGAATGGCTCAAATATAAGACCGGAAATGGAAAGGACAAACAGTTTGTGGAAGGATTTGTGACTGCGTCGCTGACAGTCTGTATCGGAGCCATGGCGGTGGTCGGAGCGATTCAGGATGGAATCTACGGTGATTATTCGGTGCTTGCCACAAAAGCGATCCTGGATCTGATCATAGTTCTGGTGATGACCTGCTCCATGGGAATCGGCTGCGTCTTCTCCGCAGTTCCGGTGGCGGTCTTTGAGGGTATCATGACTGTGCTGGCAAGACTGCTGAGGCCGGTGATGACAGAGACGGCGCTGTTCAATCTGTCTATGATCGGCTCTATCCTGATCTTCTGCGTGGGTCTGAATTTGATCTGGGGAAAGAAGGTGCGGGTGGCCAATATGCTTCCGGCGCTGGTGCTGGCTGTGCTGGCGGCGTTTCTGCCGGCGGTCTGACAGTTGATTTTTCGGTAAGATGACTATATGATAATATATGGAAAATGAGAAAGGAGAATGAAAATGAAAGTATTGATGCTGAATGGAAGCGCTCATCAGAAGGGAAATACATATCTTTCTCTTTTGGAAGTGGGTAAGGCATTGGAAAAGGAGGGGATTGAGTACGAGATCTTCCAGATCGGAGGCGCGTCTGTCCGCGACTGTATCGGCTGCGGGAAATGTTCAGACAAAGGCTGCGTTTTTGATGATGATAAAGTCAATGAGTTTATAGCGAAAGCGAAAGAAGCGGACGGATTTGTATTCGGTACGCCGGTATATTACGCGCATCCCAGCGGCCGGATCCTTTCTTTTTTGGACCGGGCGTTTTACAGCAGCGGACAAGCGTTTGCATTTAAGCCCGGCGCCGCTGTGGCAGTGGCCCGAAGGGGAGGAACGAGCGCATCTTTTGACGCGCTGAATAAATATTTTGGGATCAGCCGGATGCCCGTAGTGGGATCCACTTACTGGAACCAGGTATACGGATGCGTGGAGGGAGAAGCCGCGCTTGACACGGAAGGCCTTCAGACCATGCGAAATCTGGCTCACAACATGGCCTGGATGCTGAAATGTTTCGAGGCCGGAAAAGCGGCCGGGATTCCTCTCCCTGAGACAGAGCGGAGCGAGAGGATGAATTTTATCCGATAGGCAGACTGTTTTCGGACGGAGTCTTCCGGTTTTGCCGGGGGACTCCGTTTTTTCTGTATTCAGACGGGGTCATGCCGTATTCTTGTCGGAATTTCCGGCAGAAATATCCCACATTGTCCATGCCGGATTCCATCGCGATGGAAGAAACAGACGCGGTAGTGGAGAGCAGCTGCCCGGCGGCGCGGTTCAGCCGGTATTGAATCAGATATGCTATGGGCGTCGTCCCGATTCCGGTATGGAAACAGTGCAGAGCTTCACTTTTGCTGACAGAGGCGGCGTTTGCGATCTCTTCAAGGGTGATCTTCGCCGCGAAATGTTCATGGATATACTGCATCATGAGCTGCAGACGCGCCTGCTGAAGGGTATTCCCCCGCGATTCTTTCGGCGTCAGACAGTGGTCTGTATTTTGAAAAAGGCTGCGCCACAGCTGAAGAATATGCTGAAAGACAGTGTATTCCTGCATATCTGTCTGTTCCAGTGCGGCATAGGTCTGATAGAGTGTATTTAAAAGTTCCCGGTGCCAGGGCTCGGCCTGTCGGAGGACCAGGTACTCACAGGAAGACGTGATCACTGGTTCCACATATTTTTCATAGATGAGACTGCCTCTGGGAGCAAGAAAATCCGGAGCGAACAGGATATTGGGCATCCTGCCGTTCTCATTGGATTCGAAACGGTGTATGACTCCGCTGTTGATAAAGATTCCTTCTCCCGGATGGAGTGTGACCCGCTGCTGTCTGACCAGACAATCTACGCATCCGGAAGACACGGAGGCAAATTCCAGTTCATTGTGCCAGTGCCAGTCCTCCCAGTGATTTTCATAAAGGCTGAAATCATCCAGATAATACTGAAAAGGAAAACGGCTGCTTCCGTGAGATTTTAACTCTCTTAGTGTCTCGTCTGTTTCAAGTTTTTTAAATTTCATGATCGCATCCCTCTTTGTACACTGATCTTGTGATATTGTATAATAAATCTGCGATAAAATACAGAGATTTCTCCTCAAAAACGTGATAAAATGCAAAAGTCATGTAAGGAGGAGAAAAATGAAAAATCCATATCAGAAAACAATTTATGCCTGTTTTACAGGATATATCGTACAGGCGGTTGTCAATAATTTCGCGCCGCTGTTGTTTCTCACGTTCCATGAGAGTTATGGGATCCCGATGGAGAAGATTACGCTGCTGATCACGTTTAATTTCGGACTTCAGCTGCTGGTGGACCTGCTGTCGGTGGGGTTCGTGGACCGGATCGGGTATCGCGCGTCCATGGTGCTGGCGCATGTGCTGTCGGCGGCAGGACTTCTGTTCCTGACGGTTCTTCCCGGTGTATTCGGGGATCCTTTCACGGGACTCCTGATATCGGTAATCGTCTACGCCGCGGGAGGAGGACTTTTGGAAGTCCTGGTAAGCCCGGTGATGGAATCCTGTCCGTCGGACAATAAGGAGAAGGCCATGAGCCTGCTTCATTCTTTTTACTGCTGGGGATGTGTGGGCGTCGTCCTGATCTCCACCGTATTCTTCCGCGTCGCAGGGATCGAAAACTGGCCGGTTCTGGCGGCTGTATGGGCATTGATTCCGCTGGCAAATGCAGTTGTTTTTACAAAGGTGCCGATTGCGCCTTTGATGGAAGAGGGAGAAAAAGGCATTCCTTTAAAACAATTGGTCTCTATGAAGATGTTCTGGGGACTGCTGGTCATGATGGTCTGCGCCGGAGCCAGCGAACAGGCGGTCAGCCAGTGGGCGTCCACTCTGGCAGAAAGCAGCCTCGGACTCAGTAAAACAGCCGGCGACCTGGCGGGGCCGATGATGTTCGCGGTTATGATGGGGATCGGACGTGCATTTTATGGGAAAAAGGGCGATCAGATCAATCTGGAGCATTTCATGAAATGGAGCGGGATACTCTGCGTTATTTCTTATCTGCTGATCGCGTTCAGCCCGATCCCGTCTCTGGGACTGGCGGGATGCGCGCTCTGCGGTCTGTCGGTAGGTATCATGTGGCCGGGAACATTCAGTATCGCTTCCGCCACTATGAAACGCGGCGGCACGGCCCTGTTTGCCCTGTTAGCTCTGGGAGGAGATGTGGGATGCTCTCTTGGGCCTACGGTGGCAGGTCAGGTGTCCGGGTGGCTGGGCGATGATCTGCGGGCAGGTATCCTGGCTGCGATCGTTTTCCCGGTGATGCTTCTGGCGGCTTTGACGGTAAAGGAAAGCATAGACAAAGCAAGGGCTCACAGAGCCGTTACAGACGAGGCGGCTTTTTAGGGGCTGCGGTTAGAAATGAAAGGGGCTGCCGAAATTCCGGCAGCCTTCTTTCTTAAAATTGAAACAGATTCAATCCGATCCCTTCGTCGTAATATCTGTCCACGGTTCCGTCAATGACTGTGATTACCATCTCGCAGGTAGCGCTGACAAACGCCTGGTTCAGATGGCCTCCGAAAACTTCTCCTTTTTCGTTTCCTGCGCTCATATGCAAATGGCAGTAGAATTCTCCATTCATGGTGTTAATGGTTCCGGACAGGGAGACGATCTCATAACTGCCTTCAAATTCATTGGCCAGATATTTTTTCTCATCTGTCTTAAAGACGCCTACGGTGAATTTGTTAATGGCGCCCAATGCCTGGACGGACGCCAGCCGGACTTTTTCTTTCAGGGCGATTTCTTTGACCTGTTCCAGGATTTCTTCGCCTTTGTCGATCCTTGCGACGATAGTATTTTCAAATCTTTTATATTCCATAGTAATTCCTCCATGCCGCTATTATACGGAATAAGTGTGAAAATTACAAGATAATCCAGGAAATAATTAAAAAATGCACAAAAAACGGCATAAAAAAAGTGAATAATTAGTAAATCTATTTTTGCTATAAGTGTTATATTATGAGTGTAACAAAAAGAACCACATTTAGTTTTTGGAGGAAAAGATAAATGACTACTTTAAAGGCTGAAAAAAGAAGCAAAGACATCAAAGCAAAGAGATTAAGAAGAGAAGGTTATGTAACCGGAAATATCTTTGGCAGGGATATGAAAGAATCTGTCATGGTGAAGATGGATAAGAAGGAGCTGGACCGGGCGCTGAAAACCAGCGGTAAGGGCAGCAAGATCTTTCTGGACGTAGAAGGTGAGACTTACAACGTACTGATTAAAGAGATCGATTATGATTCATTGAAGAAGCAGATTAACGAGATTGATTTTCAGGCGCTGGTAAGCGGTGAGAAAGTCCATTCTACGGCGAAGGTGGTTCCGCTGAATCATGAAAATGTAGTGGATGGGGCGTTCCAGCTGCTTTTGGAAGAAATTGCATATAAGGCATATCCGGATGCTCTGGTAGAAAAAGTAGAATTTGACGCAGGCAGCATGCACGCAGGAGATTCTGTAAAAGTGAAAGATCTGGATATCGCAAAGGATAAGGATGTGGAACTGATTACAGATCCGGAAGCCACGGTAGCTGTTGTCTCAGAACTGAAGAATACCGCTGCAGAAGAAGAAACGGAAGAAGGAACAGAACAGTAATCTTTACTGGAAAAGCATGGCAGAGAGCGATGCCGCAAAGACATTGTTCTCTGCTTTTTGTTTTCCGGAAATAAATGATAGACGGGAGGTATATTGTATGAGATGGTTTGATCCTAGATACGATTATGTCAATGAGTTTATTATAGAGTGGAATAAAAAAGTAAAGAAGTTAAAATGGACCGGCATTATCATCGCATTGGCGATGATTGCGGTGGGTATCTGCTGCGGGATTTTTCCGATGGAGACTTTTTCGGTAATACAGACGCTGGCAGCGGCGGCATTGATGATAGAAGGCGTTTGCGGTATTATCGGATATGCTGCCGCTACGTCTTATTTTAAAGATCCCATGCAGATTGTATCCGGTATTTTAAACATACTTTTAGGTATTTTCCTGATCTTTATGCCTGCGGCGGTGACAGTCTCTACGCTGGTTTTCCTGCTGGGATTTCTGCTGCTGTTTCACGGTGCGGAGAGATTGGCTGTGGCGGGAAGACTGAAATTTTACCGGCTGATGGACACGGGATTTATGACTTTTGGCGGAGTGCTGGATCTGATCCTGGCGGTAGTCTTTTTGATCCTGCCGCTGTTTTCTGCTCTGGTACTGAACTATATCATTGCGGCATATCTGATTGTAAATGGAATCATTCTGCTGATAGAGGCAATTTCCATGAAAACCCTGGATCCCCATCAGTTTTAATATTTCCGGTCAGGGCAGGGGTTATTCCCCTGCCCTGGATTCTATCGCAAGCCTCCGGTAACGGTTTACACAGGCCAGGATCTCCTGGCGCCTGGGCCGTGCCAGGGAGGAACGCACGTCTCCGCGCTCAAAGAGAGCTTCCAGTCCTTTGCTGTCCAGAAGCGCTTCGATCTGATCCGCGGCCCGGGTCAGATCTTTTTTCCCGTCAAAAACCTGGAGTTCCATATATTTCAGCAGATAGGCGAGCGCCATAGTCTGCTCGCTGTCGCGGAGCTGTTCCAGATACCGCAGTTCTACGGATTCATGCCCCAGAAGGAGTTCGCTGGTGCCCATCGCTTTTAACTTCAGGCGGTCGTCCTTGCGGAGAGCCAGATCGGGACGCGGGCAGCGCCGGCTGGTGTACGGCGGAAATTTCTCCTGCTCCGAGGAAAAGACCGGAAAGGCGGCAGCGGCCTTCTTCGCTTTTTCGGTAATGTCCAGAGGAGTATATTCTTTCATTTGCACAATCGTATCCGCCACATGGAAATAAGATCCGGAACTGCCGGCCACAATGATGGATGAGATCCCGAAATCCTCATAAAGGCTCCGTACCCGTTCAATAAACGGGATAATAGGCTCTTCTTCCGGAGAAACCACCTGCTGCATCAGCTTATCCCGGATCATAAAGTTGGTGGCGGAGGTATCCTCGTCGATCAGCAGCAGAGTGCTGCCGCTTTCCATGCTTTCCATAAGATTGGCTGCCTGGGAGGTGCTGCCGCTGGCGTCTTCCGTGGAAAAACAGCGGGTATCTCTGCGGTTGGGCAGATGACGGATGAAGGGGGAAATATCTACTCCGGTGATACTGCGGCCGTCTTCGGACCGGAGCTTCCATGCGCTCCGGTCTGCGATGACCAGCTCCCGGCCGTCGCCGCCGATATGGTTGTATACTGCGTTCTGCAGAGCCTGCAGTACGGTGGACTTTCCATGATAGCCGCCGCCCACGAACAGAGTAATCCCCCTGTGAATTCCCATGCCGGAAATCGGGCCTCTGTGGGGGAGCTGCAGGGTGACTTTCATGGAATCCGGTGACTTGAAAGGTACCGCGTCTTTCATAGGATGGTCGGAAACACCGCTTTGCCTGGGCAGAATGGATCCGTCGGCAAGGAACGCGCAGAGACCTAATTTCGGCAGCTGGCTGCGGATATATTCCTGGTCTTCACAAAGATCGATCGCCGCCTGCAGGCGCTTCCGGTCGATTTTGCGGTAATAAAGACTTCCTGCAACGCAGCCGGGAAGGATGCCGAAGAGCATTTTTTCCAGTTCGCCCGCGTCGATGGTGCGGCCGTGGGCCGGAAAACCGGCTTCAAAGCGAAGCGTGACGTTTCCGTCTTTGATCCGGCAGGCAGTGCGTTCCAGTACTTCCTGGCCGCAGCGCGATACGGCAAGAAGACCGCTTTTTCCTGAACCCCTGCCTCTGGTATCGGCAGAGGCCAGGCGTGCGGCAAACAGACGGGTAAGATGATCCTGCAAGGTGATTCGTTTGGCATAGGTATCGTATAACGCGGGAGGAAAAGAAGCCCGTGCAGAGGCGACCAGTACGGACAGCCGGGACGGCGAGGCAAACGGATCTCCCTGCACATGGTCGATGGAAAGGACATAATCGCCAAAGTCATATTGCCCCTTCAGATCTTTATAGGCGGGATAACCGTAGTGATCGATGGATCTTAGCTTTATCTTCAAATCTTCTGATGATTTCATAAATACAGGAGCGCTCCTTTACAATAAATTTCCTTCTATTTTAAGACGGAAAGACCGGAAGGTCAACATTACCGGCAAAACTTAAATTTTTCTAAAGGCGTGTCAAGAAGCCTAATTAGGGCTTGACGCTTTCTCAAGGAAAGGTTAGATTGTTGTTAGTGGGAGTTTGCCAGAATATGGCGAATGGTGTTGAAGTTTGGAGGCGTAAAATGGACATTGAAACTCAGAAACGGTTTCTGATTCGGGTAGGATTTTGGGCAGTGGTGGTATTACTTGTGATAGCGGCGCTGAAATACGTACTGCCTTTCTTGCTTCCGTTTGTGGTGGCGTTTATCATTGCTGCTCTTCTGAACCGGCCGATTGTATTTCTGGCAAAGAAATTAAATGGCAGGCGGGCGCTGCCGGCCATATTGATGACGCTGCTGTTTTATGTGGCGGCGGCGGCATTGTTCAGCCTTTTGGGCATCCGTGTATTTATGTTTGTCTGGGAGACGGTACGCGCGCTGCCGCAGCTATACAGGACAGCCCTGGAGCCTGCCCTGGAGACCTTGTTTGCTGATCTGGAGGTTTATCTGGATGAACTGGATCCGGCGGTAGTGGCTGCCCTGACAGATAATATGAATTCAGCGCTGGGATCCCTGGGAAGTTTTGTGACGAATGCGTCGGTCCGCATCATTTCTTATATCTCCGGTATTGCGGCGGCAGTCCCGGGTTCCTTCTTGAATGTAATTATTACGATTATTGTCACTTTCTTTCTGGCGATTGACTATCCGAAGGTTACAGAATTTATTCTGCGCCAGCTGCCGGAGAAGGCGGATTTTTACATTATGGAGGCAAGAAATTATGTGGCGGGTACGTTGTTAAAATGCCTGGCTTCTTATGCGTTGATTCTCTGTATCACATTCCTGGAGATTTCCATAGGTCTGACGGTTCTGCGGGTGCCAAATGCGATTCTGATTGCATTATGTATTGCGATTTTTGACATTCTCCCGGTTCTGGGTACCGGAGGGATTATGATTCCCTGGGGGATTATCAGCCTGATCATGGGAAAATGGGTCCTGGGATTCGGTCTTCTGATTCTGTATCTGATCATTACCGTGATCCGGAATATCATCGAACCGAAGATCGTGGGGCACCAGGTGGGACTGCATCCGGTAGTGACTCTGCTCAGTATGCTGGCGGGACTTCAGGTTCTTGGGATCATCGGCCTGTTTGGATTTCCGATCACCTTGTCCCTGCTGAAGAACCTTAACGACCGGGGTGTGATTCATATATTAAAATAAACGGGAAAATAGAAGCGCCCGTGTGTTTTGTGCGACAACACTGGAACACACGGGCTTTTTGCGTGTAAATGAGAAAATATTTCGATAAAGAGTGTTGGAATTGACTAACCCCGGATCTCTTTGCTAGTCTTTAAATGTAGGTAATACGGAAAGGCTGGTGCATTATATGAAAAAACACAGATTTTGGGCATGGGCCATGATATTCTGCCTTTTCATGGTCATGTATATAGGCTACAAACATAAGTAGGAGGAGAAATCATAAGATGTTGAAATGTTTACAGTGTTTAGACGCTAAAAAGATCGGTATTTTTGCGGGAGGCGTATTGTTCGGAACCGCCGGAATCAAGATCCTGGCAAGCCAGGACGCCAAAAAATTTTATGTGAATTGTGTGGCCGCGGGACTGCGGGCGAAAGAATGTGTGATGACTACGGCTGCGTCCGTTCAGGAGAATGCGGATGATATTCTTGCAGAGGCGCAGGAGATTAACCGTCAGAGAGCGGAAGAAGTAGTGAAGGACGAGTCAGAAGAGTAAGATGAAATTTGTGATCAAACATGAGATCCGGGGACGGATGCGTGTCCGCCTGTGTATGGGACAGTTAACTGTCCCCCAGGCGGATCTTTTTTATTACTATCTGTGTGCCTGCCCGTGCGTGAGGGAAGCAAAAGTCTATGAAAGAACCGCGGGGGCGGCCGTGGAATATGAAGGCGACAGGGAAGAGGTTCTGGAATATATCAGCCGGTTTTCTTTAAAAGATGAATCGTTGAAGGCGCTGGCGCCGAAAAACAGTGGCCGCGCGTTGAACCAGGAATATAAGGAGAAGCTGATCCAGAAAGTAAGCGTCCGTGTTTTCACGAAGTTCTTTCTGCCTTCCTGGGCCAGAGCCATTTACACGACTCTGCAGGCGGTGAAATATCTTGCGAAAGGAATCCGGTGCCTGGCAAAGGGCAAACTGGAAGTGGAAGTGCTGGACGCAACAGCCGTGACGGTTTCCATAGCCAGGCTGGATTTTAATACGGCGGGATCCATCATGTTCCTGCTCGGGATCGGGGAACTTCTGGAAGAATGGACGCATAAGAAGTCTGTGGGTGATCTGGCAAGGAGTATGTCCCTGCATATCGAAAAAGTATGGCTGCATACAGAGGGGCAGGAAATCCTGGCGCCCATCGATCAGATCCAGGAGGGAGACTTGGTATCCGTACATGTGGGCAGTATGATTCCTTTGGACGGGATTGTGGAAGACGGAGAAGCCATGGTGAACCAGGCTTCCATGACAGGGGAGTCCGTTCCGGTCAGGAAGGAGAAAGAGTCCTATGTATATGCGGGGACTGCTGTGGAAGAAGGCGCGCTGTTGATCCGAGTGAAGAAAGCGGCAGGATCTACCCGGTTTGAGCGGATTGTAAGCATGATCGAGGAGTCGGAAAAACTGAAATCTTCACTGGAAGGCAAGGCGGCAAATCTGGCGGATGCGCTGGTGCCCTGGAGCCTGGGAGGAACGGTGCTTACCTGGCTTCTGACCAGAAACATTACGAAAGCGTTGTCAATCCTGATGGTGGATTTCTCCTGTGCCCTGAAGCTGTCCATGCCGCTGGCGGTACTTTCTGCCATGCGGGAAGCGGGAAATTACCAGATCACAGTCAAAGGAGGCATGTTTCTGGAGACTATGGCGGAGGCAGACACGGTTGTATTTGACAAGACCGGGACGCTGACGAAAGCCAGGCCCACCGTGGCGAAGATCGTAACTTTTGAAAACCGTGATCCGGAGGAGATGCTGCGGATCGCAGCCTGCCTGGAAGAACATTTTCCGCATTCCATTGCCAATGCGGTGATTCAGGAATCTCTGCGCCGCGGTCTGGTGCACGAGGAAATGCATTCCAAGGTGGACTATATTGTGGCGCACGGAATAGCGACTTATATAGGAGACGAGAGAGTCATTATCGGAAGCTATCATTTTGTGTTCGAGGATGAGAAATGCGCGGTGCCGGAAGGAGAAGAGAAACGGTTCCAGGAGCTGCCGGAAGAATATTCCCACCTGTTTCTGGCGATAGGCGGACGTCTGGCGGCGGTGATCTGCATCGAAGACCCATTGCGCGAGGAAGCGCCGGCGGTGATCGCCGACCTGAAAAAGCTGGGAATCTCCAAGATCGTGATGATGACCGGAGACGGCGAAAAAACTGCCAGAGCCATTGCTGCCAGAGTCGGCGTCGATGAATATTACTCGGAGGTACTGCCTGAGGATAAAGCCGGATTCGTGGAAGCAGAGAAGAAAAAAGGACGGAAAGTGGTGATGGTGGGAGACGGCATCAATGATTCTCCGGCCCTGTCTGCCGCGGATGTGGGCATCGCCATCAGCGAAGGAGCGGAGATTGCCCGGGAGATCGCGGATATCACCATCTCGGAAGACGCGCTGCATCAGCTGGTTACCTTAAAAGCCATCAGCAACGCGCTTCTGAAAAGGGTACAATTCAATTACCGGTTTGTGATCGGCTTCAATCTGGGTCTGATCCTGCTGGGGGTGGGAGGAATCCTGGCTCCGGCGACTTCCGCGCTGCTGCATAATACTTCTACGCTTGTCATCAGTTTGAGAAGCATGACGAATCTGTTGAAAGATCCGGAAGAGGCTTGTCAGAATCCCTGAGAGTGTGCTATAGTAGAGATAAGATTAGCGTAAACTAACCAAGGCGCTGCGACGGGAGGATAAATGGTATGGCAAATGCAGTCATTATAGCGGCATTAATTCTGATCTGTGTCTTTGCAGTCAGGAGCTATTGTAAGAAGCTGAAACAGGGATGCTGCGGCGGAGGAGGAGATCAGGTACAGAAAACGGGTCCCGAGGACCGCGACCTGACCCATTATCCATATACGTACCAGATCGGGATCGACGGCATGACCTGCAAAAACTGTGAGGCGCGTATGGAAAACGCGCTGAACCGCCAGGACGGATATTATGCCCAGGTGAGCCTGAAAAAGAAAGGCGCCGTCCTTCATACCAAACAGCCGGTAACCCGGGACGACATACGGGTTCTGGTGGCAAAGACCGGTTATACCTTGACGGATATGTCGGAGGTTGGAAAAAACGGTTGATATTTCTGTGGGAATGTGATATGATTGCCCCCATAGATATCTGAGAAGGAAGGATAGGTGAAAACCATGGAGGGCGACGCCGACGGCGATCGAGATACTCACAGTTGCGCGGAGACGGCACTGCTTCATGCAGTCATATGAATATAGAAAGGTATAGTCTGTAGACGTTTGTAACGAACAGGCTATACCTTTTTGTGTACTTTTAGGAAAATTGGCAATGATTAGAAGGAGAGGAATGTATGCAGGCCATAATACTACTGGTTATATTAATATTTTTAAACGCGGTATTTGCCAGTGCGGAGATTGCCGTACTGTCTATGAGCGAGACAAAGCTGAAGAAGCTGGTAAGCGAAGGCGACAAGAGAGCGCTGAAACTGAACAACCTGATTGAACAGCCGGCCAGATTTCTTGCCACGATTCAGGTGGCGATCACGCTGGCAGGATTCTTACAGAGTGCGTTTGCGGCAGATACCTTTGCCGATCCGTTGGTGACGGCATTGCTGGGAGCAGGGGTGCCGGTTCCGGCAAGCGTGCTCAGATCCGCGGCTATTGTCCTGATCACGATCATATTGTCTTATTTTACGCTGGTATTCGGCGAACTGGTGCCGAAACGTCTGGCGATGAAGAAGACGGAGCAGATGGCGCTGGGGATGGCCGGACTGCTGTATTTTGTGGCGAAAGCGTTCGCACCTCTGGTATGGCTCCTGACGGTGTCCACGAATCTGGTCCTGCGTCTTATGGGAATCAGTCCGGAAGAAGAGGAGGATCAGGTGACGGAAGAGGAGATTCGTATGCTCCTGATGGAAGGAAGCGAGCAGGGAAATATCCAGCTGGAAGAGACGCAGATGATCCGCAATGTGTTTGAATTTGACGACATTCCGGTGGACGAGATCTGTACCCACCGCCGGGAGGCAGTGATGCTCTATCTGGAAGATACGCCGGAGGAGTGGGAGGAAGTGATCCGCAACCACCGTTACACCCATTATCCGGTGGTCGGCGAGAGCCAGGACGATATTGTGGGAGTGCTGGATACGAAGGATTATTTCAGACTGGATAACAGAAGCAGAGAAAACGTCATGAAACAATGTGTGGAGGAACCCTATCTGATCCCGGAAAGTATGAAGGCCAACGTGCTTCTGCGGCAGATGAAGGAGAAAAAGGTTTATTTTGCGATCCTGATCGATGAATACGGCGGCATGAGCGGCGTTATCACGGATCATGACCTGATCGAGGCGCTGGTAGGAGACCTGGATGATGCGGAAGAACCGGAACGGCCGGAAGATATCCGCAAGCTGGGAGAAGGCTGCTGGAAGATTCAGGGAAGCGCAAGCCTGGATGAAGTCGAGGAGGCGGTAGGAGTCAAATTGCCGACAGACACTTTCGATACGTTCAGCGGTTATATCTGGGGACTGGCCGGCAGAGTGCCGGACGACGGAGAACGCTTTGTCTGGGAGACGGATGAACTGGAGATCCGGGTCCTGAGTGTGGAAAATCATGTGATTAAAGAAGCAATTGTGCGAAAAAAGTAATTATTTTCGATTACCCCCTTACAAAATGTGGTGGAATTTGTTATGATAAATATATATTAGCAGATAAAACACATGGGGAAGGTTGAATTGCTGAATAATAGAGAAATACAAAAGAACCGGTCGCTCATTGTAGCTTGTCTGGTTCTTTTTTCTATCTCTAATATTCCGGCGAAAAGGGGGATTTTAATGTTCGCAATAGGGGAAGAAAAGACAAGGGTGGTCAGAGGCAAAGTCAGTATGCCCGTGCAGTACAAGCTGAGGAAGAAAAATATCCAGGGGATCTGGGTGGGAAAGCATCTGCTGTATATATCGGACGAGACACCGCCTCTGAGATCCAAGGGCAGCGGAGCAATTTTTGACGTTCATATTGACACGAATAATTGCCTCCATGTGCCGGAGCGGTACGAAGGATTTAAGACGACAATCAGAGGCTGCATCAGCACCATAGAACTGGTATTTGAGGAGGCAAAAAATGAGGTTTGAAAAAGGCGAATATATCATGTACGGACATAACGGGATCTGCCGGGTGGAAGATATTACGCACCCGGATATCCCCGGCGCAGACAAAGGACGGCTGTATTATGTACTGGTCCCTCTGGCAGTGAAAGGGAACCGTATTTATTTTCCGATCGATAAGGAGAATGTCAATGCCAGACGCCTGATGTCAGAGAGCGAAGCATGGGATTTTCTGGATGAGATCCAGGATATCCAGGAGTTGAAAGTGGACAATGAAAAGCTGAGAGAAGAGCGGTATAAAGACGCTCTGAACTCCGGAGACCGGAGACAGTGGGTAGGAATTATCAAGACTCTGTACCGGAGAAAACAGACACGTCTTCGCCAGGGGAAAAAGGCGGCGTCTGTGGACGAGAGATATATGAAGATGGCGGAGGAGGCCCTGTACAGCGAGCTTGCTTTTGCTATGGGAAAAAGAAAAGAAGAGATGCTTCCGCTGATCCGGGAGCATCTCGACAAGAAAACAGATAAATAGAACAGCGACTTTTTACAGGGCCATACGGTAGATCTTTTCGATATCTTCCGCATGGAGGACCTTGAATCCGCCTACCGTGCGCTGCCCGAAAAATACACATTTCTGTGCCATCTCACGGATCTGGTCGTCTGTGGGATGCACGCCCAGTTCTGAGAGAGAGACCGGCATGTTGATGGAGCGGAAGAAATCTTCCATGGCCCGGATGCCTGCCAGCGCAGTCTCCTCTGTTGTGCCGGAATCTGCAGGAACGCCCATCACATGGATGGCGAAATGCGCGAATTTCTCCGGCTCTTCCTGATATACATAACGTGCCCAGCTGCCCCAGACAGCGGCCAGACCGGCGCCATGGGCCACGTCGAACATGCCGCCCAGTTCATGCTCAATTTGATGGGAGGCCCAATCGCCTGCGGTTCCGCAGCCGGTAAGCCCGTTGTGAGAGAGACTGCCCGCCCACATGATCTCCGCGCGGGCGTCATAGTTCTGCGGGTCTTCCATGAGAACATGCGCATTGTGCATCACCGTGCGCATCAGGGCTTCGCCGATGCTGTCTGTCAGCTCCGTGTGCTTCTCATGGCTGAAATACCGCTCCATGGTATGCATCAGGATGTCCGTGCATCCGCAGGACGTCTGGTAAGGAGGCAGGGAACAGGTCAGTTCCGGATTCATGATGGCGAAACGGCAGCGGCTGTAATCGCTGCTGTAACCTCTTTTGAGCCAGCCGTCTTCGTTGGTGATGACGGAAGAATCACTCATCTCGCTTCCGGCGGCCGCGATGGTAGGGATGGCGCCGATGGGGGTGCAGCCGGTGGCAGTGGCTTTTCGGTCATAGAAGAGCCATGGATCGCAGTTATGGTATAACCCATAGCCGATGGCCTTGGCGGAATCGATAACGCTGCCGCCGCCAACGGCCAGAAGGAAATCCACGCCTTCTTTTTTACAGAGTTCGATGCCTTCTTTTACCAGCCCAAGGCGGGGATTGGGGACTACTCCGCCCAACAGTACATAAGGCAGTCCCGCTTCTGCCAGAGAATCACAGACCCGGTCCAGAAGACCGGATTTTTTTGCGCTGCCGCCGCCGTAGTGTACCAGCACTTTGGAAGCGCCGAAGGCTTTGGCCAGTTCGCCGGCTCTCTTTTCCGTTTCTTTTCCGAAGACAACTTTTGTGGGCGTGTAGTATTCAAAATTCAGCATTGTCATATCTCCTTATGATTCTGATAAAACGTTTACAATCTCTTCAAATCCCATATAATGAGAAGCTTTGACCAGAACCGAGTCGCCGTCTTTCAGGATATGATCCCTGTCTCTTAAGAAGGACTCCTTGTCCGGAAAATGAAGACAGCAGGAAGACGGGGAAGCCGTCCTGGCCGCTTCGTGGATGAATTCACTGAGCGGGCCGATGGTGACGACCACATCGATGGAAAGATCCTTTAAGTGTTCTCCTACGGATGCGTGGAGTTCTTTTTTCTGATCTCCCAGTTCGCCCATATCTCCCAGGACAGCCACTTTGCGGGTGAGCGCCTGATCCAGCACATCCAGCATGGCGCGCATGGAGACCGGATTGGCGTTGTAACAGTCGTCCAGCAGCGTAAAGCGAGGGGTATGCAGAAGATGTCCGCGGCCCGGAAGGGCGGACAGGGACCGGATCCCGGCTTCTATTTCTTCTGAGTTAAGCCCCAGGGACTGTCCCACGCAGGTGCCGGCCATGGCGTTGTAGACCATATGCATGCCGGGGATCGGGATGGCAGCGTGAATGTCTCCTTCCGGCGTGCGGATCCGGCAGCGGATGCCGTCCAGCCCCAGATTCTCGATCTGATCGGCATAAATCTGGTTGGTTTTGTTTAATCCGAAGGTTACGGCGCGATCTTTCATAATGGCCAGTTTATCGTCATCGCCGTTTATGAAGATCCCGGCGTCGGGAGCCGCGTAATCCAGCATCTCCATCTTGGCTTTCAAGATACCGTCCCGGGACCCCAGATACTCCAGATGAGCGACGCCGATATTGGTAAAAACACAATGAGTGGGACGGGCCATACGGCTCAGCCGGTGCATCTCTCCAAAATGGTTCATACCCATCTCCAGAACCGCGGCTTCATGTTCCCGGTCAATCATGAAAATGGTCAGAGGAAGACCGATTTCATTATTGAAATTGCCAGGCGTTCTGAGAACATGGTACTTCCGGCCCAGAACTGCGGCGATCATTTCTTTGGTGCTGGTTTTTCCTACACTGCCGGTCACTCCGATAACCGGAATGGACAGGGTTTTCCGGTAAGCCTCCGCGCCGTCTTTCAGGGCCTGGAGCGTATCTTTGACCAGAATATAAGGGCCGGCGGGATCGGTCAGCTTCTGCTGGCTGACCGCGCACAGAGCGCCTTTCTCAAACACTCCGGGGATAAAGCGGTGGCCGTCTGTCCGTTCGCCCACGGTGGCGAGGAACAGGTCTCCTTTCCGGATCTGACGGCTGTCGACTTTTACTCCCTGTATATTTTGTTCCAGAATCCCGGAAGGGCCGTAGAAGGTTCCTCCGCAGGCTTCCAGAAACTGGCCTGCCGTAAAATTTTTCATGATAATCCGTCCTTCCTGTCCCGAAATCCGGGATCACTGATATTTTTTCAAGGATACCTGAAGGATCCATTCGCAGAGCTGCGGGAAGCTGTATCCGATGGCGGCCGCTTCCTGCGGCAGCAGACTGGTGGGAGTCATCCCGGGAAGAGTGTTGATCTCCAGCGCATAATCCGCTCCGGTACGGGCGTCCAGCATGAAATCCACTCTGGCATATCCTTCGATGCCTACCGCTGCGCAGGCCTCTTCCGCATGTTTCTGCATGCGCGCCGCCGTTTCTTCCGGGAGATCGGCGGGACAGGTCTCTATGGTGCTTCCGGCCTGGTATTTACTCTTATAATCGTAAAAGCCTTCCAGCGGCGCGATCTCGATGATAGGGAGCGCCTTTCCGTCGATGACTCCTATGGAAAATTCCCGTCCGATGATGCAGCGCTCTACGACTACCTGGTCCTCGTAAGAGAACGCCTCTTCCAGAGCTTTTGCAAGGGAATCCGGATCATCCGCCCGGTAAACGCCAACGGAAGAGCCGCCGCAGCAGGTTTTCACCATACAGGGAAAGCCCACTTCATCCGGAAGCATAAAAGGCTGTCCTTTCACAGCGGTGACGCCCGGAGGCGTAGGCACTTCCAGTGCATGGAACATGCGCTTGGTCAGATCCTTGTCCATGCTGATGGCGCTGCTCACATGTCCGGTTCCGGTATACCGGATTCCCATCAGATCGAAAAGGGCCTGTATCCTGCCGTCTTCTCCGTTGGAACCGTGGAGGGCGAGGAATACGATATCGGCCATTGTGCAAAGTTCCAGAACATGGGGACCGAGAAGACTCCGGTACCCGGGACGCAGCGCTTTGACAGATTCCAGATCGGGGGCCTCTGCGGACACACTGCAGATAGAAGCGGCCCAGTCGATATCCGCGCCGAACAGCTGGTCCAGAGCTCTTTCCGGTTCCGGAAGACCCAGGAAGAGATCCAACAGAATCGCCTGGTGACCGTTTTCCTTCAGTGCGCGATAAATATCTCTGCCGCTGACCAGCGACACATCACGTTCGGTGCTGATACCTCCAGCCAATACTACAATTTTCATAAATGCCTCCTCAATCTATATGGTGCTGATCCAGCATTTCCTGAATCTTTTTCTGTGTATAGGCGCCCAGAAATTTCTGATCTTCTTTTGACAGCTCTTTGGGATAAATAGGCGCTCCATATTCTACGATCACTTTGCACGGACGGACGAAAGGCAGATGGTTTTCGAAGATCTGCGCGGAGTTGGTGATCGCCATGGGAATGATGGGGCAGCCGGTCTTGGAAGCCATCTTGAGACTGCCTTCATGGAAGGGCTGCATCTGGCCATCCCTGCTCCGGGTGCCTTCCGGGAAAATGCAGATCGAGATCCCTTTTTTGATATAGTCTATGCATGTGAGGATCATCTGCATGCCGGCGCGAAGATCGCTGCGGTCCAAAAATACACAGTAGAGACGTTTCATCCAGTCACGGAGCAGAGGATAGCGCAGCATCTCGGATTTGGCAACATAACCGGTCAGACCGGGACATTGAGAATAAGTAAGCAGGATGTCAAAATAACTGTTATGGTTGCCTACATAAAGGACTGCGCAGTCCTTAGGAACATTTTCCCTGCCGATATAGGATATGTCGGCGCCGGTGATCCAGAGCATCAGTTTAAATGCCCATTGCACCATACGGAGGCAGCTGATATCCCGCGCGTAGGGATTGATCTTCGCGACCAGTTTCTCGATCAGCAGGACGGGTATCCCAAGGAGCAGGTAAAGGAACAGAAGCAGCGCTATCAGTAAAAATCTTATCATGTCATATCCTTCTTTCCATTAAGGGGATCATCCCCAGCGTCCAAACAGGTGAGTCATCTGGCGCAGCCCGTCTGCAATTCCCTGGTTTAACTGCCCCTCGCGGAAACGGAACGCCCAGTTGCCGGTGGGTGTCCCGGGGATATTCATGCGGGCTTCGCTGCCCAGTTTCAGAAGATCCTGAACCGGAAAGATAGCGTATCTGGCGATTGTTCCCAGGCAGGTACGGATAAAGTCCCAGCTGATGCTGCTGGCGTCGGTGTTCATATAGCGGCGTACCTTGTCCCGGTTCTGCTCGTTCGTATTGGCGTACCACCCGCAACTTGTATCGTTGTCATGTGTTCCCGTATAGCAGACGCAGTTGCGGGTATCCAGCTGATGGGGCAGAAAAGTACTTTCTCCTTCTCCTTCAAAGCCGAACTGCAGTACTTTCATACCGGGGAACGCGAACATATCCCGCAGCCGTTCCACTTCCGGAGTAATGATGCCCAGATCTTCCGCAAAGATAGGAAGTCCTTCTCCCAGTTCTTTTTCAATGGCAAGGAAGAGATCTTCTCCGGGACCTTTTTTCCATTCTCCGTTTACAGCAGTCTCTTCTCCGGCTGGCACAGCCCAATAGGCTTCAAAGCCGCGGAAATGATCGATCCGGAGATAATCCACCTGATCTAATTGATTACGGATGCGCTCGATCCACCAGGAATAACCGTCCGCAGCATGGACATCCCAGTCGTAGAGCGGATTGCCCCAGAGCTGGCCGGTGGCGCTGAAATAGTCAGGCGGGACGCCTGCCATCTCCAGCGGAAAGCCCTTTGAGTCCAGACGGAACAGACGGCGGTTCGCCCATACGTCCGCGCTGTCCAGACAGGTGAAGATGGGAATATCACCGATGATGGCGATTCCCTTATTGTTGGCATATTCCTTCAGGTCAAACCACTGGTCAAAGAACAGAAACTGGAGAAATTTATAGTAATCCACTTCATCCTTCAATTTTTCTGTCCATTCTTCTTTTTCCAGCGGATCAGGATCTCTGAGGCTGGTGTCCCATTCGTACCAGTTCAGTCCTTTGTGATAGTCTTTCCCGGCCATGAAGAGCGCATAATCGTTCAGCCAGTATTCGTTGCTGTCGCAAAATGCCTGATATTCTTCCAGTAAATTTTTGTCGGCGGTATGGTGGAAGTTTTTCCAGGCGGTCTGGAAAAGCCCTTTTTTGTATGTTTTTACTTCTCCGTATTCTACCTTGTCCGGATTAAAATCCGGAATCTCTTCCAGATCCTCTTCTGAAAGCAGATTTTGCTTTTTCAGGATGTCCGGGCTGATCAGCAGCGGTTGTCCGGCAAATACAGAAAATCCCTGGTAGGGCGAATCTCCCCACGTAGTTGGACACAGAGGCAGGATCTGCCAGAGATGCTGTCCGGCAGCTGCCAGAAAGTCAATAAAATCATAAGCGCCCTGTCCCAGATCTCCGATCCCGTAAGGAGACGGGAAAGAAGTAGGATGACAGAGCACGCCGCTGTAGCGGTGGTTGGTCTGGTCTTCTTTGGATACTTTGAAATGCACGAAACGATCCTCCATTTTTCAATATCTATCATTATAATGGATTGCTGACGGGAATACAAGGAAGAACGCTGGTCTGAAATGGTTTTTTTCCACATATGATAGAGCAAACGAACAGGAAATTTTCAGGTATGAGAAAGTGGTGTCTGATCTGTCTGACCGTGCTGATGCTGGCAGGATGCGGAGTAGAGACGCAGGATGAAGAAAAAGTAAAAGATCTGGATTTTACGGTGCTGGATCCGGAGAGAACCCCGGAGGAGCTTCGAAACGTGCTGGAAGAGAAAAAAACAGAGCCATTTAAAGTGACATATGAGGACGACGGGTATCTGTATATCTGCATTGGATACGGAGAGCAGCCAAGCAGCGGCTACAGTATCGCGGTGGAAGACTTATATCTGACCGGCAATGCGATCTATGTAGACACAGAACTTCTGGGACCGGACGGAACAGAGCAGACTGCAGATGCGGTGACTTGCCCTTATCTGGTGCTGAAACTGGAATATCTGGATCAGCCGGTGGTATTTGAATAAAAAGGAAAGAGGGTAGAAAGATGGAACTGGAACGGAAATATATTGGCCTGAACCGTCGGAAGGGCAGTGCGGTCAGTCAGATCACATTGGAAGAAGACTTGAATGTGCCGGATCAAAAACCGGATATTTTTCGGATTATTCACAGGCAGGGAGAGTTCCGGGCGGATGAGATCAAAGGGGAGACTGGCAAGGTCAAGGTACGAGGGGTCTTTTTTTACCGTATTTTGTATGTGGGAGAGGGCGCGGACCGGATGCCGGACGCGCTGGAGGGCAGCGTGCCGGTAGATGAGACTGTCTTTGTGAATGAACTGGAGGATGGGGACGGTCTGGACTTTTCCTGGGAAATGGAGGATCTGCATGCGTCCGCCATACATTCCCGGAAGGTAAATATGAAATGTGTGTTGGCGCTGAAGGCGGAGGCATACCGGGAACAGCCGGCAGCCCTGGTCGGCGTGCCTTCGGGGGAAGAGGACTTGTTTGTACGTACCTGCCCGGTCAGTGTACAGCAGGAAGTGATACATAAAAAAGATACTTTGAGAGTCAAGGAGGAACTGACGCTGCCGCCGGGAAGACCAAATATACGGCGGATTATCTGGAAAGAGCTGCGTCTTCAGGGGGTGGGAGTCCGCCCGGAGGAAGGGCGCGTGATTATAAAAGGGGAACTGTCTGTATTTTTCCTGTATGAAGGAGAAACAGAGGATACGGGACGGCTGCAATGGCTGGAGCAGGGGATTCCCTTCCAGCAGGAAACAGAGTGCGAGGGATGCAGATCCGATCTGCTGGGAAGGACAGAAGTCGCGCTGCAGCGCGCGGATATAGAACTCCAGGCTGATTATGACGGCGAACCCAGGATGGTGCGTATTGATGCGGTCCTGGAGCTTCGTATGCAGTATCTGGAAGAAAGCGCCGGAGAAGTGCTGTGTGATGCTTACAGCCTGGAACGGGAGATCCGCCCTGTAAAACAGACCTACACATGGGATTATGTACAGGGAGTATCTGATGCCAGAGCAAGGGTAGGAGGACGCTTAAAACTGGAAGAGGGAACTCCTCCCATTTTGCAGATCTTGAATGCGGGAGCCCAGATCCACGCGGGCCATATGGAACATACAGAAAGAGGGCTGCAGGTACAGGGAACGGCGGAGCCGTGGGTACTCTATGCAGCTTCTGACGACGCGCAGCCTGTCGCCTGCGTGATGGGAAGCTTTCCCTTCGACTACACGGTAGAGGCGTCAGATCTGTCAGGGGACAGCGGATGGCAGGTTTCCCTGGGGCTGGATCAGATAATGGTAAATATGCAGGATGAGGGGGAAGTTGAGATCAAGATGGTGCTCCAGATACAGGTACTTTTCCAGTGCCCGAGAGAACTGGAGCTGGTGGAGGATCTGGAGGAACAACCGCTTAATATGGAACGCCTGAAACGGATGCCGGGTATGGTGATCCATGTGGTACAGCCGGGAGAAAGTCTGTGGGATATTGCAAGAGAGCATGCTGCCTCATGCGCGGCGGTTACAGAGTTGAATGAGCTGAAAGAAGAGACGGTACGCCCGGGGCAGAAACTTTTGCTGATCAAAGAGATCAGCGGACATAGTTAAAAATATAGTGTAACAACTATAGGAACAAACGACTTTAAATATTAAATAAATAATGTACAAATATTTATAATATTTGAGGCGCGTGTGGCGAGACATGAAATACTGCGAAAATAAGGGAATATGTTGAAAATAGAAATAATTTATGATAAAGTTAAAAATGCACATAAATACAAAAAGCTGTTCGGAAAGGAGCTTGACAAAAGATGACGAAGGGAGTCACAATAGAAGCAAGCAAGCAAGCAAGCAAGCAAGCAAGCAAGCAAGCAAGCAAGCAAGCAAGCAAGCAAGCAAGAGTGTAACTTTATCTTTTTCGTCAAGCGTAAATTACACAGAATTAAAAGGCGTATTCTGCCCATTTTAAGATGGGCGGGGTACGCCTTTTTGATGTGCGTTTTGAACAGAAATTCAAGTTAGGAGGAGTTTTCAGGATGAAAAAAGTCAAACTGAAAAAATGGTTCGCGGTTTTGCTGGCTCTGTCTCTGACGGTGACATTGTTGTCCGGAACAGTCTACGCAGAAGAGACGGAACAGCAGACAGAACAGGGCGATTCCGCAGAAAAGAAGGAAGACTCTGATCTGGAATGGGGAGATGCTGATGTACTGAAAACGGAGACAGCCCCAGATGAAGAGGAGGCACCGGAGGAGACGGAGCAGCCCCAGATACCGGAAGAAAAACAGGGCGATTCCGCAGGAGAGAATGCTGAAACCAAAACAGAAAAGACGGCCTGCCAGAAGACGGAAGGCTGTACGCTGGAAGACGGACATGAAGGGGACTGCATAATGCAGAAGACGGATGAAGAGTCTCAGAAAAATGAAGATCAGAAGAAAGCACCGGATTCAAAAGAGGTTCCGGAGGACTCGAATTCGGATACGGACGGACAGGAATCGGGTCCTGCGGAAAAGGTTACGGAGGCCGCATCTGTTACAGTGACAGAAACAAAGACAGTAGCATTGCTTGATGCATCTGACGGCAGCGACGATGAGACGGCGGGCCCGTTCATGGTGGGCGAAACAGGATATAGTGATCTGAATACTGCGATTTCTGCGATCGGAGAATCCGGGACGATTACGCTGGCCGACAACGCGACGCAGCCCGACAAAGTGGCCGTTCCGAAGGACACGAATATTGTGCTGGATTTGGGAGGACGTACACTGACGGTCAGCGAACTTTCCCGGGAGAGCGATTTGGAATCAGGCGCCGCCTGTGATGCCGCGCTGGTTAATCAAGGGACATTGACGGTAAGGAACGGTTCATTGGATGCCGGTTCAGGCAGTATCGTTAATTACGGAAGTCTGACCTTAGAGGACGGTGCAACCATCCTTGATACAGGAAAAACTTCAGACGTATCCAATAAATACCTGATCGTCAATCTGGGCGGAGATGTGACAACTTCTGCAAATATTACCAGTACATATAATGCCATCGTAACCTATGGAGGCACGGTGAAGATAAATGGAGGGATTGTTCGCGCAGAACAAAATGAAGGATCTGCCCTTGTAATTTTTAACCGGGGTTATAATAATGAAAGTGCGGGTGCTGCAGTTACGATTACAGGAGGCACGTTGAGCTCAAAAGGTTATGCAGCCAGCACCAATAATCTATATTCCGGAGGCGATCAGGGAAGCAGCCTGACCATTACAGGAGGTACGCTGACCTCCCATTATAGTACTGTTTACTGGCCCTCTTCCGGGACACTCACAATCGGTACGGAAGACAGTGAAGAAGGACCAGATCTGAAGAGTACAAATGGTTCCGCAGTGGAGATTTGCAGCGGTATGCTGAACATATACGGTGGGACTCTTCGTGGCGGGACAGACATGGGAGAAAAAGATAGTGTGCCAACGGGGAAAGAGCTGGTAGCAGCGTATCGTAGCAACTCGGGAAGCGCGAGCATGGGAGATGCAGTTACGGTTATCTCCCACCGTGCAGATGGATATATTACCGCGCCGGTTCAGGTGACAATCAAGGGAGGCACTTTTGACAGCCACATGAATTATGGAGTGCGTTACATGGACTGCAATATGGCAGAGGGTACAGAGCAGCTAGATCAGAAAGTCACCGTAGAAATTTCCGGCGGCAGCTTCTCCGGCGAGCTTGCGGCGGTAGATGCACAATATGTTCAGGAAAAGGACAAAGAGTTTATTACCGGAGGTACTTTCAGCAGCGATATCGGCGCTTATACCGGTTTGGTGTCAGTAAAGAATGAGGATGGATCTTACACAGTGGAAAAACCCAGCCAGGATAACGCAGCGGCATCCGTGGAGAGATCTGGGGAAATCTTTTATTACACGTCTTTGGAAGATGCGCTGGAGGAGGCAGTATCCGGAGATACCGTCGTCTTGCTGCAGAACCAGGAAGAAAATATTTCGATCCCTGAGGGCATATCTCTTATGCTGGATCTGAATGGGAAAACATTGTCCGTCACAGAACCTGTGAAAGTGTACGGAAATGGTACATCCCTGACGGTAAAAGACTCTTCCGCGGCGGCGGACCCGTCTGTGAGCGAAGATTTTTCTACAGTAACTTATGAGGCCGGAAAAATCGTCAATACACGGACAGAAAGATCTGCGAACGCAGTGACAATAGAGGCAAGAAACGGAGCTTCTTTCGTTCTGGAAAGCGGCATCCTGGAATCTGTAAAGAATTACACAGTGGCCGTATACGGCAATACAAGTCCAAAAGGTGGGTCGATCAGCACAACGGCGTCCATTCATGGCGGCTATCAGATAGGCCAGGAGGGCGGCCCGGCAGTATTTGGTAATGGAGCCGTCCTGAATATAGACGGCGGTGTGATCGTCGGACGGGACAATTCTGCGGTGGCAGGAAATGGGACGGTTAATGGTAATGCGAATTACGGCGGAACTACCATTAACATTTCCGGCGGTACGCTGATTGGACGGATAGAGACAGACAACTACAATGCGAACGCCGTTTATCAGCCCCAGTCCGGAGTGCTGAATATCAGCGGCGGTACGATTTATGCGGACAACGGCACGGCGGTCGTAGTGCGTGCCGGGGAGGTTAATATCACGGGAGGTACGATCATATCCACCGGTAACCAGGAAGGGCATGTAGGCGACAGCAGTATTAGCCTTCCGGCCAGCGCCGTAGTGGTGGATGTGTCAGCGGGTTATCTCGGAGCAGAAGAAGGCACATTTAAACTGAATATCAGCGGCGGAGCTTCTGTCACGGCAGAAGAAGGAGTAGATGCAGTTAGAGTGATATTGCCGGAGGGAGAAAGCCTGGCGTCGAACTGGATCGCAGTTTCCGGCGGAAGTTTCTCATCAAGAGTGAATGAAAATTATTGTGCTGAGGGCTATAAACCGACAAACAAACTGGGCAACGGAAAGTATACCGTGCAGACAGAAAAAATCAACGAATGTGCTGCCAAGGTCGGAGATGTTTCCTACACGACGGTGAAAGAAGCTATCGATGCGGTGCAGGCCGGGATCGGGAATACCATCGTACTTCAGAAGAATGTGACGGAGAGCATATCTGTCCCTGCGGGAGTGGAAGCTGTTCTGGATTTAAATGGCTGTACGTTGACAAATACTGATGGTTCGCATACGATAATTAATAATGGTACATTAACAGTGCGTGACGGCAGTAACACCGGCAAGGGTACTGTGGACAATATTACACATGCGAAAGCAGCGGTGTATAATACCGGAACCTTTATGCTGGAATCCGGAAAACTGACGCGCAGCCAAGAAGCGGGAACGAGTCCTTCTAACAATGGAGGAAACAGCTATTATGTAGTGGAGAACCACGGTTCGATGACCATATCCGGTGGTTCTGTCACTGCAACGGGCAAATACAGTTCTCTTGTGGTAAACAAGACGACAGAAGGAAAGGAAGTATCCCTTGCTATCACAGGAGGTGATCTTAAAAATGAATTTATTGCCGTGAAGAATGAGGATTACTGCAAACTCGAGATCAGCGGAGGAACGGTGACATCTCCTGAACAGGCCCTGCAGAATTGGGGTTCAGCGCAGATTAGCGGAGGAACGATGGATGGTCCGGTCATCACATGGAGCTATGGAGATGTGGCAAGTGAGACCGTAATCTATGGCAGTGCGGTTATTAACGGAGATGTAAAAGCAGTGAACTATATGGATGCGTCAGCCGTTCCGACAGTTACTGTAACAGGAGGCACTATTAAAGGAACCCTGAGCAAAGGAACCCATGATGGCTCTACAGGGATTAAGATGGATTTGGAGGATTCCTCTAAATCTGTTATTCAGGTTTCAGGAGGAAGCTTTTCCAATAAAGTTTCCGAGGAATTTTGTGCCCCAGGATTTGTGCCGACGGGTGTGCGGGTAGATGGAATGTATACCGTGGAGAAAGAAGAAACTGTACCGGAAGAGCCAGGTACGGATACGCCCGAGAACCCAGGCATAGATACGCCGGAGAATCCGGGTACAGATATACCAGAAAACCCAGATACAGACACGCCGGAAAATCCAAAGCCGGATACTTCTGCCAAACCGGCCCCGGGCAAAGGCCATGGAAGCGGATCTTCTTCAGATTCTGGTTCAGATTCCAATTCAGGCGCGGCATCGGCAGCATCTGATGTGGCAGCTGTTAATTCTGCAAAGACGGGCGATGAGACAAATATCTTGCTGCCGACAGCTATGTTTGTAGTTGGTGTGAGTGCTTTGGCTGTCTGCATAGCGGTTATGAGAAAGAAAAATATTATGCTGAAGAAGAAAGACATATAATGCTAGCTGTAGCTTTGCGCTACTATAGGAAACGTTGAAAGCGAGCAGCAGGTTAATCTTCTCCTGCTATAAAGAAAATTGTGACTTGGAGAGGGTGTCCCAAAAGTCACGAAGTGACTGAAAGGACACCCGACTATAAAAAAAGGAGAACGGTTACCACGCCGTT
>CALWDO010000034.1 GCA_944376715.1 uncultured Lachnoclostridium sp. | reverse complement strand
GAAACAGGGGAGGCGTTTGGGATGTATGTATTATGCTATGACATGTGGAGAAATTATGCGGAGTTCTGGTTTTTGGGTATCTGGGGAGTCTTTTTGGCGTTGTCACGCAGGGGAATCTTCGGAAAACTTTGCCGGGAAGCAGCCCTGGGAGGCGGGAGCAAGGGGAAAATGCTCCGGCAGATGACGCTTAAATTCGAGAAGAGTTATGAGGTACATGTGGAGATTCACGATATTACCGCTTTCGTGAAAAAATACTTGTATCAGGAAAAACGATTCGGAGTCCGGCTGGGGAGATGGCTGAAGCTGCCTGACCGGTGGGTCCGGCTGATCTTGTATGCGGGGATGGCAGAGGGCATTATCCTTTATTTCCTGGGAAATGATCCTTTGCTGTGTGTAAACCGGCTGCTGGCGGCATTATTGTCCGTATCTGCGGTGCGTATTGCCGCGCTCGTGTTCGAATCGGACAGCCTGTGGATACGGGCGGAGAATAGTCTGACGGATTATGTGGCGAATACGCTCTATCCTCGCCAGCACCATGAGTATGAAGGGTTTGAGGAAGAAGCGGAGCCGGTACAGAAAAATGTTTCGGACAAAGTTATTGCAGAGGGCGCTCCTGAGACAAATGTATCTGATCCGGTGCATGACGAACCGGAAAAACCTATTGTACTGGAAAAAGAAGAAAAGAAAATCTTCCAGGAAGTACTCTCGGAACTTTTATCAGGGTGAAAGGCACTTTTTAAGCCTGTATACTTGATTTTTGCCTTGCATCAATGCTAGAATGGATGTAATTAACAAGAGACATTTCTGAAAAGGAGAGTAAAGGCATGTCTAAGATTACACTTGACTATTCCAAGGCAGAGCGTTTTGTCAGCGCTGAAGAAGTAAAGAACATGAAAGTCCAGGTGGAGGCAGCGAAAAAGGTACTGCTGGACCGCAGCGGAGCAGGGAATGATTTCCTTGGCTGGATCGATCTTCCTGTGGACTATGACAAAGAGGAGTTCGCAAGAATCCAGAAGGCTGCGGAGAAGATCCGCAATGACTCTGAAGTACTGCTGGTGATCGGCATCGGCGGTTCCTATCTGGGAGCGAGAGCTGCTATCGAATTTCTGAGACACAGCTTTTATAATATGATTCCGAAGGAGAAGCGCGGTACGCCGGAGATTTATTTTGTGGGCAACAGCATTTCCACCCGTTATATCTCCCATCTGATCGATGTGATCGGAGACCGTGATTTCTCTATCAATATGATTTCCAAGTCCGGTACGACGACAGAGCCGGCCATCGCGTTCCGTGTGTTTAAAGAGATGCTGGAGAAAAAATACGGAAAAGAAGAGGCCGCGAAGAGAATCTATGCGACCACGGACAAGGCAAGAGGAGCATTGAAGAATCTGGCTACCGAGGAAGGTTACGAGAGTTTTGTAGTGCCGGATGATGTGGGAGGACGTTTCTCTGTGCTGACGGCTGTGGGCCTTCTTCCTATCGCGGTAAGCGGCGCGGATATCGTGAAGCTGATGGAAGGAGCCGCAAGCGGACGCGAGATGGCGCTGAACGCTCCGTATGAAGAGAATGACGCGGTGTTGTATGCGGCGCTCCGCAATATTCTGCATAGAAAAGGAAAGTCCACCGAGATTCTGGCCAATTATGAGCCAAGCCTCCACTATGTATCTGAGTGGTGGAAGCAGCTCTACGGCGAATCAGAAGGCAAAGACCACAAGGGTATCTTCCCGGCATCGGTAGACCTGACCACGGATCTGCATTCGATGGGACAGTTCATCCAGGATGGCGCCCGCATCATGTTTGAGACCGTACTGGAAGTAGAAGAATGCGAGCAGGAGATCGTGATGGGCGAGGAACCGGTGGATCTGGACGGCCTGAATTATCTGGCCGGAAAGAACGTAGACTTCATTAATAAGAGCGCGATGAACGGTACGATCCTGGCGCATACAGATGGAGAAGTGCCGAATCTGCTGGTGAAGATTCCCAGACAGGACGAGTTCTCTCTGGGCCAGCTGTTCTATTTCTTTGAGTTTGCCTGCGGAGTCAGCGGATATATGCTCGGTGTGAATCCGTTCAATCAGCCGGGTGTAGAGAGCTACAAGAAGAATATGTTTGCCCTGCTTGGCAAGCCCGGTTATGAAAAAGAGCGTGAGGAGCTTCTGAAGAGGCTGTAATATTCAGAAAATACCAGTAAGAGAGAGGCATTGCTATGCGGCGATGCCTTTTTCTTACATGACTTAAAATGGAAATATATGTAATTTACTAAAGAGAGGTATTGTATATGGGGCAGATAACGAGCACGATACCAGCGAAACGCCAGCAAAGTATTATGGAATATTTACAGGAAAACCATAGTATAACCATTAGAGAAGCTGCGATACTCTGTAAGGTCTCGGAAGCAACAGCCAGAAGGGATCTGGATGATTTGTCTGCTCAAGGATTATTATCACGAACACATGGAGGTGCTGTCCTTGAGAAAGGTACATCCTTGGAGATGGTTCATGCAGAAAAAATGAAAGTAATGATTCCGGAAAAGACAAAGATTGCTAAAGAAGCAGTGAAACTGGTGGAAGATGGAAGCAGTGTCTATCTTGACTCAGGGACAACCACTCTGCTTTTGGCAAATTTACTTTTGCCTTTTCAAAATCTCACAGTAATTACACATAGTCTTGATATTGCTTATCATACAAAATTGGACAGCTCCTCTACATTGATTATAACTGGAGGTATCCGGCGCGATAATTATGGAGTGCTGGTTGGGTCTATTGCGGAGGAGATGGTCAATAAGCTGAGGGTAGACATTTCATTTATTGGGGCAGATGCGGTAATGCCGGATAGTGGAATCTATAATAGTAATTTTTTAGAAGTAGGAATAAAAAGGAGCAGTATCCATTGTGGGGAAACAAGAGTATTGCTGGCGGACCATACAAAGTTTAAGCAGAAAGCGTTGACAAAAGTATGTGGTATTGAGGAATTTGATGTAATTATTACTGATAAGGGCTTAGATGAAAAAACGGCGGAAATGATACAGAAAACACAAGTGAAGTTAATATATGCATAGAAAAAATATTAGGGTCATGCTGAAAATAAAAGCATGGCCCTAATATTTTTATATTCGGGATTACGCAAAAAATAAAGTTGTATTTATTGTTTTGTGTAAAAAAATGAAATATAATGCAATGCTTGACAAAAAATATTGCAGAAAATAACAAATAATATTGCAAAACATTGCAAAACATGATAATATCATTGCAAGGAGATGAAGAGAATGCATCAAACGACGTCTTCAATGCCAGCGAAACGCCAGCAGAGTATCATGGACTACTTAAATGAAAGACGAAGTATAACCATAAAAGAAGCTGCAAACTTGTGTAAAGTCTCAGAGGCTACAGCCCGGAGAGATCTGGATGAAATGGCAGGTATGGGATATCTGGAACGTACACACGGAGGCGCTGTAATTGAGAGAGGAACTGGTCTGGAAAGAGGCGTCGACGAGAAGATGAAACTTATGATCCCTGAAAAGACGAAAATCGCCCAGAAAGCGGCAGAATTGATAAAAGACGGATGCAGTATTTTTCTGGATTCAGGGACAACGACACTTTTGCTGGCCAAGACCTTACATAGGTTTCAGAATCTTACAGTGATTACCCATAACTTAGATATTGCATATAACATTAAACTAGATAAAACATCCGCTTTGATTGTTACTGGAGGAATCAGAAGGGATGGGTATAATGTCCTGGTTGGACAGATCGCTGAAGAAATGGTCAGAAAACTTTGTGTAGATATAGTATTTTTGGGAGCTGATGCAATTAATCCGGAATATGGAGTGTTTGACAGTAATTTTATAGAGATCGGCATAAAAAGAAGTATTATAGCCAGTGGGAGATATAGAGTGCTTCTTAGTGATCACACAAAGTTTAGAAGAAAGGCTCTAACAAAGGTCTGTGATATAGATGATTTTGACGTTGTTATTACGGATGCCGGGATTGATGAAGAAACTGTAGAAATATTAAATGATAAAGCAATAAATTTAATCACTATATAGGAGGAAAAAGATGAGTTGGTTAAAAGAGGTAATAGGAAAAGAAAAATGTGTTATTTCTATGCTCCATTTACAGGCGATGCCCGGTGATCCAGGCTATGACAAGGAAAAGGGCATGAAATGGGTAGTAGAAAAGGCAAAAGAAGATTTGGATGCGCTGCAGGAAGGCGGTGTGGATGCGATTATGTTCAGCAACGAATATAGTCTTCCGTATCTTACTTCTGTTGAAACTGTGACAGTGGCATCCATGGCAAGGATTATAGGGGAATTAAAACCTTATATATCAATTCCATATGGAGTCAACGTCCTTTGGGATCCTAACGCGTCGTTGGATTTGGCGGCTGCTGTAGATGCAAAATTTGTAAGAGAGATTTTTACAGGAGTATATGCCAGTGATTTTGGATTATGGGATACTGACTGCGGAGCAACGATACGGCATCAACATGAGATTGGAGCTGAAGAGGTAAAGCTTTTGTTTAATATTTTGCCGGAGGCGGCTAAATATCTAGCGGACAGAAATTTGAAACAAATTGCAAAGTCTACCGTATTTAACTGCAGGCCGGATGCGTTGTGTGTGTCAGGGTTGACGGCAGGGTCACCTACTGACCAGTCACTTCTTAAAGAAGTAAAAGAGGTTGTCCCTGATACAGTTGTATTGGCAAATACCGGGTGTACAAAAGAAACAATAGAGGATATTTTAAAAATAGCTGACGGTGCGGTAGTTGCTACTACGTTTAAGTATAACGGAAAATTTGAAAATCAGGTGGACAAAAGTCGTGTAAAAGCATTTATGGATGTAGTAAAGCGATTTAGAGGAGAGGTTTAAATATTTAGAAGGCTTAAAAATGAGCAGATATGTTTTGGGATTTGATTTTGGGACTCTATCCTGCAGAGGTGTGGCTCTTGATTTGAATACAGGGAAGATGGCGGCAACTGCAGAAAGCCCATATAAGAATGGCGTTATTTCGAGGGAAATGAAACATAAACCCATTAAACTGGAACCGGAATGGTTCCTGCAGGATCCGGACGACTGGTTGGAAAGTATGGTTTCTGTATCCAGAGAAATGTTAAGGGAAGGCCGGATCAAACCAGAAGAAGTGGCAGGAATAGGGACAGATTTTACCAGTTGTACGTTGATTCCGATTAAAAAAGATGGGACGCCTCTCTGCAAAATGGACCGTTTTCGGGATATTCCCAATGCATGGCCCAAATTATGGAAACATCATGGAGCACAGCCATATGCGGAACGTATAGAAAAATACGCAAAAGAGAATACTACCTGGTTAAAAGAATATTTTGGAAATTCTGTATCGTCAGAATGGGTATATCCTAAAATGTTGCAGGTGGCGGAAGAAAATCCAGAGATTTATATTGAGGCAGATTATTTTATAGAAGCTGTTGACTATATTGTCATGCTGCTGACAGGGATCAATAGCCGTAACAGCGGGATATTAGGTGTGAATGCTTTTTGGGTTAAAGGAAAGGGATATCCAGACGCAGCGTTTGCCAGAGCATTAAATCCTCTTTTAGAGGATGCGGCAAATACAAAATTAGCAGGGGATATAGTAAAAGCGGGCGATTATGTCGGCAAAGTACTTCCTCATATGGCAGAACTTCTGGGAGTTACCACAGAAGCAGTTGTGGCAGCAGGACATGGAGATAGCGCGGTATCTGGTTGTGGTGCAGGCGTGACGGAAAGTGGAAGTATGGTACTTGTAATGGGGACCTCTACTTGCCACCAGTTGATGTATAGAGAATTTCGTTCTTTTGATGGTATTTGTTCTGTCGCTGCCGATGGAATGATTCCGGGGCTGTATGGATATGAATCAGGTCAACCTGCTACGGGAGATGTTTTTTCCTGGTTTGCACAAAATTGTGTACCGGCACCATATGCAGAAAGAGCCAGAAAAGAGGGGAAAAGCCTGCTGGATCTATTGGGAGAAATGGCAGTTCAATATAAACCTGGGGAAACAGGGCTTGTTGCATTGGACTGGTTAAATGGAAACCGCAGTATCTTATCTAACTATAATTTGTCAGGTTTAATTGTCGGAATGACATTGGAAACCAGACCGGAAGAGATATACAGGGCTCTTGTGGAGGCAAATATATTCGGATCGAGAAAGATTATAGAGAATTATGAAAAAAATGGCGTTGAAATCAATGCTATATATGCGGTAGGCGGAATTGCACGTAAAAGTCCGTGGATCATGCAGATGTGTGCAGATGTATTTCATAAAGATATCATTGTTCCATGGTTTGATAATGTTTCAGCAAGAGGAGCCGCAGTGTGTGCAGCGGTTGCTTTAGGAAAAGCAGATAAAAAATGGGGATGTAGAGATTTTCAGGAAGCCGCAGAAAGGCTGGTTCCAAAAGAAGTGGTTGTTTATCATCCGGACAGTGAAAATGGGAAGCTGTATGATAAGGTTTATTCTTTTTATGGAATACTGCATGACACTTTTGGATTGAATGATTCTTTTATGAAAGGGCTGAAAGGGCTGAAAGAGATCAAGAGAGAAGAAAGGTATCATGAGTAGATTATATAATTGAAGGAGGTTACATATGAAAAAGAAATTAGTGTCAATGGTTCTTTGTATGGTAATGGTGATGACAATGGCAACTGGATGTGGATCAAGCCAGAGTACAGAAACAAACTCACAGACGAGCGCTTCTGACACAAATGAAAGTGGGGACAAAGCATCAGAAGGGGGGTATACGATTGCTACTGTCGTAAAAGATATGTCAGACCCATGGTTTATCCGGCTTCAGCAGGGGGTTGATGAATTCGCAGAAGAAACAGGAAATAATGCTTATGTAAAAGGGCCGTCTAAAACAGACTCAGCAGAACAGATACAAGTGATTGAAAACTTGATTGCACAGGATATTGATGCTTTATGTGTTGTCCCTATCGATCCGGAGGCGTGCCGGCCGGTACTTGCCAAAGCCAGGGAGAAAGGAATCGTTGTTGTTACTCATGAAGCAGAAGGATTTGATGAATGTGATTATGATGTTGAAGCGTTTAGCAATCAGGAATATGGTGAAAGAATGATGGATGAATTGGCAGCTGCTATGGGAGAAGAAGGGAAATATGTCACTATGGTAGCGTTCCTGTCATCTGTATCGCATAATCAGTGGATGGATGCGGCTGTCGCGCATCAGCAGGAAGCGTATCCGAATATGGAATTGATTCCTGAAGAAAGAATTGAATGTGAAGATAATATGGATACAGCCTATAACAAGGCAAAAGAAATCATAAAGAAATATCCGGATATTAAAGGTTTTTTAGGGGCATCCAGTTATGATGCGCCAGGTGCGGCGAAAGCGATTGACGAATTAGGAATGACAGGACAGATTTTTGCTGTCGGAACAGGCGTCCCGTCTGTGTCAGGACCATATCTGGAATCTGGATCTAATCCATGCGTACTTTCCTGGGATCCTGCCCTTTCAGGTAAAGTAATGTGCCATATCGCGTCCATGATTTTGGATGGAAATGGAGATCAGATCCAGACAGGATATGACTTTGGGATAGATGGATATAATAGCGTTACGGTAGATGGCAAAAATATCAGTGGTAATGCGATTCTTGTTATTAATAAAGATAATATGGCGGACTATCCGTTCTAAAAAGGTTGTCTGAATATTTATGCCCGTACATCCTTTTTTGGATATACGGGCTATATTCTTAAGTGAGGGCGAGGATAGGATGAGCGAGATATTACTAGAAGCAAAAGAAATATCAAAACATTTTGGCGGTGTTAAAGCACTTGATAAAGTAAATTTGACCATACATAAAGGAGAGATTCATTGCCTGGTTGGAGAGAATGGATGCGGCAAATCAACTTTAATAAAAATTATTTCCGGGTTTTATAAACCGGATGGAGGAAGTATTTATTTTGATAGTCAGGAGTATCCATCTCTGGATATTAACCAGTCAATTCAAATGGGCATTCAGGTTATTTACCAGGACATGTCTATTTTTCCTAATTTAACTGTAGCTGAAAATATCGCTATGAATTATGAGCTTTATAATAAAAGAAAACTGGTAAATTGGAAGAATGTAAGAAAGATTGCGCGGCAAGCACTGGATCATATAGGGATAAATATTCCATTAGATGAGACGGTTGGAACTTTATCAATTGCAGACAAACAGCTCATTGCAATTGCCAGATCCATTTTATATAATTCGAAATTAATTATTATGGATGAACCAACATCCGCATTAACAAGAAAAGAGGTGGACAAGCTTTTTCGAGTGATTCGGCAACTGCAAGAAGAAGGCATTTCTATTTTATTTGTCAGTCATAAATTGGATGAGGTCTTTGAAATCGCAGATCAGTTTACAGTATTCCGAAATGGTAAAACAATTATCTCTAAACCGGCACAAAATGTCACAAATGAACAGTTTATATATTATATGACGGGCAGGACTATTGAGGAAGAGTATTTTACGGCAAAGAACGCGGATTTCAACAAATCCCTGTTCAGGGTAGAAAACTTATGCCTTAAGAATGGCTTTGAAAATATCAATTTTGACATACATCCAGGCGAGATTTTAGGAATAACTGGTTTGTTGGGTTCCGGCAGGACAGAATTGGCCAAAACTCTTTTTGGCTTATACACAGCAAGTTCAGGGAAAATATATATAGAGGATAAAGAAGTACAGATCAGGACGCCTATGGATGCCCTGAAATTAAAGGTAGGGTATGTTCCGGAAGATAGATTGACAGAAGGGCTTTTCCTGACTCAGTCTATTGAAAACAATATGATAATATCCAATATTGATAGATTGAAAAGAAAAAATAAAACTGTAGATTATAAAAAGGGAATCGAAGACTCTAAATATTGGATTAAAAGCCTTGGTATTAAACTGCATGAACTGAAAGACGGAATCCAAACCCTGTCAGGGGGGAATCAGCAGAAAGTGGTTCTGGGAAAATGGTTGGAAACTAGGCCTAAAGTCCTGATCTTAAATGGACCAACAGTAGGCGTAGATATAGGAGCGAAATATGATATCCATAATTACCTCAGAAAACTTGCGGAGGAGAAAGATATGGCAATTCTGTTGATTTCAGACGATATCAGCGAGATTTTGATGAATTGCAATAGGATTCTGATCATCAAAAGCGGCCATATTACGGGAGAGTATAAGAATACGGATCTTGACAGTTCTAAATTGCAGGCATTGATAACAGAAGGAGTGGGATGACAATATGAAAATACAACGGTTATTAAAACGTAATGAATTTTATGTAGCTTTGATTATTATAATATTGTCATTGATCATTCAGGCGATCAGCGGGCAATTTTTTACGGCTAACAATCTGGTCGACCTGACGAGAAGCCTGATTGTACCTGGTATGATGGCGTCAGGGCTTTTTATGGTGATTGTATCGGGAAATATTGATGTGTCATTTCCTTATACCGCAATGTTATGCATGTTTGCCGTTACAAAATTGTTTCAGGTTACAGGCTATCAAGGGCCGGTTATCTTGGGATTTTTGCTGGCGGCTGTGATTGGTGCTTTCCTGGGAATGATTAATGGTGTCTTGGCAGCATGGTTAAAACTTCCTACGCTGATCATTACGCTCGGGACATGTACAATATACCTTGGTTTTACTCAAGGCGTTCTGAAAAGCAGCGTTATTTCAGTGCTTCCGGAACCTATGAAGAATATGGTGTCCGCCAATCTGTTTTCAGTCAGGAGTGCTGCCACAAATTTGGGAAGTTCTATGCATGTAAGTATTTTGTTCCTGATTGTCACATTGTTAATTGTTGGTTTTATTATGAAATATACTATGTTGGGTCGGGGCATATATGCAGTTGGAGGTGATCCGGTAGCGGCAGAGAGAGCTGGATTTAATGTGGCGGCTATTAGAGTATTTGTTTTTACCGCCTGCGGAATGATCGGTGGGATAACTGGGCTTACACAGGTCACTCTGTCGGGAATGTGTCAGATTAATTTCTTTGATGGTTATGAGATGACAATTATTGCGGCAGTAGTTCTGGGAGGAGCCAATATTGCAGGAGGAAGCGGAAGTGTTTTCGGGACGTTTCTTGGAGTGGTACTGATGAAGATTATTTCAAACAATTTGATTCTTCTTGGAATACCGACGGAATGGAGCAAATTGATGACAGGTATTTTGATTATTCTTGGAGTATGTGTATCTGCATATAAAGCGGTTTCTGCGGAGAGGAAAGTGACTTCCAATATCTTGAAGGATGCCGCAGGAGAGGAGGCAGCTCATGAATAGTATAAGCAGGTATTTAAATAAAGATTCTAATATTATGAGGCTGCTGTTTATATTACTGGTCACTTTGGCAGGACTTACGATAGCTACAGGAGGATCTTTTCTGACCTTTGGGCAAATGCAGTTGGTTGCATATTTATTTCCGGAAATGGGTGTAATGTCCTTGGGAATGATGTTGGCGATGATCAGCGGGGGAATTGACCTGACGGTAGTAGCGGTAGCAGATCTTGCAGGAATTTTAAGCTGTATGCTGTTAAAAACTATTATGCCGGAAAATGCGTCATTGCCGGTTCAAATTTTAGTGCTGCTGGTGATTTTGATATTTGGCATGGTTGTGGGCAGTGTTTGTGGAGTATTTACAGGAACTTTGATTTCCAGAATCGGGATACCTGCCATGGTTGCAACTTTAGGCGCTTCAGATATTATTTTGGGATTGGCTGTAGGTATTACGCAGGGTTCTTCAGTAAACGAACTTCCGAGTATTCTGAATACAGCAGTAAATTACCGTTTATTTGGGGTAATCCCGCTTACTACCATTGTATTTGCTGCTTGTGCGGGAACGGTTGCTTTCTTGTTGAATAAGACTGCGTTTGGATTCAAGATATATATGATAGGATCGAATAAAGAAGCATCGAAGTATTCAGGAGTAGATAATAAGAAGGTATTAACTTTTACATATATTATCAGTGGAATACTGGCTTCGGTATCGGGTATTTTGATGTGCGGACATTTTAATTCCGCCAGATCTGATTTTGGTAAATCCTATTTAACTCCATCCATATTAATATGTGTCCTCGCAGGCGTAAATCCTAATGGAGGAAAAGGGAAAGTGAGCGGCATGGTATTTGCAGTTATTATACTTCAAATGCTTTCGTCTGGATTTTCGCTGTTCCAGAATATATCAGATTATTATAAAAACCTTATATGGGGGCTCGTATTGATCGCTGTCATGATTATTAATGTTGTTTCTGAAAGGAGAAAAGCGCGGAAATAATTGCATTGTTTTCCCAAATTCGATATACTGAAAAAGAGGGAAAATATATGAAGAAATATAAGATATTATATGAAGACAAAGATTTATTTGTTCTTTATAAATCATATGGACTGGCTGTTCAAAGCGCCCGACCCTCTGTGCCGGACGCTTTGAGCATGCTTAGAAATGATTTGATGCTGAGAGGAGATAAAAATATAGAACTTTTTCCGGTGAATCGATTAGACCAGCCGGTAGAAGGGATATTTCTGGTCGCGCGCAATTCAAAATCTGCCGGAGAACTAAGCCGTCAGGTCAGCGACCATTCTCATATGGAAAAAATATATCAGGCATTAGTTTATGGAAGACCATTGGAAAAAGAGGGGCGCCTTATTGACTATCTAGTAAAAGACAACGGGCATAATGTGTCCTGTGTTGTTCCGGCCGGAACACAGAATGCAAAGAGGAGTGAACTTCTTTATCATATGGTCAGGACCTGGCAGGATAAAAGCTTATTGGAAATCCGGATTCTGACAGGGCGGCATCATCAGATACGTGTTCAATTAGCCCATGCCGGCATGCCTATTGTAGGGGATACAAAATATGGAAAAGCGGAATCCGGGTTTCATCAGCTTTCTTTGTGTTCCTGTAAACTTTCCTTCCGCCATCCCCGCACAGGGGAGCCCCTGAGCTTCCAGGTAGAACCTACATTTCCAGTTCCGCCCACAGCTCTTTGATCAGCAGTACGCCAAAGGGTCCGGAGAACAGGCCGAAGGGACCAAAGAGCTGCAGGCCCACGATGACGGACATGAGGAAACCGATAGGGAGCAGTCCCAGTCCGCCGCCCAGCAGCCGCGGTTCCAGAAACTCACGGGTCAGCCAGGTGACAGCCAGAAGAACCGCCAGCCAGAGGGACATGGCAAAATTCCCCTGAAGGATCTGGATCACGACCCAGGGCACGAAGACGACGCCGGTGCCGAAGACCGGCAGGGCATCGACCAGTCCGGTCAGTATCGCCCAGAACCAAAAGAAAGGGATATGCAGGAGGAAATAACCCACGGCACATTCCGCGGATATGACCAGCATGATCTTCCCCTGGGCTCTGGCCCATCCCCGGAACGCCTGCGCCATACGTCCGGATGCCCGGGAAACCGGCGTGAAGAAAGGGAGTTTCTGCAAAAGTCCCTTCACCCGTTCCCAGTCTTTGGCAAGAAAAAGGACTGAGACGAGATAGATAAATATGCCGAACAGCCAGGAGAGAACCGTCGGCATCTGATCCATAAGGAAACCGGACAAGGATTCCGGGATCCATACCAGATGTTCGGAGAAACGGCTCCAGTAGTCCTGACATACAGGAATCAGCTCCTGACAGGGTTCATAGAGCAGCGTGCACCCGCACAGTACGCCGGCGCCGATAAGGAGAATACATACCGCCAGAAAACAGATTCCCAGCGGGAGCAGCCGCATCCGGATCCATTTCTGCAGAAAAACCAGAAAGTGGACGGTGAGCCAGGCAAGAAAGAAGGGCATTCCCAGCGGGAGCAGGTACCGCAGGAACAGATAGACTGCCAGAAGGATGCCGGCCTGTTGAAGATATTTTTTTCTCTGTTGTGTCATCCGTGATCTACCTCCGATAACAGTATCTGCAAAAACCTCCGCAGTATGGCAGCAAAGTATTGGTAAATGGGAAGATACTTGACAAAACATGCGTTCCTTCTTACAATGAAAATCAATGTAAAAGACAGTAAAAAGTAAAGGAGAACCCTTAAATTATGGCAAAAGAAAAGAAGCTTGTGGAAGATATTACTTCCATGGACGTGGACTTCGCCCAGTGGTATACTGATGTGGTGAAGAAAGCGGAACTGATCGACTATACCAGCGTCAAGGGCTGTATGGCTATCAAGCCGGCCGGTTACGCGATCTGGGAGAATATTCAGAAAGAACTGGACCGCCGATTTAAAGAGACCGGAGTGGAGAACGTATATCTTCCTATATTTATTCCGGAGAGTCTTCTGCAGAAAGAAAAGGATCATGTGGAGGGATTCGCACCGGAAGTGGCGTGGGTGACTCACGGCGGTACGGAAGAGCTGCAGGAGCGCCTGTGCGTGAGACCTACTTCCGAGACGCTGTTCTGTGATTTTTATGCCAATGACATTCATTCATACCGCGATCTGCCAAAGGTATATAATCAGTGGTGCTCGGTTGTGCGCTGGGAGAAGACCACCCGTCCGTTCCTGCGTTCCAGAGAGTTCCTGTGGCAGGAGGGCCATACGGCACATGCCACGGCAGAAGAGGCAGAGGCAAGGACTGTACAGATGCTGAATCTCTATGCGGATTTCTGCGAGGAAGTACTTGCGATACCGGTGATCAAAGGGCAGAAGACCGATAAAGAGAAATTCGCGGGCGCGGAGTCTACTTATACGATAGAATCTCTGATGCACGACGGAAAAGCGCTGCAGTCCGGCACCAGCCATAATTTCGGAGATGGATTTGCCAGGGCGTTTAATATCCAGTATACCGATAAGGATAATCAGCTCAAATATGTACATCAGACATCCTGGGGTATGACTACCCGTATGATCGGCGCCATCATCATGGTGCACGGAGATGATTCAGGACTGGTGCTGCCGCCCAGGATCGCTCCGGTACAGACCGTGATCATCCCGATTGCCCAGCACAAAGAGGGAGTTCTGGAGAAGGCGTATGAGCTGAGAGACCGTCTGGCCGGCAGATTTCAGGTAAAGGTGGATGATTCGGAAAAATCTCCGGGATGGAAATTTGCCGAGCAGGAGATCAAAGGAGTGCCGACCCGTATCGAGATCGGCCCCAAGGATATGGAAGCAGGACAGGCAGTCATCGTGCGCAGAGACACTAGAGAGAAGATTCCGGTGGCCCTGGACGAGCTGGAGACAAAACTGTCCGAGGTGCTGGAAACCATGCAGAAGGATATGCTGGAGAGAGCGCGCCGTCACAGGGACGAGCATACCTATGACGCGGTAACTTATGAAGAGTTTGTAGAGACGATCAATACAAAACCGGGTTTTGTGCGCGCCATGTGGTGCGGCGACCAGGCCTGCGAGGACAAGATCAAAGAAGATACCACGGCGACCAGCCGCTGTATGCCGTTTGAACAGCATAAGCTGTCCGACAAGTGCGTATGCTGCGGAAGACCGGCCAGGAAACTGGTTTACTGGGGAAAAGCATATTAATCAGGTGTGACAATGAAGATTCAGATTCCGGAAAAAGTCAACAGAATAATCGGCACGCTGACATTTGCAGGGTATGAGGCCTATGCAGTGGGAGGGTGTGTGCGTGACGCGCTTCTTGGAAGGGAACCGTCGGACTGGGATATTACCACGTCCGCATCCCCCCAGGAGGTGAAACGTCTGTTTCCCAGAACTGTCGATACAGGCATCCGTCACGGGACTGTAACGGTTATGATGGGCAAAGAGAGCTTTGAGGTAACCACTTACCGGGTGGACGGCGTATATGAGGACGGACGCCATCCGTCGGAAGTACATTTTACGAAAAGCCTTCTGGAAGATCTGAAGCGGCGGGATTTTACGATCAACGCCATGGCTTACAACGAAGAGACCGGGCTGGTGGACGAGTTCGACGGGATCGGCGATCTGAAGAGAGGGCTGATCCGCTGCGTGGGCGACGCCGGGGAGCGGTTTACGGAGGACGCGCTGCGCATGATGCGGGCGGTGCGTTTTTCCGCGCAGCTTGGATTTGAACTGGAAGAAGATACCCGGAGAGCCATCCGGGAACTGTGCCGCAATCTGGAAAAAGTCAGTGCGGAACGGATTCAGGCGGAACTGGTGAAACTGCTGGTGTCCCCGCATCCGGAGCGGATCCGGGATGCCTGGGAGACCGGCCTGACTGCCGTTTTCCTTCCGGAGTTCAACCGCTGTATGGAGTGTGAGCAGAATACTCCCCATCATATGTACACGGTGGGCGAGCATACGATCCGCGTCATTCAGGGGACAGACCCTGACAGGGTGCTCCGCCTGGCGGCTCTGCTCCATGATTTCGGAAAACCGCAGATGAAGACCACGGACAGCCAGGGAGTCGATCATTTCCAGGGCCATGCGGCATACAGTGAGGAATTGGCGGGACGCATCCTGAGAAGATTAAAGTTCGATAACGACACAGTGCGGCGGGTGAAGCGCCTGGTTTACTGGCATGATTGCCGCCCATCCGCCGCGGCTGCCGCGGTACGCAGGTCGGTGAGCAAGATCGGCGGAGATCTGTTCCCGTTATATCTGAAGCTGAGGCGGGCGGATATTCTGGCTCAGAGTCTTACCTTCCGGGAAGAGAAACTGGAGGACCTTGATCGGGTGGAAGCGATCTACCATCAGATTCTGCAGGATCAGAACTGCCTGACACTGAAAGATCTGGCGGTGACAGGCAGAGATCTGATGGCTGCCGGATTCGCCGCCGGTCCGATATTGGGAGAGACACTGCAACATCTGCTGGATCAGGTAATCGAAGAACCCGGACGGAACAATAAAGAATGGCTGCTGGCGGAAGCGCTGCGCTGGAAAGAAGAGGTCGGAAGATAAAGTCTTCCGGCCTTGTATTTTGAACCGGATACCGTAATAATTTTCTTTCCGCACACATAAGATGGAAAGTACGAGAAGACGTGTGTGGGGGGAAATTCTATGAATGAAAGAGAACTGCAGGTGCTGGAACAATATCCGTTTGCCGTGGAAGGAAGCTGCAGGATCCGGGGGGCGTTTCTGTTGGATACCAGCGTGGGCAAAAGGCTGATAAGGGAATTTTCCGGAAGCGCATACAGACTGGAGAGGGAGCAGGAACTGCTGGAACATCTGAGGGAGAGAGGATTTCTGGTGGACCGCATAGAACCTGACCGGGAGGGGCGCCTGTCTGTTTCCTGCAGGGAGAACGCCCGCTATATTGTCAAAGAATATATCGGCGGCAGAGAGTGCGATACCCGGAGCGAGAGCGAGATCCTGAAGGCTGTCTCTTTGCTGGCGGGACTTCACAAGGTAATGAGAAATGTATTTCCTGTGACGGAAGAAGACCTCCAGCGCCTGGGCGGGACTGATATTCTGGAAGAAATGAAGCGCCATAACAGAGAACTTCGCAAAATCTACAGCTTTATCAGGAAGAAAAATCGTAAAAATGTATTTGAGGCTGCATATTTATCCTGTTTTGCGGATGTGATCAGGGAGGCTCAGGAGACGGAACGGATTATGGAAACTTCCGGATACAGAGAGCTGCGGGAGCGGGCCGTGCAGGAGGGACATCTGTGTCATGGCGAATATGTGCACCATAACATTCTGGTATCGGACGGCAGGATGGCGGTAGTCAATTTCGAGAAAGCTTCTCTGGACATACAGATCGGAGACCTGTATCTTTTCCTGCGGAAAATACTGGAAAAGCAAAACTATGATCTGCATTTGGGCAGAAAGATGCTGGCGGCTTATGAAAGCGTAAAGCCATTGGAATATGCGGAACGGGAATATCTGAGCTGTCGTCTGAGATATCCGGAAAAATTCTGGAAGCTGGCAAATTATTACTACCGGACAAACAAGGCATGGATCCCCGGAAAACACGTGGAAAAGCTTGAAAAATTTTTGGCGCAGAGGGAAAAAAGAGTTTCATTTTCTATGGAGGTATTGTATAATAATCCTAGTTAAAATAAAAAAAACGGGAGGTAATTGTGCAAAATGGACTACAAAGAAATATATCAGGAATGGCTTGCCAATCCATATTTCGATGAGGCTACCAAAGAAGAACTCCGGGCTATTGCAGATGACGACAACGAGATAAAGGAACGCTTTTATAAAGATCTGGAATTTGGCACGGCAGGACTGAGGGGGATCATCGGAGCAGGCATTAACAGGATGAATATCTATGTGGTGCGCCGTGCGACCCAGGGTCTTGCAAATTACATTATCAAACAGGGAGGCCAGGACAAGGGCGTGGCGATCGCGTTTGACTCCCGGCATATGTCTCCGGAATTCGCGGAGGAAGCGGCTCTGACGCTGGCTGCCAATGGGATCAAGGCTTATAAGTTCGAATCCCTGCGTCCGACGCCGGAACTGTCCTTTGCAGTGCGCGAACTGGGATGCGTAGCGGGCATCAATATTACAGCCAGCCATAATCCTCCGGAATATAACGGTTATAAAGTATACTGGGAGGACGGCGCTCAGTTTACGCCTCCTCATGACAAAGGCGTGACCGCAGAGGTACTGGCGATCACCGATCTGTCCACCGTGAAGACCATGTCCCGTGAGGACGCGGTGGCAGCCGGGAAGTATGAGATCATCGGACAGGCTATTGACGACAAGTTTATCGGCCATGTAAAGGCACAGGTGGTGAACCAGGATGCCATTGACAAGATGCAGAAAGATATCCGCATCGTTTATACCCCGCTTCACGGCACCGGCAATATACCGGCCAGAAGAGCGCTTAGAGAGCTCGGCTTTGAAAACGTATACGTAGTGAAAGAACAGGAACTGCCGGACGGGGATTTCCCGACGGTAAGCTATCCTAATCCGGAGGCTCCGGAGGCATTTGCCCTAGGTCTGAAACTGGCAAAAGAGGTAAATGCGGATCTGGTGCTTGCTACCGACCCGGACGCGGACCGTCTTGGCGTCTATGTAAAGGATACCAAATCCGGAGAATACATCCCGCTGACCGGAAATATGTCCGGTTCTCTGCTTTGCGACTATGTGCTGAGCCAGAAACAGGCGGCAGGCAAGATCCCGGCAGACGGCCAGGTGGTAAAATCCATCGTAACAACCAATCTGGTGGACGCGATTGCGAAGAATTACGGGTGCCGGCTGGTGGAAGTGCTGACCGGATTCAAATACATCGGACAGCAGATCCTGAAAAACGAGACTACCGGAAAAGGCACCTATCTGTTTGGAATGGAAGAGTCTTATGGATGCCTGATCGGGACCTATGCCCGTGACAAGGATGCGATCTCTGCCACAGTAGCCCTGTGCGAGGCGGCGGCTTACTATAAGATGAAAGGTATGACGCTGTGGGATGCCATGATCGCCATGTATGAGAAATACGGCTATTATAAAGACGCTGTGAAGTCTATCGAGCTGAAAGGCATCGAAGGGCTGGCGAAGATCCAGAAGATCATGGATACCCTGAGAAATAATACGCCGGAGAAGCTGGGAGAGTATCCGGTGGTTTCCGCGAGGGATTACAAGCTGGATACCGTGAAAGACATGAAGACGGGAGAAGTAAAGCCGACCGGACTTCCGGAATCCAATGTGCTGTATTATGACCTGCCGGATAATGCATGGGTATGCGTAAGGCCGTCCGGTACGGAGCCGAAGGTGAAGATCTATTACGGAGTGAAGGGAACGTCTCTGGAAGACGCGGATGCGAAGAGCGCCGCTCTGGGAGACGCGGTACTCTCCATGATCAACGGGATGATCTAAAGGACACCGTTTTGGCGGACATGCAGGATTATATGGGAACTGATATAGAAGGGGCGCTTTGGCGCCCCTTTCGTGACGGCCCCGGCTTATGACGGAGGCGGAAGATGGAGGATGAAGATGTACAGTTATGAGGAACTGGTGGGAATCATTGCGGAACTGAGAAGCGACCACGGCTGTCCCTGGGATAAGGCCCAGACTCATGAGAGCCTGATCCCGTGCCTGAGAGATGAGTGCGAAGAGGTTGTGCAGGCCATTGAGAAGAAAGACGAGGAAAACCTGTGCGAAGAACTGGGCGACGTGCTGCTGCAGGTACTGATGCATGCTCAGATCGCAAAAGAAGAGGGGCTGTTTACCATGGAGGATGTGGTCAACGGCCTGGCGGAGAAAATGGTCCGCCGCCATCCTCATGTATTCGGAGACGAAGAGTACGGATCTGCGGAGCAGAACCGGCTTCGGTGGGAAGAGATCAAAAAAGCAGAAAAAGAGCAGAAAGAAATGAGGAAAAAAGCCAAGATACAGGGAATACAGCTTGACAAACCCCAGGAAACACGATATAACTAATGATACATGTAGATGTACGCATCATTTAGTAAATCAGGAGGAAATAAACAATGAATAAGGCTGAATTAGTTGCAGCAGTGGCAGACAAGGCAGAACTGACAAAAAAAGACGCTGAGAAAGCAGTAAAAGCATTCGTTGATGTAGTTACAGAAGAGCTGAAGAAAGGTGAAGAAGTTCAGGTAGTAGGCTTTGGTACCTTCAAGGTAGCAGAGAGAGCTGCCAGAGAGGGAAGAAATCCGCATACAGGCGAGCCCATGTCCATCGCGGCTTCCAAAGCTCCGAAGTTCAAAGCAGGAAAAGCTTTAAAGGACGCTCTGAACTAATATACGCATGAGACTGGATAAATTTTTGAAGGTTTCCCGGCTGATCAAGCGGCGTACAGTGGCCAATGAAGCCTGTGACGCAGGCCGCGTCCTGGTGAACGGCAAAGTCGCAAAGGCGTCCCAGAATGTAAAAGAAGGGGACGTGATCGAGATCCAGTTCGGCACAAGATCCGTGAAGGCGGAGGTGCTGGACGTGCAGGAGACCGTGAAAAAGGATGAAGCCAAAGAGCTTTATCGATATTTATAAGGAATATTTTAAGAGACCTCCTAATATATTTGAGTAGAATATAGAGGAGGTCTTTTGCTATGATAAAAACGGGGACCGTGGAAGAACGCCCGCAGGGACGGGGCGCTCACAAGATCTCCCTGCTGAACCGGCGCACGGCCAGCATCGGAGGTGTGTCGGATGTTATCTCCTTTGATATATCGGCGGTGCTGCTGGAGACAGAACTGGGGATGTTGCAGATCAAGGGCGCGGATCTGCATGTGAACCGTCTGTCGTTGGAGAAGGGGGAGATAGACCTGGAAGGAAGGATCGACAGCATACAGTATTCGGAGGTTTCCGATCTGAAGAAGAGTGGAGAATCCCTGCTGAACCGGCTGTTCCGGTGACCGGATGAGTCCGGGGATATTAAAAGAGCTGCATTTTTTCGGACTTGCGGTTCTGCGGGGGATGTTGATTCTGGCGCTTTATGATTTGATCCGTATATTCCGGAGAGTGGCCCCGCACGGCGTCTGGACGGTGGCGCTGGAAGACCTGTGTTACTGGATTGGTACGGCGCTTTTGATTTTTCAGCTCTTATACAGAGAGAATGACGGCGCGCTGCGGGGATACGCATTGCTGGCAGTGGGAGTGGGTATGCTGGTTTATCATCAGATTTTCGGAAACTGGCTGGTCAACTGGATTTCCGGAATCCTCGGATGGATTCTGGGGCTGATCCTGAAGCCGTTCCGTGCGGTCTGGGGGAAGCTGGTACAAGTTCTGCGTATGGCAGGCAAATTCTACAAAAAGAAATTGAAAAAGAGTCTCAAAGAGTTTATAATAATACTATTCTCTTAAGAGCGTCATGTAAGGGAGTGAGGCCGATGGCAGACAAGACGCGGAGCAGAAGATTACGGGAAAAGAGAAAACATCTGGGATCCTGGGCGATCCTGTTGATAGTACTTGCTGTGTTCGCGGTGAGCACCATCGGAGGGATACGGTTGAGGCAGAGAAACCGTTCTTATGAAGCCAGAGAAGAAGCGCTTCAGAAAGAGATAACGGCCGAAGAGGACAGGGCTCAGGAGATCGAGGACCTGGAGGCTTATACGAAGACGAAGAAGTACGTGGAAGATGTGGCAAAAGACAAGCTGGGGCTTGTCTATGAAGATGAGATTATTTTTAAGGCGGATGAATAAAAAGTCTGGATCTGTCCGGAAAGTTCAGCTTTCCGGGCAGATCCTTTTTTGTCGAACGAATTTTTTTCGAGCCACTTCTAAATGACAAAGATTTCAGACGACTCTTCCTATAATTGCCCATACAAAACCGGAGGAGGAGTGATGAAGAAATGGAATGGACCAAGTATGCGTTGGCGTTGACCATGGGAGCAGGACTGCTGATCTTGTTCGGCAGGAAAGGACAGAAGAGAAACAAGTGGCTTTTGGGCGCGGGAGCCGGTATCGGGCTGGCCGCTATGGATCTGGTAGTCCAGTATATATGGAACCGGGAGATCTGGGAGATGGCGATCAGTGTCCTCAGGGGGACTGCTTTTTTTTCGCTGTTGGTACTGCTGGGGTATGGAAAGGAGTGGCTGGAAGCCCGGGGACACGGGCAGGAGGAAAAAGAGACTGTCCATCCGGTGCGGCAGTGGATGCAGGAATACCAGGAAAGTTTTGCGCAGCTGTCCAGGAGCTTCTGCATGGCGCCGCTGCCGGTCCAGGGACTGGACCGGGTGGATCGTATCTGGCAGAGCCGTCTGGCAGAGAGCCGCCTGGCTGCGGCGGGTCAGCTTCAGGAGATGGGAAATATTCTGGAAGGCGCTATGGAACGGATCTACAGTACCAGAGAGGACGAGGGCCTGGAACAGGAGATCGGGAACCGCCTTCGTCTGATGGGCGTGCTGGTGCAGCGGGTTTTTCTGTATGGGGTAAAAGGAAAACGGCGGCAGCTCTATGTGACGATGCGGACCAAAAAGAAGGCCTGCGTGCCGGTAAAAAAGATTGCCCAGGTTCTGTCAGAGATCGTGGACTGCGAGATGATGCCGGCCAGGGACAGCCGCTCTTTTGTCACTCAGGACCGTACCACGGTACTGTTTGTGGAGGGTATGGCGTATAACGCGCTGTACGGGGTGAAAAAGGCGACCAGGAAAGACGAAGCGGTATCCGGAGATAATTTTTCTGTATTCTGGCTCCCGGACGGATATTTTTACGCCGGAGTGTCGGACGGGATGGGATCCGGACTGCAGGCGTGCACGCAGAGCGAACTGGTGCTGGACCTGATGGAACAGTTTCTGGAAGCCGGTTTCAGCAAAGAAACGGCGGTGCGGATGATCAATTCGTCTATTGTGCTGCAGCCGGATTCTCCGGTTTTTTCCACGGTGGACCTGGCTTCCATCGATCTGTATACGGGGGTGTGTGATTTCCTGAAGATCGGGGCGGCGCCCAGTTTCCTGCGCAGAGAACACGGGGTGGAGTGCATCCGGGGGACAGGCCTTCCCGCCGGGGCAAGCAGCAGCCTGTCTCTGGAGCCGTACCGTATCCGCATGTATGACGGCAACCTGCTGTTCCTGGTGACGGACGGCGTGCTGAACGCATTGCCCGAAGGACAGGAAGAGGAAATCCTGAAAACATTGATCCAGGGCCTGGCTCCGGGAACGCCGTCGGAGATGGCGGAACGCCTGCTGGAACAGGTGCAGGCGTACGGCGGAGCCAGGGATGATATGACTGTCCTGGTAGCGGGGATCTGGAGAAGATAGAAAGCATTTGCATTTTCCGGCGGCATTCTTTATAGTTATAAACAGGAAGCAGGAGGATGAAGATGGAAGAGAAAGTGCTGGCATATCTGGACCGGCGGGAGATGACGGCGCCGGGGATCACGGTCTGCGTGGGTTTTTCCGGCGGAGCAGATTCTGTGGCGCTGCTGCAGCTGTTGTGGGAAAACCGGAAACGTCTGGGGATCCGGGTCAAGGCTCTGCATGTAAATCATGGAATCCGGGGAGCGGAAGCGCTGCGGGATCAGCGGTTTTGTGAAACATTCTGCGAGGAGCGGAAGATCCCGGTCCGGATCTGCGAGGAAGATGTCCCGGCGGACGCTTCCGCAGATGGAATCGGCCTGGAGGAGGCAGGACGGAATGCCCGTTACCGCGCGTTTGCACGCTGTATAGAAGAAGGATGGGCAGACCGGATCGCTCTGGCGCATCATCAGAACGACCAGGCGGAGACCATGCTGTTTCATCTGATGAGAGGCAGCGGGATCAAGGGGCTGCGGGGCATGGAACCGGTACGTCTGCCGTATATCCGCCCGCTTTTGTGCGTGGAAAGAGACGAGATAGAAGCCTGGTTGAAAGAGAAAGGGCTTCTCTGGGTGGAGGATGCCAGCAACCGGGAGCTGGAGTTCACCAGAAACAGGATCCGGCATCAGGTGCTTGCTCCCATGGAAGAGATCCGTCCGGGAACCGTCGAAAGGATGGCGGAGACGGCGGAGCGCCTGCTGGAAATTGAAGATTTTCTGGAGCAGAATCTGGATCAGGCAAGAACTGCCTGCGTGCGGCAGACGGGGCGTGAGATCCGGATCCTGTTGGAGCCTTTCGGGAAACTGCATCCGGCGCTGGGCAAGATGCTGGCGATGGACTGCCTGGAAAAGTTGTACGGGAGCAGAAAGGACCTGTCCGCAGTGCATGCGGAGCAGTTGAGCGCGCTGACACATGGGAGGCGGGGAAGCCGGATCACGCTTCCGGACGGACGGTATGCGGTATTGGGATACGACGCGGTCCTGCTGAAAGAGGGCTATGGAACGGAAAAGAAAGAGGAAGAGGTATATTGCGCGCCCGGCGGGGAATATCATTACAGGGGGGATATTTTCCGGTTTGCTTTGGAAAATTGGGAGAAAAAGGAGAAAATTCCTGTAAATTGCTATACGAAGTGGTTCGATTATGATAAAATCAAACAAGGCGTCGTGCTGCGGACCCGCAGACCCGGAGACTATCTGGAGGTGGCGGACGGCGCGCATAAAAAACTGAAGGATTACCTGATCGACTGTAAAGTTCCCAGAGAAGACCGGGACAGTCTTACGCTTCTGGCGGACGGAAGCCATATTATCTGGACGGTAGGCATGCGGATCAGCGAACGTTATAAAGTGACGGAGCAGACGAAAAGGGTCTTGAAAGTACAGTGGATGAATGACGGAGGGACAAAGGATGGAGAAACATCATATTGAGATCATGCTGCCGGAGGAAACGGTAAATCAGAGAATTCGGGAACTGGGCGAAGAGATCAGCCGGGATTATGAGGGAAGGATCGTACATCTGATCTGTATTTTAAAGGGAAGCGTATATTTTACCTGCGAACTGGCAAAAAGAATAACGGTGCCGGTGACGATGGATTTCATGCAGTGCTCCAGCTACGGGGCGGCTACAAAATCCAGCGGGGTCGTCAAGATCGTAAAAGACCTGGATGAACCGATTACAGGACGGGACGTGATTATCGTGGAAGATATCATCGATTCCGGGCGTACGCTCAGCCATCTGAAAGATCTGCTGAGCCAGAGGCAGCCTGCGAGTCTTAAGATCTGTACGCTGCTGGACAAACCGGAGCGCAGAGTCACGGATGTGGACGTAGAGTATGTGGGATTTCAGATTGAAGATAAATTTGTGGTCGGGTACGGGCTGGACTATGACCAGCAGTACCGGAACCTGCCGTATATTGGCGTGGTGGAATTTGATTGACAGGAGGATAAGAAAGATTGAACGGACAATGGAAAAACATTGGCAGCTATCTGCTGGTCTTTGCGCTTCTGTGTGCGCTGCTGGTGTTTTTTGAAAACAGGAGCCTCGAGAATTCGACAGACTCCTACCAGACGTTTGTACAGCGTCTGGAAGAAGGGCAGATTGCATACGCAGAGATCGAGCCCAATGAGGAGACGCCGACCGGTTCTGTGAATTACACACTGGAAGACGGCTCTGTGCGTATTACCCATGTGCTGAACACGGAGACTGTGGGAGCATTGCTGGAAGACGCCGGCGTGGCGTATGATGTGGCGGCGGTGGAAGGGCCTGGATTTCTGGTTACTTTCGGTCCGACGCTTCTGATGTGCGGCGTCATGTTATTTCTCATCGTTGTGGCGTTCGGCAGGAATACCGGAGGAAGCAACGGCAAGATGCTGGATTTCGGAAAGAGCCGGGCTCAGATGACGATGACCGGTGATACCAAGACCAGCTTCAAGGATGTGGCAGGACTGGACGAGGAAAAAGGCGAACTGGAAGAGATCGTGGATTTCCTGAGAAACCCCGGGAAATATACAAAGGTGGGAGCGCGTATTCCCAAAGGAGTGCTGCTGGTGGGCCCGCCCGGAACAGGAAAGACGCTGATCGCCAAAGCGGTGGCCGGGGAAGCCGGAGTGCCGTTTTTCAGCATATCCGGATCTGATTTTGTGGAGATGTTCGTGGGCGTGGGCGCGTCCCGTGTAAGGGATCTGTTTGCCAGCGCCAAAAAGAACTGCCCGTGTATCGTGTTCATCGACGAGATCGACGCGGTGGCGAGACGCCGCGGTACCGGCATGGGCGGCGGACACGACGAGCGGGAGCAGACATTGAACCAGCTGCTGGTAGAGATGGACGGCTTCGGCGCGAATGAAGGGATTATTGTCATGGCTGCGACGAACCGGGTAGATATCCTGGATCCGGCGATCATGCGTCCCGGACGTTTTGACCGGAAGATCGCGGTCAGCAGGCCGGATGTAAAAGGCCGGGAAGAGATCCTGAAGGTACACGCCAAGAACAAGCCGCTGGGCGACGACGTGGATCTTCACCAGATTGCCCAGACCACCGCGGGATTTACCGGAGCGGATCTGGAGAACCTTCTGAATGAAGCGGCGATCTACGCGGCGAAGGAAGGCCGCGCGTACATGATCCAGGAGGATATCCGCAAGGCGTTTATCAAGGTAGGGATCGGCGCGGAGAAGAAGAGCCGTGTTATATCTGACAAAGAAAAAAGGATTACGGCATACCATGAGTCCGGCCATGCGATCCTGTTCCATGTGCTTCCGGATGTGGGACCGGTATATACGGTATCTATCATTCCCACCGGCGTGGGCGCGGCGGGATATACCATGCCGCTTCCGGAGCGGGATGACATGTTTAATACCAAGGGAAAGATGCTGCAGAATATTATCGTGGATCTGGGCGGACGCGTGGCGGAAGAGCTGGTCTTCGACGATATTACCACGGGCGCGTCCCAGGATATCAAGCAGGCGACTTCGATTGCCCGCGCAATGGTCACAAAATACGGTATGTCCGAGAAAATCGGTCTGATCAATTACGGCAGCGATGATGAAGAAGTCTTCATCGGGCGGGATCTGGCGCATACAAGAAGCTACGGCGAGCAGGTGGCCGGTCAGATCGACGCGGAAGTAAAGCGGATCGTGGACGAATGCTACGCCAAAGCCAAAGAGCTGATCAATGCCAACAGGAAAGTGCTGGATGCCTGCGCGGAGCTTCTGCTTGAAAAAGAGAAGATTACCAGGGATGAATTTGAAGCCCTGTTTGTACAAAACACCTAAAAAGCAGGAGGCATTTTTGTAAAGTTTGTGCACACTTCAAGGGGCGGCTATGCTATTATAATTAACGTAAAAACCCCCAATACATTATATAGTTTTTGCTACACCCCATAAGAAATAAGAAATACCTTCTCCTAAAAAAGACAGCACAACCCCCGCTGTCTTTTTTACTATGTATTTTTAAGGAAAAGGGGTTGTTTCCCAAGGGGATTCCATTGTATGATGTAGATGCAGAAAATGCAGAAAGGATGTCACATGGACGAAAAAGATATTGCAAAAGTAAAACGTGTGCAGCAGTATGCATTGAACATGAGACCTGTTATGAATAAGGAGGCGCTGTTCAGCGACGAGACGGAAAACTACCGGACGCCTTTTGAACCGGAGGTGGGAGACCGGGTGACGATTAAATTCCGTACCGCCAGGGACAACGTGGATTATGTATTTATCATCTGCGGCAGCCGGAAAGTCCTGATGCAAAAGGCCTATACAAAGGGGGCTTTTGATTATTATACGTATACGACGGATCCTTTGAAAGAAGGGACGCTGCATTATTATTTTGAAGTTTACACGGGAAAACAGAGATGCTTTTACAATGAACTGGGCGTGTCCAAGGATCTGCAGGAAGTGTATTCCTTTGGTATCGTTCCCGGCTTCAAGACGCCGGACTGGGCAAAAGGCGCGATCATGTACCAGATCTTTACAGACCGGTTCTGTAATGGCGATCCATCCAACGACGTACTGGACAGGGAGTATATCTATATCAACGAAGGCGTACATAGGGTGACAGACTGGGAAAAGACGCCTGATTATATGGATGTACGTTCCTTCTACGGAGGAGATATCCAGGGTATCTGGGATAAGCTGGATTATCTCCAGGACCTGGGCGTGGATGTAATCTATCTGAATCCTATCTTTGTATCGCCGTCCAATCATAAATACGACAGTCAGGATTATGATTATATTGATCCCCATCTGGGAGTGATCGTGGAAGACGGCGGAGAATGTCTTCCGGAGTGGGATAACAACAACAGCCATGCCACCAAATACATTCAGCGGGTGGTCAATAAGAAGAATCTGGAGGCCAGCAACGAATTCTTCGCAAAATTCGTGGAGGAAGTACACCGCAGAGGGATGAAGATCATCCTGGACGGAGTATTTAACCATTGCGGTTCCTTCAATAAGTGGCTGGACAGGGAGCTTCTGTACGAGCACGCGGAAGGCTATGAAAAAGGAGCTTATATTTCCGCGGACAGTCCGTACCGGTCCTTCTTCCGGTTTAACAATGAACACGACTGGCCGTATAACGAGTTCTATGAGGGCTGGTGGGGACATGATACGCTGCCCAAACTGAATTATGAAGAGTCGCCCCAGCTGGTGGAGTATATCCTGGGCGTGGCGAAGAAATGGCTGCTTCCCCCGTACAATGTGGACGGATGGAGGCTGGACGTAGCTGCGGATCTGGGGTTCAGCGAAGAATATAATCATGAATTCTGGAGGAAGTTCCGCAAAGCGGTCAAAGAAGTCAATCCGGATGCGCTGATCCTGGCAGAATATTATGGAAATGCGAAGAAATGGCTGCTGGGGGATCAGTGGGATACGATCATGAACTATGACGCGTTCATGGAGCCGGTGACCTGGTTCCTGACCGGCATGGAAAAGCACAGCGACGATTACCGGGAAGATATGTACGGCAACGCCGACGCGTTTGTAAGGGCCATGATCTATCAGATGTCGAATTTCTACGGACCGTCGCTGCAGACTTCCATGAATGAACTGTCGAATCATGACCATTCCAGATTTCTGACGCGTACAAACCATAAAGTAGGCCGTATCCATACATTAGGAGCCGACGCGGCCAGCCAGAATGTAAATAAAGGCGTTTTGCGGGAGGCTGTGGTGATCCAGATGACATGGGTGGGCGCGCCGACTATTTACTACGGAGACGAGGCCGGCGTATGCGGATTTACGGATCCTGACAACAGGCGGACATATCCTTGGGGAAAAGAAGACCAGGAGCTGCTTTCCTTCCACAAAGAAGCGATCCACATCCGCAAGAGCAATCCGGTGCTGACGCACGGCTCTACCCGTTTCCTGGCGGCGGATTACCAGTTCCTCAGTTATGGACGTTTCAGCGAGGAAGAGCAGATCGTCGTGGTGGTCAACAACGGAAAGGAAGAAAAAGAGATCAATCTTCCGGTATGGCTTGCGGAGGTTCCCAAAGAGGCGGTTATGGAACGCCTGATGCTGACTCTGGAAAATGGATTCAGCACAGTGGGAGAAGTCTACGAGGTGAAGAAAGGCATCCTTTATCTGAAGGTGCCGCCGGTTTGCTCCATGATTTTGAGAACGATCAAGAATAAATGATAGAATGGATATGACAGGGAGTCCACGGACGGACTCCCTGTTTGAACGAAAGAAATACGGGGATAGAACATATGAATATGCAGGAGTTTCGATGCGGATTGAAGGATGGGATACCTATTGCGGCAGGGTATCTGTCGGTCAGCTTCAGTTTTGGCATTATGGTGCTGGGCGGGGGATTGAGTATCTTCCAGGGGGCGCTTATGAGCCTGACCAATATGACCAGCGCGGGACAGTTCGCGGGGCTGCAGGTTATTATCGCGGGAGGAACGCTTCTGGAAATGGCGCTGACCCAGTTTATCATTAACCTGAGGTATGCGCTTATGAGCCTGTCGCTCTCACAGAAGCTGTCGGAGGCGGTGACAGTCCGGGAACGTCTGGTCATCGCGTTTGCGAACACGGATGAGATTTTCGCGGTGGCTGTGGGCCGCGGCAAGAGTCTGACGTTTTCTTATATGGCGGGGCTTCAGATTCTTCCCATCTTGGGATGGACGTCCGGCACAGTCCTGGGCGCGGCGGCGTCCGGACTTATGCCTCCTGCCCTTAGCAGCGCGCTGAATGTGGCGTTATACGGGATGTTCATTGCGGTGGTGGCGCCAAATGCGCGGAAATCCCGGGCTGTATTGTTCGCGGCAGCGCTGGCGGCAGCGTTTAGCTGCCTGATCTATTATGTGCCGGCTCTGTCGGGAATTTCGTCCGGTACGGCGATCATTCTCTCTACGGTGGCAGCGTCCGCGGCGGCGGCATTTCTGTTCCCGGTGCAGGCGGAAGGAGATACGGAAGCATGATCTATCTTTATATAATAGTAATGGCAGTGGTGACCTATCTGATCCGGGCAGTGCCGCTTACGGTTTTTCAGAAAAAGATCGAGAACCGGTATATCCGGTCATTCCTCTACTATGTGCCGTATACCTGCCTGACGGCTATGACGATCCCGGGTATCTTCTATGCGACGCAAAGTCCCATAAGCGCGGCGGCAGGCGCTCTTACGGCAGTGGGACTGGCATTCCGTGGAAAAGGTCTGGTGATGGTGGCGGCGGGAGCATGCGCCGCGGTATTTATTGTAGAACGAATCCTGGTATAATTTAAAATATTTAGTAAAATTGACCTAAAATATCTTTGAAATATATAGTCGGTCAGGTTATAATAGACCTAAGACAGGCTTATATCAGGAGGGGAAATTTATGAGCGATGTGAAAAATACAATAGTAAATGGCAAAGCGGTTCTGGGAATTGAATTTGGCTCTACCAGGATCAAGGCAGTGCTGATCGATGAGCACAATACACCGATCGCATCCGGCGCCCACGATTGGGAAAACCGTCTGGAGAACGGGATCTGGACTTATTCTTTGGAGGATATCTGGACGGGCCTTCAGGATTGTTATCAGAAGATGACCGAGGACGTGCAGGCACAGTACGGAATAAAGGTGGAGAAACTGGGAGCGATCGGTTTCAGCGCCATGATGCACGGATATCTGGCGTTCAACAAGGACGGAGAACTTCTGGTTCCGTTCCGTACCTGGAGAAATACGATCACCCAGGAGGCATCCGAAGCGCTTACGGAAGCGTTCCAGTTCCACATTCCGCAGAGATGGAGTATCGCGCACCTGTATCAGGCGATACTGAACGGAGAGGATCATGTGAAAGATGTGGATTTCTTCACTACGCTGGACGGATATATCCACTGGCAGCTGACCGGAGAAAAGGTTCTGGGCGTGGGAAGCGCATCCGGTATGTTCCCTGTTGATTCCGATACAAAAGATTACTACACTTCCATGCTGGAGAAGTTTGACGAGCTGGCGGCGGCGAAAGGAATGCCCTGGAAAGTGGAAAATCTTCTTCCCAAGGTACTCCTCGCGGGAGATGACGCCGGCGTATTGACTGCTGAAGGCGCAAAGAAGCTGGATCCTACCGGAACACTGCAGCCGGGCTGCCCGCTTTGCCCGCCGGAAGGCGACGCCGGTACTGGTATGGCCGCCACCAACAGCGTAAAGCCGCGTACCGGAAATGTGTCCGCGGGTACTTCTGTATTCGCCATGATCGTTCTGGAAAAAGCGCTGAAGGAAGTGCATGAGGAGATCGATATGGTGACCACGCCCAGCGGAGACGCGGTAGCTATGGTACACTGCAACAACTGCACTTCGGATCTGAATGCGTGGGTGAATATTTTCAAAGAATTTGCGGAGAGCTTTGGGATAGAAGTGGATATGAACAAGCTTTTCGGCACATTATATAACAAGGCACTGGAGGGCGACAAGGACTGCGGCGGACTTCTGGCTTACAACTATTTCTCCGGAGAACATATTACCGGATTTGAGGAAGGCCGTCCGATGTTTGTGCGTACCCCGGACAGCAAGTTCAATCTTGCCAACTTCATGCGCGCGAACCTGTATACTTCCCTGGGGGCATTAAAGGTCGGACTGGATATCCTTCTGAAAGAAGAGGGCGTGGCGGTGGACCGCATCACCGGACATGGCGGACTTTTCAAGACGAAAGGCGTGGGACAGAAGATTCTGGCAGGCGCTATGGACGCTACGGTATCCGTCATGAAGACGGCCGGCGAAGGAGGCGCATGGGGGATTGCCCTGCTGGCTTCTTATATGATTCAGAAAGAAGAAGGCGAGAGCCTGGCAGATTATCTGCAGAATAAAGTCTTCGGCGGGGACGAAGGCGAAAAGATGGATCCGGATCCGGAAGATGTAAAGGGATTCGACGAGTTCATCAAACGTTACAAAGCAGGATTCCCCATTGAGAGGGCCGCGATCGACGCGCTGAAATAAGAGATACCAATGATATGGAGCTGTCGCAGAATGTTTGGAAAAACGGGCGGCAGCTCTGTTTTTATGATATGAACCGGCACTTTTGGAAAGGAGATTGGGTGTATGGAGAAAATTAAAGTGGCAGTAATGTTTCCGCTGGACCGTATGCAGAGAGAAGAGCTGGAAGAAGCCGGAGCGGACCGCTGCGAATGGCATTATATAGACGATACAATGACGCGGGAGGCACGTCTGGATATACTGAGAGAGGCAGAGATCGTGATGGGACAGCCCGGCCTGCGGGAGATCCGCCAGTGCCCGCGTCTGAAATGGATCCAGATGGGCTGGGCCGGTACCGATATCTATACATCCAGGGAGGGATTCCCCAGGGAGATTCTTCTTACGAACGCCAGAGGATGTTTCCAGGTGGTGATCGCGGAGTATGTCATGGCCGTTTTGCTGAGCCTGTGCCGGCGGCTGAAGGCGTATGCCGGACAGCAGAGCGAAGGGTTATGGAATCCTTTGGGAGAGGAAACGCTGCTCTATGGGAAGCGGGCACTGATCCTGGGGGCGGGGGATATCGGCACCGGAGTCGCAAAACGCTTGAAGGCGTTTGGCGTCCATGTGACCGGAATGAGAAGAACGGACCGCAATTATCCGGACTGTTATGACGCCATGGTTACAACAGACGCATTGGACCGGGAGCTTCCGCTGGCGGACATAGTGATCGGCTGTCTGCCGGAGACTCCGGAGACGAAAGGACTGCTGGATATCCGCCGGCTCTGCATGATGGGACCGGACGCGTTCCTGATCAATGTGGGGCGGGGCAGCCTGATCCGTACAGACGAGCTGGTAGAGGTACTGGAGGCAGGCCATCTGGGCGGAGTGGCTCTGGATGTGGTGGACCCGGAACCATTGCCGGCGGATCATCCGTTGTGGAAGATGGAAAAGGTCATCCTGACGCCCCATATCGCAGGACAGAGTTTCGGTTATTCCAAAGATACAGAGAACCGGGTAGTACAGATTTGCTGCCAGAATCTGGAGCGGTATCTGAACGGCAGAGAACTGCTTAATAAAGTTGATTTTGATACGGGTTATGTATCAGAATGAGAATATTTCTAAAAAGGGGGGAGAAAAAGTGCTTGCATTTTTTTCCCCTTATATGACATACTGCGACCCATAGTTAGCAATAACTAACTTTTGCGAGGAGGTTTCTTTTATGAAAAACCGGTCGATGACCCTGATTCTGGGATCTGCTTTCTTCGGAATGATTGTGCTGGTGGGAGGACAGATGATCGTGGAACATGTGTTTTCTTACACGGTTCCCGTAAGCGTGTTTATTATCGTGGGGGGAGGGATCTATTTCCTCTATCTCCTTTTGACAAACAGGAGGGTATAGTATGCGTATCAGAGAACTGACAAAAAATATGACGGAAAGACAGTGGTGGACGGCGTTACATTCGAGATTCCGAAGGGAAAGGTACTGTCTCTCATCGGACCGAACGGAGCAGGAAAATCCACCGTCATGGGGATCATATCCCGGTTAATCGCCAGGGACGGAGGCCAGGTGTTTTTTAACGGAACGGATATCGTGAAGTGGAAAAGCAAGGATCTGTCCAGGAGACTGGCCATCCTGACTCAGAATAATGCCGTACAGATGAAACTGACAGTGAGAGAACTGGTCTCTTTCGGGCGTTTTCCGTACTCTGGAAATCACAGAACAGAGGAAGACGAAGAAATGATCGACAAGGCGATTGCGTATATGGAACTTCAGGAGATCCAGGATCAGTTCATTGATGAACTTTCCGGGGGACAGCGTCAGAGGGCGTTCATCGCCATGGTGATTGCCCAGGATACGGAATACATTCTGCTGGACGAACCCACGAACAACCTAGATATCTATCATGCCGCCAACATGATGAAGATGGTCCGCAGACTCTGCGATGAACTGGGGAAGACCGTGATCCTGGTATTGCACGAGATCAATTACGCTGCGTTTTACTCGGACTATATCTGCGCGTTTGTGGATGGGAAGATCGCCAAATTCGGGACTGTGAAGGAGGTAATGACCAAAGAAACCTTATCTGAGATTTATAAAGTTGATTTTGAAATCCTTGAGATTTCAGGGAAACCGTTGACCATTTATTATTAAAGAGGCCAGAGGGAAGGACTTTGGTATTTACAGGAGGAAATACAGCGCAGGAAACGATCATGGTGGAAAGTCTGAACGGGAACCAGGAGACGGCAGAGGTAGAAGTCCTTTATGATCCGGAGAGAATCGCGATCCTGGATATGGCGTGCGATCCGGATGTGATCTTTATCGGAGGGCGGCTTTTGCGGAGGGGAAAACTGCCACTGCCATTATAGGACTCTGCACCAGTGGAAGCTTCAACGTACTGGGAAATGACGTCCGCTGCTCGCTGATCGGAAAAGAGATCGGGTTCGAAAATGTGGGAGTCGATGCGGAGGTTGAGACTTCCACCCATGGAAATGAGGCGTCCTTTGAGTTTGTCGTAGAGAAGAATCCGGAATATATCTTCGTTTTGGACAGAGATGCGGCAATCGCTGCGGAAGGGGCACAGCTGGCGCAGGAGATCATGGAGAATGAACTGTGCGAGCACGACGCATCTGGTATCACTTCTGAATCGGCTGTGAATAGTAACAAATTTTTTTCAAAAAAATAAAAAAAGCGCTTGACAATTTAGAAAGCCCATAGTAGAATACTCATTGTTGCGAAACGGAGCTGTTTCCGACACGCATTCGTAAACAACCCGAAAGGGTTTTTACATATATGCGGGTGTAGTTCAATGGTAGAACACTAGCCTTCCAAGCTAGATACGTGGGTTCGATTCCCATCACCCGCTTAAACACCCGAAAGGGTTTTATATATATGCACGAGTGGCTCAGTGGTGGAGTATCGCCTTGCCAAGGCGAGGGTCGCGGGTTCGAATCCCGTCTCGTGCT
>CALWDO010000033.1 GCA_944376715.1 uncultured Lachnoclostridium sp. | reverse complement strand
CATGAGGTTGGATTTATGAACCGGCAATTTATACAGGCCGTCTCCATCAACTGGGACGAGATCTCAGAACATTCTTACCTGAAACACATTCCCGCTCTTCGTTCCGTCGAGGAACTGGCCTTTGAGCATCTGATTACTTTTTTCGCCGGTGAAAACGGTACCGGAAAATCTACTCTTCTGGAAGCCATCGCAGTAGCTTACGGTTTTAACGCGGAGGGCGGCACCCGAAATTATCGTTTCAGCACTTATGACGATGTCTCGGAACTTAGCCGGGCGCTTCGGATGAAAAAAGGCTTCCGCCGTCCTCATTCCGGCTATTTTTTCCGTGCCGAGAGCTTTTTCAACGTGGCTACTAAAGCGGAAGAATATAGGGACGGCGAGGACAAGTCCGCCTACTATTCCCGTTTCGGGGGCAAGTCCCTGCATGAACAGTCCCACGGTGAAAGTTTTTTGTCCTACTTCCAGTCTTTTGAGCAAAGCGGACTTTTTCTCATGGACGAGCCGGAAGCGGCGCTGTCTCCCCAGCGGCAGCTCACCCTGTTTATCCAGATGGCGAAAATGGCGGAACACGGCTCTCAGTTCATCGTCGCCACCCATTCGCCTATCCTGCTGGGAATCCCGGGAGCACAGATCCTGACTTTTGACGATGGTCGGATCCGGTCATGCTGCTATGAGGAAACCGAAAGCTATCAGGTCACAGAACTGTTTATCAATAACCGGGATATTTTAATACAGAAATTGTTGGAGGAAGACAGAGAATGATTTTATCTACAGAGCGTTTATATTTAAGGGAAATGGAGCCTTCTGATTTTGAGGCGCTCTGCGCCATGCTCCAGGACAGAGAGGTTATGTATGCGTATGAGCATGCTTTCAGTGATGAAGAGGCATGGGAATGGCTGGACCGGCAGATCACACGTTATCGGACAGATGGTTTCGGCCTGTGGGCCGTGATCCTGAAGGCGACCGGCCAAATGATCGGCCAGTGCGGACTTACCTGGCAGGATTTTAATGGGAAACAGGTCCTGGAAGTGGGATATCTCTTCCGGAAAGACTGCTGGCATCAGGGCTACGCCACAGAAGCGGCAATCGCCTGCAAAGAATACGCATTTGGCGTACTCCATGCAGGCGAAGTATATTCCATTATCCGCGATAACAACACCGCCTCCAGAAACGTAGCAGGAAGAAACGGCATGGAGATCGTGGGCAGGATTGTGAAGCATTATTATCATATGGATATGCCCCATCTGGTATACTGCGTCTCTAATCCGCATTGCTCGCCGCAATCTTCACCCTGCTCCACAGATCCCCGATAATCTTTCTGGTCTGTTCATTATACGTGAAAACTTCGTCGTTGGGATTATCGCTCCGGGGAATATAAGCGTTGATTCCCTCGTATTCGCCGCCTTCTCCGGACAGTACATCCATGACTTCCTGGTTGGCGGAAGTATAGCCCACATAGCTGGAATTGTCGTACGCGCCGTCATAATCCGTCGCGTAATTGATGAATGCATGGGCCAGATCCACATTACGGGCATTCTTCGGGATCACCATGGCATCGGACCACAGGTTTGTTCCGGTCTCCGGCATATAATATCCCATATTTTCATTTTCCGACATGACGTAAGTGGCGTCTCCGGAATAGATCAGGCCCAGCGCTTTTCTTCCCTGTGCCATATTGTCGATGATCTCGTCGGTCACAATCTCGGGTTCCATAGTCTGCACACACTGTACCAGCCAGTCATAGGCGTCCTGCAGTTCCTCTTCGTCCTCTGTGTTCATGGAATATCCCAGCGCTTTCAGGGCCATCATGAAAGAATCCCTTTCCGAATCGTACAGGTAAATATCCCCCTTATACTTCTCATCCAGAAAGATATTATACCCTTCCCTTTCCAGATCTTCGATATCCACCTTTGTCTTGTCATATACAATTCCCACTGTTCCCCAGAAATAGGGGACAGAGTAATCGTTATTCGGATCATAGGGCAGTCCTTTTACCGCGTCGGACAGCTTGTCCAGACAATCCAGTTTACTCTTGTCCAGTTTCTGCAGAAGACCTTCTTCGATCAGGCGCTGGATCATGTAATCGCTGGGCACCAGAATATCATAAGACTCTCCGTTTGCCACCCGGATATACATCTGTTCATTGGAATCAAAATTATCCATCACGACGGTAGCTCCGGTCTCTTCTTCAAAATCCCGGATAATATTCTCTCCGGTATATTCTCCCCAGTTATAGATATGAAGCGTCTGTCCCTCATACGGGCGTTCCAGAGCGCCGCCTCCAAACTGCGCGAAACAAACCGCGGCGACCACCAATACTATGCCTCCGGTGACCGGGATCCATGTCTTCCGATGTTTTACCTCCGTCTTCACCGTCCGCTTTGCTGCCAGTATCGGCGCCACATTGATAATTACCAGTACAATAGTAATGATCAGGACCACCAGTGTAGAGATGGCATTGATACTCGGATTAACACGTTTGCTCATGGTGTATACCATGATACTCAGATTTTTTACGCCCCGTCCTGTCACAAAATATGAAATGATAAAATCATCCACGGACATGGTAAATGCGATCAGCGCTCCGGAGACAATTCCCGGCGTAATCTGCGGGACAATCACCTTCGTCAATGCCTGCCAGGGCGTGGCGCCCAGATCCATGGCCGCGTCCGCCAGATTGGGGTCCAGAGAACGGATCTTCGGCATAACAGAGAGCATCACATAAGGAATACAAAACGCAATATGCGCCAGCAGCATGGTCACATATCCCTTCTCCACCTTAAAGGTAATGAACAACAGCATAAGACCGATAGCCGTCACGATCTCCGGATTCATCAGCGGCAGATTATTCACCTGCTCCATCACATCGCGGACAATCTTTTTGGATTTACTCAGTCCGATCGCCGAGATGGTTCCCACCACAGTGGAGACCGTCGTGGCAAGAACCGCGATGCTGAACGTAGTATAAAGAGACTCCATCATATCTCCGGACTCCAGCATATGCCGGTACCAGCGCAGCGAAAATCCCGAAAAAACCGTCAATGATTTTCCATCATTGAAGGAGAATACAATCATATACAAGATCGGCAGATAAAAAAATGCGATTGCCAGAATCATCAGGAATTTTCCGAACGGCCGTTTTCCTCTTTTCATACGGTCACTCATCCTCCTTTCCGCCCTGGTTGCGGATCTCGATCCGGCGCACTGCCATCATCAGCAGCATCATAATCACTGCCATAATCATGGAGATCGCACTGCCGAAATTCCACTCGCCTACTGTGATAAACTGATTTTCGATCATATTTCCGATCAGGAAATACTGGCCGCCTCCCAGCAGTTTCGGAATAAAGAAGGAACTCACCGCAGGCAGAAACACCAGCGTGATCCCGTTGATCACGCCCGGCAGCGACAGCGGCAGGATCACGCGCTGAAAAGTCTGGCGGGGATTCGCTCCCAGATCCGCGCTGGCTTCCAGCAAAGAATGGTCCATCTTGCTGAGCGCTGTCTGAATCTGCAGAATCATAAAGGGCAGGAAGTTATATACCATTCCCAGCAGTACCGAACCTTCCGTATACAGAAGTTCCATATCTCCCAGGCCAAAAAGCCCGAGAAAACGCTGCACCAGTCCGCCTTCACTCAAAAGTCCGATCCAGGCATAAGTACGCACCAGCATATTGATCCACATAGGAATGGTGATGCAGAGAATCAGCATATTCTGGAGCCGTTCCGAACTGCGCGCAATAAAATATGCAATCGGGTATCCCAGGAGCAGGCAGATCACCGTCGTCTTCACCGCGATCAAAATCGATCTCCAGAGAATCAGCAGAAAATCCGGATCGGTGAAGAACCGTACATAATGCTTCAATGTAAAAGAAAAAGGTATGATGCTGTTTCCCTGATCCATAAAAGAATATACGGCGATCAGCGCCATGGGAAGCACCAGCATCAAAGCCGCCCATACGATGTACGGCAGCGCAAGCTGTGCGAATCGTTTCATCCTCCGTATACCCCCTTAGACATCACGTGAATATCTTCCGGGAAAAATGTAAGTCCCACCTGCTGTCCCACTTCCGTATAGTCGGTGGTATGGATCTTAAACTCCTGGCCGGTTGTCCAGAACGTGATCTTATAGACTCCCTCTTTCACCTGCTCCGGTTCAAAATCATAGTCCACGCTGATATCGATACTCTGATTTTCATCGCTCAGCTTCCAGCCCTGCGCATTGGCCCAGGTCTTCAGATCCGTATCCAGCGCCTGAGATTCTGTGATCTCATCTACTGTCTTGAAGAAGTTAAACGCCATGATGCCCTCATTAGCCTTTTCATTCTTCACAAAAGGCTGATCTACCACAAAGATCGTCCGCTCGATCTTCGTGCCTTTGGCAGTAGAGAACACCACCGGATATTGGCCTTCTTTCTCAGGCACCTCATACTCTACTTTTGCGATAGAGATAAACTCATCACTGCCCGGATCCCACGCCTGTGCATTGGACAGCGCGATGACTTCCTTTTCGTCCAGCTCTCCCACATCGTCCACATCCACATAGAAATCATTGGCGCTGATCTTCTCGCTGCCGTCTTCGCTGCTCACGTCATGGTTGCGAATCACCCGCATGTCAACCGTGACGCTGGTTCCCGGCACTGTCTCCACAATAATCTCATAGTGTACGCCCTTAAACAAAACGCTCAGTACCTCTCCGGTCATCTTCCCGTCCGCCACGTCCACAATGTCGATATCCTCCGGACGGATCACCACATCCACCGGCTCATTTTCTTTAAAGCCAAAATCTACACAGTCAAACGTAATGTCGTCAAACCGGACTTTATAGTCTTCTACCATAACAGCGGGCAGAATATTGCTTTCACCGATAAAGTTGGCCACAAACTGGTTGACCGGTTCATTATATATATCTTCCGGTGCTCCCACCTGCTGGATCTCGCCGTTATTCATGACCACGATCTTATCAGACATAGTCAGCGCCTCTTCCTGGTCATGGGTGACAAAAATAAAAGTAATCCCCACCTCCTGTTGAATCCGCTTCAATTCATACTGCATTTCCTTGCGCAGCTTCAGATCCAGCGCCGCCAGCGGCTCGTCCAGCAACAGCACCTTCGGCTCGTTCACCAGCGCTCTTGCAATGGCGACGCGCTGCTGCTGTCCTCCGGACAATAAAGTCGTGTTCTTATTCTCATACCCTTCCAGGCCGATCAGTTTCAGCATCTTCATGACTTTCTGATCGATGATATCCTTGGCCACCTTCTTGATCTTCAGGCCAAAGGCAATGTTTTCATACACGCTGAGATGAGGAAACAGCGCATATTTCTGAAACACAGTATTCAATTCCCTCTCATAGGGAGGTTTATTGCTGATCTCCTCACCGTCAAAGATCACTTCGCCCTCGTCCGGATCCAGAAAGCCTCCCAATATACGCAGAAGCGTGGTCTTTCCGCACCCGCTGGGACCGAGGAGCGTCACAAATTCATTCTCATAAATATCCAGATTAACCCCCTTCAGGACAATCTGGCCGTCAAAGTTCTTTACAATATTCCGGAACTCCACCAGTTTTTTCGCCATGCCGTTCTCCTTTCAAAACACTTTCTCTTATGTACAAATTTTCCTTATCCCTTTTTCACACTTTTATTTCATTGTATCTTATCCTCCATAGAATTACAACGGTGCGAAAAATCAAATCTTCTGGGATTGACAGAATGTTTTTCGGACAGTATGCTGAAACCGTCAACAGATAAAGGGGGAAAGTATCTTGATAGAAGTATTATTTGGCGAAAGCGAAACCGGTTCTATGAAATGTGCAAAAAGCATGAAAAGCCTGTGCAGGTCAGACGGTCCCGTCTCTGTCATCGGCAATCCTCCCGCGCATATGCTGCCGCCAAAGGAATGGGTTCCTATTCCGGGGACTCCCGCGGAAGTGATCGGCCTTCCCTTTCTTCTGGATATCGGAGATATCCAAAAACCTGCAGACAGCACCTACCGTCTGGAACTGATTCAGTCCCTGCATATAGAAAATTCATGGACCGACTCCGAAGCTTTCCGGGAAAGCCTGAAAGAGGAAATCCATGGATATTTTCAATCATACAGCCGGTTTCTTACTCTTTTGAGAGACAATAATGAAGTGCGTATCTGGTACAGTTATGCGCCTTATTCTTTGTGCGGGCTTTACTGGATCTGTTCGGAATTAAAGCACACAGACTGTACGATCCATGTAGTGGAGCTTCCCCATCACTGCGAGTGGAAAGACCATTCCCTGCAGCGTATCAAAAACTGGGGCGAAGTCAGCCATGATCAGTTCAGCAGCTTTCTGCCCCTGCAGAAAACGCTCACGGAAGCAGAACGGACCATGTATGCCGGCTTCTGGACAAGCCTGAAAGAAGACAACAGTCCTCTGCGCGCGGTGATAAACGGGGAATTGACCGGAGTCCCTGAAGATTTTTATGATTTTCTCATCCGAAAGGAATTGACAGAGACGCCCATCAAGGAGGCGAGACTGATCGGAAACATTCTGGGCAAATACCCTGTTTTTCAAAACGATCTGTGGTACGCCTCCAGGATCGGGCACATGATCCGGGAAGGAGAAATACGCGTTCTGGAAGACTCGCCGAAAAAATATGCACGCGTGATCTGCAAGAATTAACACCTGCACTGGCAAAACCTTTAATACGGCAAGGGGGAGTTACTCCCCCTTTGCCAGCGCATATTCACGGTTCAGGATATACGGGCGCATATACCCGCACAGGTCGCTCAAAGGCAGGATCTCTTCCTTAAGCCGGATGCCCAGCTCTCGCTCCATATACTCCCGGCGGTCCTGCATCCGTTTCCAGGCATCGGGATATCTCTCTTTAAGTTCCCCTCGCAGCTTTTCATCCGCGATGGCGATTCCATCCTCCGCATTGGCTCCGCCATATCCCGACACTGACGGGATAATATCCATCTGCAGCATCATACCGCTTTGCAGGATCACTTCCGAACCCGGATACATAGGAGAGGATACCCATTCGTCCGCACCGGTAGAATGTCCCGGATTCAGTGTCCAATGATACAACTCTTTTGGCAGCAGTTCTTCCGCCATCTGATATATCTCTGCACATTTCACTCCGATTCCTGCTGCTTCATACCATTTCATCGCCATATTATAATAAGGAACTGCCAGCCGTTCCATATAATCGCGCGCTTCTTCCGGAAGTTCTTCTCTTCGGGACACCATATATGCAGCGCGGGAAGTAAGCCCCCCTCTCAATCCCAAAGTCAGCGAAAATTTGTCTCCCAGCTGAACTGTTTTATTCCGCGGGAAAACCACCGCGTCCGTAAACCGTTCTCCTGTTGCGCAGATCGTTGTCACCGTCGTCGGCTGTCCCATGCAGCAAAGTTTATCCGCAATTTCCATCTCTGTTTTCCCAGGTTCCGCATAATTCAAAGCCTCCAGCACCCTGGCCGACGCAAGGCCGGCCCCGAATTCATAATGAGCGATCTCATTCGCATTGGAGAAGATCCGAAGGCCCCTTACAGGATCCAGAAAGATATCCGCCGCGTTTGTCAGCACGCTGTCCGGGCAGAGTCTTCGGACAGCGTCCGTGATAAACGACGGGATATCCAGCATCTGCCCGTTCTCATCATACCTGCTGGTGAACCACTTCCATCCGGCGCACCCGATCTTCATCCCATTCAGAAGCCCCGCTTCCCGAAAAAGCTCCGGCAGGCTTTTATCTGTATCCATCGGCTGATATGGGAGGGAAAAATGCGGTACATGTACAGGCGCAGCTTTTATAAAACTGTAGCCGCACATCTTCAGATTCTCATTTCCCAGCATCAGACAGCAAGAGCCGTCTTTGTACAGAATCAGTACGCTTTCTTCAAATCTGGGTTCAAATCCCGTCAGATACGCATAGTTTGCTCCATGCTCCCGGTCCGCATAAACCAGCAGTGCGTCCAGCCCCTTCTCTTCCATCCGGGAAAGAACCTGCCGCCTGTGGGATTCCATTGTCTCTTTTGTCAGTGCGACCGGCACATAATCTGTATGTACCGGAGGCATGTTTACCTTTTTATATACAATATTCATATTCTACTCACCTGATGCCAGCGCGCACGCGCCAATGATTCCCGCGTCGTTCCCAAGTTCTGCCAGCCTTATATCCGCTCCTTTACGGATCAGATACAGATTGTCCTCATATCCCCTCCGCACGGCATCCACGATGATCTCTCCGGCCAGAGATACACCTCCGCCGATCACATAGACTTCCGGATCAAAAGCATGGGAAAAATACGCCAGTCCCTTCCCCAGCGGATACATACACCGGTTGATGCACTCCACCGCCAGATTGTCCCCTTGTTTTGCAAAGCTGCAGACGTCTTTGGAGGTCAGCTTCTCTGCCTGGCGCAGCATCGACGGTTTGTCGTCGGCTTCCAGGAGTCTCCCGGCCTCCCGGACAATCCCTGTGGCAGACGCCCACTGGTCTATGCAGCCCCTGTTTCCGCAGTTGCAGTCCTCCTCCGCATCTGTGACCGAGATATGCCCGATCTCGCCCGCGATCCCGTGGGCGCCGATGATGATCTTTCCGCCGATGATCACTCCTCCTCCTACTCCGGTGCCCAATGTAACCATCATCATGCTGGATGAGCCTTTCCCCGCGCCCCGGAAATATTCTCCCAGGGAGGCCACATTGGCGTCATTGCCCGCGCGGACGCGGCAGTCCGGGAAAAATTTCTTCAGTTCTTCCACCGGGTTGAAATCATTCCAGTTCAAATTGGCACATTTCTTTACATATCCGTTTTTGTCTACAGGACCCGGTATCCCCATACCGATCCCTTCCATATCCTCTTCGCACAGGTTATTCTCCGCCATATTTTCTGATATGCAGCCTGCTACCTGCGGAATAATCTTTTTTCCGCAGTCTGATAAATCTGTCTTTACCGACCATTTCTCCAGAAGCTCCCCGTCCGGGGTGAATCTTCCGATCTTGATATTGGTCCCTCCGATATCTACCCCAAAAATTACCTTCATAAACTTCAGCCTTACTCTCCTATAAAACTCAAGAATTTGTTGATTCTGTCGTTTTCCTGACGTATCTTCCCGAAAAACTCATCCTTTGGGGCGTCGCAGACAATGCTTCCCCCATCCAGGAACAGAATCCTGCTCGCCACATCCCGTGCAAACGACATTTCATGGGTCACACAAAGCATGCACACCCCGTCCGCAGCCAGACTCTCCAGTACGTTCTGCACCTCCCGGGTCATTTCCGGGTCCAGCGCAGATGTGATCTCATCCAGGAGAAGCGCCTTCGGGTTCATCATCAATGCGCGTGCGATGGCGATACGCTGCTGTTCCCCGCCGGAAAGCTCGTTGTGCATAGATTTTTCTTTGGACTCCAATCCTACCTTCTTCAGATAATACCGCGCTTTGTCGATGGCTTCCCCCTTCGGAGTCTTCAGAATCTTCATCGGGGACATGATCAGGTTTTCCATCACGTTCAGGTGAGGAAAGATTACTGTATGCTGGAACACCATGCCGCAGGTCATACGGATCTGCTTTAAGTTCTTCTTGTCATTGACCGAAAGGCCGTCCACAAGGATATCTCCGGAATTGGTTTTCTCCAGGCCATTGATGCACCGCAGAAGCGTACTCTTTCCTGTCCCGCTGGGACCCAGGATCACTGTCACGCCGCTTTGGTCGAAATCTACGCTGAAATCCTTCAGCACAGTATGGTCTCCATAACTTTTTGTTATATTTTTTACTTCAATCATTGCCATAGCATTCACCTCATCAGTATGAAAAATTAACTCTCTTCTCTAAATAGCTGGCAAGACGTGCCAACGGGAACGAGATCACATAATACAGCGCGAACACGATCCCCCACACCAGAAATGGCTGCATTGTCCGCACCGACACCAGCTGGCCGATCCGGCAGATGTCGCGAAGGCTGATCAGAGAAATCATCGACGAGCACTGAAGCTGATTAATGTAAAGCGTAATCGCCTGCGGTATCAGAAGGCGCAGCGCCTGGCGGAATATCACATTTACAAAAGTGGACGCTTTTCCATGTCCCAGTGCATATCCCGCCTCCCATTGAGATACCGGGATCGCCGTAATCGAATTATGCACCAGTACGGCGAAAAAAGCGGCTGTGTTCAGCGACAGCGTAAGGATTGCCGCCGGATACGCGTCCAGCAGGATCCCGAACACCATAGGCAGGCCATAATATACCAGAAAAAGCTGGACAACCAGCGGTGAGTTTCTGAGAGGTTCCATTATAATCAGCGGAAGCGAACTGATAATTTTATTTTTCGAGCACCGTACCAGTCCCAGTGCCGTTCCCAACAGGGTACCCAGCACCAGAGATACCAAAGTTACCAGAAGCGTGACCCCGCAGGCTTCCAGGAACGTATATATATCGCCTACCGCCAGCTGGGAGTATTGCCCCATCACATGAACTTCCTGCATAGAACATTCTCCTTTCTACAATGTAATCGCGATCTTCCTGTCCACTGCCTTGGAGATCATAGAGATCAGGAAGGTAATGCAGCAGTACGCTACCAGAAGCAGCAGATAAATCTCAAACGGACGGTCAACCCTTCCGTTGATAATTTTAGAAGCTCCCATAAGTTCCACTACCGTGATGGAAAAGCATGTAGAAGTAGTCAGGATCAGGTTGACAAAATTACTTACCAGAGGTTTAAACGCCACCCGCAGTGAAATTGGAAGCACCACGTGGCGAACCGTCTGGAAAGTGCTGAGTCCCAGCGCTGCCGCGCATTCATAATAACTTTTCTTGACCGCCATCAGACCGGCACGGATAACCTCGCAGTTGCCTGCGCTGGTATTGATGCTCAGCGCGATAATAGACACAATCACCGGATCCAGCTCTATCCCCAGCCTCGGAAGGCTGTGGTAAAAGAAGAAAAGCTGCACCAGAAACGGCGTATTTCTCAGGAAATCCACCCAGAACGCACCAAATCCTCTTAGAACTTTCATCTTCGATCTGCGCATCATGGCTACGATCAGTCCGATCAGGAATCCAAAGATCAGGCAGAAGAAAGTGATGATCAGCGTATTGATGACGCCTTCCTTCAACAGTTCCTGATACTGTGGATTTTCCAGGAACCGAAAGCTTAATCTGTACATAACAACATCCTTTCATATATAAGGATGGGGAGATCCTGTGCGGAATCTCCCCATATGCGTATCCCCCTTGTTTACCGTCCAACCGTTTACCACGGATGCTCCATCGGGCTGGCATATTCTGCTCCGAACCACTTGTAGTAGGTATCGGCCTGGAATCCTTCACTGATCATATAGGAAACGAACATATCCAGATATCTTCCAAAATCCGGATCTCCCTTCGCATATCCGATGCAGATCGGATCAGACGTGTAGGTCGTTTCGCGCACTTCCATGTAGTCGGACTGGCTGGCCAGATAATCCAGAGAGGTGCCGTCTTCCAGGATCGCGTCGCATCTGCCTTCCTGAAGAGCCAGACACTGGTCTGAAAGGCTTGCCACATAGATGATCTCTGCTTCCGGCGCCTGCTCCAGCACCAGTTCTTCGCCAGTGGTACCGCTCGCCAGAGCCACCTTAAACTGCGGATCATTCAGGTCAGAGATCTCCTGCACGTCTTCCAGTCCCGGCCTTACCGCCATCTTGACGCCAGTTTTCAGATACGGGATCGAAAAATTGATGCTCTTTGCACGTTCCAGGCTGCCGGTGATATTTGCAAAAATCACGTCTACCCTTCCGGAACTTACCATACTGATCCGGTTCTCACCGTTCACTTCTACCAGCTCCACATCTACGCCAAGAGTTTCCCCTAACTTATAAGCCCAGTCCACATCGTATCCGATCAGGTTGCCTTCATCATCGTAGAAGCAGACCGGTTCTCCGGGCGGATTGACGCCGATGGTGATCTTGCCTTTTTCGATGATATCGTTCAATCTGCTGGAGCTTGCCGCTCCGGCGGACTCACCGCCGCCCTCTTGTCCAGATCCGCAGCCGGACAAACATCCTGCCGCCAATACCAGCGCAAAACCCAATGCCAATATTCTTTTTGCTACACCTTTCTTCATCTCTTTTCCTCCTTTTCTTTATAACAATATCTATCTGCACCTCAAATAGATATCTTTATCTCACATCTTCGCTCTCCCACTACTCTCTGATTGTCATTGACAAAATATTTCGGATGGAGAGTGTCCAGACGCTTCTCGTGCTCTGGCGTCAGCGCTCCCAGTGCGCTCAGGATTTCCTTCGCCATAAAGGACCATGCTTCTTCCGTGCCGTCTATGAATTTGAATGCCACTCCCAGCCGCTGTTTCTTCAGGCCGAAACCATATACCCCATTGGCTCCGCCTTTGGCGATGATATTGGGATCTTCATTCATAATCGTACAGAGGAATCCGTTCCCCCGGATCATCTCCGGATGTTTCATAATTCTGTCCACATTGGTCGCAGCAGCCTTCTGAAGCGCCTCGTCCTGGATCGTGTCGATACATGCAAGATTCTTGTAAGAAACGGCGATATTTTTCATCCCCACCGCGAATACCGGAACGCCGCAGCCGTCCACGCCCACCTTCATCGTATCTGTCTCGGCCATGGTTTGAATGGTTCTGGCAATCTCTTCAAATACCGGCGTGTCTACTTTCCAGTAGTCCTCCGGGACTCCGCCCAGATATTTCTGCACCAGCAGAAGCGCCGCATGTTTCCCGGAACAGTTGTGGAAAATCTTCCTGGGCGGAATGCCCTGGCGGATTCTGTCTTCATTCGCCTTTACATCTGCCGGAACGGCGGGATTCATACACAGGATATCCTCTGTGAACCCGGCTTTTTTCAGAACGCTTTCCACCGCCTCCACATGGCAGGGACATCCCGCATGGGATGCGGACAGGATTACGGATTCTTTCTCTTCAAGCCCGTATTTTTTATCCAGCCCGTGCGCAAACACCGGCAGCGCCTGGATCGGCTTGGACGCAGAACGGTAAAATACCAGGTCGTCGCAGTCGCCCGCGCTGTACAATACATTAGAATGTTCATCTACGATGCAGACGTACCCGTAATGCATCAAGTCAAAAGCAGCGCTTTTGGGATCCTCCGAAGGGTCAAAACGATATTCGCTTATCAATTTAGTATACATGGCAGTCTCTCCTTTACTCTTTTGCATATACCAGGCCCGTATTCAGCAGGAACGGGAAATACGCGCCGTTCAGATTACTCATGGGAAGCACGTCCTCATGCAGCCGGATTCCCAGTACTTCTTTCATCGCTTTCTTTCTTGCCTGAATCCGCTCATAGGTTTCCGGATACTCCGTCCGCAGAGCGTTTCTGAGTTCTTCTCCGGCCACGACCACCGCGTCTTCGCAGATAGCGGTCCGCACCGGATCCTCCCCGTGGGCGATGATGTCCGCCTGCATAAACGCCCCGTCGGCTACCGGTATCCGGGAGCCTTTATAAGAAATGGCGTTGCTCCATTCTTCTGTCCCTGTATTATGCCCCGCGTTCAGAGTAACGCCAAATTCTTCTCCTCCGATGATATCCATGACGGCGTCGTGCAGTTCGCCTCCCGTGGCGCCCACATGCAGCGCCTCGTACCACGCCGCCAGCGCCTCAAAATATTTTCCATAAAAGCTGTCCAGATATGGCTGAAGCTCCTTTTTGCAGCTCTCTTTCCCGTATGCGAGCACCGCGACCCTGGACGTCAGGTTCCCGCGCACACTGTAGCAGACGCCTCCCGGCTCCCCGGCAACGAGCGGTATGTCCCTGGGAGAACCCATCCCGATACTTACGCTCTCATCCCCACAATTCACCAGCGGCCATGTATTCTGCGGGTCGAATCCGACCTTTGCCGATTCTGCCAGCTCATATTCCCGAATCCCTTCCCTCATATTTTTAATCAGTCTCTGCACTACCGAAGCGGCTCTGTTGCCCGCTGATTCCGCCCAGGCGATCTCCTTCGCCGTATACAGGCGCAGCCGGATACCGTCCGGCACGCCGGTGATCTCTTCCGTAGCATTCACCATATTAGTACCCGTCTTTTTTATCGCGTCCAGAATATACTGAGGCAGGTCATAAGTCTGGGAAGGGTCTCCGTCTATATCCTCAGCGCGGAAATATTTGATTCCCACAATCCCCGCACGGCTTCCTTCTCCAAGCCCGGTCTTTTTAAGGATTTCTTCCAGCGGCTCAAGACGGTCTCTTGGCTGTCCCTGCAGGGAAAAATTCTGGTACAGATACCGGTCCACATCCACCGGTATCACACGGCTGTATCCCATACCTTCATTTCCGACCACGATAGACCGGCGGCCATCTGCACCGACTACAAAGAGAGTTTCTTCAAAACGGCAGTCGTAACGGGTAAAATATTCCACATTGGAAAAATGCTCCCGGTCTCCGTAGATGACCATATGGGTCAGCCCCCGCTCTTCTATACGTCTGATAAGGCGGCTGATCCGCTGTTCATAGTCCTCTTTTGCAAATTCCACAACAGGCATTTTTTCTTCCCGAAGGAAAATCCCATCTGCGGCGGTCAGAACTGTCATTTTGCACATCTCCTTTCTATATTTAGACATTATACGCCGCAATTTTTACAATGTCAATATATTTCTCCACTGCGGTTATTAAATAATTTATACATTTTTAAGCACTTTTGACATTATCAAAAAATATTATGTTTAATTTATTTTCTGCTGAAATTTATTATCCGATTTCATTGACATCTCTGAAAAAGACAATTAAGATAGAATTATAATATCTATTACAGGGAAAAGGACACTTGTATGAGAAAAGGGTTGACGCAAGATCAGACAGATATGAAACTTGCAAATCTGATCACCATTTTTAATATACTTTATGATAAAACTCCGATTTCCAGAGCGGATCTGGCGAAAGTTTCCGGTATGAGCCCCACCAGCATTACCCGTTTTGTGAACAATATGCAGAAAGTGAATCTGCTCCGCGAGATGCCTTCCGACGAGAAAAAAGTCGGTCGGACAGCTACGCTTTTGGATATCAACGAGTCTGCGTTCTATTCTGTGGGAATCAACATCGACTCCACTTATATTCATGTATCTATCCTGAATTTCCGTAAGAAGGTCATCGCGGATCAGTATTTGAAAATGGATACTTCCTCGCCCAGCATCGAGCAGGTGCTCGATATCGCCTATCAGCTATATCAGGGTACGCTTACAGATTCCGGGATCGATCCGACGCACATCTGCGGCATCGGTGTCAGCGTAGTCGGCACAATGAACGATTCCGATATGTTGTTGATTACCTCCCAGTTAAAATGGCGCGACGTCAATCTGCGCCTGGCTGTCGCTGAAAAATTCCATATGGAAAACGTACTTGTGGAAAATGATTGCGATTCCGCCCTGATCGGGCAGTGCGTCCTCCATCCAGAGTACAAGGAGAAAGCCGTAGCCTGCATCTGCATCGGAACCGGCGTCGGTTCAGCCATCAGTTACCAGGGAGCTCTTCTCTCCCCGCCCGGACGCAATCCATTTTCTGAAATCGGGCATACGATTATGGAGCCAGGAGGCATGCTCTGCGGATGCGGCAACCGCGGGTGTCTTCAAACTTTTATTGCCGAGGAATACCTGATCAGGCGCGCCCAGAAATACAACCCGGATATCCTCCTTTTGGAGGAAATCCACAGCGCCTGGGTCAAAGGAATCTCCTGGGCACGGGAACTGGTCAGCGAAGCATGCACATATGTCAAAGCAGCCATCAATAATATGGCTTGCGTCTACAATCCGGATATTGTCCTGATCTGCGGAGAAAGCATCGACCAGTACTGGGATATGTTTGAGGAAATTATAAAAGAGCCTTTGCCTCTGTTCTATCCATTCCGTAAACGGCTGGTCGTCCAGCACTTTTACAAAAAATACCAGAGCAGCATCATCGGCGTATCACAGCATGTGCAGGATGTCCATCTGAAAGAGCTGTTGAAAAGCACTCTCTAACAAACCTGGGGACCATCGGAAAATAGGCGGTTCTATACAGGGGAAGGTATGACTCATACGAGCCATACCTTCCCCTGAAATTTAGACGTCTTTATATTTCTTTACCAAACTCTTATGTCTCATAAACATAAATGGCAAAGGTACCACAATTCCTGCTGCCATCAAAATCATTTTTATTGCGTCTATCGGCATAACATAACCTAACAAAAGCCCCAGTTCTATACATATTCCATATGAAATCCACATAATTCCATGTTTCTTATTCCACGTAATAATATCCGCAATTTCATCTTTTTTCGGTGGATCTATTAAATTATCGAAGCCCACTGGTCCATCTTTTTTCATTATTTGACAAACTCCTAAGCTGACTATAATAAAAGCTAAAATAGAAATGATTGCTAATCCCATTATCATTTTTGCCTCCATATCAATTTTTCGTTTTTATTTTACCACCATTTCGAGAGCATAGAAATAAAATTTTGCGCTCTGCATATAAGGGATTAAAAATCGGTATTAACCGACATTCATCTGCCGTTTTATTTATCATTTTCTTCCCGGTATTCCCGGTTCCGTCATGGCATACGGGTCCAGCACCCTGTCCAGTTCTTCGGCGCCCATCAATTCCTCTTCCAAAATCAGTTCCCGGATATTTCTTTTCTCTTTCACGGCTTTCTTGGCAATCTCTGCCGCTTTTGTATATCCCAGATACGGACACAACGCAGTCACTCTCCCCACGCTGTTCTCTACCATATCCCTGCACCGGTCCTCATCTGCCTGGATTCCATTGATACAATTATCTGTAAATGTCGCGGCTGCGTGTCCCAGCAAATCCACTGCCTGAAACAGATTGTAGAATATTACCGGTTCAAAAGCGTTCAGTTCCAGCTGCCCCGATTCCGCCGCCAGCGTAATCGTCACATCATTGCCGAAAATCTGAAAAGCCGCCTGATTAACCACTTCCGGAATCACCGGGTTGACTTTTCCCGGCATGATCGAAGAACCATTCTGCTTTCCGGGAAGCAGGATCTCTCCCAGACCGGTCCGCGGGCCCGATGACATCAGGCGCAGGTCACTGGCTATTTTAGATAATGTCACCGCACAGGCTTTCACGCTTCCGGATACCGCCACAAAAGGATCCAGATTGGAAGTTCCATCGATCATATTCTCACTTTGTGTCAATTTCAGACCGGTTATCTGTTCCAGATTGTAAACAACACGCTGTACATACCGGGGCATCGCATTGATACCCGTGCCGATTGCGGTTCCACCCAGATTGACAGTCTGCATCTCCCCCGCTGCCGTCTCCATACGCTTGATATCTCTTCCCACTGCCGCCGCATAGGAGGCAAATTCCTGGCCCAGACGGACGGGTACCGCGTCCTGAAGCTGTGTTCTTCCCATTTTGATAACCGGATAAAATTCGACTGCTTTTCCTTCCAGTGCCTTCTGCAGCCTCCTCAGCTCTTTTTCCGCCCTCTGTACAAGGCGGCAGGCTGCTATTTTTCCGGCAGTAGGAAATACGTCATTCGTAGACTGAGACATATTAACGTGATCATTTGGATGAACCATTTTATAATCCCCTTTAATACCTCCCAGTAATTCTATGGCGCGGTTCGCAAGGACTTCATTCACATTCATATTCAGTGAGGTTCCTGCCCCTCCCTGGATCGGATCCACGATAATTTCACTGTCGAATCTGCCCTCCTTCATCTCAGAGCATGCACGGAGAATTGTCTTCTCCCTCTCCTCATCCAGAGATCCCGTCTCATAATTGGTGATGGCCGCAGCCGCTTTCACATCTGCCATGCTCCGGATCATTTCCGGATGGATATGCAGTCCTGTCATACGGAAATTTTCCGCCGCACGCATGGACTGTATGCCGTAATATGCATCCTCCGGTACTTCTCTGCTTCCTATGGAATCTGTTTCTGTCCGATATCTCATCTGTATATCCTCCTGTCCTTTTGCTGCTATCATTGTATGCGCGGGCAAGATTATATTCAAATACCAATTAATTTATAAATAATATAGATATTTATCTATATATCAATTGACTTGAACCTTCTGTTCCCATATACTGATCTTAAAATTTACTCATATGATACCGGCTTGCACGCACTATATACTGTCGGGATTCATACAAAAAGGAGCGCATATATGTTCCAGGGAATGCATTACATCTATGAAGTATACAAAGAAAGAAGTTTTTCCAAAGCCGCGCAGAATCTGTATATATCGCAGCCCTCGCTGAGCGCTGTGGTTAAAAAGATCGAGAACCGCATCGGTTCGCCGCTCTTTGACCGCAGTACCTCCCCGATCCGGCTGACAGACTGCGGCCGCGAATATATCCGCTGCGTGGAAAAAATCATGGACATTCAAAATGAATTTGAAAACTATATGAATGGTCAGAACGAGCTTCAAACCGGGCAGTTATCTATCGGCGCAAGCAACCTTTTCGCTTCCTACGTCCTGCCTTCCTGTATCAGTCATTTTACACGAAAATATCCTCATATTGACATTCATCTGGCGGAAGCTAATTCACCCGTTCTCACAGAGCAGCTCCTGGATGGTTCCCTGGACCTGATGATCGACAGTGAAGAACTCAGCGAAAACATATGCGCCAGATATCCGCTTTTTACGGATCAGGTTCTGCTGGCCGTCCCCGAAAAATACCTTCCCGAACGGCAGTATGCCCCCAAACCGCTCACATCCGCAGACATCCTGGAAAATTACCACAAAAATTCCGAAATTTCTCAGATATGCCTGCAGGCATTTGAGCATGCTCCGTTCCTGCTTCTTCGGCGCGGAAACGACACCCGCCGGTGCGCAGACATGCTGTGCAGGCAGCAGAGCTTCTCACCGGATATCATTCTGGAGCTGGATCAACAGGCTACCGCCTATCATCTGGCCTGTTATGGGATGGGGATTACGTTTGTCAGCGATACCTTGATCCGAAAGGCTCCTGCCGGCCCGGACACCTTTTTCTTTCGGCTGGACCCCGTACTGTCTGTGCGCACTATATATTTCTATCATAAAAAAGGAAAGTATGTGACACGCGCCATGGAAGAATTTCTGAAAATGGCCAAAAAAGACTTATCATAACGGCAAACAGGAGAGTCCATCCGGACTCTCCTGCATTTTACGCCTCTTCCGCGGCATATGCCGCCTGTTTTTCTTTATAATGATGCGCGTCTTCCAGCATCATGTCTTTTACTTTCATCAGCCGTATCTGTGTGGAACGTTCGTTCTCATCCAGTTTCATGGTGATATATTTAATATTCGCCTGCGCCTCGGGAATGATCACATGCTCCAGCGCGTTCACGCGCCGGCGAGTTTTCTCGATCTCCGACGCCATGAGCTGACATGCTTTCTCAGTCTCCGCCAGCCGGAGCATATCCGGCAGAATATCCGCCAGAGATTTTACCGCGTCGTCCAGGTCGCTGGACGTGAAGGCAAATCCGTAAGAATAGATGTCATTCTCATCCGCGGTCCTGGTCTTATAATCAAATACCGGGATATCTACGCTCATGACATTTTTATTGTCCACATCCAGGTAGACCTCCTGTTTGGGCGCCATCAGCGCCGTATGCAGCGTTTCCTCCGACATGGCTGCTTTCGCCACGACAAAATTAGTATTCGCGCTGCGGATTCCTTCTTCCACACGCTGCCGGAGCGCCATATTTTCACGGACCAGTTCCAGGAACTGGCGCATCAGCTCATCCCGCTTATCCTTCAGGAGCTTGTGCCCTTTGGTCGCTGTCGCCAGTTTTTTCTTCTGACGGCCCAGCTCCATACGGGTGGGGTTCACCTGCTTAGATGCCAAGTCCAGTCACCTCTTTTCTCTACACTTTGCCATAATACTGATCCAGGAACTTGTCGTCGATTCTCTTCAGCTCGCTTCTGGGCAGGATCGACAGCAGTTTCCATCCGATATCCAGCGTCTCCTCGATGCTTCTGTCTGACTGGAAGCCCTGGGATACATACTCCTTCTCGAATTCATCCGCAAATTTTGCGTAGATCAAATCAATATCGGACAGCGCCGCTTCTCCCAGGATCGTCATCAGCTCCTTCGCGTCTTTTCCGCGTGCGTACGCCGCAAACAGCTGATTCATGGTATTGGAGTGGTCGGCTCTGGTCTTTCCTTCTCCGATACCCTTGTCTTTCAGACGGGACAGGGACGGCAGCACATCAATAGGCGGATTCACACCCTTGCGATAAAGTTCACGGCTCAGGATGATCTGTCCCTCTGTGATGTATCCGGTCAGGTCCGGGATCGGGTGGGTCTTGTCGTCTTCCGGCATGGTCAGGATCGGGATCATGGTGATGGACCCTTCCTTGCCTCTCTGACGGCCGGCGCGCTCGTAGATGCTCGCCAGACTGGTGTACATATAGCCGGGATATCCGCGGCGTCCCGGCACCTCTTTGCGGGCCGCGGATACTTCACGGAGCGCGTCCGCATAGTTGGTGATATCTGTCAGGATCACCAGCACATGCATATCCTTGTCAAACGCCAGATACTCCGCCGCTGTCAGCGCCATCTGAGGGGTAGCGATCCGCTCTACCGCCGGGTCGTTTGCCAGGTTCATGAAAAGCACGGTCCGGTCGATGGCTCCGGTCTCCCGGAAACTTTCCACAAAGTAATTGGATTCTTCAAAAGTAATACCCATAGCCGCAAATACCACGGCAAATTTTTCGTCTTTTCCCCGCACTTTTGCCTGTCTGGCGATCTGTGCGGCCAGCTGCGCATGGGGCAGACCGGATGCCGAGAAGATCGGCAGCTTCTGTCCGCGCACCAGTGTATTCAGTCCGTCGATGGCGGAGATACCGGTCTCTATAAACTCGTTCGGATAGCTTCTGGCTGCCGGATTCATAGGCAGACCGTTGATATCCATTCTCTTTTCCGGCAGAATCTCCGGGCCGTCATCGGCCGGACGTCCCATGCCGTCGAAGACACGTCCCAGCATATCTTCCGATACGCCCAGCTCCATGCCTCTTCCCAGAAAACGCACCTTGCTGTTGGACAGATTGATACCTGTGGAGTTCTCAAAAAGCTGTACCAGGGCATTGGTGCCGTCCACTTCCAACACCTTGCACCGGCGGGTCTCTCCGTTTACCAGCTCGATCTCTCCTAATTCATCATAAGTAACGCCTTCCACTCCCTGCACCAGCATCAGAGGACCGGCCACTTCCTGTATGGTTCTGTACTCTTTCGGCATTTACAAGTCCTCCTTTCCGCATGCGTCTTTCGTCTGGGTCTCCAGCGTGCTCATTACATTTGCGTACTCTTTTTCCACGTTCTCTTCCAGAGTATATTTAAAACGCCCGATCTGCTCCCGCACAGGTAGGTTGATCAGATCATGGACTTTCGCTCCGTTCTGCAGCGCTTCCGTAGCCTTTTCATAATATGCCAGCACCAGTTTCATCATCAGAAGCTGCTTCTTCAGGGAAGTGTATGTGTCCACTTCATGGAAGGAGTTCTGATGAAGGAAATCCTCCCGGATGGAACGGGCAGCCTCCATCTTCAGCCGGTCTGGCGCGGACAGAGCGTCCATACCCACCATCTGTACGATCTCGTCCAGTTCCGCTTCTTCCTGAAGCAGCCGCATCATCTTCTGGCGGTCTTCCATCCATTCTTCAGACACATTCTGCTCAAACCATCCGGAGACATTGTCCAGATACTGAGAATAACTGGTCAGCCAGTTGATCGCCGGGAAATGGCGCTTGTAAGCCAGGTTGGAATCCAGGCCCCAGAACACTTTGACGATACGCAAAGTTGCCTGGGATACCGGCTCGGAAATATCTCCTCCGGGCGGGGATACGGCGCCGATGACCGAAAGCGCGCCTTCTCTTCCGTCTTTGCCCAGATTAATCACATGGCCGGCGCGTTCATAAAACTGTGCCAGACGGGATCCCAGATATGCCGGATAACCTTCTTCACCCGGCATCTCTTCCAGACGGCCCGACATCTCACGCAGAGCTTCTGCCCAGCGGGACGTGGAGTCCGCCATCAGCGCTACAGAATAGCCCATATCACGGAAATATTCCGCAATCGTAATACCCGTATAAATGGACGCCTCGCGGGCGGCCACCGGCATATCGGAGGTATTGGCGATCAATACTGTCCTCTCCATCAGGGATTTCCCGGTCTTCGGGTCTTTCAGTTCCGGGAACTCATTCAATACGTCGGTCATCTCATTGCCGCGCTCGCCGCAGCCGATGTATACCACAATGTCCGCTTCTGCCCATTTTGCCAGCTGGTGCTGGATCACTGTCTTGCCGCTTCCAAACGGTCCCGGCACTGCCGCCACGCCTCCCTTGGCGATAGGGAAGAACGCGTCGATGACTCTCTGTCCTGTGATCAGCGGCATGGTCGGCGGAAGTTTCTTTTTATACGGGCGGCCTCTGCGGACCGGCCATTTCTGCATCAGGCTGATCTCCCGAAGGCCCTCCTCGGTCTCCACGGACGCTACAGTTTCTTCTACCGTGAAGTCTCCTGCCTTGATCTCTTTGATCGTTCCTTTGACTCCATACGGAACCATAATACGCTGTTCCACCACCGATGTCTCCTGTACGGTACCGATGATGTCTCCCGCTTCCACCTCGTCCCCGACTTTCGCCGTGGGAACAAAGCTCCACTTTTTCTGACGGTCCAGGGACGGCACTTCGACTCCCCGCTGCAGATTATTTCCGCAGATTTTCATAATCTCGTCCAGCGGACGCTGGATACCGTCATAAATACTGGCGATCAGTCCCGGTCCAAGTTCCACAGACAAGGGCATCTCCGTAGACTCTACCGGTTCTCCCGGTCCGAGTCCCGCAGTCTCCTCATATACCTGTATGGAAGCCTGATCCCCATGCATCTCGATAATCTCGCCGATCAGGCGCTGGCTGCTCACGCGCACCACGTCATACATATTGGCGTCCCGCATGCCTTCCGCGATCACCAGCGGGCCGGCTACTTTCTTTATCGTACCTTTACTCATGAAATGGAGTACCTCCTTCTACTGTTCTCCAAACAAGATATCAGAACCTACTGCCTGTTCCACAGATTTCTTCACTCCGGCCACGCCTGCTCCTGTATTTCCGGCTACGCCGGGGATTTGGATCACTGCCGGAAGTGTCTGCTCCCGATATCTCTCTATGGCATGGGGAATCTCCGCCGCCAGTGCTTCCGTCACATAGATCACCGCGTATTTGCCCGATGCCAGCCGGTGCAGAATCTCCTCACCCTTCTGCGGATCGGATACCGGAAATGTATCCAGCCCCAGCGCGGCAAATCCGTAAATACTGTCATATGCCCCGACGACTGCTATCTTATACATACATCTCCCTTATCCTTTCCCGGATCGCGTCATCCGGCAGGCCGTTCTGCCTGCAGGTCAGGATGATTCTCACCGTTTTTATTTCATTCTCTCTCGCGATCACATACGCCACCAATGGTCCCGCCGAAAACGAATTGTACTTCTGGGGGCGGATCGCATGGATCACCCGGTTATCACACCAACGCTCAAATGCGGATGCGGATTCTCTCAGCGCGTCAGCCGCCTCTGCGAAGCCTTCAGTCTGAAGATACTCTATCACGGATTCCTCACCGGCCAGCGCCGCATGAGCCAGCCGTTCCACATCCAGTCCCGGGCACGGAGCCATGGCCCGTCTCATAAATTCCAGAGATTTTCCGGTCCTGGCACAGCGGACAGCTATCTTGATATCCGTCACTGCTACCGTAGATCTGGCATAGTCCCGGACCACATCTTCTTTGGATTTTTCTCCCGCGCTCAGAATCGCTTCCATAGTCGCCCGGTCGATGATCACGTCGCAGAGCTGTCCGTCGCAGGAACGCAGCAGAGTATCCACCGCTTCCGCCGCCGCTTCCCGCATAGACTCCGGCAAAGCTCCATAATCTTTTTCACGGATGATTCTGAGCATCTCTTCTCCCGGAATCTGGGTTCCTTCATAAAAGACGGTGCCTCCGCTCTTGCCGGTGCATACTTCTTTTACTGCCGCCTTCAGGTTATGGAAATCGCTGGTATAGGACAGTACGTCGAAGACATCCATGTTCATATGCATTTCACCAATAGTTTCCCAGATTTTTTCCCGCTCCCTGCCAAGGATTGCGTCGGCTTCCAACGGCACGTCCGGTCCGCCCCAGCCCTTATCTGCCAGAAAACGCAGACATGCCTCTTCATCTTTGCAGGCCATCAGCTGTTCAATGGTTGACGCGGAAAACAGAGAGACCTCCAGAGCACGGATTCGCGCGACTGCATAGGCATATTGATTTTTTGACATCATAACCCTCCTTCTTACGCGAATCGCCTGTCACATAAACAGGATCTCGTTCACTCTGTCCTGGAGTCTGTCTTTCTTTGCATCCATCAGAGCCTTCAATGTGCAGTTTTCCTCTACGCCTCCATAGACCAGCAAGAATCCGTCTGCAATATCTTTCGGCTCTTTCTTAAGTGTCAGGCTTCCGCCTCTTTCTTTCGCAGCCGCCTGGATCTTTTTCTCAAATCCATCCGGCATTCTTTTCAGATCTTGCGCCGAAAAATAGATCTCGCCATCTTCCGGCAGCGCGTATTTCTTTAATATTTTCTCCATATTCAGGAAATAGTTTGCCGTATCTTCTTTCCGCAGCCGTTCTAAAGCTTCGTCCAGGACTTCAGCGATGATCTCCTGCTTTGCCCGCAGAAGAGCCAGTTTTCTGGACTGCTCCGCCGAAGAGGCTACCCGGCTGTCATAACTCGCCTTCATTGCTGTGATCTTCTCTGTGGTCTCTGCGTCTACAGAATCACAGACCGTCTTGTTCTCTGCGATTATCCGGTCTGCTTCTGCCCTGGCTGCCTCTACTTTACCTGCTGCGACGGCGTCCGCTTCTTCCTGAATCCGGTTGATTATCTTTTCCAGTCCGGTCATTCTTAAGCACTCCTTTTTGTTCCTTATACCGGGATACTCGTCACTGCCAGGATCGAGATCAGAAGAGACAGGATCGCATAGGTCTCAACCATGGCCGGGAACAGCATGGCCTTACCAAACTGATCCGGTTTCTTCGCCACAACTCCGATGGCCGCCACTGCTGTCTTTCCCTGATGATAAGCAGAAACCAGGCCGACGATCGCGATCGGCAGGCACGCCGCCAGTACCATCAGGCCGGTCTGTACAGAAAGCTCTGTTCCGCCGCCGCCCAGAAGGCCGAAACGGGAAAGTGCGACGAACGCCACCAGAAGACCATAGATACCCTGCGTACCGGGCAGAAGCTGGATCACCAGAACCTTCGCAAATTTGCTGGGATCCTCCGTCACAACACCGGACGCCGCCTGTCCTGCCAGACCTACGCCCCATGCAGAACCGCATCCTGCCAGCGTCGCCGCGAGAGCCGCTCCCAGAAGTGCCCATCCGTTACCAGTAATAGCGCTTAACATAATTCTTTTTCCTCCTTGATATCCACATATTTTGTTTCTCTATGGAACGGATGGAACTCCCGTCCACCGCCCTCGTAAAATTTACCAAAAAACTCCACATACTGGAGACGGCAGGTGTGCACGTACGCCCCCAGCAGGTTAATTCCAATATTGAACGTATGCCCCACAATAAATACAACAATGAAAATGATAACTCCCGGAACGCTCTTTCCGCCCATGGATCCCATCTGATTGATTACAGATGCGATTACACCTGTAGCAAGTCCCAGCGCCAGCAGACGGGAGTAGGAAAGCACATCGCTCAGCCAGCCGGTTACATTGTAGAGGTCATAGGCTCCCAGCGCCAGCCGGACGCCGATATTCTTTGTTCCTCTGCCCGACATGAGCACAATACCCACGGCGCCCGCAACAGCCATCCACTTGGCTCCCGTGACTACCGGAGCCGGAAGCACGATCTGCTGACCTGCGATCCCCGCGAACAACTCTGTGGGAAGCAGTATCCCGATCAAACCCAGCAGAAGCATGAACCACAGCACACAATCACAGAAGAAATCCAGATACCGCCTGTCTCTCAGGCAGATATATCCTTTCAGCGCCAGTCCGGTGAAAAGATGTATGACGCCGAACAGCATAGAGTACATGAGCATCTTCATGGGTTCGTTCAAAGGAACAAACCAGAGCGCCGGGATCGTGATCTCTTTTCCAAAAAAGGTTCCCGACACAATATCCACCACATCACCGAAATATCCTCCGAAAAGGATTCCCCATACAATAGTGGAGAGCCCGCACCAGAAGAAAAGCTGTATGGACTTCTTCATATTTTCACCCATGCGCGGGAATTTCAGCAGCATGGCGCCGCATGCCACAGATACGATGGCGCCGTACGCCGCGTCCGAGAGCATGAGTCCGAACAGAATCACATAAAAGACAGAAGTAAAAAAGGTAGGATCTATATCGTCTTTTCCCGGAAGGCCAAAAGATTCCAGCACACCTTCCACACACCTGGAAAAACGATTGTTTTTCAGTACGACAGGAACATCTTCTTCCTCCGTAATGGGTTCCGTCTCCACCATGGCCCCGTACTTTTCTGTCAGCTCCCTGATCAATGCGTCCGCCTTGCAGGCCGGAATATAACCGCTGAGCGCAAAGGTCTTCTCCGTCTGCGGGATCTTCCCCAGGACCTCATATTTGTCCGCCCTTATCCGGTAATAATCCGATACCAGGCGAAGCTCCTGCCGGTGATCCGCATACCCCGCGATCTCCTCCTGCAGAGCCAGAAGTTCTCCTTCTTCTCTTTTTGCTTCCTCTTCCAGATCCCGGCGGTATTCGGAAGGTACCTTCCGGATCGTCTGCGCCGGTCTGGAAAATCCCCCGGACCGGAGAGCCTCCTCGACTCTCTGGGCTTCTTCTCTTAAACAGGTCGCTGCTATATAAGTATAATCCTTATCCACAGAGATGATCTCCACGTCCACCGCTTCGATCTCCGGGGCATATTCTGCCAGTATCCGGTAAATATCCTCCTGCTTCATGCTGCCGGCGATGGTTCCGATCAGACATGAGGTATACCGCGTACCGGTGTATCCCATCGACACCGGCAGTTCCATCCAGGGTGCCAGCGCCTGGATACGGTCCCGGATCTTCAGAATAGAGGCTTTTTTCTCCGCCACCTGTTTTTCCAGAGCATTCAGCCTATTGGCAGTCTCCATATAGTTGTCCTGGCGAACCGCCGCTTTATTGAATGTCTCCGGATCGACTAACGGCTTCCCTTCCAGGGAAGCAAACATACCGGTTTTCTCCGGCGCGTACTCCTGCAGGATCTCCAGGGCATGATCCGCTGTATGAGCCTGTTTTTCAAATATGGCTTTGGAGCCGGCCACATCCTGCAGCTCATATCCGCCGGCGTCTTCCAGGCGAATATCAATCTCCATGGCTCCGAATTCCTGCAGACGTTCCAGGATCGCCTTCCTGTTCTCCTTCAAGGCACAGATACTGATCCGCTGCATCTGCAATACTGCCATATCCACATCCCTCCTTCCTTATCCGGCGTTTTTAAATCAATGCGGAAATCACGGCGTTCACGGCTTCCTCCCGTTTGGAGGACGCCAGGCTCCGCAGCGCCTCTACTTCTCTTCTCGCTTCCTCCGCCGCTTCTTTCAGACGTTTCGCTCCCTCTTCCTGAGCAGCTTCCTGCTCCTCCTGTTTTCTGGTTCTTGCCCTCAGAGAAGCGTCTTCTCTCATCTCCTGAGCCTTTTCTCTCGCCTCCGCCAGAATCGCCTCCGCTTTGCCTTCCGCTTCCCTGACAGTCTGATCGGCTTTGGCCTCTGCCTCTTTCACGGATTTTAAAGTATCTTCCAGCACATTTTCACCACCTTATACTTTCGCTTTTTGTTTCCATGATACCCACAAAAATCCAAAGTCATGCATTTTCACCCAGGCACGAAAAGCATGACTTTCAGTTTTTGATTATTTCTGGATATTATAGCACAGGATTTTCCAGTCGGCAATAAATGTTTGTTAATCAATTAACAAATCTTGTTCAGATTTTGTCAAACTTCTAATTCTAATTTCCGATGATCGCTCTTATATGGCGTCAATTTTACTCCCGCCGCCTTCAGCATCCTTCTGGACGCCAAAGTTCCGGGGGTTCCGTTGTATTTGTCGTCCGCGTACACGATCTCCGCGATCCCCGCCTGAATGATCGCCTTGGCGCATTCATTGCAGGGAAACAGCGTCACATAGATCTTCGTTCCTTCCAGGCTCCCGCCGCGGTAATTCAGGATGGCATTCAGCTCGCTGTGAGTCACATACGCATATTTGCTGTCGTAGAGATCCCCTTCCCGGTTCCAGGGAAATTCATCGTCATCGCATCCTTTGGGAAAGCCATTGTATCCCATGGACAGAATCTTATTATCCTTGCTGACGATGCACGCTCCCACCTGAGTATTAGGATCTTTGGACCGCATGGCCGAAAGCTCCGCGATTCCCATAAAATACTGATCCCAGGTAATATAGTCTGTTCTTTTCTCTCCCATAGCGCCTCCTACTTCGTTCCAAAGATGCGGTCTCCGGCATCTCCCAGTCCCGGTACGATATAACCGTGCTCATTCAGATGGTCGTCCAGGGCTCCGATATAAAGGTCTACATCCGGGTGTTCTTTCTGCATTCTTTTCACGCCTTCCGGAGCCGCGATGATACACATAAAGCGGATATGGCGCACACCTTTTTCTTTCAGCATAGTGATGGCCGCGGAGGAAGAACCGCCTGTAGCCAGCATGGGATCCACCACAAAGACCTCCCTTTCCGCGCAGTCCTGAGGCAGTTTGCAGTAGTATTCCACCGGTTCCAGCGTCTCTTCGTTGCGGTACAGTCCGATATGTCCCACCTTTGCCGCCGGAATCATGGTCAGCATACCGTCCACCATGCCCAGTCCGGCACGCAGGATCGGTACGACCGCCAGTTTCTTTCCTGCCAGTTCCTTCGCTGTCATGGCGCACATAGGAGTCTCGATCTCCACATCCGACAGTTTCAGGTCCCGCGTCGCTTCATAACACATCAGCATGGCGATCTCGCCAATCAGCTGGCGGAAGTCTTTGGAACCGGTCTCTTTTCTTCTGATGATCCCGATTTTGTGCTGGATCAACGGATGATCCATAATAGTGATTTTTGACATTTTCTTATCCTCCTGTATATATATCTTTTATACTTTCTTTGACACATCCACGCGCTGGTGCCCGGCTGCTTTCAAAAGCCGGTTCATGATAGCCTGTCCCAGTCCCGGAGACTCGAAAGATTCTGAATAGATGGCGTCTACTCCGTCTGCATCAAACTCTCTCAGGATCGCGAACAGATGGCTGGCGATGGCGTTTTCATCGGTCCGGGAACCGATGCACTTTACATCCCCGTATAAATATCTGTCCTTCGTCTCTTCCGTACAGATAATTCCAGGCCGCTCCTTCTCAGAAGCCTTTTCATTGATATAGGCGATCACATTCTCCACAGGCCCCTCTATGATCTTCAGGTCTGCCTTCGGCGCATAATGGCGGTATTTCATACCCGGAGCCTTCGGATGGACATTGGAATCCGAGGAAATCAGTCCCCTGTCCATCTGCACTTCTCCCAGAACATCCTTTAACATCTCCATGGTGATATATCCCGGACGCAAAACTGTCGGAACGCGGTCTGTCAGGTCTACGATGGTGGATTCCAGTCCGATCTCCACCGGGCCGCCGTCCAGAATCAGCGGGATCTTTCCTGCCATATCCTCATACACATGCCGTGCAGTAGTGGGACTGGGACGGCCGGAAGTATTGGCGCTGGGCGCCGCCACATAACCGCCTCCCTGCAGAATCAATTCTCTGGCCACCGGATCCGAAGGCATCCGCACCGCCACCGTATCCAGTCCGCCCGTCGTCTCATACGGCACACATTCACTCTTTTCCATAATCAACGTCATGGGCCCCGGCCAGTAACGCTGCGCAAGTTTTAGCGCCTCTTCCGGTACCTTTTTCACGATCTTATCCAGATCCTCCATCCTGGCGATGTGTACGATCAGCGGATTGTCAGAGGGTCTCCCTTTGGCCGCGTAGATCTTACGGGACGCTTCTTCATCCAGGGCGTTCGCTCCAAGACCGTAGACCGTCTCCGTGGGAAATGCCACCAGACCACCTTCCTTCAGGATCTGTCCCGCTTTTTTAAACGCCTGCATATCCGGATGGTCTCTGTCTATCTTGATTACTTCTGTCTCCATTGTTTTCACCTGATTTCTTCGCTGCTGTTTTTCCCAGTGTAACATCACAAAACAGAAAAATCAACGAATCAGTTTAAATACATCAGAATCCCCATGGATATAGCCCAGGCGATCCGGCTCTGGTAGCCGTCATCCTGCAATTTTGCCGCCTCCTCCCAGTTACTCAGGAACCCGCATTCCACGATAGCGATAGGCGCTTCCGTCTTTTTTAACAAGTAATAACTGTCATTGGCCTTTGCCTGGCGGTGATTCTCAGTATCCGCATAGGATATCAGCTCACTTTGCAGCGCTTCCGCCAGCGCTTTCCCTTCGACGGAACTGCTGTAGTAAAAAACCTGGGCTCCGCTTACATATTCTTCGTGGTAACTGTTCTGATGGATACTGACTACACAGTCCGGCGCGGTCTCATTGATCAGGGCACAGCGGTTTTTCATATCCTGTACCTTTTTGTTGGAAGTCTGCTCTTCATAAAGTCCCATATCTGTGTCCCGGACCATGATCACTTTCACATCCTGCTGTTCCAAGACCGCCTGTACTTTTTTCGCGATCTCCAGATTCAGATCTTTTTCCAGGCATCCGTCCACGCCCACCTTGCCGGGATCCCGTCCCCCGTGACCGGCGTCTACAATCACCACTTTCTGATCCGTTCCCTCCGTTACCCGTTCTCCCAGCGCCATCTCCCAGCCTCTTCCGGCCAGCAGACATGCGCACAGGATCAGCGCCACCGACATGATCAGTTCCAGATGTTCCTTTTTCCACATAGAAAACCGCCGCATATACTCTCTCTAAAAGTATATGCGGCGGCAGATTTCCTATTCCGAACGCTTTAATTCACATATCTGAGGATCACATCCCAGATGGTAGAGCGTTCATAGCCCAGCCGCCAGGACGCCACGCCTGCCAGATTGTATTCCCGGATCAGCGTCATCTTTTCTTCGATAGAGCGTTCTTCCTCCAGCCACATCTGATATGTGCTTCCTTCATATTCAAACTCTGCATAATATTGCCGGGTTTCTTCATCCCAGACAGGTTCTACTCCGTTGTTGGCAAGACGTTCATCCGCAGAATCCATACCGAGGGCCTCGCTGCTCACCGTACCGTCCGCGTCCGTCTTCCAGAAACGGGTATAGAACGGAACCGCGTTGATCACCTTTTCTGACGGAACTTCTTCCAGCATCCGCTCAATTCCACTCTTTACAAAATTATAAGAAGCGACGGAACCTGCTTCTTCAGATCCGGCGTAATGCTCATCATAACCCATAATGATCACGTAATCTGCAAATATTCCCTGTTCCTCCCTGGAATAATGATCGGAAGACGCCGTCGGGACATAATTATCAACAGAAAGGACGATTCCATTAATCCGGCACATAATCGACAGTTCCCGGATAAATTCAATATACGCTCTCGCGCAGTCCTCCGTGATCAGTTCAAAATCCACATTGATGCCATCCAGCCCATACTGGATCGCCGCAGCAATCAGCTGGTTTACCAGCCGCTGCCGGCTGGATGTCCTGGAAAGTGTATCATAAGTGCTTACGCCGTCTGTGAAGTTATCCACCAGAGCCCATACTTCCAGTCCCTGCTGATGGGCGTAATTTACATATTCCTGGCTGGCCAGCGAAGAGATATTGCCGTCCGTATCCGCAATAGAAAACCAGGTGGGTGAAATCGTCGTCAGCCCTTTGGTATTTGCGATGCGGTTCAGCAACTGCCCGTTGGCGTCCTGATTGGTCACCTGATGCCAGGACAGATTGATCTTGTAGTCTTTAGAAATGCTGGTATATTCCGGTTCTTCAAACTCCGGTTCCTCAATCGTAGTCTGCGTCACCGCGGATATCTTGCCGTCCCGGATATAGCCGATATATCCGTCCGGCGTCAACACTCGGGTCCATTCGTCGATCTCTTCCGGCTCCTCCAGCTTATAGAGCACCGTCCCCTTCTCCACATTGGTCAGGATCGGGCTTTTGATGCCGGCCTTATACCGCACCGGAGCATTGGTCTGCGCCGTCACCACGTCCCTCGTGCCAAATTCATTTACGATATAAACACGATTGGGCTCTTCCCAGTACTCATATGTGAAGTTGGTATAATTTTTCAGAAAATCAGCCGCCACATAGGCGTCGCTTCCGTCCACACGCAGGATCACATAGTCCACGCTCTGAGTGGATCTTGCCACGGTATATTCGCTGCTGCCGACGCCCACACTGACCAGCTCCGTAGGCAGTGCATAAAGATACAGATTCTCCGCAGCGTCCCAATAATAGCGCTCATCCAGATACTGGTACACCGTCTCCACATTCAGATATACCCTGCCGTCAATCAGCCGGGCCTTGTCCTCTAATATTTCATCATTCAGGATCACCGCCATATCCTGGTCATCCGTCAGCTGAAAATACTCATTCGGATCCGCCATCTCCTTTGAAGGCGAATACTTTTCATAAAGCATCCTCCCGCCTATAAACAGGCAGACTGCCAAAACCAGAAGAATGACAGCCAGAACCAGCACAGCTTTCGGATTCAGCCGCCGTTTTCTTTTCCTGGGCCTTCTTCGCTCACGGAACTCCCTCTCCTGTCTCTCTCTTCTTGCCATCGGTACCCTCCAGATTTTCTTATGTACGCGGGCTTGTCGCCCTATATTCCATTCCTATAAAGTCGATTTTACCACAAAGCCGCCGTTCCTACCACAATAATCTTGGACACAGATAAACTTTTCTTCTTAAAAATCTGTTATATACCCCTTTCCCCTGACAGCTCTGTCCTGGCTTCTCTGCCGTCTGCACACATCCCAAAAGGAAGATTCGTGATATATTATGACGTGCAGACAACGATCTCCACATCCCCCCTTATATACCTGTAACAATGGGAACTTTCACGATTCGTGAAAAGAATTAAGAATAAAGACTTACAGTTTCATTATACATACCGGCTGCTGTTTTTCAAGGCATTTTCATAAAAATTTCAGATTTTTTCCTTTTTTTCACAAGTACGCAGACTTTACATATTTTCCTTTTTTGTTTATACTATATTAAACTATAAAATCAACAGGTTGTGATCGCATGAGAATTGAAAAAATCAATGAAAACAAAATACGTTGTACACTGACCCGTGATGACCTGGAAGTCCGTCACATGAAACTCAGCGAGATTGCCTACGGCTCAGAGAAGGCCCGTTCCCTGTTCAGAGACATGATGGAACAGGCTTCCCATCAGTTTGGATTTGAGGCTGACAACATCCCGTTAATGATCGAAGCGATACCCATGCCCAATGAGTGCATTATATTAGATATCACCAAAGTATCCGATCCGGAAGAACTGGACACGCGTTTTTCCAGATTCTCCCAGGGATCCTCTGATCCGCAGGATGACCGCGTGAAGGATTTTCTTCCCGATGGCGCAGACGAAGTACTGGATCTGTTCCAGAAACTGATCGAGCACCGGCTGAAGAATGCGCCCAAAGACAACCGCGAAGAGCAGGCTGCAGAGATAGCCAGCGAGCTGAATCTTCAGAAGCTTTACCTGTTTCCTCAAATGGAACCGCTTCTGGAAGCCGCCAGGATTCTCCGGGACATTTACCATGGCGACAATCGTCTGTATAAGAATCCCGAGACAGGCCAGTTCCATCTGGTCGTTTCCAAATCCGGCCATACTCCGGAAGAGTTCAACAAAGTATGCAATATACTTTCGGAATACGGTTCCAGCGGGAAATACACGCCTGCCAATGAAGCTTATATGGCGGAACATTACACGCTTCTGCTCCGGCAGAACGCTCTGGATGCGCTTTCCAGGATCTGACGAAAGACAACGTACAAAAAACAAAAACCGCGGAGACTTTTCCCTTACGGGATCAGTCTCCGCGGTATTTTTGTTCTTCAGTACCGATTATTCTTCGCCGAGGAAATTGTTCAGTCTTGCAACCAGCACGTCCGGATTCATGCCGTGAACCAGAGCAGCCTCTTCCAGGCTCTCACCCTGTGCGGACGGGCAGCCGATGCAGTGCATCCCCTCTCTCATAAGAATCGGTATAATATTCTGATCCATCTTTACCAGATCTGCGATGATCATGTCTTTGGAAATCTTAGCCATATTCAATAACCTCCTGCATAAATTGTCGAATAGTTACCATTCAGCATTATACCTCCATTCACTTGCAAAATCAAGGGAGTATGATATAATTTATAAGAATCGTACAATTTCACAGGTGGAGGGATGTGTATGGATACCAGGCGTTACATGATCTCCGACGCTGCGAAAATGGTGGACGTGGAAGCCCACGTTCTCCGCTACTGGGAAGAGGAACTGGAACTTCCCGTAGAACGCAACGAAATGGGTCATCGCTGTTATACAGAAGAGAACATCCGCATGTTCCATCAGATCAAAGAACTGAAAGAGCAGGGGCTTCAGTTAAAAGCTATCAAAGCGCTTCTGCCCGAGATGGAGCAAGGAAAAGTACCACCCGTCGTTGTCCGTGAACCGGAACCTGTAAACGACAAGATGGAACAGTTTCAGCTGATTCT
>CALWDO010000032.1 GCA_944376715.1 uncultured Lachnoclostridium sp. | reverse complement strand
CTTATATCGTAGTCAGTTTGGTCTGAATACGAACCAAGATGCGAACCAAGGTACGAACCAAACAGACCAAGATGCTGACCAAGTGAACCAAGTAATGGATTTTCTTGGGAAAGAAGAGGGGCAACTGGTGCAGTTAGTTGTTGAAGAACCGGAAATTACACAGAGGGAAATGGCAAGGCGGCTGTGCTGGAGCTTGGGCAAGGTGAAATACTATATTACAAAGTTGAAAAAGAACCGTGTGCTGGAGCGTGTTGGCAGCAGCCAGAAAGGACAGTGGAATGTTCTTGCTGAGAATAATGACCAAAATTGGCCAAAAAGGGGGAACCAAAAAATTTAGAAAATTAGCACTCGCCCCTTGACACTGCTAACAACAAGTGTTATAGTTCTAATAGAACATGAAAACAACACCTATTTAGATAGAGTAGAAGGAGGAGCTTTATGAATTTTCAGAAATTTACGCAGAAGTCCATACAGGCGGTAAATGATCTGGAAAAGGTTGCTCTGGAGTATGGAAACCAGGAGATTGAACAGGAGCATTTGTTGTACAGTCTTTTGACCCAGGAAGAGAGCCTGATTGCCAGACTGATCTCCAAGATGGATATAGATTCGACATTATTTAAAGAGAGAGTGGAAGAAGCCCTGAATAAAAGGGTGAAAGTGTCCGGCGGGCAGCCGTATATCGGCCAGTACCTGAACAAAGCGCTGGTCAGCGCCGAGGACGAAGCTAAGAGGATGGGAGACGAATACGTCTCCGTGGAACATCTGTTCCTGTCTCTGCTGGATAACCCCAGCCCCACGATCAAGACCTTGTTCCGGGAGAACGGGATTACCCGGGAGAGATTCCTGCAGGCCCTGTCTACAGTCCGCGGAAATCAGAGAGTGACTACGGACAATCCGGAAGCTACTTATGATACCTTGAATAAATACGGCTACGATCTGGTAGAGAAAGCCAGAGAGCAGAAGCTGGATCCGGTCATTGGCCGTGACTCGGAGATCCGGAATGTGGTCCGGATCCTGTCCCGTAAGACCAAGAATAATCCGGTGCTGATCGGAGAACCCGGCGTCGGCAAGACCGCCGTGGTGGAAGGCCTGGCGGAGCGTATCGTACGCGGCGACGTGCCGGAAGGATTGAAGGATAAGAAGATTTTTGCGCTGGATATGGGCGCGCTGGTAGCAGGCGCCAAGTACCGGGGCGAATTTGAGGAACGTCTGAAAGCGGTTCTGGAAGAAGTGAGAAAGAGCGAGGGGCAGATTATTCTGTTTATCGATGAGCTGCATCTGATCGTAGGAGCCGGCAAGACAGACGGCGCGATGGATGCGGGCAATATGCTGAAGCCCATGCTGGCCAGAGGCGAACTGCACTGTATCGGTGCAACGACGCTGGACGAGTACCGCCAGTATATCGAGAAGGACGCGGCGCTGGAGCGTCGTTTCCAGCAGGTACTGGTAGATGAGCCTACCGTGGAGGATACGATCTCTATCCTGCGTGGACTGAAGGAGCGGTATGAGGTATACCATGGAGTCAAGATCACAGACTCCGCGCTGGTAGCGGCGGCGACGCTGTCCCATCGTTATATTTCCGACCGGTTCCTGCCGGATAAAGCCATTGACCTGGTGGACGAAGCGTGCGCTTTGATCAAGACAGAGATGGATTCCATGCCCACAGAGCTGGATGAACTGCGGCGTAAAGTCCTGCAGCTGGAGATCGAGGAGGCTGCTCTGAAGAAAGAGACCGACCGTCTGAGTCAGGACCGTCTGGCGGCATTGCAGAAAGAGCTGGCGGATCTGCGGGATGAGTTTAATAATAAGAAAGCACAGTGGGACGACGAGAAGCATTCAGTGGAGAAATTGTCCAAACTCAGAGAGGATATCGAGAGCGTAAACAAAGAGATCCAGAATGCCCAGAGGAATTACGACCTGGAGAAAGCCGCCCAGCTTCAGTACGGCAAACTGCCGCAGCTGCAGAAACAGCTGGAAGAGGAAGAAGAGAAGGTAAAGAAACAGGATCTGTCGCTGGTACACGAGAGCGTGACGGACGAGGAGATCGCCCGGATCGTTTCCCGGTGGACCGGTATCCCTGTGGCGAAACTGACAGAAAGCGAGAGGAACAAGACTCTGCATCTGGACGAAGAGCTGCATAAACGGGTGATCGGGCAGGATGAAGCGGTACAGAAGGTGGCGGACGCCATCATCCGTTCCAAAGCAGGCATCAAAGATCCGACGAAACCCATCGGTTCGTTCCTGTTCCTGGGACCCACCGGCGTGGGCAAGACGGAGCTTGCCAAGACTCTGGCGGCCAGCCTGTTCGATGATGAGCAGAATATGGTCCGTATCGATATGAGTGAGTACATGGAGAAATATTCGGTATCCAGACTGATCGGAGCGCCGCCCGGATATGTAGGTTACGAAGAAGGCGGCCAGCTGACGGAGGCAGTCCGGAGGCATCCGTATTCGGTAGTGCTGTTCGACGAGGTGGAGAAAGCCCATCCGGATGTGTTCAACGTGCTGCTTCAGGTGCTGGACGACGGACGTATCACGGATTCCCAGGGGCGTACGGTAGACTTTAAGAATACCATCCTGATCATGACTTCCAATATCGGATCTTCCTATCTGCTGGATGGCATCGATGAAAAAGGCGACATCCGTCCGGAGAGTGAAGAGATGGTTATGAAAGACCTGCGCAGCCACTTCCGTCCGGAGTTCCTGAACCGGCTGGATGAGATTATTCTCTTTAAGCCGTTGACAAAAGACAACATCGGGCATATTGTGGATCTGCTGATCACGGATCTGAACCGCCGCCTGGCAGACAAAGAACTGCATCTGCGGCTGACGGACAAGGCGAAAGCATTCGTGGTGGAGAACGGTTATGATCCGGTATACGGAGCGCGTCCTCTGAAACGGTATCTCCAGAAATATGTGGAGACCATGGCAGCCCGTTATATCCTGTCAGGAAACGTACAGGCAGGAAGCACGATGACTGTGGACTGCGACGGACAGAACCTGACGATCGCTTCCTGATAAACAGTTGCGTTTATTTAATGAGAAAAAGTATATGTTATTTTATAATTCGAGATATTTAATGGCACAGCTTGGCAGTCTGCTGTTTGTGGCGCCGGCGATACTGATTGCGATCATCTGCCATGAGTGCGCTCATGGCTGGATGTCGGACCGCCTGGGGGATCCTACCCCCAGGGCGTCCGGACGGCTGACTCTGAACCCCCTTCGGCATCTGGATCTGTGGGGGACGCTGTGCCTTTTGTTTTTCCATGTGGGCTGGGCAAAACCGGTGCCCATCAATCCCAATTATTATAAAGACCGTAAGAAAGGGATTATTCTGGTCTCCCTGGCGGGGCCGGTCATGAACTTTCTGGTGGCGTTTGTGTCCGTGCTGCTGGAAGGCGTGCTGGTGAAATACGGTTCCTATAATTCGCTTCCGGTGGTTATCCTGATCCAGCTGGCGGAATATTCGGCCCGGATCAATATCGGCCTTGGCGTGTTCAACCTGATTCCGGTGCCTCCCCTGGACGGATCGAAAGTCCTGGGAGAGTTGTCGCCGTCTGTGAACCGTCTCTACAGGAAGTGGGGACCGTACTGGCAGTGGGGGCTTCTGCTCCTTCTGGTTGTGGGCGTGCTGAGCGTGCCGCTGTCGGCGATCGACGGCGCGGTCTATAATCTGATGTGGAACGGCGCGGCAAGGCTGCTGAGGCTGTATGTGGTTGGAGGAGGCGGCACCGGCGTGATCTGAGCCGGGTTGTAAACGGCGGAAGCGTATGTTATAATGCTTTTTTGTAAAGTCATGGTTTATGGACGTACAGGAAGGAGTATCTGTGATGCCGAAAGATCCGGTAATGCTTTTGAGCTATGTAAACACTCAGCTTCGGGATTTCTATCCCAGCCTGGACAGTTTCTGTGAGGCGAACGGAGTCAGCGCGGAATCGATCTGTCAGAAGCTGGAGACGATAGATTATCGTTATGATGAAAAGATTAATAAGTTTGTATAGGTTTTAAAATCGGGCCGCTGCGGGGATGCAGCGGCTTTTTTGTACGGTGTGCATAAATTCTACAAAGTGTCCATTGGCTATATATGTAAAAAAGACTAAAATATAGAAATATACAGGAGATAAAGATTTGCAGAGAAGAATATAGAAAAGAGGAGGAGTTTACAGATGCTTACAGCAAAAGAAAATCTGCGTGAGGTGATCCGAGGGGGAAAACCGGATCGTTTTGTGAACCAGTACGAGGCCGTTCAGTTACTGTTTCACCCGTATGTGCTGCACAATCCGTCTCCCGCCAAGGGACAGGAGAATGTGGTGAACGCATGGGGAGTGACCAATTCTTTCCCGGCAGGGACTCCGGGAGCTTTCCCGGTACATACGCCGGATAAGATTGTGGTGAAAGACATTGAGAACTGGAAAGAGTACGTGCACGCGCCTGCATTGGACTTTTCTCAGGAAGAGTGGGATATGTTCAAGGCGCAGTACGACGCGGTAGACGGGACCAAGTCCTACAAGGCGGCGTTCATCGCGCCGGGACTTTTTGAACAGACCCATCATCTCTGCGAGATCAGCCAGGCACTGATGAACTACATCACAGACCCGGACGAGATGCACGACCTGATCAAGTATCTGACTGAGTGGGAGCTGAAGCTGGCGGAGGGGATCTGCTCTCATCTGCACCCGGACGCGATCTTCCATCACGACGACTGGGGCGCTGAAAAGAATACGTTCCTGAGGCCGGAGATGTTCGCGGACTTCTTCGTGGAATCCTATAAGCAGATCTACGGATACTATCATGACCACGGCGTGGAGCTGGTATTCCATCACAGCGACAGCTACTGCGCGACGCTGGTACCGTATATGATCGAGATGGGCATCGACGTATGGCAGGGATGCATGGCGTCCAACAATGTGCCGGAACTGGTGAAGAAATACGGCGGAAAGATCACCTTCATGGGCGGCATCGACAACAAGATGATGGACTTTGAAGGATGGACGCCGGAAGACTGCCGGAAAGCCGCTGTGGACGTCTGCGAAGCATGCGGGAATAAATATTTTATCCCCTGCATCACCCAGGGCGGACCGGGTTCCGTATATCCGGGCGCTTACAAAGCGCTCTGCGACGAGATCGACAAGTACAACGCGGAGAAATTCGGACTGAAGATCGAGGAAATTGAAGAGGCGCGCCTGCCGTGGCAGATTCTTTTCTAAAAAATGATTGACAAAAGGTTCCGTCTGTGCTAAAGTAAACGAGGTTATGAAATGAAAGAAGAGTATCCACTCTCACCTTGGCACAGGCGGTGACCCGGGTTAATACAGAAACAGACGCGTGCTTTGGCATGTTTTTTGTAGAGTAGAAGTGGATAGTTTTCTATCCACTTTTTTTGTGCGGAGGTGTACAGTTATTAGCGATTTAATGATCAATGAGCAGATCCGTGACCGTGAGGTGCGTGTGGTCAGCAAGGATGGAGAACAGTTAGGTATTATGCCGATCAGCGAAGCGATGAAGTTGGCGAGGGAGGCGGAGCTGGATCTGGTGAAAATTGCTCCGGGCGCGAAACCGCCGGTTTGCAAGATCATCGATTATGGAAAATACCGTTATGAGATGGCCAGAAAAGAGAAAGAAGCAAGAAAAAAACAGAAGACGATCGAAGTCAAGGAAGTTCGTCTGTCTCCGAACATTGATGATAATGACCTGAACACCAAGGTGAATGCGGCGAGAAAGTTCATCCAGAAGGGTGACAAGGTAAAGGTGACGCTTCGCTTCCGTGGACGTGAGATGGCTCATGTACAGAGCAGCAAGCAGATCCTGGATGTATTCGCGGAGAAGCTCCAGGACATCGCAGTGGTCGACAAGGCTCCGAAGATGGAAGGCCGCAGCATGACGATGTTTTTAACTGAAAAACGTTAAAATAATTTAGACAATTCATAGGAGGAATCACATATGCCAAAGGTAAAAACAAGCAGAGCAGCTGCAAAACGTTTTAAAAAGACCGGAACCGGTCAGCTGAAAAGAATGAAAGCTTACAAGAGCCATATCTTAACCAAAAAATCTCAGAAGAGAAAGAGAAATCTCAGAAAATCCACCACTGTGGATGCTGCAAATGTTAAGAGCATGAAGAAGATTTTACCGTATTTATAAGATTTGGAAGTTAAGGAGGAAGAAAGATGGCAAGAGTAAAAGGCGGATTGAACGCTAAGAAGAAACACAATAGAGTACTGAAGCTTGCAAAAGGATACAGAGGAGCCAGAAGCAAGCAGTATAGAATCGCAAAACAGTCTGTAATGAGAGCAATGGCGTCTGCTTACGCAGGACGCAAACAGAGAAAACGTCAGTTCAGACAGCTCTGGATTGCTCGTATCAACGCTGCAGCCCGCATGAACGGCCTGTCCTACAGCAAGTTTATGTATGGCCTGAAGACTGCAGGCGTTGAGATGAACAGAAAGATTCTGGCCGATATGGCAGTCAATGACGCAGCGGCTTTCACTGCACTGGCAGAAGTTGCAAAGAACGCCCTGAACAAATAATTCACGTTGAATCATAGCAAGAGCCCTTGGGAACTTCGACCGTGCAGGTGAGATCTCAGGGGCTTTGTTGGCTGCTTCGGCAGCCGGTTTTGCGTCAAGATATCCAAGGAAGCGCTTTAATCAGCGTTTCCCCAATATGACAGAAAGAAGGAAGTATTATGACAAAAATCGAGATTATCTCCGGTTTCCTGGGAGCCGGAAAGACAACGTTGATTAAAAAATTGCTGAAAGAGGTATTTGCCGGCGAAAAAGTCGTCCTGATCGAGAATGAGTTCGGCGAGATCGGCATCGACGGCGGTTTCCTGAAAGAATCCGGGGTACAGATCACGGAGATGAATTCCGGCTGTATTTGCTGCTCCCTGGTGGGAGATTTCGGCACGGCGCTGAAAGAAGTGATCGAGACCTATGCGCCGGACCGTATCCTGATCGAGCCCTCCGGAGTGGGCAAGCTGTCCGATGTGACTAGAGCGGTCCAGGGCGTAGCCGCCCATGAGCCGGTGGAACTGAACAGCTCCGTGACGGTGGTAGACGGCCAGAAATGCCGGATGTATATGAAGAATTTTGGAGAGTTCTTCAACAATCAGGTGGAACATGCGGGCACCATCGTGATCAGCCGTACACAGAAGATGTCCGATGAAAAAGTAGAAGCCTGCGTCGATATGCTCAGGGAAAAGAACCCGACTGCAACGATCATTACGACGCCCTGGGACGAGTTGAAGGGCGAGCAGATCATGGCGGCTATGGAACATCAGGATCTGCTGATGAAAGAAGACCTGGAAGCGGAGCATGACCATGACGAGGAATGCGGCTGCGGCTGCCATGACCACGACCACGAGCATCATCATGATCACGATCACGACCATGATCACCATCACGATCATGACCACGACCATGATCATGATCATCACCATGACCACGACCATCATCACCATCATGCGGATGAAGTATTTACCAGCTGGGGTAAAGAGACGCCGCATAAATATTCCGAAGAGCAGCTGCGCGCGATCCTGAAGAAGCTCTCCGAGGACGATGACTGCGGTATTGTGCTGCGCGCCAAGGGGATCGTTCCCTGCACGGACGGCAGCTGGCTGCATTTTGACATGGTTCCGGAAGAGTTCGAGATCCGCCATGGAGCGGCAGATTATACAGGACGTCTCTGCGTGATCGGGTCCCATCTGGACGATGAAGAACTGACCAAAGTATTTGAACTGGCTTAAGAGGTGGGCATATGGCGAAAATACCTGTATTTGTAGTACACGGTTTTCTGGAGAGCGGAAAGACCAGGTTTATCCTGGAAACGCTGGAAGATGAATACTTCTCCGGCGGAGAGCGCAACCTGGTCATAGCCTGCGAGGAAGGCATAGAGGAGTATGACGAGGAGACGCTGAAAGCGCACAACGCGACTCTGGTGATGCTGGAAGATAAAAGCGAGCTCAACGAAAAGTTCCTGACAGAATGCCAGAAGAAATATAAGCCTTCCCAGATTATTCTGGAATACAACTGTATGTGGGGCATGGACTATCTGCGGGATATGTATATGCCCAAAGGATGGTTTGTGGCGCAGGTGATCACGACTGTGGACGCGTCCACCTTCGATGTGTACCTGAAGAATATGAAATCTCTTTTCATGGAGATGGCGAAGGATTCTGACCTGATCATCTTCAACCGGAGTACGGACGACACGCCGGCGGCCAGCTACAAGAGAAACATGCGCGCGGTGAACCCGAAAGCGCAGATCGTCTTTGAAAAAGAGGACGGCTCCCAGCTGGAATTTGAAGAGGAGATGCCCTTTGACCTGAATGCGGATATCATTGATATCTCCGATATCGATTACGGCATCTGGTATATCGACGCCATGGACCATCCGGAGAAATACGACGGGAAGACCGTGCGTTTCAAGGGAATGGTATATGTGGGCAAGAATCTGCCGAAGGGATATTTTGTGCCGGGACGCATGGCTATGACCTGTTGTGCGGACGATACCGCTTTTATCGGATTTCTCTGCAAATCTTTCTATGTGGACCGTCTGAAATCCAGGCAGTGGATCACAGTGACGGCGAAAGTGACCGTGGAAGAGCGGGAGGAATACGGCGGAGAAACGGGCGTCGTCCTTCATTCTACGAATATCAAGAGCGATCAGAAACCGGAAGAGGAACTGGTGTACTTCTGATGATAAGAAAAACTGCGGGAAAGCAGGAAATGTCCCTGCCTTCTCGCAGTTTTTTAGTGCATATTTTTCAGAAGGACTTCGACTTCCGCGCGTGTGGCCAGATGTTCGGAGAAAGCGCTGGCGCTCCCGGCCGCTACTCCCATACGAAAAGCATGGGCGTAATCTCTTTGCTCCATCCATCCGGCGAGGAACCCGGCTACCATGGAGTCTCCGGCTCCTACGGCGTTGACCAGGATCCCCTCCGGCGCCGGAAGCTGCCGGACAGATCCGTCTTCGGCGGCCAGTACGGCGCCTTGACCGGCCATGGAGACCAGCACATTTCTCGCGCCCATTTCCTGCAGCCGGTGGGCATAAGGGATCACTTCTTCCCTTGTGCGAAGTTCTGTATGAAAGATTTCACTCAATTCATGATTGTTGGGTTTTATGAGAAACGGATGGTATTCCAGCACGTTCAGCAGCAGCTCCCCGGTGGCGTCCACGACGGTGAGAACCCCATGTCCCTGAAGCATGGACAGGATATCCCGGTAGATGGAGTCGGGGATGGACCGGGGGATGCTCCCCGCAAGAACCAGCGCGTCTCCTTCTTCCAGTTTTTTCAGACGGGTCAGCAGCTGATCCACAGCCGCGGCGTCCATATCCGGCCCCTGCCCGTTGATCTCTGTCCCGTCGAAATCCCTCATCTTAACATTAATGCGGGAAAACCCATTCCGGATGTGGATAAACTCATGCCGGATTCCCAGGGATGTTATCATCTTTTGGATCTCCCGGCCGGTAAAGCCGGCGATAAATCCGAGCGCCGTGGACTTAAACCCCAGATTCTTAAGGACGATGGACACATTGATCCCTTTTCCTCCGGGGAGCATGAGTTCCGATACGGTGCGGTTGGTTTTTCCCAGCTGGAAATGATCGATGGAAACGATATAGTCCAGCGACGGATTAAAAGTAACGGTATAAATCATGGTGATTATTTGTTCGCGAACAGGACTTTGAGCAGATTGATGGCCAGCGTCTTTTCCTCTGCCGTACGGTCATGCATCAGCTGAATCAGAATGTTGATGCTGTTGTCGTCGGTGGCAACGACGTAATCAGCCAGAAGAAAATCAACGGTGACGCCAAGGCGGTTTACCACCTTGATCAGCTTGTCCAAAGTCAGGCTGCGTTCTCCTCTCTCGATCTGTCCAATATAAGCAGTAGAGACTCCAACCTCTTCCGCCAGTTTTTCCTGGGTGAGATTTAATCTCAGACGTTCTTCCCGAATTCTCTTTCCTAAAGCCCGATAATCCATGTAAGTACCTCCCTATCCATTATAGTACATTTAGTCTTATTAAATAATACTTTGAAATATAGTATGTAGAGAATCTGCTAAATGTATTTTTTTTAATATTTTTATAAAAATGTTTGACATTCTGTGAGAAATGAGGTATTATAGCATTCGTGATGCGGAAGTGTCGGAATTGGCAGACGAGCAAGATTCAGGTTCTTGTGAGCGTTACGCTCGTGAGGGTTCAAGTCCCTTCTTCCGCATGGTTGGTCCCGGAGGCAGATGTCTCCGGGATTATATTTTTTTGAAAGGCAGGTGACGCGCTGTGGATGGCAGTCGAAGTCGTAACTGGTACATAACAAAACGATGGATTCTATGCCGGTACAGGCGCGCTTTCCTGTAGCGGTTTTCAAAGTATGTTTTTACAGCCATCGTTTTGTGAACAGTTTTGCGGACGATGGCTTTTTTGCGCCCTTTTTTCGGGGAAAAAGCCTTCATGGACTGTATTTTCCAGTGACAGCGGAGTTGATTCAAAGCTTAAGGAGGTACAGAAAGATGAAGAGATGGAATGTGTTATTTAACAGGAAAGCGGCAAAAACAGAAAGCGGCAGAATCAATGAGACCCACGAAAGACTGTACTGGGCTTCCGCGCACCAGGAGCCGGAAGTGCTGAAAAAGTATGGTACGCCGGCCCGTGGGCTTTCGCCGGAAAAGGCGGAGGAAAAGAGAGAGGAGTATGGAGAAAATATCCTGACCTATGGGAAAAAGGAGCCGGCGGCAAAGCGGCTGTTCGATTCCTTTGTCAATCCGTTTTCCCTGGTCCTGATGGCGCTGGCGGGTATATCGGTTTTTACAGATATCATTTTCGCGGAGGCAGGCGAGAAGAACTACATTACAGTGAGTATTATCACGGTTATGATTCTGATCTCCGGGATCCTGCGTTTTGTGCAGGAGACGCGCAGCGGAAATGTGGCGGCCAGACTTAGCGGTATGATACATACGACGGCCTGCGTCCTGAGAGACGGCGTCAGCGCGGAGATTCCCATGGAGGAGATCGCGGCAGGGGATCTGGTCTTTCTCTGCGCAGGAGACATGATTCCGGCGGACTTAAGGATCCTTGACGCGAAAGACCTGTTTATCAGCCAGTCGGCTCTCACGGGAGAAAGCGAGCCTGTGGAAAAATACGGATCTCCTGTCACGCAGAGAAAGTCATTGACGGATATGGAGAATCTGGCGTTCATGGGGAGCAATGTCATCAGCGGCAGCGCGAGGGCCATCGTGATCGCTGTGGGGAATGACACCGTGATCGGCGCCATGGCGAAAAATCTGAATGAGAAAGCCCCGAAGACTACGTTTGAAAAGGGCGTCAACGCCGTTTCCTGGATCCTGATCCGTTTCATGCTGGTCATGGTTCCGGTTGTGCTTTTTGTCAATGGATTCACGAAGGGCGACTGGATGCAGGCGGTGCTGTTTGCCATCTCCGTCGCCGTGGGCCTGACGCCGGAGATGCTGCCCATGATCGTCACCACGTCTCTTGCCAAAGGCGCTCTGGCCATGAGCAAAAAGAAAGTAGTGATCAAGAACCTGAATTCTATCCAGAATCTCGGTTCCATAGATATCCTCTGCACCGATAAGACGGGGACGCTGACACAGGACAAGGTAGTGCTGGAATATCACCTGAATGTGGACGGGGAAGAGGACGACCGGGTTCTGAGACATGCGTTCCTGAACAGCTATTTTCAGACAGGGCTGAAGAATCTCATCGATGTGGCGGTGATCTCCAGACAGGAAGAACTGGGAGCAGAGCAGCTGATCCAAAAGTATACAAAGGTGGATGAGATCCCCTTTGACTTTGAACGCCGCAGGATGAGCGTAGTGGTCAAAGACACGGAGGGAAAGACCCAGCTGGTCACCAAAGGCGCGGTGGAAGAGATGCTGAAATGCTGCGCCTTTGCGGAGTGCGGAGGCGGGATCCGCCCGCTGACCGATCAGGTGCGTCGGCTGGTGCTTGGAAAATCCGACGAGCTGAATGAGAAGGGGATGAGAGTCATAGCGGTGGCCCAGAAGACAAATCCTTCTCCCATAGGGCAGTTCTCAGTGCAGGATGAAGCGAATATGGTACTGATCGGATTTCTGGCATTTCTGGATCCGCCGAAAGAGACCACGCATGCGGCGGTTCAGGCCCTGCAGGAATACGGCGTGGCAATTAAGGTGCTGACGGGAGACAATGAAAAGGTGACCGGAGCCATCTGCGCCCAGGTGGGGCTGGATGCGGGGAGAATTCTTCTGGGCAGCGATCTGGAAAGACTCAGCGACCGGGAACTGGAGGCGCAGGCGGAGAAGGTGACCGTCTTTGCCAAACTGTCGCCGTCGCAGAAGGCGCGCATTGTCCGGGTATTGAGAGAAAACGGGCACAGCGTGGGCTATATGGGAGACGGCATCAACGACGCGGAAGCCATGAAAGCGTCTGACGTGGGAATCTCCGTAGATACCGCCGTGGATATCGCCAAAGAATCTGCTTCGGTAGTGCTTCTGGAGAAAGACCTGATGGTGCTGGAACAGGGTGTGACGGAAGGGAGAAAAACCTACGCCAATATGATTAAATACATCAAGATGACGGCGTCGTCCAACTTCGGAAATATGTTTTCCGTGCTGGCGGCGAGCGCGTTCCTTCCATTCCTGCCCATGGCGTCCCTGCATCTGATTCTGCTGAACCTGGTCTATGATATTTCATGCACGGCTATTTCCTGGGACCATGTGGATGAAGACTATCTGAAGGTGCCCCGTAAATGGGACGCTTCCGGGATCGGGCGCTTTATGCTGTGGATAGGGCCTGTAAGCTCGGTATTTGATATTATTACCTATCTGCTGATGTACTTTGTGATCTGCCCTGCATTTACCGGAGGACAGCTGTATTCTGCCATAATGGATCCCGCGGGCCGGGAACTGTACGAGGCTTTATTCCAGACAGGATGGTTTGTGGAATCCATGTGGAGCCAGACCCTGGTCATTCATATGGTGCGTACGGCGAAGATTCCGTTTGTACAGAGCCGGGCGTCTCTTCCGGTGACGCTGCTGTCGCTGGCCGGCATAGGAATCGTGACGCTGATTCCGTTTACGCCGCTGAGCCGGGGGTTGGGACTGACGGCCCTTCCGCCCGTATATTTTGTGTGGCTGGCGGTTATCGTGGCAGGATATATGGCGGTCACGACGATTATGAAGAAAGTGTATATTCACAGATATGGGGAATGGCTGTGAGCAAAAATACGACAGGCAAAATTTTGAAAATTTGATGAATAAAAAATAAAATTAGTATTGACGAACAGCATCCGGGGTGCTATAATAATCACCGTTGAGTCGCTGAAACTCAATGGTTCGCGGAAGTGTCGGAATTGGCAGACGAGCAAGACTAAGGATCTTGTGGTGGTCACACCGTGTGGGTTCAAGTCCCATCTTCCGCATCAGAGGATATGGACTCTGTATAAAAATTCATATGGTTTGCGGAAGTGTCGGAATTGGCAGACGAGCAAGATTCAGGTTCTTGTGAGCGTTACGCTCGTGAGGGTTCAAGTCCCTTCTTCCGCATGTGGATCCCAGAGGTATTTGCCTCTGGGATTTCTGCGTCTTAAGGCAAATTTTGGAGAAAGCTAGGGAGCAGCCAGAAGCAGCAGGCTCACAGCCATCACCGCCATTCCTGCGGTCATGCCGCAGGCGGAACTGTTCCGGCTTCCGTATGCTCCGGCTGCCGGCAGGAGTTCATCGAAGGAGAGAAATACCATGATCCCTGCTACGGCCGCAAAGAGATATCCCAGCGCCGGTCCGGCCAGCAGAGGGCGCAGCAGCAGCCATCCCAGAAACGCGCCCACAGGTTCCGCCATGCCGGATAAAAAAGAATAGAAGAAAGCCCTGGCGCGGGATCCGGTGGCCTGATAGATGGGAACGGATACGGCGATCCCCTCCGGGATATTGTGGATGGCGATCGCCGCCACGACAGGGATGGCGACGCCGGGTTCCTGAAGCGCGGAGACAAAGGTGGCGATCCCTTCGGGAAAGTTGTGGATAGAGATGGCAAGGGCGGTATAGATCCCGGTTTTCATCAGGCCGGAAGACTGCGGCTCAGATGGAGTTTCCTCCAAGGGGAGGATCCGGTCCAGAACGGCGATGAGGACCATGCCTGCGAAAAAGGAAAGTGCCGTGAGCGCGCCGCCCATAGACTGTCCGTATACATTGCAGAGATCTTCCTGCGCCTTGGGGAATATTTCGATCATGGAGACATAGATCATGACGCCCGCCGAGAAGCCCAGGCTGACAGACAGAAAAAGGCGGTTTTCCTTTTTGGAGAGGAAAGCAGCGCCGCTGCCGATCCCCGTACTTAGACCGGCGGCCAGAGTGAGGGCAAAAGCCCGGGAAATACTGTTGAACATAATTACTCCTCCTGGTATACATATTTATCGTATGCAGGAGGAGAGGCCTTGATATAAAAATTTGTTAATAATAAGTAAACACCAACCGATACACCAACTAAATGGAAATATTTCAGTTGGTGTATCAGTTGGTGTATCATTATTTTAATTGGTATATAAAATGTTTACCTTGACGAACTTTTTTGATTATTCCTGCATTGATTAAACGTCCTAACGCTACATTTGCTCCCTGTTTGGTAGTGATTTTTGTTATTTCAAGAACTTGATGTACAGTGATAAACCCATTTACTTTAATATACTCAAAAATAATTTTATCTGTCTCATTTTTGAATTTCCGTTCTATTTTCACAAAATCAGAGATCTGATATTGCTCAGGTTCAATCTTGTATTCCTGATTTAAATAATATTTTGTCCATCGTCCTTTTTTGTCTGCAATGAGCATTTTTGGGTTTACAAGTTCAGATAAAATATGACTAATTTCTGTACTATGTAATTCCAAAACAGATTGCATTCTGACATTGCTGACACCATTTTCCAGATATGCCGTTCCGAGAATGATTTGAGAATTATTATCCAAATGATCATATTTAATGCCAAAAAGTTTCTGTAAATATTCTGTACACTCTGAAGGCATAAGAGAAATCATCCATAATTTCAGTTCTACCTGATGAAGATCTTCATTCTGGCTTAAATCCGGTTTTCGCCACTGTTCTTCTCCCCAGGCCTTTAAAATCGTTGGAAAACCTGAACCTATATTATCTCCAAGGCCAATCATTCTGAACATTTGCTGAATGCGCGGATTTCTCGCTACTGAATGACCACCTTCATAGATTGATGACACTGGAAGTTTTAAATTTCCTGGATTTGAAAATAGAAACCCCTTATCTCCTTTGATAATTTTCAAAACACCTGTTATAAGATAATCACTATGAATAATCATATTTATCACTGCTTCTCGTATAGCCTTATGAACCGGAGTATCATCAACTCTTGTCATCCCTTCCAAACGAAACGGCCGCTTAATACCACTGACAAGTTTTGGCGTCACCTGACGCACAAAATTATAAAGATTATTTTCCCACATACCATCATAGGTAAGACGGTCACTCCAGCGACTTCCTGGTAAAAGATTACTTTCGTCAATATAATCCATACGTATATTGTCAAATCTTTCTCGTACGGCTAACCCTTTTCCAAACATAAGTAATCCAGCTGAAGTAAGCCATCCTTTTCCTGTAGCTCTGTCAATCGCATATCCACCCATGTTTTTTAAAAAAGTTTGGTCACTTTCTCCATTCCAAATATGGTCTGGATTTCGATGCTCAAATTCTATTCGATAAGAACGTAACGAATTTAAATCTATGTCGTTCATAGTATAACCATTCAACAAACCGCCATCATTTCCTGAATCACTGGCATCGCGTAACATTGCCTTGATCTCATCTTCTGTACAGTGATAATCTCCTTCGTGGTTACGTTTAAAAGTTCCTTTCATCGGATTGCCATTAATGAAAACTGGCTTACTGCGGTAATCTGCTTGTGGAACATGTATCCACATAATAGTTTCACCCTTTATGTCACAGAACCCTATATCTGCGTCAACTAGGATATTACTACTTACTTTTTCGCTGTTAATAGTATTCCAAAAATCTTTCAGTCTTTGATCTGGGTTTTTAATGGAAACAAATGTGAAGCGTTTTTCAAAATCCGTTTCCCGTATATGTTCCTCAACGCCGAACAAAATAGTACCACCGTCAGTATTTGCGAAAGAAGAATATGTTTCCCACACGGAGTTTGGCAATTTCGATTCTGCTTTCTTGCATTCCAAATTAATATGTTCACCGAATTTCAACATTTCAATTATCGTTTTGCTATCCACTATTCTACTCCCTGATTTTTGACTATTATTTCATTTCTGTTTCTTAATTATAGCTCATTTATAAAATTCAGTCCATTTTCGATTTGTTGTGAAAACAGAAAAAAAGATTGAAGACAAGAAAAATTCTTAAACAAATCAGGACCGGCGCAGCTTCCGCCGCGCCGGTCCCGCATGAAAAACATATACACTTTTACGCGTCCACATATCCTTTTTTCTGCAGATAGAAATAGATGATATCAGCCGCTTCTTCGATGGTCATATTCCCGGTGTTCAGGCACAGATCGTAGTTCTTGGCGTCCTCCCAGTCTTTTCCGGTATAATAATTGTAATATTTCCGGCGCTGCTTATCTGTCTCATGGATGCGCTCAATGGCAGCTTCCCGTTCCAGGGAGAACATGCGCATCATCCGGCGGATCTTGCTCTCTTCATCCCCGCAGAGAAATACATTGACTACATGGTCGTAATCTCTCAGTACATAGTCGGCGCACCGTCCGATGATCATGCAGGATTCGTTCTCAGCAAGCTCACGGATCAGCTCCGACTGGAAACGGAAGAGATTGTCCGGGGAAGCGATATCTTTCCCCAGCGAAGGCTTCCGGTCCTTTGGATAAAGATCTTTGATAATCTTGTAGAGAAGATTGTTGCCGGGCCTTTCATTGTTCACATGGAAAAATTCTTCCAGGACGCCGCTTTTGTCGGAGACCATGCGGAAAATATCTTTGTCGTAGTAGGGGATGCCTAACCTTTTGGACAGGACCTGCGCGATATTAGTCGCACCGGCGCCGCATTCACGCCCCAGTGTAATCGTAAATTTTTCTGACATAAACATCACCCCTTTGTGAAATCGTGATAACTTTTTCTTTATTGTATCACACAAAATAGGCAAAAACAACAAAAGAAATCGGGTTTGAAAATTTTTCTGTGTTATTAGCACTCAACTCAAATGAGTGCTAAAAAATCCTTGACTTTTCCGGAACGCAGGGTTATATTACTGTATAGAGAATTTTGAATGATATATTTTATGAAAGAAAGGCAGTGTATAATATGAGCGAAAAACATGGTAATCTTTCCATTAACAGCGATAATATTTTCCCGATTATTAAGAAATGGCTGTATTCGGATCATGATATTTTTATCCGTGAACTGATCTCCAATGGCTGTGACGCCATCACAAAGCGGAAAAAACTGGATATGATGGGCGAGTGCGCGCTTCCGGATGATTACAAGCCGCAGATCCAGGTGATCGTGAATCCGGAAGAGAAGACGATGAAATTCATCGATAATGGTCTTGGCATGACCGCCGACGAGGTGGAGGAGTACATTAACCAGATCGCTTTCTCCGGCGCTACGGATTTCCTGGCGAAGTACAAGGATAAGGCGAATGAAGACCAGATCATCGGACATTTCGGTCTCGGATTCTATTCCGCGTTTATGGTGGCAGACGAGGTGCATATCGATACGCTTTCCTGCAAAGAAGGAGCGCAGGCAGTGCACTGGGAGTGCGACGGCGGCACAGAGTTCCAGATGAAGGATGGAGACCGTACGGAAGTCGGTACGGAGATCACTCTGTTCCTGAATGAAGACAGCACTGAATTTGCCAATGAATACCGGGCAAGAGAAGTGATCGAAAAATACTGTTCCTTCATGCCGGTGGAGATCTTCCTGTCAAAAGCCAACGCGGAGCAGGAATATGAGACGATCGACGAGAGCGAGCTGAGAGACGACGATGTGGTCGTAGAGCGTATTCATGAAGAGGCGAAGACGGAAGAGATCGAGAAGGAGGACGGCACCAAAGAGGTGCAGGAGGTATCTCCGGCAAGAGACCGTGTAAAGATCAACAAGCGTCCGGTCTCCTTAAGCGATACGCATCCGCTCTGGGCAAAGCATCCGAACGAATGCACTGACGAAGAATATAAGGAATTTTACAGAAAAGTATTCCATGATTATAAAGAGCCGCTGTTCTGGATCCACCTGAATATGGATTATCCGTTTAATCTGAAAGGAATCCTGTATTTCCCGAAGATCAACATGGAATATGAGTCCATTGAAGGTACGATCAAGCTGTACAACAATCAGGTATTTATCGCGGATAATATTAAGGAAGTCATTCCGGAGTTCCTGCTTCTGCTGAAAGGCGTCATCGACTGTCCGGACCTTCCGCTGAACGTGTCCAGAAGCGCTCTGCAGAACGACGGCTTCGTAAAGAAGATCGCGGATTATATTACGAAGAAGGTAGCGGACAAGCTGAGCGGTATGTGCAAGACAGACCGTGAAAACTATGAGAAGTACTGGGACGATATCAGTCCGTTTATTAAATTCGGCTGCATTAAGGATGAGAAGTTCTGCGAACGCATGAGCGATTACATCCTCTTCAAAGACCTGGACGGCAAATATAAGACCCTGAAAGAATATGTGGGAGAGGAGCCGAAGAAGGAAGCGGATTCCGAGGAGAAGAAGCCGGAGGAAGGCGCGTCTGAGGAGACGGAAGAGAAGAAAGAGCAGCCGTCCGACGAGGAAGAAAAAGAAGAGAAGAAGACCACGATCTATTATGTAACCGACGAGATTCAGCAGAGCCAGTACATCAATATGTTCCGTGAGCAGGGTATGAATGCTGTGATCCTGAAACATAATATCGACGCTCCGTTTATCAGCCATCTGGAGGCGAAGAATGAGAATATCAAGTTCCAGCGCATCGACGCGGATGTGACCGACACCATGAAGGAAGAGGTTTCCGAAGACGAGCTGAAGGAGGAGACCGACGCATTGACGGCTCTGTTCCGCAAGGCTCTGAACAATGACAAGCTGGAAGTAAAAGTGGAGAAGCTGAAGAGCGAGAAAGTTTCTTCCATGATGATTCTCTCCGAAGAGAGCCGCAGGATGCAGGAAATGATGAAGATGTACAACATGTACGGAATGGATCCGTCCATGTTCGGCACCAACTCCACGCTGGTACTGAACGCCAACAACGCTCTGGTGAAATACCTGTTCGAGCATCCGGAAGGAGAGCATACGAACATGATCTGCGAGCAGCTCTATGATCTGGCTATGATCAGCCAGCAGCCGCTGAATCCGGATGAGATGACCAAATTCATCCAGAGAAGCAACGATATCATGATGCTTCTGGCAAAATAAACGATATATAGACTATACCGCCTGAAAAGGAATCTCCTGGCGGCGGAAGAATTTCTGGACCATGTCATCCCAGGCATGGTCCAGCTCTTTATCCATGGTAAAAACAGAGAGGGAAGTGCCTGTGGTGCACAGAAGAGTATGACCGTCGTAGCGGAGATTCATAAGCAGGGCGCGTACCTGATCGGAGGGAATGGAGCTGTGCGTCTGCGCCAGAAACTTTTCTGTATTGCTGTGGGACAGTTGGAGCGTGAAACGAAAAGAAAGGGGCGTCCGTTTCCCTTTGATCAGCTCCAGGCAGAAAGGACGCACCTCGCCCCAGAAAGACAGGCTGCGGTTCTCCAGAAGCTCCTGTTCCTGCGTATTAAAATAAGACGGATGAAGAGTTCCGTCGATATGGAATGCGGCAAAGGTGGTGACATTCCCTTCCAGCAGCAGAAAATGGTCGAAGGTTCCGCTTAAAAGAAATTGTTTCATAAAGGTTTTGATATCGGCGATCTGTAATGCAATCATGGCCGCGCCTCCTGTAAGACAAATTGATAGATCTATTATAAAGGAAAAAATAGAGCTTTTCCATAGAAAACCCGTTTCCGGACTATTGAATAATAATTCATCTTATGATAATATAATGTGGTATTGAAAACTACATCTTGTAAGAAAAGTATTTTAAGGATGGTAAGGGATATGAGTTATCGGATTGTGGTAGACAGCTGCGGAGAATTTACAGAAGAGATGAAAAAAGATCCGCATTTTGTACATGCGGCGCTTCATCTGGATATCGACGGAGAAGAGTTTGTAGACGACGACAGTTTTGACCGTTTGAGTTTTCTGAAAAAGATGGCGGCAAGTCCGAATTGCCCGAAGTCCAGCTGCCCTTCACCGGAAGTATATATGGAAGCGTTTGGCTGTGGAGCCGATCATCTGTACGCGGTGACGCTTTCCGCGGAACTGAGCGGTTCTTATAACAGCGCTGTACTGGGAAAGAGTCTGTATCTGGAGGAGCACCCGGATGCAAAAGTGCAGGTGTTCAACTCCTGCTCCGCGTCCGTGGGAGAGACGAAGATTGCTTTGAAGATCCAGGAGTGCGAAGAGGCTGGTATGAGCTTCGAAGATACCGTGGAGGAAGTGAATCGTTTCATATTAGATATGCACACCTATTTTGTGCTGGAAACGCTGGAGAATCTCAGAAAGAACGGACGGCTGAGCGCGGTTAAGGCGTTTGTGGCTTCTGCGCTGAATATCAAGCCGGTCATGGGAGCCACAGACCAGGGTGTGATCATCCAGCTGGGCCAGGCAAGAGGAATACAGAAAGCCCTGCGCAAGATGGTTGAAGTGATGGCCGAGGAAGTGAAAAATCCGGAAGAAAAGGTTCTGGGCCTGGTACACTGCAACAACCGGGAGCGGGCGGAGTACGTAAAAGAAGAGATACAGAAGCTGGTTAAGGTGAAAGATATCATAATCCTGGAGACGTCGGGCGTCAGCACGCTGTATGCGGCCCAGGGCGGGATTATCATGGTGATATAAAGCGATAAGAAAAAAGACGGACAGAGCCGCGATAAGTTCTATCCGTCTTTTTGTATGCTTTTTATTCCATCCGCAGCCTCTCCACGATACTCTGTTTTTCCAGATTTCGGAAACACAGATACGGAATCAGCACGGCAAACAGGATCAGGAAGGGAGTGCAGACGATCAGCGGAAACAGCGTGAAGCGGAATGTGCTGAAACCGCCTGCCACCATGGCCCGGATCACGATCCCTACTGCCAGAGCGCTGATCAGGTAGGAAGCCATCAGCGTGATCCCCGCGTAATACAGTCCCTCATCTACCAGCATCCGGCAGAGCTGCTTCCGGGTCATGCCGATGCTTTGGATCATGGCAAATTCTCTCTTGCGGGAGACGATGGCCGTCACCATGGAGTTGACGAAGTTGAGTACGCCCACCAGGGCGATGACGACGCTGACCGCGTTGCCCATGACAGCGGAAGAACGGGTCTGGGACTCATACTGCTCTGCCATAGTCTGTCTGGATGTGACAGGAAGCGCAGTATCCACGGCGATGGTGTATTCGTCCAGAAATGCCTGAGCCTCCTCTATATGCGCGTCGTCCACATTGACATAGAGTTTACGCAGCGTATTTTCCGGCCACAGGCTGCGGAAGGTATCGGCTGGAAGGAGAAACTGCAGATTCGGTTTCTCCGGCGCGTCTATCTCCAGGGCTCCGTCGGTGACAGGGTTCAATGGGTAGACAATGGCCATCACCGTATAGGTCCGGCCGTCCAGTTCGATGTCGCTGCCGACGGGGGCAGTGGGAAGTACCGGATATTCTGTCCCCAGCTCCAGGGAAGGTCCTACTGCCAGAAGATAGTTGCCGGAAGAGAAAGCTTCCGCGTCGTAACTTCCATCCAGGATGTAGGGATCCTGCGTGACGGCGTCCAGAGGAATACCGTCTACTCCCAGTATGGTCGCGGATACCTGTCTGGTCTTCAGGGCTTCCCGAAGTTCTGAGGCGCCTGCAGAATCATAGGTCTCCCAGTCTGCCAGGCGGTCTTCCGTATAAAAGGAAGCCAGATTTTCTGTAGTCTGGTCATCCATCTGCCAGTCCAGGCGTTTGGAATAGAGATGTCCGGTGGCTTCGACGCCTTCCAGGTATTCCATCTGTTCGGTCAGCTCCGGGGTCAGTGTGGTTCCCTGAGGATTGTAGCGTCCCATATAATCTTCGCTGGTCAGATCGGAAAGCTGGAAATCCGCGATGGTCAGGTCCGCCAGATATTTTTCCATGTCGAAAGAAGCGTTTTTGGCGTAAAAACAGCTCAAAAGTACCAGTCCCAGGGTCAGAGAGCAGACTACAGTAACCGTCCTTTTCTTATTGCGGCCCAGATTGCTCCAGGCCATGGACGCCAGAGAGGCGCTGCCGGATCTGCGTTTGAAAGTCCGTTTGCTGTTGACGGTGACGTCGCTCACTCTCAGCGCTTCGATGGGAGATACTTTTCCGGCAAGTCTCGCGGGACGCATGCAGGAGATGACGACTGTTGCCCACGCGAAAAGCGCGGATCCCAGGAAAATGACGGGATTGGCGGACACGATGGTATTGTCTCTGGCCGTCCCCATCAACACCGGAACCAGCACCAGGCCCAACAGCCATCCCAGGATCAGGCCCAGAGGGATACCGGCGGCGCAGAGGCGGTTGGCCTGTCCGTAGATCAGCCGCCGGATCTGCCGCCGGGAAGCGCCCAGCGTCTTAAGTCTGCCGTAGAACTGGATATCCGCGGAGACGCCGATCTGGAAAATATTATAGATGATCAGATATCCGGCTGCAAATACCAGGAGCATGCTCAGATACATGGGGAGACTTTCCTGGCGCGCCATAGCGCCCATCTCCGGAGAATATGCCAGGTTGACGCTGTATTCCAGACCGGACAATCCGGTATCTGCCAGAATATTGTTCATGGTATCTTCAATTCGATTGTCACTGTACAGGCTGACGATCGCCGTATAGGTTCCGGATACGCCGCTGCTGTCTTCAGCCTGCCCGGCAAGCGCCTGATCCGCGAATGTACGGCTGACCCACGCCATGCTGGCATAGCTGGATTCATTGCCTGTCCAGAAACCGCAGAGGGTAAATGTGGACTGTCCGGCGCCCTGCCATTCTAATGTAATCTGCCGGCCCAGCTCGTGGGGAACGCCCAGATAGTCCAGAGTGATGGTGTCCAGGGCGATCTCATCTTCAGACTGAGGCATGCGGCCGTCAGTGGGAACCGAGAAAGAATGAGAGGCATAAGTCTCGTCTGCCCAGCGGATCTCTACCTGCCGTCCGGCCAGTGCCCGGTTTTCGGCGATTCCCAGGACAATGCTGCTGCCGACTTCCGCTGCATCCGGATGGCCGGCGATCAGGGCAGCCTGCTCTTCCGTGATATCCCGGAAAGAAACCTGGGCGTCGCTGCCTGTCTGGCGGAACGCCATTTCCACCAGATTACGGCTCATGCTCTGTGCAAGGGTAAATAAAGTGGTAAACATAAGAGTAGTCATCAGGATAGCGAGAACCGCTACCAGATTTCTTCCTTTTTGCTGACGGAATATGCGCCGGTTTAAAGTCCTGATCGGTTGAAAGGTCTGTTTCATGATGTGAATCCTCCTGTCTGCCGGGATACGATACGTCCGTCCTCGATGTGGACCACCCGGTCTGCCATACGGGCGATCTCCGGGTTATGGGTGATCATGACGATGGTCTGATGAAATTCTTTGCTGGTCATCTTCAGAAGTCCGATGACGTCGTCGCTGGTCTTGGTATCCAGGTTTCCGGTGGGTTCGTCAGCCAGGATAATGGAGGGTTTGCTGGCCAGGGCTCTGGCTATGGCCACCCGCTGCTGCTGGCCGCCGGAGAGATTGTTCGGCAGGCTGTTCAGCTTTTTCTCAAGCCCCAGCAGTCTGACGATCTGCATGATGAATTTTTTGTCAGGCCTGCGTCCGTCAAGAGAAATGGGAAAGATAATATTTTCCCATACGCTTAAGACAGGAATTAAGTTATAATTTTGAAAGATAAATCCGATCTGTTTCCGGCGGAAGATGGTAGCTTCCTCGCTGTTCAGGCTGCCAAGTTCGGTCTTTCCCACCTGGACGCTGCCGGAGGTGGGGGTATCCAGCCCGCCCAGCATATTCAGCAGAGTAGACTTTCCAGAGCCGGATGTACCTATGATCGCGGTGAATTTCCCCCTTTCAATATCCAGGTCCACGCCGTCCAGAGCGCGTACCTGGGTCTCTCCTGTTCCGTAATATTTTTTCAGACCCCGGGTCTTAAGAATCATTTCTCCCATTCTAAGATGTCTCCTTTCCGTTTCTGAAAAAAGCATAACAGACCAATGTCTCATTTCAGGTACAGGAAAGGTACATTTTTGTAACATTATTCGGGGATTCCGAGGCGTTCCTGTATGGTTCCGCGGGTGACGAAGCGCAGGCAGAGGAGAGGCGCGGTCAGGGCAAGGATGAGAATTACAGGAAGGGCGATCCACAGGGGCGTGATATTAAAGGAATATACGGCCACCCAGGACAGATTCTTGATCAGAACCGGCATTACCCCGAGCGCAAACGCCACTGTGGCCGGGATCAGTATGACGGCCATCACCAGCGCATAGAAGCTGCCTTCCAGAAGCATCAGCCGGCGCAGCTGGGCGGAAGTCATACCCAGACTCTGGTAGAGGGCAAATTCCCGTCGCCTGCTCACCGTTCCGGCCACCAGAAGGTTGATAAAATTCAGCACGGCAATGCCCAGAAGCACGATTCCTATGATACCCTGTACCAGAACCATATTTAAGCGGGAGTTCTCAAAATTCTCCTGGTAATCGCTTCTTAAAGTGATACTTACGCCGCGGTTGAGCCCCTGTTCATATCCGGAGAGATATTCCTCAAAAGTGTCCTGCCTGCTGTGGTCGATGTTCACTGCCAGCTGGCGGTAGCCTTGACCGGGGAACAGTTCGTCGAAGACGGAAAGCGGGACCAGGTAATAGAAGGTAAAGGAGGCTTCCGGACTGTCGGAACCGTTTAAATAAGCATTGTCATGCATGAGCGATCCCAGCACCGTGAAGGTGCGGCCTTCCAGTTCCAGAGTTTCGCCTGCGGCGAGGCAGGAGATTCCCTCATGATATGCTCCTCCGGCGATCACATAGCTGCCCCCGGCGAATGCTTCCGCATCAAATCCGCCGCTGGTAAACGGACAATTTTCCAGTATGTAGCGCAGATATTCTCCATCCAGGCCGATCACGAGGGCAGTGTAGTCTCCGCTCTCGGAAAATCGGTCAAGACCGGCTGTCCAGGCAGGAAATTCTGCCTGGGATTCTTTGAGGGTCATGGTTTCGTCAAAGGGCTGATTGTAGTAATCCACTACACGTTTTCGCAGCTGGTCGGAGGCAGTCAGAGATACTTCCCGGCTCTTTAAAGCGCTCACAGAGAGGACTTCCGGACGTTTTTGCAGTTCATTTACCATATCCTGCGTGATACCCTGGTTGCGTTCGTTGTACCGCTGATAGGAGGTGGCGGCGGAGGCGTCGGCAATAGAATAATCCCAGGGAGAAAGCGCGGATAAATACAGGTCTTCCTGCAGGCTTGTGTACTGCATCCATATGCTGGTCAGCAGAAGTACGGCCGCCAGCATGGTGCCTGCCGACAGGGCGGTACGGCCCTTGCTCCGGCTAAGAGTGCGAAGAGCCAGCCGGGGAAGGGTGACGATGCCGTTTTTGATCCCGGTATTATGACCGGACCGGGGGATTTCCGGGAGGAGCGTCTGTGCCGGAGTCATGTATGACAGGCGTACGGAGGGCAGCAGATAGGCGAACGATACAGTCAGGAACGAGCACGCTGCCGCCGCGGCGAACGGCTGCCAGCTCAGAAAATAGAGAGCAGGATTTTCCTCCATACCCACTACTACCCGGCCGGTGACGGCCAGATTCAGCAAAAATCCGGTCAGGATGCCGGGGAAAAGACCCGACAGCGTGACTGAAGCCGCTTTTTCCAGCAGATATCTCCTGATTTGCCGGGGCGTCATGCCCTGGGCTTTCAGTCCTGCAAAATAGGCGCGGTCCCGGTCCGACGTCACCTGGACGATCGCGAAGATCATCAGAAATCCGCATACCAGTACCAGTACAGCCGGAGTATAATAGGGCTGCGCCTGTTTTCCGGCTGTCTGGATCCATGCTTCATCGTAGGCCAGATTGGTAGTATGGGCGAGTTCCGGAAGACCCTGATCCTTTAATATCTGCACGGCCTGATGTTCCAGATCGCGGGGCTGGTACAAGTTCACACCCAAAGTAATACCGGCGGCGTCTTCGCTGTCATAATCAGGGATCAGCACTCTGGCCGTGTCCGCAGTGATCCAGGCGCACGCCTCGGAGAAATTAGTTGGGCTTGCCCACCAGCCGCACAGGGTAAAGGAATCTGTGTGGGCTTGTCCGGCGGCGTCCGTCCAATGGAGAGTGACCGGAGCGCCGACTTCATACAGTACGCCCAGGGAGCCCATGGTAAATTCATCCAGGGCGATCTCTCCAGGCTGTTCCGGAAGACGGCCGGTGGAGGGAACCGACAGTACCGTATCCGCATAGGCGCGGTCAGTGACAGCCAGCTTGACGGACCGCTGCCCTATCATGGGATCCGTGAGAGTACCCACCGTATTCAGACGGACGGTGTTTTTGATACCCGGGTGCTGGGAAAGTACGTCGGCCTGGTGTTCCGTAAGGCCGGTGTAGAGGATATGACTGGTAGAGCCATAGGAATATTGGTAGTTAAGCAGGAAAGCGCCTTTTACCGCCCCGCCCAGCAGGAATACAAAGACGTACAGGCCGGTGACCAGCGCCGCGGCCAGCGCCAGGACGGCATTCTTTGCCGGATGAAAATGAAAGTCTCTCCGGACCAGGGTCCGGCAGATTTTCAGGTTGTTATTTGCCAGCATGAGCGGATCCCCCTTATTCGTGAATACGTCCGTCTTCGATGCGGACGACCCGGTCGGCCATCTGGGCCAGTTCCAGATTGTGTGTAATCATCACAAGAGTCTGATGATAGGTTTCCACAGAGAGCTTCAAAAGTCCCAGCACATTCTGACCGGTTTTGCTGTCCAGACTGCCGGTAGGTTCGTCTGCCAGCAGGATGGAGGGTTTGGAGATCAGAGCCCGGGCGATGGCGGTCCGCTGGCGGCCGCCGCCGGAAAGTTCTCCCGGATAAGCGTTCAGCCTGTCCGCCAGATGAAGCAGTTCCGTGATTTCGTTAAAAAATACCGGATCAGGCGTACTGCCTGCCAGACTCAGGGGGAATAAGATATTTTCTTTCACGGTCAGAGTAGGAACCAGATTGAAATTCTGATATACGAATCCTACTTTGCCGCGGCGGAATACCGCCAATTCTTTTTCTTTCATTCCCCGAAGGCTGATTCCATCTACGATGACCTCTCCTTCATCGGGAGTGTCTATGCCGCCGATCATGTTGAGCAGAGTTGTCTTGCCGGAGCCGGACGCTCCGATGATGGCGGTAAATTTTCCTTTTTCAATCGCAAGGTTGATGCCGTCCAGAGCTTTGACCTGGCTTTCGCCTTTGCCAAAATACTTTTTCAGGTTATGTATGGTCACGATGTCCATGGGAGAGATCCTTTCTATATGGCAGCAGTTTCTTCTTCGGTAAGGTACATGGATTTTAAAAGTGAGATACCGGTGGGGGTGCGGAAAAGCAGATCCATGGTATGCCGGATGTTTTCTTTGGAATAATGGCTCTCGTCCGCATTGACCAGATAGTCCGCTTCCAGCAGAATCTGGTAATCGGGGCCGTCTATGCCTCCGGGGGTGTGATGGTGTCCCACCAGATAGACGACCCGGTCGATCATTTCTCCTGACAGTCCGGTGTCCTGGAGAAACGCTTCTGCCAGAGGCATCCCTTCCTGTTCCTGGTATTTCCCGTTGGTATTGCCGTATTTTTCCCGGCACAGAGGACAGGCGATGTCATGGACGACGGCGGCGGCCTCCAGAACAGTCTGTTCGTCGGGAGACAGTCCTTCGAGGACACCGATTGATCGGGCGTAAGCGTAGACTTTCATAAAATGATTGATGTCGTGCAGATTTCCGCCGGAATAGCGGATCATTTTTTCGATGATTTTAGAAATAAGCATATATGATCTCCTTGAAATAAAAGATTTTGCCGGATAACGGCGCTCAGCTCAGCAGATAAACGGAAAAGGTCGTGCCTTTTCCCACCTGGGACCGGACGCTGATGTAGCCTTTCTGGCGGGTGACGATACCGTTCGCGAGGTACAGGCCCAGTCCTACGCCTTCCTGCCCGGCTGCTTCCTGGGCACGGTAGAATCTCTGAAATACATCGTTGTAATGTTCTTCCGGAATTCCCATGCCTGTATCGGTGATGTCCACCCGGGTATAAAACTGCCAGGGACGTACGGACACGGAGACGCTGCCGCCGGAAGGCGTGTACTTGACGGCGTTGTCCAGGATATTGCCCAGCGCCTCCGAAGTCCATCTTGGATCGTGCCGGACGGTGATGGAGTCGTCGCAGGAGGCGGAAAGCTGGATGTTTTTTGTCTCTGCTTTGCCCCATACCGTGCTCATGGCCCGTGCTATAGTGTCGGAAAGACGGGCCTCTTCCATATGAAGAGTGAAGGTGCCGGTCTCCAGACGGGACATCTTGATCAGCGACTGCATCAGAAAATCCAGTTTGTCGATCTGTCCTTCCATGGTGGCAAGAAATTCCGCCTGTTTTTCCGGCGGCAAGGCATGCTGCCGCAGGATGCCGGCAAACATCCGAATGTTGGCGACCGGAGTCTTGACTTGATGGGAAATGTCGCTGACCAGGCCCTGGATCGTTTCTTTGTCCTGCTGGCTCTGGCGTCTGCCCTCGGTCATAATATCAAAATACTGCATCAGTTTTCCCTGTATTTTGGCGGTCAGACTGTCTTCATAGGGATGATATTCTTCTATCTCACGGCCGGACATGAGGGCGTCCAGCGTCTCGCACAGGTCGTCGGCAAACAGATTCACCTGCCGTCTCTGATACCATGCCCACAGGCCGACGACTGCATAGATGGCCGCGCACAGCGCCAGAATGCCGCGCCGGACAAAAGCCTGGGGTACCGTCTCCCACAACAGCCAGGCAAGGCTTATAAAAAGTGCCGCCGAGAGCAGGAGCATTCCCAGGCGCAAAACGGTTATATCCCGATGTTTCATAGCCTGCCTCCTGTCCATATGTAACCCATGCCCCGCACAGTTTTGATATAACTATGGCCGCCGTCTTCGATTTTGGAACGAAGCCGGTTCATGGTGACGGTAAGCGTGTGGTCGTCGATAAAGTTGCCGGCGCTGTCCCACAGACGTTCCAGAAGCTGCTGCCGGGTCAGGATCTGACCGGCGTGCTCGGTGAGTGTCTTGAGCAGCTTATATTCGTTTGGAGTGATAGCCAGCTTTTCCTGTCCCCGCAGAGCGGAGAGGGCGGAGAAATCCAGTGTCAGCCATCCGTCTGTCCACCGGTCGGTCTGAGGAGCGGCGGCCTGACCGCTGCTTCGGCGCAGGGCAACTTCCACGCGGCGCAGCAGGATCTGCATGTGAAAAGGTTTGGTCACATAGTCTTCGGCTCCCATATCGAATCCGTTCAACACATCTGTTTCCAGATCATTGGCGGTCAGGAAGATCACCGGGAGCTCCGGTCTGGCAGCTTTGATTTCCCGGCACAAATCAAAGCCATTGCCATCCGGCAGATTTACATCCAGAAGCACCAGAGAAAAGGATTCGTGCTCCAGCAGATACCGCGCTTTTGCGCAGTTGTATGCCGCCACTGACAGATATCCGGCATTGTCCAGTTCAAAACAAAGACCCGTGCTCAGCGCCAGGTCGTCTTCTACTACTAAGATTCGTTCCATTTTTTGTACCTCAAACAGTCGTTGCTAAAGGCTATTATATCAGATCGCTTCCGTTTCTCATAGACCGGCTTGCATAAATAAATGGCGGCCGGGACGCAGGAGTGTCTGCGATTCTCTGCAATGATGGCTGACAATGAAGGGAAAGTACGGTATAATGAGCGCATGGCGTGAATTATACCATCGCGCATGATAATGAATGCGAAAAGGGATTGCATGTACGAAGAAGAAACGGAAGGAGAACGTCAATGAATACAGAAACATACGCTGTAGAAAAAGCAGAGAGGAAAGATCTGCCGAGAATACTGGAAATCTACGCATACGCCCGGAATTTTATGAAGGAGACAGGAAATCCGGACCAGTGGAAGGATAATTTCCCTCCGGAAACGCTGCTGGCAGAGGATATAGAAAAAGGGAATCTGTATGTGATAAAGGGCGCGGACGGCATACATGCAGTCTTTTTCTTCGTGATCGGACCGGATCCCACCTATGCGGAGATAGAACAGGGCGAGTGGCTGTCCGATACGGAATATGGAACCATACACCGGGTAGCAGGCGACGGAACGCTGCACGGCGTTCTGGAGATGATTGTGGAATTCTGCAGCCGGAAGATCGCCCATCTGAGGATCGATACCCACGAGGATAACAAGGTAATGCAGAGGGCAATCTGCAAGAACGGCTTCCAAAAGTGCGGGATCATACATATTGCGGACGGGTCGCCGCGGATTGCGTACGAAAAGGTTGAGACACGTGAAATGGAGATTCAGGCCATCCCGGGAGATTTTTCGGTCTGCAAGGTGCCGGATTACTCAAAAGTGAATCTGGATTCGGAATATTGCTTTATCGGAAAGACCGATGAGGAAAAATCACTGGTGTGCCTGACGGAAGACATGCCTGAAAATGCGGATGAACATGAAGACGGATGGAAAGCATTTCGCATCAGGGGAGTGCTTGATTTTTCACTGATAGGAATATTGGCGAGAATCTCTTCTATTCTTGCGGAAGAAAAAATAGGCATATTTGTGGTGTCCACTTTTAACACAGACTATGTCCTGGTAAAAAGCGAGTATGAAGAAAGGGCGTTAAAACGGCTGGCGAAGGAAGGCTATGTAATAACCAGGGGATAATAAATGGATAAATATTCAAGTATCAAAAAGAGATTTGAAGAAAAAGAAGATAAAGAGAATGCCGCTCAGATGGCGAGATATATGAAGAATAAGTTTCCTTTCTATGGTCTGCCTACGCCCAAAAGGAAGGCTCTTTATAAAGATTTTTTGAAAGAAGAGAAAAAGTCGGGGCAGATCGACTGGGCGTTTCTGGATCAATGCTATGAAGACGAGCACAGGGAATTTCAGTATCTGGTCTGCGATTATCTGGCCGCCATGAACGACTTTCTGACTTATGATGATATTCCTAGGATAAAAACATACATAAAACGGAAATCATGGTGGGATACGACGGATTCTCTGGATCAGGTGATCGGACAGATCGGGCTGCGGGACAGCAGAATTGACGCGCTGATGCTGGAATGGTCTCTGGACGATGACCTCTGGGTCAGAAGAGTGGCGATAGACCATCAGCTGTGCCGGAAGGAAAAGACCAATACGGCGTTATTAGAGCAGATTCTCGTCAATAACTTTGGAAACGATGAATTTTTCATCAACAAAGCTATCGGATGGAGTCTGAGAGATTATTCCAAAACAAATCCGGAATGGGTAAAGGCATTTTTAGAGAAATATGCGGACAGAATGGTAAAACTGAGTGTCAGAGAAGCTGGGAAATATATTTCACGGGGATAAAGTGATGATTGACGAATTGAGAGAACAGATGCTGGCAGAGCAGGCGCAGCGTCTGGCGAGGCTGGAACTGCGCAACCGCATCCATACGATCGGGCTCCTTATATGGGCGGCGCTCCTGTTGGGGTGGCTGGTTTATTGTTTTGTGAAACTGATGGCTATGGCAAACCGGACGGCAGTCATGCAGGCGGGAACAATCCTTTTTACCTGCGTGGCCTGCGGCGCGGCGTTCGATCTTCCGGCCGAATATTTGGTGAAGCACCCGTTCATTCCGAAGAAATCTGTATCCGTGGGAGCAGCCGGGGGAATCGGGCTTCAAGGTACCGTTCGCATGTCCAGGAGACTTCGGTGCCCTGTATGTGGGAAAAAGGCATGGTGCAGACAGGACATGCGGGAAACCGGGAAGATTGGCGTGAACTCTTTTGCGGAAGCGGCGAGAAGGATCATTCCCAGGTTTTTCCTGGTTGAAGCGGTTATTTTCGCGGCGGGCGGAGTGTTCTTTGTGCTGCTGAATGCGGTGCTAAATTAAGGTTTAAAATTCACTTGGGGAATAGCGGATCGTTACAACAATCACTGTTCTCTTTGCCTCATTGATCCGAAAAACGACAGTGTATTCAAAAAAACCGGTGGAAATTACGAGGAAATGTGGTATACTGTCTCTGTAGACTATGTCTACACAATGGATATGGAAAAGGCAGGACAGTAATATGAGTCAGGAAAAAGTAGATCGTTATAAAGAAGAGAAGAAGAACCGCAAAGTTATTCAGGCAAAGAAGAAAAGAAAAGTGCTGATTGAGAAGATCTGTGCAGGTGCCATCGTGCTTGCTCTGGTATGCTGGATCGGCTATTCGGCCTGGGACAGCTACTGGGACAGCGTCAATAACCGTCCGGTGACGGCGGATGTAACCGCTCTGGATGATTATATGACTTCTCTGAATGCAGAATAATATGTGTATATTCACAGTTCCATGAAAATACTTCCTTCGGGCAGACAGGCGAAGATTCGTAACCTGCCGCCTGGGAGGAAGTATTTTTATATGGCGAAAGTAAATGATAAAGGAGATTTTATGACGGGCAGAAAAAAGACGGCTGTGTTGGCGGCGGCAGCGTTGATCATCATTTTCGGTATTTTCGGTGTATTGTATTCACGGAGGCAGCAGGCGGATCCCCTGTCGGCGACTGCGTTCAAGTTGAATACGGTTGTGACGGTAACTCTTTACGACTCTCAGGATCAGGAGATTCTGGACGGAGCGCTGGCTTTGTGCGACGAATACGAACGGATATTCAGCCGGACCCTGGAAGAGAGCGAGCTGTATCGTTTAAATACCGGAGAATTGCCGGAAGAAGACGGAAAATATACGTTGTCAGATTCCCTGGCGGAGTTGATTGCGGCGGGACTCCATTATGGGGATATATCGGACGGCGCGTTTGACATCTCTATTGCTCCGGTATCGTCTCTGTGGGATTTCACATCCGGGGAAGGAGCGGTTCCGGACAGCGGCGCGATCGCGGCGGCGCTGGAACTGGTGAATTATCAGGATGTGTTTCTGGAGGGGAATGAGATCCGGTTTGCGAAAGAAGGAATGCAGCTGGATCTGGGAGCAGTGGCGAAAGGGTATATCGCGGACCGGATCAAAGATTATCTTCTGGACCAGGGTGTGGAGAGCGCGATCATTGATCTGGGAGGAAATATTCTGTGCGTAGGAAGCCGCCCGGGAGGCGATCCGTTCCGGATCGGGCTGCAGAGACCTTTTGCCAGCCGCAGCGAGACGGTGGCGACTGTGGAGATTACGGATAAATCCGTAGTGTCTTCCGGGATCTATGAACGGTATTTTGAAGAGAATGGAGTGCTCTATCATCACATTCTGAATCCGGAGACGGGTTATCCTTATGACAACGGCCTGGTATCTGTGACAATCATCTCTGATGAATCCGTGGATGGAGACGGACTCAGTACTTCCTGTTTCGCGCTGGGGCTGGAGAAGGGCATGGAGCTGGTTGACAGCCTGCCGGACGTCCAGGCGGTGTTTATTACAGAAGACGGGGAACTGCATTTCAGCGAGGGATTTGAAAAAGAACTGACAGTGGAAATGGTGAATATGAATTAGAAAAAGAGGCGCCCACCTGTTCGAAGCGGGGCGCCTCTATCATAACAATGATTTAGTAAATACTCAAGATCATATAGATAAATCCTGCCGTCAGCATATCTGCCGGAAGTCCTTTATAGGCTTTTCCCATCCGCGAAAACCTTAAAGTCTGTTTGACGGACAGGAACATAAGGACAGGTACGACTATAGAGATCAGCATGCCTGCCGTCTGCCCGAAGATACGTACGGTGAACGGGTGGAGAAGGAAAAAGGCAGGGATCGCCGCCAGGAGGCTGTTCCCTTTGGCTCCGCTTTTTTTCAGCATTCCGTTGGTAAATGCCAGCGCGAGACCTGCCGCCAGGAATGCAAAGGCAGGTTCGGCTATGGCAGAAGACTGGAAAGACGCCTGCAGGACCGTATTTCCAAATATGGCTCCGCCGCTTAAAAACTCACGTATGATTGCCAGCAGGATCCAGAATCCCCATACGATGGAAGATTCCCAGAAAAGATCCCCGTATTCTGCGCCCAGGCCTCCGGTGAGAGAAAAGTAAGCGCATAAAAGACCGATGACAAAAGTCAGGATCCATGTGCCTGTCTCCAGCGGAGCACCCAGGGCAGCGAATCCGATCAAAAATACAGAGGAGCACACAGCGCCGGTTCCGATCCCCACACAGAGCCGGAGGCTCCATTCCGGGACGGAGGATTCCAGGAGATTTTTCAGAAATTCCGCGAATACAGCGGATAAAATCACCAGGATACCGGCTGCGAAAGCTTCCTTCATTCCGGCGGAAAACAGGATGATCCCCAGAGCGAAAGCCTCTGCCGGATATTTTAATTTCATAGTTTATCCCCCGTTTCCTTATTTGACTGTCTGCAAGAAATAATAAGCGTCATTGATTCCGGTGACCGCGGCGGTGGAAGATCTGGTAGCTCCGGAGACTGCGTCTACCTGTGTTCCGTTCTGAGGCGCGGCTGCCTCTTCCGCAGGCGCTTCGGATGTTTCGATGCCTGCCGCCTGGTCAAGGCACTGCTGCGCCAGGTTCATGAATCCGCCCACGGAGATGCTGACTCCGGATACGGCGTCGGTCTTGCCTTCCTCGTTGGGATTCAGGAAGGAGAGGGACTGGTTCTCGATCAGAGCGGAGCAGAGAGCTTCGGACTGTTC
>CALWDO010000031.1 GCA_944376715.1 uncultured Lachnoclostridium sp. | reverse complement strand
TAAGAATGTTCTGAGATCTCGTCCCAGTTGATGGAGACGGCCTGTATAAATTGCCGGTTCATAAATCCAACCTCATGTAAATCGAAGAGTCCAGCGGACTGTCATTGCAGCGCGGGATCTCGTCCTTTTTATAATCCTGGATCTGAAGATATGCTTTTACAGACGGATCTTCTTCTATCAGATAATCCGTATATTCTGCGAACAACTGTCCGATCTCCTGTAAAGAATCATAAGCAGGAACAATGTCCGGTTTCATGTATATCAACCTCCGCAGGCAAGACAGTGAAAAGCTGTCTTGACGTTTCAACCATATTTGCTAGAATAAAATCAGATATCATTTTGAATATAGTGCAATCGTGATTTATATGTCAATAATATAATAAAAAGCGGAGGAATGGTTTAAGAATTTATGAAAATAGAGTCTGCAGATAAATAATTGAAGGAGGTATAAGAATGACAGCAGAACAGAGACAGGCAATGGAAACGGTACATGATTTTATTAAACAGGCAGGAACTTACTATATTGCTTCCGCAGAAGGGGATCAGCCCCGTGTACGTCCGTTTGGAGTGATTCATATCTTTGAAGACAAGCTCTATATTCAGACAGGCCGTAAAAAGAAATGCTACAAGCAGTTCGTGAATCAGAAGGTGGAGCTTTGCTGCATGCATGGAGGCAAATGGATCCGTCTGTCAGGGACGCTGGTAGAAGACAAGAGAATCGAAGCGGAGGAGGCTGTGCTGAGCGCGTATCCGAGCCTTGGTGGAATGTATAAGGCGGGCGATGGAAATAACTGCGTGCTCTATTTTACAAATGCCCGCGCGACGATTTCTTCGTTTACGGAGCCGGAAGAAGTTTATGAGTTTTAATCAGACGATCTGAAAGGTATAACCTGTCTCCAGTGGGAAATGTTATAAGAAAAGACATAGGAGGCAGGGAATGGAATCAATATGGAGCAGGACCTGTAACAGAAAGAAAAGACCGGCTCTGGAAGGCCATATCCGGGCGGATGTGGCAGTGATCGGAGGCGGCATGGCGGGCGTATTGACGGCATGGCATCTTAAGCAGGCGGGCGTGAACGCGGTTGTTCTGGAAGCGGATCAGATCGGAAGCGGACAGACCGGGAATACCACTGCAAAGATTACATCACAGCACGGGATGTTCTGCCATACATTTCTTGAGAAAAAGGGAGAAGAAACGACAAAGAAATACGTGCAGGCCAATCAGGACGCGGTGAAGGAATATAAAACAATCGTTCAGGAAGAACACATTGACTGCGGCCTGACAGAGAGCGATGCGTGTGTCTATTCAGAAGATGAAGAGAAAATAAGGATGGAGACAGAAGCTGCGCAGAAACTGGGAATTGATGCGTCATTCAGGACGCAGATTGAGATCCCGGTGCCCTGCGCCGGGGCAGTGTGCTTCCCGGGACAGGCTCAGTTCCATCCTTTAAAATTTATCAGCGCATTGGCGGAACGGTTGACGGTGTATGAGGGTACGCCGGTAACGGAAGTGGACGGAAATCTGGTAAAAACAGCGCATGGAAGTGTGGAGGCAGACAAAATTGTTTTTGCCGTGCATTTCCCGTTCATAGATTTTCCGGGGATGTTTTTTGCCCGGATGCATCAGGAGCGTTCTTATGTGCTTGCTCTGGAGAATGCAGGGAAAATTGACAATATGTATATAGGGGACGGAGAGGACGCGCTTTCTTTCCGGCAGTATGATAAATACATCTTGCTGGGAGGACAGGCCCACCGAACCGGAGAAAATCGTGAAGGCGGCTGCTATGAAAATCTCAGAAAAACCGCGGAAAGGTTATATCCCGGCTGCCGTGTGGCGGCACGCTGGTCCGCCCAGGACTGTATTACGACGGATAAGATCCCGTTTATCGGGCAATTTGCCGCGGAGCGCCCGGACTGGTTTGTGGCGACCGGATTCCGGAAGTGGGGCATGAGCTCTGCGATGGTGTCGGCCATGCTCCTCAGAGACCGGATCTGCGGGGGCGACAATCCGTATGCGGAAGTGTTTGCCCCGGCCCGGTTTTCGGTGGAGGAGATCCCCCAGATGGTGAAAGATGGAGGAAAAGCTGTAAAAGGACTGGCAAAACGCTTTTTTCATCTTCCGGAGGAGACTGCTGCGGCTCCCGATTTGACAGCAAAGGGAATCTGTTAAATGGTCCGGCACAGGAGGGTATCTGTCATGGGTGAGTATTTCTATGGATGGTATTTCCGGTGCCAGGGAGAAGGGGAAAGTCTTGCAGTGATTCCGGCGGTGCATCTGTCGCCGGAAAGACGCTCCTGCTCTGTTCAGATCATTGCCCGGGGAGGAAGTCTGTACAGGGAGTTTCCCATATTCATGTTTCGGATCAATCGGAAAAAAGGGATCATGCAGATCGGAGAAAATATCTTTTCGCGAAAAGGAATCTGTCTGCGGATGGAGGTATGCAGGCCAGGAGAATCCGTACAAGAAACCGGCGGCGGGAGATCCGGTGAAGAGAATATGACAGTCAGAGGAGTTCTGCGTTTTTGAAAAATTTCGGAATTGGGGTATGACATTATGGGCCCGTTTGCCCGGATCCCCCGGATGCAGTGCCGGCATATGGTTTACAGCATGGGACATTCCGTGAACGGCGAAATAGAAATAGGGGATGAAAAGTTCTGTTTTAAGAATGGAAAGGGATATATGGAGGGCGACAGCGGAACGTCGTTTCCGGACCGGTATATCTGGACCCAGCATTTCCTTCCGGAAGGATCTTTGATGTTTGCGGCTGCGTCGATTCCGTTGGCCGGCATACATTTTACGGGGACGATAGGATATCTCTTTACCGGAAGCAGGACGTACCGCTTTGCCACCTACCTGGGCGCTGTTGTGGAAAAGTTGGAAGACGGAGAACTGGTGATCCGCCAGGGGCCGTACCATATTCAGATACGTTTCCCGGATTCCGGAGGAACCATACTGAAAGCGCCTAAAAGCGGGGAAATGGTGCGGAAAGTCAGAGAAAGTGTTGCCGGCGAAGCAGAGTATACGTTAATATATAAAAAACATGTATTATTTCATCTGAGGACAGACAAGGCAGCGACGGAATATGATATGAAGAACGGAAAAAAATAATCGGACGGGGTCAGACCGAAAATGAGAAACGTAACTTTATTTATAGCCATGAGTCTGGATGGATATATTGCGGATAAAGACGGCGGAGTTGGCTGGCTCTCCGGACAGAGCGTCCAGGGCTGGACAAAGGATGTATATTCGGATTTTATAAAGGATGTGGACACTGTCATCATGGGATGGAATACCTATCATCAGGTGGTGACGGAACTGTCTCCGGAAGAATGGGCGTACAAAGGATTAAAGAGTTATATTATTACGCACAGGGAGGTTTCGCCGGAGAATGACCGGGTTTTTACAGAGAAGAATCCCTGCAGTCTTGTCAGGGAGCTTTTGCAGTATCCCGGCAAGGATATCTGGATCTGTGGGGGAGCCGGGATTATACAGCCGCTGGTGGAAGCAGATCTGATAGACAAGTACTATATTTCCGTGATCCCGGTGATCCTGGGTTCAGGGATTCGTCTTTTTGGAGAGACCGGAAAGAAGATACCGCTGAGGCTGGTCCAGACACAGTCATACAATGGGATCACGGATCTGGTGTATATCAGGAGATAAGAGGGCCAAGAGATGAAGAGGGGCGGTATTGCAGGTGTTCTGATGGCGGCGGGCATAGTGATATTTTGTATCCTGTGCTTCCTTTTTCCGTACCTGAATCCTGTCTATGATAATCAGGAAGAGGTCGTTTTCCACGGAATTGTGGAGAATCTGGACATGGACGGGAGTGAAAATCGCAGGCAGGTTGTAAATATTCCGGGTCAGGGCCAGGCAGAGGTTCCCGAAACAGAAAAGATAATTTCACGTAATCTGACAGAGGATTTTGAGGGACTGGAAAACGGCGATCTGATAAAGCTTGTATTTTCGGCAGATGTGAGTATTATGGAGACCTGGCCGGCACAGTTTTCTGAACCGGCGGACCGCATCGAGGTGGTAGCCCGAGGTGCGTTTGCCCTAAAACAGGAGAACGGTATGTGTTTCCTTGCGTTTCCCCAAAAGATGGTTGCGGGGGCGGATGCGGATGTACTGCGCCCGGGAATCATGCTGGATTTTTGCCGGGACGGGCGCGGAGAGACTTTCGGGGAGGAAAGATTTGCGCTTCTTGAGATTGAAGGGGTAAATCAGGAACAGAAACAGATCTGGGTTAAACTGGATATAGATCAGGCGAAGGCATTTCTGGAAGGATATGAATCCGGCGTCGCCTGCTATGTGTCAGAGAGACAGGACTTATCGTCAACGCGGAAAGAAGATCCTGTAAATGTGATGCAGTATGCGCTGGATGGAAACGACCGGGATTTGAAAGCCGAGGATTTTGTAGACGGGGCTGTGTGGGACGGGATTTACACAGTAACGGCGCGCAGCGTGTCGAAAAGCAGACGGTCTGTATCTGTCTGTGTCCTGGAACAGAATGAACTTTTATTTTCCGAGGACTGCCTGTTTGTGACGGAGGAGGCCGTAGATAGTGAACTCTACAGAGTGATGAGTTTTGAAGAGTTTGCAGATTTGATAGAGGAAAAAACGGATCATGAACAGACGGTGTTGTTCTATGCGAAGTTTCAGGACGGGGAAATTACAGAAGTGTTTTTTCTGGATTAACAATACTCCCATCCGGCATCTCCAATTGCATTGACAAATTCACTGCGGATCTCTTCGTTGGGAATAGATACCATTTGCGATGGCTCTTTCACAGGTTAAATATCCCAGATGAATCAATAATGTCAAAATGTCATCTTTACTTTTAAATGATGTCATATCATTCTGGAACTTTGCAGGATTCACTTTGCATGTTCCGCCTGCCACCATCTGAGTAATATCATCTTTTAAACCATCAAAATTCATACTGATGTAGCTTTTCAAAGATTCATAAGTCTCCGTACTGACCCAATAGTTTCCGATTCGTTTTCTGCGAATGGAATCCACAACGGATTTAGGATTATAAACATGAATTCCCGGTCCCAGTACATATCCGTCATACCATTGCTTTGCCTGCTCAAAATCCATATGGTATTGTGCGTACAGAGTTTGAACTTCAGTTTCCGTAAATCCCACGTACTCTGCCAGGACATCCGCTTCCAGCATGGTAAATTCATCAAAGTTATTTAATGCGGACTTTGTACCATATTTTTTTATTGGCAAGATACCGGTTAGATACGCCAGTTTGATGAATTTCTTCGTCGGAGCATCTTTAAACAGACTGTGTAAAAAAGCAATGTATTTTTTCTGCGCTTCTGTGTCATCCTTACTTTCTCGGAACACTGCATCCCATTCATCAATAATAACAACAAATTTTGTTTTATAAATTTTGTGCACCTGTGACAGAGCTGGTGAAAGTTGTTCTATTTTTTCTGGAAATGCTTTTGGATAATTTTCTTCCAGTTCGCCAATAATTTCTTTCTGCATTAATACAACCATTTCAGAAGCGCTGTCCGCTCTTCCGCGGAATGGATTTACATCTATATGAATTACGTCATATTTATTTCTGTGAACAGCATAATCTTTAGCGCTCCAAATTTTTAAATTCTGGAACAACATGGAAGAATCACAGCTTTTGTCATAATATGCCACTAACGTTTCTGCTGTAATAGACTTACCAAAACGGCGAGGTCTGCTCACGCAAATATATCTCTGCTCAGAATCAAGGACAGAGTTTGTATATTTCAGCATACCTGTTTTATCCACATATATCTGAGAATTCAAGGCACTTTGAAATCCTTCATTTCCCGGATTCAGATAAATTCCCATGTGTTCTTCTTCTTTTTGCCGTTATATTTGCTCATTTACAGATACCTATTTCTGCTTAAAGTATGGATGAAATCTGATTTTTTAGCAATCGGATTTATGTGCTCTCACCACAGGCTTTTTGAAAAACGGTTAATTCTCATAGAAGAGAGCGCCTGTTTTTGTGCCTCTTATATAGAATGTACAAAATTTGTATCAATTAGTCTTCTCCGATTATATTCTTGATTATATTTACTATATCATAAAACAAACCAGAAAAAATTACACTTTTTTCTTCTGCTTTCAGAAAAACAAAAAATAGTACACAATCTGGAAAAATTATCATATAGAGTTTGAAATAGGCAAAAGATAAAATAAATGCATCAACAAACTTACGCGGATAAGGAGGGAACAGCGTGAAAAAGGCAGTATGTTTCAGTGACAAGCACTACACAATCGGAAAGATTGATGAAAAAATGTATTCTTCTTTTACTGAACATCTGGGGAGGAGCATTTATTCTGGAATTTATGAACCCGGTCATCCGGATGCTGATGAAGACGGATATCGGAAAGATGTAATGGAACTGGTTAAAGAACTTGGAGTTCCGGTTATTCGTTATCCAGGCGGCAATTTTGTTTCTTGTTATGACTGGCACGATGGGATAGGCCCCAAGGAGAACCGGCCAAAAAGAATGGACTATGCCTGGTCCAGCATTGAGACGAATGAGTTTGGTATTGATGAGTTTTGCAGATGGGCAAAAAAAGTTGGCGTTGAACCAATGATAGCAGTAAATCTGGGAACAGGATCTATCAAGGATGCAGGGGACCTGGTAGAATACTGCAATCATCCGGGCGGGACTTATTGGAGTGATTTAAGAGCAAAAAATGGAAGTCCGGAACCATATAATATCAAATATTGGTGTCTGGGAAATGAGATGGAGGGAAGCTGGCAGGCAGGGCATTTGTCCGCGGAAGATTATACCAAAAAAGCTCTGGAAGCGGCAAAAATCATGAAATGGGTGGATCCGTCCATTAAACTGGTTGCCTGCGGAAGCAGTTACGAAATGCTTCCTACTTATATGGAATGGGATAGGACGATGCTGACAGAGTTATATGATCAGGTGGATTATCTGTCAACGCACAATTATACAATGAATTCGGGACAAGGCACGACGAATTTTGTGGCGGCTTATAAGCAGCTGGACAGTCATATAAAAAACAGCGGACGTGTCATTGAGTATGTAAAGGCAAAAAATCATTTTGAAAAGGATTTGAAGATTTGTCTGGACGAGTGGAACGTGTGGAATTTCCAGGACATTAAGCTGGATTCTCTGGATGATCTTCAAGGATTAACTACTTTCGAGATGACTTCTGCGGAGAAGTGGGAAATAGCCCCGTCGATCCTACAGGAAAAATACAGCCTTTTGGATGCCATTGTTGTGGGCGGGCTTGGAATTACACTTCTTAATAATGCGGATATTGTAGAGATAGCCTGTCTGGCTCAGTTAATCAATGTAATTGCGCCGATCACTACGATCCGTAACGGAGGCATTTTTAAACAGGCGATTTATCATCCGTTCCATATGTTGAGCAAATACGGGCATGGTACAACGATGAAAGCAATTGTAAATGCGCCGAAATACTCTTGTGATTTTGGAGAGTTGAATATCGTGGAGCCGGCAGTAGTGTACAATGAAGAAGCAGACGAAGTACGTATTTTCGTATTGAACTGTGACCAGGAAGAAGAAGTAGAACTGGAAATAGATCTGCAGGGCTATGGAGAGAAAAAAGTTAAAAAACATCTGGTGCTGAATGGTGAAGATTATGAAGCGCGTAATACAATAGAGGATCCGGATCGCGTAACGATGAAAGAGCTGGAAGCATCCGGGACAAATCGTGTTATACTTCCTAAATTGTCCTGGAATGTGGTGATTCTCGGGTCATAAATAAAGCAGACGCGGAGGAAACCATGAGTTCAAAAGTTGTATTAAAAGTAACAAATATCTCAAAAGATTTCGGATTGACGCATGCGTTAAAAAATGTGTCAGTTGATATTGGACAGGGAGAGATTATAGGGCTGATCGGGGAAAATGGTTCTGGAAAGTCTACATTATCCTCCATTATATCGGGGGTATATCCGGCTTCAAAAGGGACGATGGAATTAGATGGAGAACCATACCGGCCAGCAAACCCAATGGACGCGCAAAATCACGGAATAAGCATGATTGCACAGGAGATGGGGACGTTGCCTGGCATTCGTGTGGCGGATAATATTTTCTTGGGGAAAGAACAACTTTTTGTCCAGAAGGGCGTTGTTAATCGAAAGAAAATGTACGCAGAAGCAAAATCTGCGATGGGAAAAATTGGAATTGAAAACATTAATCCGGAAGATCCTATTACAAAATATAGTCTGGAAGAACGTAAGTTGATAGAAGTTGTCCGTGCGTTATATTCAGATCCAAGAATATTTATAGTAGATGAAACAACAACTGCTTTATCACAAAAAGGCCGCGATATAATTTATCAGGTAATTCGGAAACTGAAAGAAGAAAATAAAACGGTTTTATTTATTTCTCATGATCTGGAAGAATTGATGGAGGTATGCAGTAAACTGATTGTCCTGAGAGACGGTGTATTTATTGCAGAACTCCAGAAAGAGGAGTTCCTGGAAGACAGGATCAAAGAGCTAATGGTTGGCCGAAAGTTGACCGGTGATTATTATCGCAGTGACTACGACGGCAGTTGTGATGAAGAGGTAGTCTTAAAGGGAGAGGACATCTATGTAGGCGATAGCGTAAAAGGGGTGTCTTTGGAACTTCATAAAGGAGAGATCCTGGGTATAGGAGGATTGACCGACTGCGGAATGCATGAACTGGGAAAAGCTCTTTTCGGAAATATCAGGCTGCTGTATGGTCAAGTTACGCTGAAGGATGGAGAAAAAATTACATCTGAAAAACAGGCAATCAAACACAGGCTGGGTTATGTATCCAAAAACAGAGATCAGGAGGCGTTGATTCTTTCGGCTAGTATTCTCGACAATATTGTTTTGCCCTCTTTGTCAAAACTTTCTCGCGGTGGTTTGATAAGCAGAAAATCAGAAAAAGAATTTACAAATCATCAGGTTGAAAGACTGAGTATTAAGTGCAGAGAAATTACGCAGGATGTACGTGACTTGAGCGGTGGGAATAAACAGAAAGTTGTTTTTGGAAAGTGGTTGGGAAATGAATCAGAGATTTTTATTCTGGACTGTCCTACCAGAGGTATTGACATTGGTGTAAAGGCGTTTATGTACCAGTTGATGTATCAACTTAAAAAAGAAGGAAAATCCATGATTATGATTTCTGAAGAATTACCCGAGTTAATCGGTATGAGTGATCGGATACTGATTATGAAAGACGGGAAAATACAGAAATCCTTTGAACGGTCAGAATCGTTAAATGAAGCGGTGCTGATTCAAGAAATGGTTTGATTCGGAAAGAAGGTGCATGAAAAATATGGAAAAAATTAAGCAGACCTCTATGGTCGGTATAACAGATGCTCTTCGAAAGATCATTCCTTTCCTTGGAATTGTACTGATGGTTGTGTTTTTTCAGGTTTTGGGGGATGGAAAACTTTTAACCAGAGGGAACTTGAACAGCATCCTGAATCAGACAGTATATGTGGCAATTATGGCATTTGGAGCGGTTTTTGTGTATTCGCATGGAGGAATGGATCTCTCATATGGAGGCGTTATCGGATTCAGTGTCCTGATTTCCATACTAGTAGCGAATACAGGCGCTCCGGTGGTTGTAGTATTTATCAGTAATATTATTGCTGCCCTGGTCTGGTTTTTATTAAACGGAGTTGTATCCGTATATTTAAAAGTGTCTCCATTTATCACTTCATTATGTATTATGTACATGTGCCGTGGTATTTTGAATACAGTATGTGCATCACAAAAGTACAGTATTCCAGTATACTTGTACAATTACGACAACCAGGTTTTTAAACTTTGCATGCTGTTGGGGGTTTACGTGATCTGCTACCTTCTGTTTGAGAGGACCCGTATCGGGAAAGAAAACAAGGCGATCGGCGGAAGTCCGGTCGCAGCACAGCAGGCAGGCGTTAATGTAAACTGGACCAGAATGGTCGCTTATATAATCAGCGGCGTTACGGTCGGCATTGCAGGTTTTATCCTGATGGTCAGAGCAGGGAGTGTCAGCACTTCCACTGGTCAGGGCCTGGAGATGAATGTAATCACGGCACTGGTACTTGGCGGAGTTCCCCTTTCCGGAGGCTCGCGCGTGAAAATGGTTGGCGCGCTGGTCGGAAGTTTTTCCGTTATACTATTACGTAATGGATTGATTGTACTTGGGGTGAACGAGCGGGTGATTGAAGGCATCCAGGGACTTGTTCTGCTGCTTCTGGTATTTTTGACTTATGTTAAGAACCAGGATGGAATTTTAAAATAGGAGGAGAAGAAGAATGAAAAAGGTAGTTGCACTGCTGCTGGCTTTGTCTATGACGCTTTCCTTATTTGGATGCGGAAGTACAGGGACAACGTCAGACTCTACAACGGAAACGACAGAAACAACAGAAAATTCAACAGGAGATACCGGTACAGAAGATGCGACGACCAGTGAAGTATGGTCGGATCAGGCCGGAGCCGGAGAAGTCTGCGGTGATGAAAACGGAAAGTATACGATTGGCGTGGTTATCCATACCACTACAGATTTCCTTTGCTCAAAGTATAAAGCTTATTCAGATTATCTTGGAAAAGCTTATGGGGTAAGGTTCAGCTATTATATCATTGAAAACTTTGCAGATGAAACTTATCTTTCCGCAATTGAGAATCTGTGTGCACAGGGTGTAGACGCAATTATTACCACAAACTTTTCAGGAACTGCGGTTCTTCAAGGGTTGAAGACCTGCGAACAAAATGGAGTATATCTGGCGGTTGGCTGGTCTCAGATTGACGAGAGCATTTGGGATCAGGTATTCTCAAGCGAATACTTTGTAGGAAGTTCTTATGAATCTGACTATGATGCCGGTTATGAAATCATAACCAGCCTGATTGATGCCGGGTCTACGAATATTGCAGCAATTGGCTATGAACCGGGTATTACCTGCCATGACAGACGTTGGGAAGGTATGATGGCAGCATTTGAAGATCATCCGGAAGTAAACAAGGCAGGAGAATACAGAGGACTTGAATTTACCAAAGCAGTGGAAGATTTCCTGGCTGCAGACAATACGATCGACGGCATCGGCATTACTCTTCTTGGAATTGAATATTGTTCTGAACCGATAAAATCAGCAGGAAGAGAAGGTGAGGTAAGAATCGCATTCTGTGACTTCTCTGAAAACTGCCAGCAGAGTCTGGAGAGTGGAGAAACTGTATGTGCAATCGGCGGACAGTATGTTGATCTTGCGTTCTCCTTTGTACTTCTCTACAATGCACTGGAAGGTACGCCGCTTGACAAAGTAGAAGTACCTGTTAACTTCATCGTATGCAAGACAGGTGACGAATTTGCCGACTATATGACATATTTGCATGATGATGGTGTATATGCGTGGACAACGGATGAAATTGATCAGTTGATCGTTTCTAAAAACAGTGAGGCATCTTCAGACACACTTCTGGAGATGGGCGCAAATTATAGCATTGAGGATACGATCGCAAGGCACGGCGAGTAAATAGCCGGGATATTTTGGAAAGGGGAACAATATGAAGATCACATCCACCAATCTGAAAAATGCGCTGAAAGTAATTTTACTTCCTGTGTTTGTATATGTACTGTTTTTTGTCTGCTCAGGTGGAAATTTTGGAAAGCCTTCAAGTATTGTTATGAACTTGAAGCAGACGTTGACACCCACATTAATCTCTTACGCGATGTGCTGCAATATGCTCTGTGACAGAATGGATCTGAGCGCGGGAGCGGTTGTGATGCTGTCGGCTATGTTTGGAGCCAAAATGGTATATCTGTATGGAATTGGGTTGGTTCCTTTTGCTTTGCTGGTGGTGGCAACCGGGCTTGTTTTGGGAACTGTTTCTGGAATCATGTATATGGTTTTGAAAGTACCGGCTATTGTAACCGCCCTGGGTGTATGTATGGTATATGAAACGCTGTCAAATTTAGCCAGTATTTCCTGGGTAACAGCAATCAGCGGTGAGATTACGACTTTGGGAAGATTTCCATGGTGCCTGATTATTTTTGCGGTTATGTTTGTACTCTTTTACATCATATTCAATCATACAAAATTCGGATATCATGTAAGAGCATGCGCGAGTTCTCAGCAGATAGCCAAGAGTGCCGGAGTTGATACGAAGAAGACAGCATTTATGTGTTATGTGGTATCTGCACTCTTCTTAGGTGTAGCGGCGCTTTTGAAAATTTCTATACAGGGGTCTATTGATACGCCAATGTATATGTCCAGCACGAATATTATTTTTAACTGTATGCTCGGTATTTACGTGGGTCTGGCGTTGGAGCCGTACTGTAATCTGCTGATTGGAATATTTGTGGGGAATTTTATTCTTAATATGCTGACAACCGGGCTGCTCAGCCTAGGACTTTCGGCTTCCCTGCAAGATACGGCATCTGGTATTTTCTTACTGATTATTATGATCTTTACATATAATAACCAGAGAGTATTGGACTTTATAAACAGCCGTAAGCAGAAGCAGGAATTGGTGGAAGCGCATAAATAAATTATAAGCAATTTTATGTATCCGGAGAGGTGCAAGAAATGATTCTTGTTCAGCTCCGGATACTATTATATACTTACAAAGGGGGAAATGTATGATTAGCGTACTGTTGGTGGATGATGAAAAATTAGCATTAGAATATCTGGAAAATATTATAGACTGGGAAAGCTATGGATTTCAGCTGGTAGGGGTTACTACAGATCCGGAACGGGCATTGGATATCTACCGGAGATACCGTCCTGAGCTTGTGATTTCGGATGTGAAAATGCCTATAATGAGCGGGCTGGAACTGGTAGATGCGATTCGTGAGTATGGGGGAAATTCTCATATTCTTTTTTTGTCTGCTTACAAAAATTTTGACTATGTTAAACAGGCAATCCGCCTGAATATTGATGACTATATTTTAAAGAGCGATCTGGACGAAAATGTGTTTTTGAAAAAAATTATGAAACTGAAAAATGTGATTGAAAAAGAAAAAGCAAAAAGCAGTTATACAGTCAATCTGATTTTTAAAGAACTTTTTGAAAAAAACACCTCAGAAGAAAATTACCGGATTTTGCTGGATGAAGACGATTACTTAAAAATTTATAAAAGTTATTATTACTTGATCTTTGCACAGAGAGTAGTGCCAAGGTTCATTAGTTCTTATATTTCGCAGAAGACTGTACCCATTTCTTCATATGGTTATTTGCTGACGGATATTTGCAAAAAGAATGAAACGGAAAAGGTATGGGCAGTTTCTTCTTTTGATATCAGTGAAAATGAGTATCTGGTAATTTTAAATATGGGAGGTTCTCATGCCGGAGAAAAAGAGATTGCGGAAAATATATATTATTATGCACGAAATGTATTTCGCGATCTGGAAAAGGAGACAAAGAATCAGTTCTTCCTTTATTATTATGGGCATAAAAGTTCGTTAAAACAATTTGGAAGATTTTATCATGAAAATAAGAATCAGCTTTCCCAGAGATATCTAAAAAAGGAAACGCAAGTCCTGGAGCTTGGCACTGAACCGGAATTATTAATCCAACAAGAGAAAGTCCCTTCTTCGGTCACGTCGGAAGACCTGTACCGTATGATAAAACAGGAAAATCGGGAGCGTATGGAGCAATATTTTTGTACAGTAAGAGATTCGATACAAAAAGAGGATTATGTGACATACTTATGGTATATAAAAAGTATATTTGAGGCATTTTGTATGTTCGAAGGATTTTTGACAGGTGTACAGAGTGACCGCAGGTTTTCTATAATGGAAGGAAGCTCATCTTATGATCTGGGAAATCCGGAGGAACTGGAGAAATTTGTAGAAGCTAAACTGGAAGAAATATGGTTTTTGCAGGGGGAAGGAAAGGAAAAATCTTATTCAGCTACTATTACGAATGCGATAAAATATATCCGGGCTCATTATGGAGAGGAAGAATGTACCCTTTCTTCAGTGGCAAAACATGTACATATTAGTATATCCTGGCTGTCAACGAAATTTAAGGAGGAAGTGGGAATAGGGGTTAATGATTTTATTAATAGTGTCCGAATAGAAAATGCAAAAAAACTATTTGAACAAGGTGATTATATGGTATATGAAGTTTCTGAAAAAGTGGGTTTTACCTCCAGTCAGTATTTTAGTAAGATATTTAAAGAAGTTACAGGTTTAACGCCCAATAAATACAGAAAAAGACTGATGGATAGCAAGGATCAAACATGAAGTTAAAAAATAAATTGTTTTTAGCGCAGATTATCGTTGTTGTATTGATGTTCATTACAATGACTTTGGCGCTTTCGCAGATCGTTTATATGACCAGCAGCCAAAATGACAGGGATAATGCCATGATCCTAAATGAGCAGATCATGACACAGATTGATCAGTATTTTGAAGAACTGGAGAGATTTACGGCTGTTGCGGCGGATGATGAAGAATTGAAGGAACTCATACGGGATTATATGGAAATGCCTTCTGCACAAAAGCAGGCGGAAGTCCGTATCTATTTGTCCGGCCTGGCAATAAAAAACCGAATAAAATCTTATTCAGTCAGAGGAATTTATATAGAGCTGGAGGGATATAATGGACGGACTGAATTTTCAACAGTGGGCTTCTCTGACAAGATAAAGAAATATTTACAAGAGGAATCAGGTAAAGAATTAAACGCCAAAGGTTATTTTATAGATCCGTTTCCGGAAGACGGAGACTCCACAACAATATTCGGCAATACCTTTAATATGGTGTATGGTTATGTTCTGCCGTACCGCGCAGATGGTCTGGATGGGAAAATTACAGTTATATCTGCATTTGACCAAATTCTTTACATAGCAGAAAAAATGAAGGGATATAGTAATGATTATCTGCTTTTGAATGAGGACAACCAGATTTTCCTTTCCGGCATGGAAGATACAGGAATAAACGCAGCAGAAGTGCTGGAAAATATAACCTACGGCAACTCGTATATGGAGGGATACTACAAAGAACCCGGAGCAATTACAACTATCCGTTTTTCAGAAGCAGCCGGATGGAAAATTATGTGCCGTCTGACACGGGAAGATGTGCTGGCAAATAATCGAACGCTGATTCTGCTGGATGAGATTATTGTGGCAATTTTTGGATTTTGTGTGGTGTTGATTATGATTCCGATCGTAAAAAAGTTTACGGATCCATTGTCGAATGTTTCGGTGCAGATGCGGGAAATTGCCAGGGGAAATCTGCAGGCTCGTGTGAGCGTTGAATCAAAAGATGAAATTGCAGAAGTTGGCACAAGCTTTAATCTTATGGCAGAGAAGCTTCAAGAAAATATTGATAAGATGCTTGAGCAGGAGAAAAGGGAACAAAAAATGAGATACAGCCTGCTGATCTCTCAGGTGGATCCTCATTTTATTTATAATACTATGAATACGATCACATATCTTGCACAAAAAGGAAGAAATGAGGATGTGATTGCGGTGAATCGAGCTATGATTGAAATCCTGAAAGACCGCCTTCGCATTGATCTGGAAGATGTTTATGATACGGTGGATCAGGAGATCAAGGTAACGGAGCAATTCCTGATTATCCAAAAGTATCGTTATGCGGATACGTTTAAGACAGAAATACAAGTAGAAGAACAGGCAAAGAACTGTTATATTGCGAAAAATATAATACAGCCATTGGTAGAAAACGCGCTGTTTCATGGAATTCTCTGTAATCGTGATGAGGATGGGGAGATATTAGGCGGGTGTATCCGCATCCGGGTGAAAAGGGAAAACGATTCTATTTGTATTTCCGTAAAAGATAATGGGGTTGGTATGCCGGAAAAAATGCTTGAAGAATTAGAAAGGCAATCACTTTCTCCGATACGTGGAAAGCACATTGGGATCAGGAATATTAAAGGCAGGATTCATTACATTTACGGAGACAGATGCTCTTTCATTATTCACTCGAAAGAGGGGGAGGGAACAGAGGTGTTGATTAAACTGCCAGATATGAACAAAAAGACAGATGAAAATCATTTGTGAGATGCTTTTAGGTGAAGAATTAATTTCTCCAGAACCAGTATACGTCCTTCTGCATATAGGTAATATATAAGAAAAGTAGAATGGAGTGGAATCCATGAGGAATCAAGGAGAATGGAATCCCTATTATATGGATCCGGCGTCCATGGGAACGCAGCAGGGACGGATGTATCCGTGGCTGTATCCTTACGGAACCCGGCTGAACTGTTGGAATCTGTGGAATTCACCGGAACGCATGGAGGATGAGATGGACAGCCGCCGTCTGCAGGAGCTCTATCCGATCATGGCGCGCCGTCTGCAGCCTTATGTGGAAGAAGTGTGCACCCGCCTGGAATATCCGGGCAGCATGATGTATGACGAATATCCGGACCGGCTATCCCTTCTTCGTCAGGCAAAATCTGTGTGGGAGGCGGCGAAAGCGCAGGAGAACTTTGAAGAACCGGAACCTCAGTGGGAGCAGCTGCAGGACCTGATCGGAGTACTTCTCCTGCAGGAGATGCTGCGCAGGAGGAAGAAGAACCGGTCCGGGTGGAGATGAACTGTTTCCCCGTGTATTGACCTTCCGGAAAAAGATTGCTAGAATATGCACATAACAAAGGAAATTATGGAGAAAGTCAATATATATGAAGAAATGGATCATCAGATACGGCACCGTGCTGCTGTGTTTTCTGGCGGGGATAGGAGTCATGAGCTACGCCACCCGGATGGGAAACCGGGATATGACCACGACGATGGCAGAGGCGACTCTGCCCGTGGCTTTCGCGGAACGGGACGGGCAGTTGTTTAATGAAATGCATGGGTATGTACAGGCCATGGACGGCAGCTATATGAAGGACTCAGTCATCGGAGTGTCAGAAGACCACATGGTAGGGCTGGCTGTGGAAAAATATAACGCAGAGATTGAAAGCGTTTCCTACGAAGTGCGCAGCCTGGATATGAGCAGGCTGATCGAGAACGGGGAAGGACTGCAGGGAGAGGACGATGGGAGATATCTGCACTTTTCCCTGGAACTGAAAGATTTGCTGGAGGAGGGAGAACTGTACCTGCTGCTTCTGGATGTGCAGACCCGTGAGCATGGAGATGTCTGGTACTATTCCCAGCTGAGCTACCAGGGGGAGAATCACATTCAGGAATGTGTGGATTTTGCCCTGGAATTTCACAACCGGACACTTCAGAAAGATATGGATTATATTCTGCCTTATCTGGAAAGCAACAGTTCCATGGACGGTTCTTCTCTGGGATATGTGAATATTCATTCCAGGACAGGCCCCATAACCTGGGGAGATATGCAGATAGAGAGGACGGCAGATCCGGAACTGACATTTACCGGCGTCAGCGATGACGTGGCCTCTTTGAAACTACAGTATCAGATCAGAAATACCCAGACAGGAGAATCCTATCAGGTGGAAGACTCCTATCGTGTCCGCTATACCAGAACCAGGATGTATCTGCTGGCCTATGAAAGGACGGCGGACAGGATCTTTGACCCGGGTTCCCAACTGGTGGAAGACGGCCGCATTCAGATGGGCATCCAGAGCGAAGAAGTGAACTGGCTGAAGAATGAAGAAGAAAATGTGATCGGATTCGTACAGCAGGGACAGCTCTGGTCTTATGATTTCGGTCAGAACCGTCTGAGCCTGGTCTATGGATTTGCGGACGGAGATGACGGACGGGGAACCTATGACGCCCATGACTTCCGGATCCTGAGTGTGGAGGATTCCGGAAGCATGGATTTTCTGGTCTATGGTTATATGAACCGAGGACGTTATGAAGGCATGAGCGGCGTGCTGCTCTGCCGTTACGACGCGCTTCTGAACACAGTGGAGGAACAGTTTTTCCTGCCCAGTGATCATCCATATCAGGCAGTAAAGGAAGAACTGGGTGCGCTGTCTGCCGAAAATGGGAGCGGGACAGCCTGGCTGTCTTATGGCGGCCAGATTATGCAGATCAATCTGGCAGACTGTTCGGTACAGGTATTGGAAGAGAATGTGTCCCAGGATGATCTGAAAATTTCAGGGGACGGCTCGTTGGCTGCCTGGACCGCGGCAGAAGGAACCTCCATCAGCCTTCTGGATGTGCAGACGGGAAGGATCCGGGAGATCCGGGCAGAGGAAGGAGAAGTGCTCCAGGCGCTGGGATTTATGGAGGAAGATTTCATCTACGGAACCGCGTATGCTTCGGACATTGTAACGAACCTGGCAGGCGAGGAAACCGTACCCATGTACCGGGTGGTGATCCGGGATCACGCAGGCAATGAAGTCCGGGAATTTAACTATACTTCCAGAGGGAAATATGTGGTTGGAGTAACGATTGTGGAGAACCGCATTGACCTGGAGTGTGTGAGCAGGCAGGAGGACGGTTCCTATGCGGAAGCGCTTCCGGAACCGATCACCTATACCAGCGAGACCGAGCCGGAACAGCTGGTGCTCACGGTAAAAGAGGATGAGACCAGAAGAAATGAATATGGTTTTGATTATTCGGGTACTTTAAAGAGTGGTTCTATGAGGCAGCCAAGGGTACGTCTGGTACTGTACGAGGACGACCGTACTCTGGAGATTACTATTCCGGACAGAGAATTTTATCTGGCCTATACTTTTGATGGAAAAGCATCCGGTTTTGAGACTCTGTCCGCAGCGGTAAGGTATGCCGATGAAGAGATGGGAAGCGTGTGGAGAGACGGATCCCGCTGTTTCTGGGAAAGGGGCGCGCAGGCGACAAGGACGCAGCTTGACGGATTTGATGATCCGGAGACTACGGAGATTACCGGCGACAGTCTGACACAGTGCTTACAGCTTCTGCTGCGCCAGAAGCAAATCTATACAGACGTGCAGGGAGCATTAGGCGCCGGAAAAGCTGTATGGGAGATCTGCCAGGATGAACTTGGAGACAGCTGCTGTTTGCTGCCGGGATGTGATCTGGACGAAGTTCTTTATTATATAAGCGCGGGAGCGCCGGTCATGGCGGTGACGGATGCCGGCAGCACGGTGCTGATCGTGGGATATGACACGCAGAATATTGTATATTACGAGCCCGGGCAGAGCGGCCTGAGGCGGGCAGGTATGAATGACAGCGCCTCCATGTTTGAGGCTGCCGGGAATTTGTTTTTCACATATCTGCCATAGGAAAGAGAGGTCAGAGCATGGATGAAAGGATCCGGAAACTTGCCGGAAACCTGGTAAATTATTCTTGCCGGGTAGGAAGAGGAGATAAGGTTTATATTCATTACACCGGCGCGTCTACAGCAGAGTTGGCCGGCGAGCTGGTGAAAGCGGTCTACGAGGCGGGAGGTCTTCCGTTTGTACACTATACAGATCCAAAGGTGCAGCGCAGACAGCTGATGGAATGTACCAGGGAACAGATGGAGCTGATGGCGGAGGTTGACGCGTTGGAAATGTCCCGTATGGACTGCTATATCGCGGTGCGGGGAAGCGACAATGTATCGGAACTGTCCGATGTGCCGGCGGAGAAGATGGCTCTCTATGAAAAATATTATATGACGCCGGTGCACCATGATATCCGGGTGCCAAAGACCCGATGGGTAGTGCTCCGCTATCCCAATGACGCTATGGCGCAGCTGAACGGGACGAGCACGGAGGCTTTTGAAGATTTCTATTTCCGGGTATGCTGTCTGGATTACAGCAGGATGGCCCGGGCCATGAAACCTCTGGTGGAACTGATGGAGCGGACGGACAAGGTGCATATCAAGGGAAACGGTACCGATCTGACCTTTTCCATCAAAGGGATTCCGGCGATTCCCTGCGCGGGAGAATGCAATATCCCGGACGGAGAGGTCTATACGGCTCCGGTGCGGGATTCGGTGAACGGCGTGCTCAGCTACAATACGCCTTCCGTATACCAGGGATTTACCTATGAGAACATCCGCCTGACCTTTGAAAATGGAAAGATTGTGAAGGCAGAGGCAAACGATACGGGAAGAATCAATCAGGTATTCGACACGGATGAGGGCGCCCGCTATGTGGGAGAATTTGCCATCGGCGTAAATCCGTATATTCTGAAGCCCATGAAAGACACCTTGTTTGATGAAAAGATTATGGGCTCCTTCCATTTTACACCGGGTAATTGTTACGAGGAGGCGCCCAACGGAAACGCTTCGTCGATCCACTGGGACCTGGTGTGCATCCAGCGGCCGGAATACGGCGGAGGGGAGATCTGGTTTGACGATGTACTGATCCGAAAAGACGGAAGATTTGTCATTCCGGAGCTCGAATGCCTGAATCCGGAAAATCTCATATCCTGACAGGACAGGTCATAACTGCCGGCAGGTTTCTGGCGTTTTTGCGCGGAAGCCTTCCGGCTTTTTCTTATTCGGAAGAACATTAAAAGAATCTTAAGAATTTCAGACCTTTCATCTTAAAAATAAGATGGTATAACTATAGGCAGAAAAGGAGAGACGAATATGAACATTTTAGTCTGTGACGACGACCGGGCGATCGTGGACGCCATCGAGATCTATTTAAGCCAGGAGGGCTATACAGTATTGAAAGCATATGACGGACTGGAGGCGATCCGGATGCTCCAGGAGCATGAGGTGCACCTGCTCCTGCTCGACATTATGATGCCCCATATGGATGGTATCCGTGCTGCCGTCAAGATCCGGGAGAGCAGCGGAATCCCGATTATCTTCCTTTCTGCTAAATCGGAAGACACAGATAAGATTCTGGGACTGAATATCGGCGCGGATGATTACATTACCAAGCCGTTTAATCCACTGGAACTGACCGCGAGGGTAAAGTCGCTGCTGCGGCGTTATACACAACTGGGAGCGATCTCCAAGCAGCGTCCGTCCATATTTCGGATCGGAGGCCTGATGGTGGACGATGACCGCAAAGAGGTGACTGTGGACGGGGAGCCGGTGAAACTGACGCCCATTGAATATCAGATCCTTCTTCTGCTGATGCAGAACCCGGGCAAGGTGTTCTCTATCGCTCAAATCTACGAAAAGATCTGGCATGAGGACGCCATCGGCGGCGATAATACGGTAGCCGTACATATTCGTCATATCCGGGAAAAAATCGAAATCAATCCCAAAGAACCCAGATATCTGAAAGTTGTCTGGGGCGTGGGATACAAGATTGATCGGGAACAGGAGAGAATATGAAGAATAGAAGAAAAAAGACATTCGTTTTCCGGAGAATCATTCTGGGAGTCAATCTGGTCATGCTGGCCGTACTGGCAATCGGTGCAATTATAGGAAACGGATATCAATATACACAGGAAACCTGGCGGGACGCGCTGAATGGAAAGACGTATGTGGAGACGGCCGCATTTCAGGATCTGGCTTCCGACGCGGTCTATAATTCCATCGGAGTGATGGCAAGGACCAGCAGGATGGAGCGGGCAGGAGAATTTGATCCCGACCGGATCATCCGCATCCGCGACTACCTGAACAGCGGAGCCGTCTATGACGAGATTCCGGAGGAGGAGAAAGAAGACGGGATCTGTTATCGTCTGGGCGATCTTTACCAGTGGAGCCTGAAAGGAACCACGGTTCGGGAGGATGTACTGCAGGAAATATATCAGCCGTTGTTTTACGGAAGCATCCAGGAATATGCCAACCAGTGCGGGGAGGAATATCAGGAACTGGTAGATCAGATCCAGGAAGCTATGGAACGGCTGAAAGAGGATGTGGCGGCCTATCAGCAGGACCTGAAAACCTGGAATTCAGGCGCGACCAATGTACGTTTCGCGCTCTGGGATCTGGGCAGCGGAGAATTTTACACCAATGTGACGGAACTGGGGAATGCAAAGCCTGCACAGGAAACTCTGGAAGCTTATTTTAAGGGTTTCAGAAGCTATTATATTTTTGACAGCCGCTCTACCAGTGTGTCGCAGGTAAATGTGGGAGATTATTATTCCTATAATACGCAGGCTCTTCTGACAGGCGGCGCCGCGCATCTGGACGGAGAATACCAGCTGTATGTGGGGATAGATACTTCATTCCCGGTAGCGGATCAGTTCCAGCGCGGTCAGACAGAATATGAGAATGCCGTTGGAACGATCCTTCCGTATGCGAAAGGAATGGGGGCCGTGACAGTTATATGGCTTATCACTTTGCCGGCGCTTCTCGTTACGCTGGTCCGCGGAGCACGGCGGCTGGGAGCTGTCCTGCTGGAAAGAGTGCATGTGGCGGTCCGCATCGCAATATATTTTGTGGCTTACCAATTGATCCAGATGCTCATCCGGCTGCTTCCGGGTACAGGCGGCGTCGAGGACGCGCTGCTGCTGATCCTGAACGCGGGAGTGCTGGCAGTCCTGATCCTGGACGGAATTCAGCGCCAGAAGCTGCTGGAAGGCGTGGAGTCCATGAAATCAGGCAAGGAGGAGTCTGCTATCCCTGCGGAGCATCTGTTCTGGAATAACCGCAGGATGGCGGAAGCAGTCAATGAACTGGGAGAAGACTTAAAAAGCGCGGTGCAGGAACAGATGAAAAGCGAGCGGATGAAGGCGGATCTGATCACGAATGTGTCCCATGACCTGAAGACTCCTCTGACGTCTATTATCAACTATGTGGATCTGATGAAGCGGGAACCCATCGAGAATGCCAGGGCAGAAGAGTACCTGGAGGTACTGGACCAGAAATCCCAGAGACTGAAGCAGCTGACAGAAGATCTGGTGGAAGCCTCCCGGGCCAGCTCCGGCAATGTGACGCTCCAGATCACCCGCATTGATCTGAAGGAACTGCTGATGCAGACCAGCGGAGAATTTGAAGAACGGTTTGCGGCCCGCGGGTTAAGATTTGTCGCTTCTTATCCACAGGAACCACTGTATGTGAAGGCAGACGGGCGCAGATTGTGGAGAATTATCGAAAATCTGTACCGGAATGTGGAAAAATACGCCATGCCACATACCCGGGTCTATCTGGATGTGACACGGGAAGGGGACGAAGGAGTTATTTCCATGAAGAATATCTCCGAGCAGCCTTTGAATATCTCTGCGGAAGAGCTGACAGAACGTTTTACCAGAGGAGATGAATCCCGTACCACAGAGGGCAGCGGACTGGGCCTGTCTATCGCGAAAGATCTGACAGAACTGCAGAACGGCAGATTTGAGATTTATCTGGACGGCGACCTGTTTAAGGTGACAGTGGCGTTTCCGTGTGATACAGAAGTATAGGGATTATTTTTGTGGTTGCTTTTACACCATAGCAATTGTATAATTGTATACAAATCCGTTTTATGGAGGTGCGTATGATTCAATTATATAATGGAGGCGCTTATGTGCTGAACGGATCCGAGATTATTCCGGATTCCCCGGATGCGCAGAAGGTGCTGGCCGGAAAGATGGCTCAGGCGCCGTCCAGGGAAGAGGCGAAAAAACAGACGATTGCCTATGGAATCCTGGAGCAGCACAATACATCCGGCAATATGGACAGGCTGCAGATACGTTTTGACAAGCTCACATCCCACGACATCACATATGTGGGCATCATTCAGACCGCCCGCGCTTCGGGACTGGAAAAATTTCCTATGCCTTATGTGCTGACGAACTGTCATAACAGTCTTTGCGCGGTGGGCGGAACGATCAACGAGGATGACCACATGTTCGGACTTACCTGCGCGAAAAAATACGGCGGAGTATATGTGCCGCCTCATCAGGCAGTGATTCATCAGTATGCCCGCGAGATGCTTTCCGGCGGGGGACAGATGATATTAGGATCGGACAGCCATACCCGTTACGGCGCGCTGGGTACCATGGCTATGGGCGAAGGCGGTCCGGAGCTGGTAAAACAGCTGCTGAACCAGACCTACGATATCCCCATGCCGGGCGTAGTGGGCGTATATCTGACCGGAGAGCCGGTCAAAGGCGTCGGACCTCAGGATGTGGCGCTGGCGATCATCAAGGAAGTATTTGCCAATGGATATGTAAATAATAAAGTGATGGAATTCATCGGCGACGGAGTCGGGAAACTGAGCGCGGATTTCCGTATCGGCATCGATGTCATGACCACAGAGACCACCTGCCTGTCTTCGATCTGGAAGACGGACGAGACGATCCGGGAGTTCTATGAGATACATGGAAGACCTGAGGATTATAAAGAACTGAATCCGGGCAGCGTGGCATATTATGACGGCATGATCGTAGTGGATCTGGGAGAGATACGGCCCATGATCGCGATGCCGTTCCATCCCAGCAACGCGTATACGATCGAAGAACTGAACGCGAACCTGGACGATATCCTGGCAGACTGCGAGAAACGTGCCAAAGTCAGCCTGGGAGACCAGGTGTCCTTCTCGCTGAGAGATAAAGTACATAATGGACGTCTGTATGTGGATCAGGGTATCATCGCAGGCTGCGCGGGAGGTGGATTTGAAAACATCTGCGCGGCGGCGGACATTCTGGATGGAAAGAGCATCGGAGCCGACGAATTTACACTGAGCGTTTACCCGGCTTCCATGCCGATCTATATGGAACTGGTGAAAAATGGTTCCGCGGCCATGCTGATGCAGACCGGAGCGGTTCTGAAGACGGCGTTCTGCGGACCGTGCTTTGGCGCAGGAGATACGCCGTGCAATAATGGTTTCAGTATCCGTCATTCTACCAGGAATTTCCCGAATCGGGAAGGCTCCAAGCTGCAGAACGGCCAGATCGCGTCCGTGGCGCTGATGGACGCCCGTTCTATTGCCGCTACGGCAGCCAACAAGGGATATCTGACGGCGGCTACGGATCTGGATGTGGAATACCGCAATCCGAAATACGTATTTGATAAACAGATCTACGAAAACCGCGTATTTGACAGCAAGGGAGTGGCGGATCCGGATGAGCAGATCCATTTTGGTCCCAATATCAAAGACTGGCCGGCCATGAGCGAGCTGCCGGAGTATCTGATCCTGAAAGTGGTATCAGAGATCCATGATCCGGTGACGACTACGGATGAGCTGATCCCATCGGGAGAGACCTCTTCCTACCGTTCTAATCCGCTGGGCCTGGCAGAGTTTACCCTGTCCAGAAAAGATCCGGAGTACGTGGGACGCGCCAAGGAGGTCCAGGCGGCGCAGAAAGCGCTGGAAGCCGGACAGAGTCCGGAAGAAGCGCTGCCGGAGCTGAAAGAAGTCCTGGAGACGATCCGCGCTTCTTATCCGGAAGTGACAGACCGGAACATGGGAGTCGGAAGCACGATTTTCGCAGTGAAACCGGGCGACGGTTCCGCGAGGGAGCAGGCGGCGTCCTGTCAGAAGGTGCTGGGAGGCTGGGCAAATATCGCCAACAGCTACGCCACCAAGCGTTACCGTTCCAATCTGATCAACTGGGGTATGCTGCCGTTCCTGATCGAGGAAGGAGACCTTCCCTTTGCCAACGGCGATTATCTGTTTGTGCCGAATATCACGGAAGCGGTTAAAAATAAAGCCTCAGAAGTGAAAGCGTATGTAGTGAAAGACGGCATGAAGGAATTTACCCTGAAGCTGGGCGACATGACGGATGATGAGAGAGAAATCATCCTGAAGGGATGTCTGATTAACTATAATCGGGTTTAAAATCTAAAATATCGAGGCGGAATTTCCTGATTCGGAGGTTCCGCCTTTTTCATCCGCGCCCGACGGCGCCGGGAGTTATTTACTTTTCTGTTTCTTCCTCTGCTTCGCTCAGCGAGAAGATAAATTCTGTGCCCACTCCTTCTGTGCTGATCACATTGATATTTTCCCCGTGCATCTGGATGATCTCTTTGACGATGGAGAGCCCCAGGCCGGTGCCGCTTTTGTCTTTCCCGCGGGAGAGATCTGTCTTGTAGAACCGTTCCCATATTTTTTTCAGGCTGTCTTTGGGGATCCCGATCCCGGTATCCCTCACGGATACGAAGATTTTTCCGAAGCGCGGCGTGGTCTCTACGGTGATGACCGAGTCCGGATGGCTGAATTTGATCGCGTTGTCGATCAGGTTGTAGAGCACCTGCTGGATCTTGCCCATGTCCGCGCAGACATAGGACTGGGGATCTGCAAAGAGCAGGTTGAAGGCGATCCGCCGGGAGGTACAGGTTCCTTCAAAGGACGCGGCAGTATTTTTGATTACTGTATTGATATCAAAACGTGTCTTGTCCAGCCGGTTCTGTTTGGGGTTCATGGCGTTCAGCTCCAGCAGGCCGCTGGTTAGCTTGGTCAGCCGTTCAGTCTCCCGGAGCACGATATTCAGATACTTTTCCTGCATCTCCGGAGGGATGGTTCCGTCCAGCATAGCCTCAATATAGCCCTTTATGGAGGTCAGAGGCGAGCGAAAGTCATGAGAAATATTGGAAATCATTTTCCGTTGGTCCTCGTCCGCGTCTCTGAGCGCCTGCGCCATGAAATTCATGGTGTTGGAAAGGATGCCCAGCTCGTCTTCCCGGTTCATGGCGATAGGATAGTCGAAGTTGCCCGAGGCATATTCTCCGGCGGCCCGTCCGAGTTTGCGCAGAGGGCGGTAGACGATGAACCAGCCCGCAGCCGCGAATAAAAAGGTCAGCGCCATAAGGATGATCAACGTGATGTAAAACGCCATCAGATAGCCTTCCTTTTCCTGGACCACAGAGGACATGGGGGTATGTACCGCGATATAGCCGCGCACATGGTAATTATGGGTGACCGGAACCAGCACGCTCAGGGTCTCCTGATCGAACATGCCGAAAAAATCCCCGGTGGTATAGTATTTTCCTCCGGGAAGCACCGAGTTAAAATCCGGAATCTCCCGCGGTTCGGCAGGGATCTCTGTGTCCGCAGAGCTTAAAACCAGATTGCCGTCCCGGCTGATAAGCCATATCTCCGCATTCAGATAGACGTCCACGGAGGAGAGATAAGGCTGGATGCCGGAGAGGGAATGCTGGTCATCCACATCTCCCGGATAAGTGGCCACATATTGGTCGGCCAGATACAGTCCCTCCTGGTAGAAAGAGCTTGCCTTCTCTTCCACCGTGTGGTCCAGCAGCAGCCGGGACGTGACGGTGGAGATGCAGAGGAAGGCGCACAGGCCGAATATCAGATATGCAATGATAAATTTTATGTTCAGCGAAAGGTGCATTATTTCACCTCGAATTTATAGCCGATACCCCAGACGGTAGCCAGACGCCAGGAATCATGATCCTTGATCTTTTCCCTCAGCCTTTTGATGTGTACATCCACGGTACGGGTATCTCCGATATATTCATAGCCCCAGATATGGTCCAGGAGCTGTTCTCTGGTGAATACCTGATTGGGAGAAGATGCAAGGAAGTATAAAAGCTCCAGCTCCTTGGGAGGCATCTCCACTGTGTGGCCCTGATAGATCACAGAGTAGTTGGTCTGGTTGATGATCAGATCCGGATACTGGACGATCTTGGCCTCGCTGCCGGATTCCGGTCTCGCCGGCTGAAAACGGCGCAGTACCGCTTTGACCCGGGCCACCAGTTCTTTGGAATCGAAAGGTTTGATCATATAGTCGTCCGCTCCCAGCTCCAGGCCCAGCACTTTGTCAAAAATCTCTCCCTTTGCGGAAAGCATGATGATAGGCGTATTGGAACGGGCGCGGATTTCCCGGCAGACCTGATAGCCGTCTATGCCGGGGAGCATCAGATCCAACAGGATCAGATTCGGCGCGAAGCTGTCGAAGACCTGCAGGGCCTGTTCCCCGTCCGTCACAATCTTTACTTCGTAGCATTCCTTGGTCAGATAAAGGGAGATCAGTTCTGCAATATTAGTATCGTCGTCGACGATGAGTATTTTCTGTTTTGAAGCCATAATGTTTCTCCTGTCTGTTTACTTGAACTCCGCAATCGTCACCCCGGCTTCCCCTTCGCCGAAGGTTCCGAGACGGTAGGATTTGATATATTTGCAGCGCTTCAGATGCTGATGCACCGCGCCACGCAGAGCGCCGGTGCCTTTGCCGTGTACGATCCGTACGCTGGGGACGTGGGCCAGATAGGCGTCGTCCAGATACTTGTCCAGATGGCCCATGGCTTCGTCCACGGTCATGCCGATCAGGTTGATTTCCGTGCTGACGGACGCCGATTTGGACATCTTGATATTGCCGCTGCCGGAGGCGCCTTTTCCGGAAGCCGGACGTTCTGCCTCTCCCAGATATTCCAGGTCATTAATATTTACCTGGGATCGGAGGATTCCCATCTGGACAAAGAGATCGCCTTTGGCATTGGGAAGGGTGCTGACAGTGCCCTCCAGGTTCAGGCTCAGTACGCGGACCCGGTCCCCGATATGCAGGGCCGCCGGTTTGACCTTCTTCCGCGGCTTCGCCGGTTTGGCGCTGGTACTGGTTTCGGTATTCTTGATCTTCTCCCGCAGACGGGCGCGCTCTGCCTCCATCTCTTTCACGGAAATATTGGCTTTTCCGAATTTATGGAAATTCTTCATGGTCTCGTCTGCGTAATCTTTGGCCTCCTGCAAAATAGCGCCCGCCTGTTCCCGGGCGTCGCGGAGGATCTTTTCTTTCTGCTCGTCCAGGCGGTCCTGTTTCTTCTGCAGGGCATTGCGGAGAGAACGGATCTCCTCTTTGTACCGGGAGATTTCAGCCTGGTCTTTTTCCAGTGTAACGCGGCTGTGTTCCAGCTCGGAGATCACGTCTTCGAAGTTCTTATCCTGGACGTCGATCTGTTTTTTGGCGTCCTCGATCAGAAATTCCGGGAGCCCCAGCTTGGCAGAGATGGCGAACGCGTTGCTCTTGCCGGGAATGCCGATGAGCAGCCGGTAGGTGGGACGCAGAGATTCTACGTCAAATTCACAGCAGGCATTTTCCACGCCCTGCGTAGAGAGCGCATAGATCTTCAGTTCGCTGTAATGAGTCGTCGCCATGGTGCGGATCCCCTGTTTGTGCAGGTGATCCAGGATCGATATGGCCAGGGCGGCGCCTTCGGTAGGATCGGTACCGGCGCCCAGCTCGTCGAACAGCACCAGAGAATTCAGGGACGCGTCCTTTAAGATAGAAACGATATTAGTCATATGAGAAGAAAAGGTACTGAGGCTCTGCTCAATACTCTGTTCGTCTCCGATGTCCGCAAATACGTCGTCAAATACGGCCAGCTCCGAACGCTCGAAGGCGGGGATATGGAGCCCGGACTGTCCCATGAGCGTGAAAAGCCCCACCGTCTTCAGAGAGACGGTCTTGCCTCCGGTGTTGGGACCGGTCACAATGAGCAGGTCGAAATCTTTGCCCAGCCATACGTTGATGGGCACGACCTTTTTAGGATCCAGCAGAGGATGCCGTCCGTCTTTGATGCGGATATAGCCCCTCTCATTGAGCACGGGACGGGTGGCTTTCATCTCTTTGGCAAGCATGGCCCTGGCAAAAATGAAGTCCAGATCCACCAGCAGGCGGTAATCATCGGATAAGAATTCCAGATAACCGGCGGCCGTCTCGCTGAGAGAAGCCAGGACCTTTTCGATCTCCTGCTGCTCTTTGATCTGCAGTTCCTTATAATCGTTGTTCAGCTTGATCACGGCCATGGGCTCGATGAAAAGAGTCGAACCGGTGGAACTCTGGTCGTGGATCATACCGGCCACCTGGCTGCGGTATTCCGCTTTGACAGGCAGACAATATCTTCCGTCCCGCATGGTGACGACCGGATCCTGCAGGTAAGCGCGGGCGGAACCGTTTACCATGGCGTTCAGCGTGCTGTGGACACGGTCGTTCATCTGACGCATGGAACGGCGTACATGCAGCAGGGCGCTGCTGGCGTCATCCGCCATTTCTTCTTCCGAGAGAATACACCGGCGGATCTCTCCTGCCAGAGACGGAACCGGCTCTAATAATTCAAAAGATTCGTCCAGAGAATCCCGGGAATCATCCCCTTCCTCCCGCTGTCCGTACCGGCGCACTTTTCCGGCAGTCTCCAGAAGGGACATGATCTGCAGCAGTTCTCCCATGCCCAGAACGCCGCCCACTTCCAGCCGCTTTACGGAGCCGCGGATGTCGCGGATGCCGCCGAAAGACAGGCTTCCTTTGCGGTAAATACGGCGCAGGGCGTCCGCGGTCTCTGACTGCAGGCGTTCGATCTCCTCGAGGGAGGAGGACGGCTTAAGGGTGCGGCAGAGTTCTTTGGCCCCTTCAGAAGCCGCATGGTCTGTCAATATATGAATAATTTTGTCAAATTCCAGTGTTTTTAATACTTTTTGGTTCATAAATATCTCCTGTGTCTGAACTGTTACCATTGTACTCCATTTAAAAAGGAATGAAAAGTAGAACTTATAGACACTTTCGGGGAAATTTAGTATAATACTTTCTGGACAACAGCGGGTGGAAGCCCTCATGACGGACCGGGGGAGAAGAGTTTCTTTTGCGGGAGGCTGTGATGACAGACTTAAAGGATAAAAAGGATTCCGATTATTTATTTATGCAGGAAAAGATCAAACAGAAACCCATATATCAGAATCGGACGGTGCGCAAATACGCGTCATGCATACTGTCCGGCGTGCTTTTTGCCCTGGCGGCGCTGGGGGTCTGGGCGTTCGCGCTCCCTTTGCTGGACAATCAGGCGGAAGAACAGGAGATCCAGCCCATCGAGATCCCTGCGGAGGAAGAGGATACCCAGGCAGAAGAAGGGGAAGATTCCACCGTGTATATTACGGAGACGGTCAGCATGGAGCTGGAGGATTATAAAAAAATGTACCAGCAGCTCATACAGATCGGAAACCAGGCGGAAAAAAGTCTGGTGAATATTTCCGTGTTCTCTGTGGATACGGACTGGTTTGACGAGATCTATACCAGCCAGAGCACAGTATCCGGCATCGTGATCGGGGATAACGGTCTGGAGCTTCTGATCCTGACCGGATACGAAGAAGTACGCGGCGGAGAGAGCCTTCAGATCACGTTCTTTGACCGCACCACGGCTTCCGGAACGCTGAAAAATTATAATAAAAATACGGGTCTCGCCATGGTCAGCGTGAACCTGAGCGATATCTCGGATTCTACAATGGACGTGATCCGGTACGCGGATCTGGGTTCTTCGAAGACGACCAGGAATGGAGAACCGGTGATCGCAGTGGGAAATCCGGCGGGAGTCTATGGCTCCGTCCTGTTCGGTAATCTGACCTCTGTAACCCAGACGGCGGGCATCTACGACGGAAGTTATACGGTACTGACGACGGATATGGCGAAAGCGGACAACAGCAGCGGCGTCCTGATCAACTGGGACGGCAAGATCGTAGGCATCATCCAGAACCGCTGCGAGGTCAACGGCCAGGAAAATATGATACAGGCTTACGGCATATCAGACATGAAGGAAGAGATCGAGCATCTGTCCAACAGCCAGGATCTGGTGTATATGGGGATCATCGGAGCAGATGTGACCACCACAATTTCGGAGAAGGAAGAGATCCCGGTGGGCGTGTATGTATCGGAAGTGGCGATGGATTCTCCGGCCATGGCGGGGGGCATCCAGCCGGGAGATATCATCACGTCTATAAGCGGGCAGCAGGTTACGAACCTGAAGGATGTGCGGTCGATCCTTTTGAAATGCTCCAACGGGCAGAATGTCCAGGTGATATGTCAGCGCCCGGATAAGACCGGATACCAGGAATTGAAAGTGGAAGTGCAGTTGACTATATTACAATAAATGTAACAGTTCGGGCCGGTGTGCCATCCCGGACCGTTGCCAAATAAATCATTTAGAAAGAGTGTGTATGAATGAAATATATTGAGACATTCCGGGAAGGGGAGAGAGTTTCCGGCATTTATCTGTGCAAAACCCGTCAGTCGGCTCTGACGAAAGCGGGAAAAGCCTATGAAAATCTGATCCTTCAGGATAAGACAGGAACTGTGGACGCCAAGATCTGGGATCCTAATTCCAATGGCATCGATGATTTTGAAAGCATGGATTACGTGGATATCGTGGCGGATGTGACCAGTTTCCAGGGACAGATCCAGTTAAATGTGAAGCGCGCGCGCAAAGTCCGGGAAGGAGAGTACAATCCGGCGGATTATCTTCCGGTAAGCAAAAAGGATATCGAAAAGATGTACCAGGAGCTGCTGGAATACGTGAACAAGGTAACCAATCCGTATCTGTCGGCTCTGCTGAAGGATCTCTTTGTAAACGACCAGGAGTTTGTGAGAGCGTTTAAATTCAACAGCGCTGCCAAGACCGTGCATCACGGTTTCGTGGGCGGGCTTCTGGAGCATACGCTGAGCGTGACAAAGCTCTGCAACTATTATATTCAGGCGTATCCGATGCTGAACAAAGATCTGCTCTATGCCGCGGCCATGTGCCATGACATTGGAAAAGTATATGAACTGTCGCCGTTTCCGGCAAACGATTATACGGATGAGGGACAGCTGCTTGGGCATATCGTGATCGGCACGGAGATGGTGGGAGAACGCATCCGGAAGATTCCGGGATTCCCGCAGAAACTTGCCAATGAGCTGAAACACTGCATCCTGTCCCATCACGGAGAGCTGGAATACGGTTCGCCGAAGAAGCCGGCGCTCCTGGAAGCGGTAGCGCTGAATTTCGCGGACAACACGGATGCCCATATGCAGACCATGATCGAGGCGCTGGAAGCGGCCGGAGATAAACAGGGATGGCTGGGATACAACCGCCTGTTTGAATCCAATATACGGAAAACCGGTAAATAAGAGCATTTGAAATATGTGAAAGAGATAATGTGCCGGACGAAGAAGGCTTGAATCTGCTTTTTTCGTCCGGCATTTTCAAAAGGAGAGACCGATGAAAAAGGATGATATGATAGAACTGACCATCGAAGATCTGGGCGTTGACGGAGAAGGAATCGGCAAACTGGACGGCATGACATTCTTCGTAAAGGATACGGTGATCGGCGACCGGGTGGAAGCGAAGGTCATGAAGATAAAAAAGACTTACGGCTACGCGCGCCTGATGAAAATATTGGAACCGTCGCCGGACCGGGTGGAGCCCCGCTGCGTCCACGCCCGCCAGTGCGGCGGATGCCAGCTCCAGGCCATGAACTATGAAGCGCAGCTGAGATATAAAGTAAATAAAGTGTGGAATAATCTGACCCGTATCGGCGGCCTGACCGGGCTTCCCAGACCGGAGATCCTGGGCATGGAAGCCCCCTGGAGATACCGGAATAAAGCACAGTTCCCATTTGGGACGGACAAAGAAGGGCGCCCCGTGACCGGATTCTATGCGGCCCGGAGCCATCGGATCATTCCGTGCACGGAGTGCTGGCTGGGCGTGGAGGAAAACCAGATGATTCTGGAAAAGATTCTGGATCATATGGAAACATATAAGATCCCCGCTTATGATGAGCAGAGCGGAAAAGGGCTGCTCCGCCATGTGCTGATCCGCAAAGGATTTGTCACGGGCGAGATCATGGTCTGCCTGATCCTGAACGGACGCCGTATCTCTGCTCAGGATGCCCTGACAGATTCTCTGCGGGAAGTACCGGGCATGACCAGCATCAGCATCAATGTAAATCAGAAAAACACAAATGTGATCATGGGAAGCGAGATGATCCCCGTGTGGGGACAGGCCTACATCACAGACCTGATCGGAGAAATCCGCTATCAGATCTCACCCCTCTCCTTCTTTCAGGTAAACCCGGTGCAGACCCGGAAGCTCTATGAGACGGCGCTGGAATACGCGGACCTGAAAGGAGAGGAAACCGTCTGGGATCTCTACTGCGGGATCGGCACCATCTCTCTTTTCCTGGCGCAGAAGGCAGGAAAAGTGTACGGTGTGGAGATCGTACCCGAAGCCATCGAGGACGCCCGCCGCAACGCGGCGTTAAATGATATCTCCAACGCGGAATTTTATGTGGGCAAGGCGGAAGAAGTCCTGCCGGAAAAATACGAGAAGGAAGGGATCCACGCAGACGTGATCGTGGTAGACCCGCCCCGGAAGGGCTGCGACGCCGCCTGCCTGGAAACCATGGTGAAGATGCAGCCGGACCGGATCGTGTACGTGAGCTGCGACAGCGCCACGCTGGCGAGGGATCTGAAGTACCTGTGCGGGGAAGGGTATGAGGTGAAGAAGGTGAAGGCGTGCGATATGTTTCCGGGGACGGTGCACTGCGAGGTCTGTGTGAAATTGGAGAGGGAAAAATTGAGTGATAGAAAGATTCTCATGCAGGATGTATCAGAGATTACAATATAACGAAAACAGACGAAATCATCCATCATCTTGCGATATTTATTTCGAGACTGTGGCAAATCCATGTATTTGAGGAGGGTAATACCAGAACAACGGCTGTGTTCTTTATCAAGTATCTTCGGACACTTGGTTTTTTGTAAATTATTGGATAAATTTGGTTTTCAGACGATTTTTGGCAGGTCGGATGTTCAGAAGATTCTCGGGTTGAAGCCGACCAGAAGTACAGAACTTCTTCGCGAAATGACGAAACAAGAAATCATTGAACCGGTAACCGGGCACGGAAAAGGGAAATACAGATTCAAACAGTGATAGGGTTGGGCTAAGGTGTTTGAATCCGTAAAGCCTACTAATGGCGGCGGCGGACTCATATGGGCTGCACTTGGACCTAAGACGATGGAAATTGTAGACTCCAACATGGACGTCGGCGCGGTTCATGACGACGAGGAGATTCTTTCTCTTGACGCAGAGCTCATTGATGCCTTCATTGAGAAACATAAAAGTGCGAAGAATGCAGCGAAGAGGGTCGAGATTGACCTTGTTGCCCGCATTCATAAGCATTCGGATGATCCGAAGTTTATGCGTTTAGGCGACAAGCTGGAGAAGCTCCGTGAACAGCACGAGCAGGGCCTGATTAACAGTATCGAATTTCTGAAGATGCTGCTTGAGCTTGCAAGAGAAGCAGCACAGGCCGAGAAGGAGGTCGTTCCGGAGGAAGAAGTTGATAAGGGCAAGGCCGCACTTACAGAACTCTTCAATGGTGTGAAGAATATCAATACACCTGTCATCGTTGAGCGTATCGTTACAGATATTGACGACATCGTAAAGATCGTTCGTTTTGATGGTTGGCAGAATACGACCGGCGGTCGCCAGGAAGTCAAGAAGGCACTCCGCAGTGTCGTATGGGTTAAGTATAAAATCAAGGATAAGGAAGTATTCGATAAGGCATACAGCTATATTGAACAGTACTATTAAGAAAATGGGCAGGTGGCGTATAAACATCACCTGTCTTACGAAAGCAGAGGTGATGCGGGGAATGGCAAAATATCCGGATCTTAAAAGCTATTTGCAGGAAAACTACATAGAGCTCTTCACAAGTGAAATAAAGAAGTTTGTTGATAGCAATTTTGATGGCGGTGGCTTTCATAGCATTAACGTGCTTCCTTTAGGAAAGTTTTTGTTAAGAAGCCAGAATGGGCCGACGCATTTATCGCAGTGCGTTTGGATGGCGAGACGGTACGCGATTATGCGGCAAGGATTGGTGCCGATGAGAACAACATTACACAGAAGTTAAATCGTGCGGCACAGAAGCTCAAAGAAAATTACAAGGGCCGTCAGATTTAACTGTCTGTTGAGGTTGCCTGTTAGAGGGTGACCTCGGCAATTTTCTTATAAGGAGCTTCCTGTATAATACAAACATAGGGAGCCCCGAGAAAAGCGGGTGATAAAAGAAGATACCTCAGAGCAAAATAAGATTTGCTGACTTTGCCGGCTAGTACAAATCTTACAGAACAGAGAGGTAACTGAAATGAAGTATAACACACAAAACAAGAGAATTGCGTCTATTACTGAAAAAACTTTAGCAAACTTTGATTATTGGTATTGATATTGGAAGTGAGACGCACTTCACCCGCGCATTCGACTGGCGGAACTATGAATACACAAAGAAGGCCTTTGAATTCGGTAACAATGAAGAAGGTTTCTAGTCCTTCAAGGCCTGGATGGATTGCCGTTGTGCCCTGCCGAGTGGCCGTTGCTCGGCGCAAATTACAATTTTGATAAGTTTTCGGAATATTTTTTCGATAAATACATAAAATATTCCCAACTTTATTCCCAATGTGTTATAGTATTGGTGTTGGGAATAAAAGTTGGGAAAAGGATGAAAGATTATGAATATCGAAAAATTAGTTTTGGATTTATGTGCATATGATGACGAACAGGAGTG
>CALWDO010000030.1 GCA_944376715.1 uncultured Lachnoclostridium sp. | reverse complement strand
CGGGCATCATCAGTTTTTTCTCATAACTTTTCATAAGTATTCCCCTTTCCCGGACAGAATATCTGTCAGTATATAATTATTTTATCACGACTTATAAAGCTGTACCATAACCATGTATGTAAAGAATATGTAAAATCTAAATGAAATAAATGTAATATGTAAAAAACACGTAAAAAACAGGTGAACTTTAATTGACAGGCGTGTAAAGGAAATGTTAAACTTTTTAAAGAACAGGCTTTTTATGTAGAGAACAGGAGATACACATGAAGAGCCTTTTTGCGCGGGAAAAAATATCCGCATTTTACGAAGGGATGGAGGACCTGAAAGATGAGTATTTTTAATTTCCTGACACTGTTCGGGGGTCTGGCGTTGTTCTTGTATGGCATGGAACTGATGGGGGCCGGCCTGGAGCGCGCGTCGGGAGGAAAACTGGAAAAGATACTGGAAAATCTGACTTCAAATATTTTTAAAGCCGTACTCCTTGGACTGGGAGTTACAGCGGTTATTCAAAGTTCATCTGCCACAACGGTTATGGTAGTCGGCTTTGTGAACAGCGGCATCATGCCCCTGTCCAGGGCAGTCGGCATCATCATGGGAGCCAACATAGGAACGACCGTAACCGCCTGGATCTTGTCACTGGCAGGGATCGAGAGCAGCAATATGTTCATTCAGCTGCTTAATCCGAATTCGTTTTCACCTATTCTGGCTGTGATCGGCATTTGTCTGATCATGTTTTCCAAAAATGAGAGACATAAAGATATCGGCAACATTATGATTGGATTTACAATCCTGATGTTCGGCATGGATACCATGTCAGGCGCAGTAGAGCCGTTGGCAGATGTGCCGGCATTTACCAATATTCTGCTCATGTTCTCCAACCCGGTATTAGGCGTGCTGGCCGGCGCTGTCTTAACGGCAATTATTCAGAGTTCCAGCGCGTCGGTGGGTATTCTCCAGGCCCTGTGTATGACCGGAACCGTGAAATACAGCACCGCGCTTCCTATTATTATGGGACAGAATATCGGAACCTGTATTACCGCCATTTTGTCTTCGATCGGAGCCAACCGGAATGCCAAGAGAGCTGCCTGTATCCATCTGTTATTTAATCTGATCGGAACAGTCCTGTTTCTGTCTGTATTTTATACGGCAAATCTGTTCCTGCATTTTGAATTCCTGGATCAGAGCGCATCCCCGGCAGGCATCGCAGTGATCCATACTACGTTCAATGTGACCGTGACGCTGATTCTGCTGCCCTTTAACAAGATGCTGGAGAAACTGGCCTATGTGGTTATCCGTGTTACGGATGAAGAAAAGAATGAAAAACCGAAAAGGCTGGATATTCTGGATGAGCGTTTCCTGGAGATGCCAAGTTATGCTCTGGAACAGAGCAAGGCGGCTTCCATTACAATGTTCCAGGAAGCAAAAGATTCTCTGGAACAGGCGGCTTCCCTGGTGGCAGAGTATAACCAGGATGTCATGAATAAAGTGAGAAAAAGTGAAGATACCGTAGATGGTTATGAGGACCAGATCTGTAAATATTTGTTGGCGGTATCCCGCAAAAACTTGAATGAACGGGAAAGCCAGACACTTTCAGTTCTTCTGTATTCTGCAACAGATATCGAGACGATCAGCGATATGGCATGCAATATCGGTCTGGCCTGTCGGACGCTGGCGTCCAAAGAGGGCGTGTTCTCGGATAAAGCGAAAAGAGAACTTCAAGTGGAGCAGAGGGCGGCAGACGATATGATCAATGCGACGATACAGATGTTTGAGGACCGCAGGATACAGGAAGTGTATGCGTATTTCCGGGTGGTCAACGAGCTGGCGGCGGAGATGCAGGAACGTCATGTGGAACGTCTGAGACGCAACGAATGTACGGTAGATATGGGAATCGTCCTGACAGATATCATCAGCAGTTATGAGAGAATCGCGGATAAATGCGTTAAGATCGCCGGCTATCTTGCGCAGATGGGAGATAAGGAACTGGAGATCCATGATCATGATCGGCTGCAGGAGCGGTCCGAATATCAGGAACTGTACCGTTCTCTGAAGGAAAGATATGCTCTTCCAGGATAATTTGCGGGAAATGATAAAAAACCGCTGGACGAAATGTGGGATTTATGAGAGAATAAAAACATATAAGGCCTTACCAAAGGTCTGATATGATATTTTGAAAGGAGTTTCAAACAAATGATTTATTCACGTGAAGTAGAAGAAATGTGTCCGGTAGCTCAGGGCGTTCACCATGGCGCTGCTCCGATTCCGGAAGAAGCAAAGTGGGTACAGGCGAAAGAAGTGAAGGATATCTCCGGTTTCACGCACGGAGTAGGCTGGTGTGCTCCGCAGCAGGGCGCATGTAAGCTCTCTCTGAATGTGAAAGAGGGTATTATTCAGGAGGCATTGGTTGAGACCATCGGATGTTCCGGTATGACTCATTCCGCAGCTATGGCGGCTGAGATCCTTCCGGGCCTTACCGTGATGGAAGCTTTGAACACCGACCTTGTCTGCGACGCGATTAATACCGCTATGAGAGAACTGTTCTTACAGATCGTTTATGGTCGTTCCCAGTCTGCATTCTCCGAAGATGGACTTGCAGTAGGCGCAGGTCTTGAGGACCTTGGTAAAGGACTCCGTTCCCAGGTAGGTACTATGTACGGTACTCTGGCAAAAGGACCCCGTTATCTGGAGATGGCAGAAGGCTATGTGACCGGTATCGCGCTGGATGCTGATGATCAGATCATCGGATATCAGTTCGTATCTCTTGGAAAAATGACCGACTTTATTAAGAACGGCGATGACCCGAATACTGCATGGGAAAAAGCAAAAGGCCAGTACGGCCGTGTGGCAGATGCAGTTAAGATCATTGATCCGCGTAAAGAGTAATTATCCAGGAGGTAGATAAAAATGGCATTATTTGAATCATATGAAAGACGTATTGATAAAATCAACGCTGTTCTGAACAGCTATGGTATCTCTTCCCTTGAAGAGGCTGAAAAGATTACCAAAGACGCTGGTCTGGACGTATATGCACAGATCAAAGGCATTCAGCCGATCTGCTTTGAGAACGCATGCTGGGCTTACATAGTAGGCGCTGCCATCGCGATCAAAAAAGGCTGCAGAAAAGCTTCCGAGGCGGCAGCAGCTATCGGAGAAGGCCTTCAGGCATTCTGTATCCCGGGATCCGTTGCAGATACCCGTAAGGTAGGACTTGGTCACGGAAATCTGGGCAAGATGCTTCTGGAAGAGGAGACCGAGTGTTTCGCATTCCTGGCAGGCCATGAGTCCTTCGCAGCAGCAGAGGGCGCAATCGGTATTGCAGAGAAGGCAAACAAAGTCCGTCAGAAACCGCTCCGCGTAATCCTGAACGGTCTTGGAAAAGATGCGGCTCAGATCATTTCCCGTATCAACGGATTTACCTATGTAGAGACCGAGTACGATCCGTACACCAACGAAGTAAAAGAAGTATTCCGTAAATCTTATTCCGAAGGACTTCGCGCGAAAGTAAACTGCTACGGCGCGAACAGCGTTCCGGAAGGCGTTGCGATCATGTGGAAAGAGAACGTAGACGTTTCCATCACCGGAAACTCCACGAACCCGACCCGTTTCCAGCATCCGGTAGCAGGTACATATAAGAAGGAGAGACTGGAAGCAGGCAAGAAATACTTCTCCGTAGCATCCGGCGGCGGTACCGGACGTACCCTGCATCCGGACAACATGGCAGCAGGACCGGCTTCCTACGGTATGACCGATACTCTTGGACGTATGCATTCTGACGCTCAGTTTGCAGGATCCTCCTCCGTACCGGCTCACGTAGAGATGATGGGTCTGATCGGCGCAGGAAACAACCCGATGGTTGGTATGACTGTGTCCGTAGCAGTTTCCATCGAGGAAGCGGCTAAGGCTGGGAAGTTCTAAGCATAACAAGCTGTTTATAAACTGATAATTTGAGAGAGCGCTGTGATTCCAAAGATCACGGCGCTTTCTTTATATGAAAAGCGGTTACTTCTGGACGGAGGCAGTTTCGGTTGAAAAAATTTTTACTGTCTTTCGATTTGACGGACATGTAATCCGTTTCAGGGCGCCGTACTCTCTGGAACGATATACAAAGGTAAAGGAGTGGGATCAGGGATATCTCGCTGTAATGGCAAAATACAGACACAATGATAAAGAAGGTTGACGGATCCTTAATCTTAACCGCCCGGATAAAGCAATTGTACTTTCAAAAATGGCAAAGTGCTGGAAACGAGCATGGATGATATCGAAATACAGATTGTAAAGTCATATTTTGAAAAAAATAGAAAATTTATGGAGGAATGGGATGCAGAAGTATTATGAGTTTAAATATCTGGCGGCAAGATTCAAGTCATTAAAGCAAAATCTCAACAGCCCCAACAGCAATTTCAACAAATATGGAAGTGGATTAAAGCACAAGAATTTGAAACCAGGTAACATAACGTACATGGCAAATTATGAACATGGATTATGGAATATTATTATGGAATATTGTATATTTTTTACTTCAATTTTTTCAAAAGAGCGTTTATAATAAATGGGCTGGGAAATAAGTCAGGAGAGAACGAAAATATAAATTTTGGTTGAGGAAGCCAATGAAATGATATCCCTTTATGATTATGGAGATGGAACAGACGAACTTTTGATCGGAGTGGATGCAGAAGAAGACCCAAATATCATATACGATCTGTACACATATATGGATGACCAAATCATTCATCTGGCGACCAGTGGGGAGCGATTTTTTTATCAGTTGTGCGAAGACAATACGATTTATTATTTTGGTTCCGGTGGGGCCGACATTAATGCATACTATCGTTACCAGTTGGATTTGAATAAACCTGTCCTGTCCATTATCGAAGGCGTGTACAGCGAACCGGGTGAAAATCGGGGCATCTGCTGGTACCATTCAACATCCGGCATATATAATCCTGAGACCCATAGCTGGGAGGGAGAAGAACCTACAGAGATCTCCAAAGAGGAAGCGGCAGTCATAAGAGATTCCTGGCCGCGAAGAGCAGGCTTCCCATTAACTTATTTCAGCGAATATTCGCCGGATGAAAATCCGAACCGGGATCTCACGTTTCAGGATATCCTTAAAAAATAATGATTTAGAGAGAATAAAGTATGGCAAGTTTAATTTTTTATTACGGCGCCATGGGCAGTTCCAAATCAGCAAACGCGCTTATGGCTAATTTTAATCATCATGAGGTGGGAAAGGCGCCGCTTTTATGCAAACCAAAGACAGATACCAGAGACGGGGAGAGGATCATAACCTCACGGATTGGCCTGTCCGCACCCTGTGTATATCTGGAAGAGGTAGTAAAGTATCCGGAGGAAAAGATACGTCAGTATGACTGCATTATTGTGGATGAGGCGCAGTTTGCCACGGCAGAGCAGATCGATTTCCTGGCAGATGTGGTGGATTTCTGGAATATTACGGTTATCTGCTATGGTCTTCGTGCGGATTTCCAGAATCATCTGTTTCCGGGAAGCGCCCGGCTGCTTACGATTGCCGATAAAATTCAGGAGATCAAGACCGCATGCTGGTGCGGAAGGAAGGCGACCTGCAATGCCAGATATAATGAAAACGGAATCGTGAGAAGCGGGGAGCAGGTAATGCTTGGAGGCAATGACAGCTATATTGCATTGTGCAGAAAACATTTTAAAATGGGAATGTTGTATGACCCTGAGAAGAAACAGACCGAAAGAGAATAAAGAGACAGCATCCCGGCTCTTTACAGTTGACACATGAATGATCAGAGAATATTATGAGAAGTAGCGGAGGGATGAAGTATGAAATCTGTTTCCGAGAAAAAGAACCCAGGATCGGCAAAGGATGGTTATCTGTTGTGGGGACTGATAGCTATTGAGCTTTTTATGTCTTTTTCGTTTCTGGGCTATATACATATTGAGCCTATATCTTTGACATTCGTCTATATTCCCGTATTGATCGCAGGCTGTATACTGGGATCTAAAGAGGCGACACTGGTCGGCGCTGTCTTTGGCGTTGCGTCTATGTGGAAAGCATCTGCTTTTTATGTAGGTGCAGGAGATGCCATATTTTCACCGGTAATGAGCGGCAAGCCGATACAGAGCATTCTTTTGAGTATTGGATCCAGGGCGTTTTATGGACTTGCAGTGGGATTATTGTATCAGTTGGCAAAAAAGAGAAAGCATCCGCTTGGAGCGATTATTTTTATTTCGACTTTAGGAAGATCTCTTCATTCCTTCTGTGTATATGGGTTTATGGAGTTCCTTTTTCCGGAAGCGGGATATACAGTGGCGGATACTTTAAATGAAGTAAAAGAGTGGAATTATCTGCTCTCCGTTCTTGCTGCAGATTTGATCGTGCCATTATGTTATGTTTTTATAAAGTCTGACAGAACCAGAAAGTTTTTGGACCGCATCCATGTGATCGACGAGGTAAATGCGGATATCCGGCGTAATCGTCCGGCTATGGCTGTGCTGATGGCGTTGACAATACTGGCATCTTTCAGTGTGGCATTATATTTTATCAACCGGATTAAGAGAGTCCTGTCTCAGTACGGGATCGATTTATCAGAAAGAGTGTCCTATGATCTGCTTCATCTTCAGATCCAGTTCTTATTTGGAATCTTGTCTTTAGCGGCGCTGGTAATCATCGGCATTGTCCTGTATCAGAAGAATTTTAATTATTTATATTATAAAGCCAGAATGGACGGACTGACCGGGCTTCACGGACGGCGCCAGTTTTTCCAGATAGGTGAGAGACTGCTGGCCAATATGGATCAAACGGGCGGGGAAAGATATGGCTGTTTTATTATTCTGGATGTTGATGAATTTAAGAAAATTAATGATAAATATGGACATCCCGAAGGAGATCGTGTTTTAAAGGAAATATCAGATCATTTGAGACAGGTATTTAATCACGAGTGCCTTCTGGAACGCCTGGGAGGGGATGAATTTGTAATAATGATTCATTATCCGATAGAGAAAATGGAGATTGAAGCCCTTTTGTGCCGCCTGAGGGAAAGGATCGCCAGGATCCGGGTGCGGGAGAATAACGTGACATGCAGTGCCGGCGTCATCCCGGTGGAAAAATATTATACTATCGACGAACTGTACCGCAGTGCAGACAGGCTTCTTTACGAGGCCAAAAAGAAGGGAAAGAACCAGTTTGCATTTGGAGATCGGTTTCGCGACCAGGAATTTGAGAGGAGTACATAATTATGCCTGTATTTGACTTTAATAATGATATATCAGAAAAAGAAGAACCTGAATGTACTTATATGATATACCGGTCTGACGAATCAGAGGCGTCTGCCGAAAAACCAATTTTAATATTAGATAACCGGGAAAGAGAATGGAAGCACCATTCCTGCGGTACGTTTGCCAGCCCCAATAAACGGACGGCTTTTGAATTCCGGGAGGAAGAAGAGACGTTCAGCGCGGATATCAAGGGAATCGACGCCCGATTTGTCAGTCTGATCCGGTGGCTGGGAGAGCACCGGATCCCGGTGCGGCTGTCGGGAAAGAACCGGGAGGACGGTTACGCGGTATACCGGATCCGGGAGACAGCCTTCGGCGGAGGCGCAAAGCTTTCAGCAGAAGACGGCTTTCTTCAGTTTATGATCGAACGTCTGCTGGCCAGCAGCGCGCCGCCTGAAGAACAGGAAGATGAAGATCAGGAAGAAACCGGCGACGAGATGAAATTGACCAGCCTGCAGAGCATTACGGATTTCATGACCTGCGCCGGCAGGACGCTGCCGGACAATATACGGCTGTGGGCCAGAAGAAATCTGGCGGTAGCGCGTTCCAACGAAGTCTCCCCGGAGGAAAGGCGCCACGCGCAGCGAGCGCTTTCTATCATGATGAACATTCAGTGGAAGCATAATTACTTTGAGGCGATCGATCCGCAGGAGGCCAGACGGATCCTGGATGAAGAGCTCTATGGTATGGAGCGGGTGAAGCAGAGGATTATCGAGACGATTATTCAGATCAACCGTACGCATACGCTGCCCGCCTACGGACTTCTGCTGGCAGGACCTGCCGGCACGGGAAAATCTCAGATTGCCTATGCGGTGGCGCGTATTTTGAAGCTGCCGTGGACGACGCTGGACATGAGTTCCATTAACGATCCGGAACAGCTGACCGGAAGCTCCCGTGTATACGCCAATGCCAAACCGGGAATTATCATGGAAGCATTCTCCGCAGCCGGGGAATCGAATCTGGTTTTCATTATTAATGAGCTGGACAAGGCTTCCGCGGGAAAGGGCAGCGGAAATCCGGCAGACGTACTGCTGACGCTTCTGGATAATCTGGGATTTACAGATAACTATATGGAATGTATGGTGCCTACCGTGGGCGTCTATCCTATCGCCACTGCCAATGATAAAGAAAAGATCAGCGCGCCGCTTATGTCCCGGTTCGCGGTGATCGATATTCCGGATTATACGCCGGAGGAGAAGAAGGTGATCTTTTCGCGGTTTGCGCTTCCCAAAGTGCTGCGGCGTATGAGCCTTCGGGAGCATGAGTGCATCGTGACTCCGGAAGCGGTGGACGCGGTGATTGAAAAATATGCGGATACGACTGGGATCCGGGATCTGGAGCAGGCGGCAGAGCATATCGCGGCCAACGCGCTGTATCAGATTGAGGTCAACCATATCCCGGAAGCGGTTTTTGACGCGGAAAAAGTGAGGGAGCTTCTGGCGTAGACGTCCGGTGACGGGAATCAGAGGGAGAAACAAAAGAAAAAGTGAGAGGTTATGAATGATGGACTACCATAACATTGAGGAAAAAGTGACAACGGTCAGCACAGAAAATATTTATAAGTTAAATGGCAGAGTGCCGCTGTCGAAGGCGATTCCGTTTGGAATGCAGCATGTACTCGCCATGTTTGTGGCAAATCTGGCCCCTGTATTGATTGTGTGCAGCGCCGCGCTGGTGAGAGGAACAGGAGAGAACCTTACCTCCGCAGAGATTACACAGCTTCTGCAGTGCGCCATGTTTGCAGCGGGGATCGGGACCTGCATGCAGTTGTATCCTATCTGGAAGATCGGATCCAGGCTGCCCATCGTCATGGGCGTCAGTTTTACTTTCCTGGGAAGTCTGCTGATCATCTGTACCAATCCGGAACTGGGATATGAAGGAATGATCGGCGCGGTGATTCTGGGAGGCATCTTTGAAGGACTGGTTGGATTGAGCGCCAAGTACTGGAAGCGTTTCCTGACCCCGGTGGTATCGGCCTGTGTGGTGATCGCCATCGGTCTGTCTCTGCTCTCGGTGGGGATGGATTCCTGGGGAGGCGGCAGCGGAGTGGAAGATTTCGGCGCCTGGTACCATCTGTTGATCGGAGCATTCACACTGGTTGTCTGTCTGGTATCCAGATACCTGCTGAAAGGAGTTTATAAAAATCTGAATATTCTGGTGGGGCTGGTCGCAGGATATTTAGTATCCGTTATTTTCACAGTAGCCGGCATTGCGCCTATGGTAGATTTTTCCAACATCTCCAGGACGATTCAGGAAGTGGGGATTTTCAGTATCCCGAAACTGGTGTTTTTTACCAGCCATAAGCCGGTTTTTGACCTGGGTGCGTTCCTCACTATTGCTATTGTATTTCTGGTGTCGGCGGCGGAGACCACAGGCGCCACGACGGCAGTCTGTACCGGGGCTTTGGGCCGCGATATCAAGATGGAGGAATTGCAGGGATCCCTTGCCGTAGACGGTTTTTCCAGCGCGATTTCCGGCTGTTTCGGCTGTCTGCCGCTGACTTCTTTCAGCCAGAACGTGGGGCTGGTTACCATGACCAGAGTAGTCAACCGTTTTACGATTCTGATGGGAGCTTTGATTCTGATTCTGGCGTCCTTGTTTCCGCCTCTGGGAGCATTCTTTAATTCGCTTCCCCAGGCAGTGCTGGGCGGATGTACGGTTATGATGTTTGGTTCGATCATGTATGAGGGAATCAAGATGCTCAAAGAGTGCGAGTTTGACGACCGTACCATGACGATTGTATCTCTGGCATTCTGTATCGGCGTGGGACTGACCCAGACCTCCGGGAACTTTTTCGCGGCGTTTCCCAGGGAAGTCGGAGACATCTTTAACGGCAACGCGGTAGCAGGCGTATTTGTAGTATCGCTGCTCCTGAGCCTTCTGTTGCCTAAAAAAGAACAATCTGAGAAAGAAAATGTTAAATAATTAACATTTTTTAAAAAATCGTGTTGATTTAATCGATTAATTATGTATAATTAGGAGTGGAGAAGTCGGAAGGACACGTAAGAGCGGTTTTTTTGACTACTAAATAATAAAGAAGAGAGGTATATGTAAGATGGCAGAGATCAATTTGAGTAAGTATGGCATCACAGGAACCACCGAGATCGTGCACAATCCTTCTTACGAACTGCTGTTTGAAGAAGAGACGAAACCGGGTCTGGAAGGCTATGAAAAAGGCCAGGTCAGTGAGCTTGGAGCAGTGAACGTAATGACAGGTGAATATACAGGCCGTTCACCGAAAGACAAGTTCATCGTAATGGACGAGAACTCTAAGGATACGGTATGGTGGACTTCCGATGAGTATAAGAATGATAACCATCCGGCTTCTGAAGAAACCTGGAAAGTGGTAAAAGACATCGCGCTGAAAGAGCTGTCTGATAAGAAGCTCTATGTAGTAGACGCGTTCTGCGGCGCTAACAAAGATACCCGCATGGCAATCCGTTTCATCATGGAAGTGGCATGGCAGGCACACTTTGTTACCAATATGTTCATTAAACCGACCGAGGAAGAACTGAAGAACTTTGAACCGGATTTCGTAGTTTACAATGCTTCCAAGGCAAAAGTTGAGAATTATAAAGAACTGGGTCTCAACTCTGAGACCGCAGTTATGTTCAATATTACCAGCCGCGAGCAGGTAATCGTGAACACCTGGTACGGCGGAGAGATGAAGAAAGGTATGTTCTCTATGATGAACTACTATCTGCCGCTGAAGGGCATCGCTTCCATGCACTGCTCCGCAAATACCGACATGAACGGCGAGAATACCGCTATCTTCTTCGGCCTTTCCGGAACCGGCAAGACGACCCTGTCTACCGATCCGAAACGTCTTCTGATCGGTGATGACGAGCACGGCTGGGATGACAACGGCGTCTTCAACTTTGAGGGCGGATGCTACGCAAAAGTTATCAACCTGGATAAAGAATCCGAGCCGGATATCTATAATGCTATCAAACGCAACGCTCTTCTGGAGAATGTTACTCTGGATGAAAACGGAAAGATCGATTTCGCTGACAAGAGCGTAACCGAGAATACCCGTGTATCTTATCCGATCGATCATATCGAGAAGATCGTTCGTCCTGTATCCGCAGGTCCGGCAGCGAAAGAAGTTATCTTCCTGTCCGCAGATGCGTTCGGCGTACTTCCGCCGGTTTCTATCCTGACTCCGGAGCAGACCCAGTACTACTTCCTGTCCGGTTTCACGGCAAAACTGGCTGGTACGGAGCGCGGCATTACCGAGCCGACCCCGACCTTCTCTGCTTGCTTCGGTCAGGCATTCCTGGAGCTGCATCCGACGAAATATGCGGAAGAGCTGGTAAAGAGAATGCAGCAGAGCGGCGCGAAAGCATATCTGGTAAACACCGGATGGAACGGCACCGGAAAACGTATCTCCATTAAAGATACCCGTGGTATCATCGATGCAATCCTGAATGGCGACATTCTGAAAGCACCGACCAAGAAGATCCCGTACTTCAACATCGAAGTTCCGACGGAGCTTCCGGGTGTAGATACCGGCATTCTGGATCCGCGCGACACCTACGCAGACGCTTCTGAGTGGGAGACCAAAGCAAAAGACCTGGCTGGAAGATTCATCAAGAACTTCAAGAAATATGAGAGCAACGAAGCTGGAAAAGCACTGGTTGCAGCAGGTCCGCAGATCTAATTTCATAAATAAAACGTATTTGACCGGGCGCGGCGTAGGCTGCGCCCGGTTTTATACATGAAGCGGTTGACAAATCGTTGCCGGATGACTATACTGTATCCGAAACATATAGTGACTGGTCAATATACAGAAAGGAGGACAATCATGATAGAAAATAGATTACATTACAATGATACAAATATTTGCATTAACAGAGACCGGATTGTCCTCAGAACAGTTCAAAAATAATCTTATGAGGACGGCTGCATTTTTTTGTATGCTGCCCTTTGTCTTTTGATCCGTTTATGAAAAGATCCGAGTCCCTGAAAGGAAAGGATCTTTTATGAAAATAATAAGCGGAGTCTATACATCTGCAAAAATATTCACAGACACAATCGAAGACTATGCATTGTCGCAGATTCAGATGCTTTGCGATAACGAAGCGTTTGCAGGCAGTACAGTTCGTGTCATGCCGGATGTCCATCCCGGTAAAGTCGGGACAATCGGATTTACTGCCACAGTAGGGAACCGGATTCTTCCGGAGGTGGTCGGTATAGATATTGGATGCGGCGTTACTCTTGCTTTATTAAAGCAGAAAAAAACAGAGTTTCAGAAACTGGATGCTGTAATCAGGGAACGGATTCCGACAGGCTCGGCGGTTCGCAAAAAAATGCATCGATTCGTGGAAGAATTGCCTCTGGAACAACTTCGTTGTTTCAGGCAAATACAGAAGGAACGTGTCCAGGTAAGTCTGGGGACGCTGGGAGGCGGCAATCATTTTATCGAATTAGATCGGGGAATGGAGGACGGTCTGTATATAGTCATACATTCTGGAAGTCGTCATCTGGGCAAAGAGGTAACGGAATACTATTTGCGGGAAGGCCAGAAGTTTTTAAAAGAAAGAGGAGAACAACTCCCTTATGAAATGACTTATCTGGAAGAAGGATTAATGGAAGATTATTTGCATGATCTGCAGATTGTCCAGGAATTTGCCCGATTGAATAGGGAGGCTATACTGGATGAACTGGCGAGGGGAATGAAATGGAAAATAGAAAAGGTAGTTTCCTCTTCCCATAATTATGTGGAGATTTCCGGCGACAGCAGAATATTAAGGAAAGGAGCTGTCTCCGCGAGGAAGGGAGAAGATATTATTCTTCCAATCAATATGCGTGATGGTGTTCTACTGGGAACAGGTTTGGGAAATACGGACTGGAACGAGTCGGCACCCCATGGAGCAGGACGTATTCTGAGAAGGGAAGATGTAAAGAATCGCTATACGGTTTCTGCATTTCGGCAGGTGATGAAAGGCGTTTACAGTTCCTGCATCGGCAAAGAGACGTTAGATGAGGCACCGTTTGCTTATCGGGGAATGGAGGAGATCATAAATGCCGTTGCCGATACCATGGAAATTACGGAGATTTTAAAAACTGTCTATAATTATAAGGCAGGAAAATGATGAAAGGAGAAGGACAATGGCGAAATACAGAGAAATCCCATGCAAGTATTACATTGCACTGGGACAGTGCAGAAAAGGCAGAGATGCCTGTCATAAATCTTACTGCCAGCACTGCGGAAGGTATGAACCGCGTGCGAAGGTGCGGTGCGTCAATAAAAAGAAAATGTGGAAACAGCGTGTCGCGGGTCAGGATGTTTGACAAGGAACAGAATGCATTGAAAGCAAAATGATATCATGATAAACTAGACGGGACAGTGAAATGTGCTGAATGATATACAAGAAAGGATATTGCCAGCTATGAGATTTTTCCATCTCTCGGATCTTCATATTGGCCTGAAACTTATGAACCGGGATCTTAGAGAAGACCAGGAATATATTTTACGGCAGATTATCCGCCTAGCGGAGGAAAAGAAGCCGGATGCGGTCGTGATCGCGGGAGACATCTATGATAAAGCTGTGCCGTCGGCAGAGGCGGTAGAAGTCTTCGACCGTTTTATCGACGGGTTGACGGCGGCATTACCGGGTGCCTCCGTGATGCTGATCAGCGGCAACCACGACAGCGGGCCCCGGCTGAACTGTTTTCGGAATGTGCTTTCCCGGCAGAATGTACATATGATCGGCATGCCTCCTCAGACAGAGGATGAATATATCGAGAAGATTGTACTGCAGGATATTTATGGAGAAGTGAATTTCTACCTGCTTCCTTTCGTAAGGCCCTCTATGGTAAAGCAGATTGTGGGAACAGACGAGGACGGAAATAATCTTTCTTACAATGAGACAGTCCACAGGCTGATCCGGAGGGAGGAGATCGATGTTTTCCAGAGAAACGTGCTGGTAAGCCATCAGTTCTATCTTCCTGCGGGAGAAAAGGCGGAAGACGTGGAGCGGATGGATTCGGAGATCCGCACGGTAGGGAATATTGACGAGGTTTCAGCCGATATTCTGGACTGGTTTGATTATGCGGCGTTGGGGCATATCCATAAGCCCATGAAAGTAAGGGGGGACTGCCGACGTTACTGCGGCACGCCGCTGGCTTGCTCGGTCAGTGAGGCGGGACAGGAAAAAGGTGTGATACTGGTGGAGATGGGTGAGAAAGGCGCTGTGAAGACGGAAGTGCTGCCTCTTAAGCCTCTTCGTCAGGTACGTGTGATCCGCGGGAGTCTGGAAGAAGCGTTGGGACAGGCCTGCGGCGACTATGTAACTGTGATTTTGACAGACCGGTCGGAGATCTCGGCGCCGGATATGCAGGACCGCTTGAGAAGTGCGTTTCCGTATCTTCTGGAGATTCGGCGGGAAGGGCCGCGAAAAACAGATTACAGAGGGGAAATCCTGCCGGAAACGGCGCGGGATCCGTTTGAACTGTGCTGCGCTTTCCTGCAGAGTGTGGATGCCCGGGGAGATGTGGATGAAGAAGGGAAGAAGATTCTTCGTCAGGTGATCAATGCTGTACAGGAGGTGTCGGAAGGATGAGACCGCTGAAACTGACTATGCAGGCGTTTGGTTCCTATGGGAAACAGACGGTTATTGATTTTGAACGGACGAATCAGAACCTGTTTCTGATCACCGGAGATACGGGAGCCGGAAAGACGACGATTTTTGATGCTATAGTGTTTGCGTTATATGGAGAGGCGAGTTCGGGTACAAACAAAAAGAACGGGGCAGAACTGCAGAGCCAGTTTGTGGAACCTGGAGTACAGCCGTTTGTGGAACTGGTTTTTTCCGAGGGAGACGGGGAAACCAGAGAGATATATACAGTCCGGCGCGTACCGCGGCACGTGAGGCCTTTGAAACGGGGAAGCGGTATGAAAGAAGAGAGCGGCTCGGTTATCCTGATCATGCCGGACGGCTCGGAATACCCTCAGAAAGAGACGGACAAAAAGCTGGAGGAGATCATCGGGCTTACTAAGGCTCAGTTCATGCAGGTGGCGATGATTGCCCAGGGGGAGTTTATGGAGCTTCTGAGGGCCAGATCAGATGATAAGAAGGTGATCTTCCGGAAATTGTTCCATACGGAAATGTATGAAAAGATTGTGACAGAACTGGGAAACCGCAGGAAAGAGAAACAGCAGGAGATCGGGAAGATCCGTACCATATGCCAGACGGAGGCGTCCCATGCGGCAGTGCCGGAAGACTATCCGGGAGCGGAGGAACTGCTGGAACTACGGGATAGGATCTTGAATGCGGATCAGCTGTCAGTGACGGATATGGAGTCCTTTCTGGAGAAAATGTCAGACCTGTGCGGGGAACTGGAGCTGCGGAACCGGCGGGCGGACGAGGAATATGAACAGACACACTGCTTCTATCTGGAAAAGAGAGACCGATATACCAGTGCGGAGCAGCTTCTGGAACGGTTTCGGGAACTGGAGCAGGCAGAAAAGGAATTGGCCCTGTGCAGGGATCAGGAAGAACAGATCCGCGAAGTCGGAGAGCGGATCCGGAAAATCCGGGCGGCATATGAGATCCTTCCGGCCTGGGAGCGGTATGTGGACGCCGTGCGTATGGAAAACGACACCAGGCGAAGACTTGCATCAGGGCAGGAAATCCTGCCGCAGCTGGAGAAAAAAGCCAGAGAGGCTTCAGATGCATCCGAAAAGGCGGATGCACAGTGGAATCTGATGAGCCAGGATTATACAAAGGTGTCGGAACGGGTAAACCGTGCGCTGGAGATCCTGAGAAGGATCCGGGAAGCGAAAGCAAATTACGACAGCTGTAAATCTGCCTATGAGGCTGCGAAAGAGACGGCGTCTGCGGCACGTCAGAGAATGAAGGACGCCGAGGAACATGAGAGAGACTGGAGGAACCGGGTGGAACAGCTGAGGGAGGCTCAGGTTCAATTTGAGCGATGGCAGGGAAAAGCCCGGACAGCAGACGAATTAAGCCGGGAGCTTTCTTCAGCAGAACAGCTCCGGAAAGAAGCAGATATACAGAAAAAGGCCGCGGAAAAGGCGAGGGCGGAATATGTCGGCGCCAGTGAAGTCTATGAACAGAAAAACGCAGAATATGAACGTATAAGACGAATTTTTCTTAATACCCAGGCGGGATTCATCGCCAGGGAACAGTTGAGGCCGGGAATGCCCTGCCCGGTCTGCGGCTCTCTGGATCATCCGCATCCTTGTGAACTGCAGGAAGAACACCGGGAACTAAGCCGTGAAACCCTGGATATGCTGGAGAAGGAAACAGAACAGCTCAGAAACGCACAGGAAAATGCGGCTGCAAAAGCACAGGCTGCGTCCGCGCTGCTCGAAGAGAAAGAAAAAAGCCGCGATGAAGGGATACACACTCTGCGCATAAAATTATCCGCACATTTGCCGGAATTTCCGGAAGATTCTACGTTGGAACAGGCGTCTGAGAGGCTGGAGACCTGGAAAATAACGCTTCGGGGAGAAGGCGCGCGTTGGAAGGAAAATCTGCGGCAGCTGAGAGAACTTCAGAAAAAGCTGCAGAGCATAGAAGCAGATAAAATAAGATTAAAAGCGGACGAAGAACAGGCAGAAACAAATGCGGTAGAAAAGAAGACCGCGTTTGCGGCTGCAGAGTCAGAATGGAAGAGTCTGGGAGGATCCAGTGATTACGAGACAGAGGAAGAGGCAAAACTTGCCCTGAAAAAGGCCGGAGACAGAAAGGATCAGGCAGAGCATGCTTCGCGGGAGGCAAAGACAGAAGCTCAGAAGGCAAAAAATGCCGAAGAACATACCAAAACCTTGATTTTACAATGGGAAAAAGACCTTCCGGATCAGGAAAAGGAACGCGAGCTGCGAAAACATGCCTATGAAAAACTGATGGAAGAGAAAAATTTTTCAGAGTCAGAATGGAAAACGCTTACGGAGCATTATACAGGAGCAGATGCAGATAATCTGCAGCAAAAGATCGAAGAGCACAGCCGGAGAAAAGCTGCGGCGGCCGGAAAAAGGGATGCGGCTTTCGCGGCGGTGAAAGGAAAAGAAAGGCCCGTACTGGAAGAACTGAGAAAGGCCCGGGATGAAGCGGAACAGAAGATGAAGGCCGCCAGGGAAAAACAGGAGCAGACGGGAGCCGACAGACGGACTGATCAGAATATATACGATACCCTTTATCCGGTGATGGAAGACCGTAAAAAACGAATGCTGGAATATAAACGGCTGGACGATCTTTACAATCTGCTGGCAGGAAATGTTTCCGGTTCCCGCATGGATATTGAGACATATGTCCAGCGCTATTATCTGCAGCGGATCCTGCACGCCGCCAACCGGCGCTTTCAGGAAATGTCCGCGGGGCAGTTTGAACTGCGCATGTGCGATCTCGACCGGGCAGGAACCGGAAAGAACCGCGGACTGGATCTGATGGTTTATTCTGCGGTGACCGGAAAAGAGCGGGAGGTACGGACCCTGTCCGGCGGGGAATCTTTTATGGCGGCGCTGTCTCTGGCGCTGGGAATGGCGGATCAGATCCAGGAGAGCGCCGCGTCGGTGCATCTGGATGTGATGTTCATCGACGAAGGATTCGGTTCCCTGGATGACAATTCCAGGGACAAAGCCATTCGGGTGCTGCAGGATATGGCGGACGGATCCAAACTGATCGGAATCATTTCTCATGTAACGGAGTTAAAACAGGAGATTGAGGACCAGCTGATCGTAAGCAAGGATGAGGACGGAAGCCATGTGCGGTGGCAGATCAGCTGACAGTTATAAAGAAGGACAGGAGAGATAAGATATGTGGTTATTATTGTTTGTGATTTTATTTTTGGCGGTTTTTGGGAAATTGTTGTCCTTTGCTCTGAAGGCGGCATGGGGGATTACAAAGATTTTGGTTTCTGTGGTGATTTTCCCACTGGCGCTGATTATTCTGGTAGTGGCAGGGCTGATGTATGTGGCGCTTCCGGTGCTGGTGATTGCCGGAATAGTGGTTTTCCTGCTGGGAAGACGCTGACAGGAAGTGCTGTCGGATAAAAGCCCGGATTGCAGGCAGAATATATGAAAAGTGTGAAAGGATCAGAAAATGGAAATGGCGCGTAAAAATCAGGAAGAGATAACCAGAAAAGGAAATCCAAGAAAGCCTCAGGGAGAAGAGGGGGAGCAGATGCTCCAGCGTATGAATGAGAGTCATGCGGCGGTGACGCAGTGGGCGCTTGGGTTTCTGAACTTTGGGGAAGAGGACCGGGCGTTGGACATCGGGTGCGGCGGAGGCGCTGCATTGAAAAAGATGTCGGAGAAAATATCGAAAGGTCATCTGACCGGCGTGGATTATTCGCCGGTATCTGTGGAATTATCCAGGGAGACGAACGCGCAGGATATTCAGAATGGAAAGATGAATATCCTGGAGGCCTCCGTGGAACATCTGCCTTTTGAAAATGAAAGTTTTGATAAAATCATTACGGTAGAGAGCTTTTATTTCTGGCCGGATCCGGCAGAAAATCTGAAGGAAGTCCGGCGAGTGCTGAAAAAAGGAGGCGTATTCCTGCTGATTGCGGATATCTATCAGAAGGAAGGCTTAAGAGAATCCGTTCTGGAAAATATAAAGCAGTATCATCTGTTTAATCCGACAAAAGAAGAATTTCTAAGACTCTTTGATCAGGCAGGATTTACGGAAACGAAGATTCATACGAGAGAGGGAGAGGACTGGATCTGCGTGGAAGGGAAGAGATAATGTATTTAAGTAATGGAAAAACAGAAATAATCATGGTAAAAGGGGATATCACAAAGGATCATCATGTTCAGGCGATCGTAAATGCAGCCAATACTTCTCTTCTTGGAGGCGGCGGTGTTGACGGCGCGATTCATCGGGCTGCAGGGCCGGAACTGTTGGCGGAATGCCGGATGCTGAACGGATGCAAGACCGGAAAAGCCAAGATTACGAAAGCGTATAATCTGCCATGTGAATATGTCATTCATACGCCGGGACCGCACTGGAATGGCGGGAAGTCGAAAGAAGCAAAGCTTCTTGCTTCCTGCTATCGTTCTTGTCTGGAATTGGCGATTGAGCACGGAATACGGAGCATCGCGTTTCCGTCTATCTCTACGGGGATCTATCATTTCCCCACAGAGGAAGCGGCAAAAATTGCTGTCAGTACCGTTAAAAATTTTCTTGCAGAATATCCGGAAAAACTGGATGTGGTAAAATGGGTATTGTTTGACGACAGCACGTTTCATATTTATGAAAATGAATTGAAAAAGCAGGAGATATAAAAATGGTCAGACCAGTTATGAAAGACATTTTCTTTCTTGGGCAAAAGTCAGAACCAGCTACAAAGGCAGATGTACAGGTAGGGAGAGATCTTCAGGATACATTGGAAGCGAATCGTGCGGCATGCGTTGGAATGGCAGCAAACATGATTGGAATTCGAAAGAATGTAATCATTATCAGTATGGGATTTATGGATGTGATCATGTTTAATCCGGTGATGTTAAGAAAGGATACGCTTTATGAGACGGAGGAAGGTTGTCTGTCACTTCCGGGAGTCCGAAAGACAATCCGCTTTCAGAATATTGAAGTGGAATATTATGATATGAACTGGAAAAAACAGAGGATAAAACTCAGTGGCTGGACGGCTCAGATTTGTCAGCATGAGATGGACCATCTGGAAGGAATTCTTATCTGATATGAATAGTAATGAGCATGAGTGGGAAAAACTTCTGCGGATCAAAACTACAGGGCGTGATGATTCACATTCCGATCAGTATCGTTACCCATATGAACCGACGCCGTATTCCGTGCTGGAACGGCTGGCAAACAGCGGATACATAAGGAAAAACAATTTGCTTTTGGATTATGGATGTGGGAAAGGGCGGGTGGAATTTTACCTGTCCTGGCAGGTAAAGTGCCGGACGATCGGGATTGAATATGATAACCGGATTTATGAAAAGGCAGAAGAGAACCGGAAAAGCGCTGCTGCTGCGGAAAGAACGACTTTTGTGCAGGCGAACGCGGAGCAGTTTCCTGTGCCGGAAGAAGTAGACCGGATCTATTTTTTCAATCCCTTTTCATTGGAAATTCTGCAGAAGGTCATCAGTCGGATTCAGGAATCCTACTATGCCGGGCCAAGGGAGATTTTGCTGTTTTTCTATTATCCATCGGATGAATATATTTCCTATTTGATGACGGTGGATGAATTGATGTTTTCGGACGAGATCGACTGCGGAGATCTGTTTGCAGGAAAGGATTCCAGGGAGAGGATTGTGGTTTTTGAAATGGGCGGAAGAATGGATATGGAATAGGAGAATAATTGTATGGTTCGCCCCAAAGTGGATATGATTGGACGTACATTTGGCCGCTTAACTGTGGTTGAACAAACAGAAGGAAAACAAAAGGATCGACAAGCCTGGTATCTGTGCCGCTGTCAGTGTGGAAAAAGAATAAAAGTAAGAGGAACAAGTCTTCGCAGGGGACAGACTGCGAGTTGTGGATGTCTGCGGGTAGACATGACACGGAGAAGAAATAAAGACATAGCTGAAGAGAAGGTTCATTTGCTTGGAAAACGTTTTCGTTATCTGGTTGTTCAGGAACAGCTTGAAACGCGTAGAAACGGAAGTCGTATTTGGCGGTGTTTATGTGATTGTGGTAATTATCATAATGTTACGACTCATAATTTGAATAGTGGAAAAGTAAAAAGCTGCGGATGTATGCCCACTAATCATCCGGTTGATTTATCAGGGAAAAAGTATGGCATGTTAACTGTTCTTTCACTTACGGAAGAGAGAAAATCCAATGGGGGAGCAGTTTGGAGATGTCGGTGTGATTGTGGAAATGAAGTAAATGTAGCTGGAGGGAACCTGAATCGAGGAACAACTACCAGTTGTGGATGTATTCGTATAGAAGATCTCAGAGGGCAGCGGTTTGGAAAACTTACGGTTGTAAAACGGGGACAAAAATCAGGTCATGGACATGGCGCTTTTTGGGAATGTGTATGTGATTGTGGAAACAGGTGTCAGGTACAGGCTAGCAAATTAAAAAACGGACACACCCGAAGCTGCGGGTGTTTGCATAATGATACGGTAAAAGACATTACAGGAGAGCGTTTTGGAAGACTTCTGGTAATAAGTGACAGCGGAAAAAGAAGACCTGGATCAGGAGGAGTGATCTGGAAATGCCGTTGTGACTGCGGGCAGGAAAGAGAAATACGGCAGGATGCGCTGTTATCTGGAGTTACGAGTAGTTGCGGCTGTCTAACATCGAAGGGAAATGAAAAAGTATCCAGATTATTGCGAGAGGCAAATATCAGTTATATGAGGGAATATTCTCCGTCGGATCTGAAAGGCCGGAAACGCTTTGACTTTGCAGTAATGGAGGACGGAAAAGTTTGTTATTTTATAGAATATGATGGAATCCTGCATGCAAAATATTCAGGCAGCGGTTGGGATACAGCTGACAGGTATCAAAAAACGGTTATGAGCGATCAAATAAAAAATGAATACTGCCGTAAGAAGAAGATACCAATTATTCGGATTCCATATACGCAGTTTGAGGCTCTCTCTTTAAATGATTTAGTGCTGGAGACATCGCCGTATCTATTGGACACTGAATTTGCGAGGTAGAATATCTCTGAATGTAGATAAAAATTGTGAACAGTACTTTGATTTATTTAATAAAAACGTAAAACAGATATTCAAAAATATGGATAACTGCTGAGGAGTCAATAATATGGCAAATGAAAACGGTGAATGGATCATGCACGGCCTTTCCTGGGATAATCCTCTTAGAATCCGTACATGGCAGGAATTAATCAATTACATAAACGAAGTGGGATTTCTTCCGTTATTCAAAAATGAGGTAGAGGGTTTCTCTGCCGAGGAGCATACCTCTGATCTGTTCTGGTGGTCCGGTGATCCGGAACAGGATCCCTGGTATTGGAGGGAGATCATCGCCCGCAGCGGTCAGGTGGCTTACGGGAAGTTTTTCAATAAAAAGACCGGATTTATTTCTCTGGAATGGTTGCCGGTATTTGCGAACTACCGGCGCGACGGTTACGATTATGACGCCGCCTGGGATGACGGTCTGCTGAACGTCCGCGCGAAAAAGATTATGGATCTTTTTGAAGACCATGAAGAACTGGCAGGACATGAGATCCGTAAACTGGCGGGATTTGGCAAAGGCGGAGAGAAGAACTTTTCCGGAGTCATAACTGACCTGCAGATGCGGACTTACCTGGTGATGACAGATTTTCGTCTCAGGAAAAATAAAAAAGGACAGGAATATGGATGGCCGGTGGCGTTTTACCGGAAGCCGGAATCGGCCTGGGGATATGAAGCGGCGGCAGGATGCTATTCGGAAGATCCGGAAGTATCGAAAGAGAAGATTGTGAGCCGGATGAAGGAGATCTTTCCGGAGGCCGGGAAAAAAGAAATTTTGAAAGTGATTCGTTAATTGTGGCTGTGATTGCAGAAGATCAGGCACAGATGAGAAAATAAAGCGAGAGTTAACTGCTCGGAGGAACAGAATATATGGCATTGTACGCATTGGGTGATTTACATCTCAGTTTTCAGGCAGATAAGCCTATGGATGCTTTTGGAAAGGTGTGGAAGCATCATGAGCAGAAGATCGAAAAATATGTGAATCAGATCGTAAAACCGGAGGATACGCTGGTGCTTACCGGGGATCATTCCTGGGGAAGGAAGCTTGAAGAATGCCGCGAAGATCTGGCATTTATCGAAAGGCTTCCGGGGCGCAAGATCCTGCTTCGCGGGAATCACGATATGTTCTGGGATGCGAAAAAGACGAATCGTTTGAATGAAGAATATAATGGAAGGTTATTTTTTCTGCAGAATAATTTTACCGTGTACAAAGACTATGCGTTGGTCGGAACCAAAGGATATACCTTTGAGGGACCGTTTTATCTGGACCGCCGGGGCCGGGTGATCGGCTGGGATGAAGAACGGGAAGCACAGGCAAAGAAGCTGGTTGCCAGGGAAATGGAACGTCTGCGGAAATCATTCCAGGCGGCAGAGAAAGAAGGATACCGAAAATATATCATGTTTCTGCATTATCCGCCTACGAATATACTGGAGGAGACTTCCCCGTTTACAGAGATCGCGGAAGAGTACGGAGTTGATACCGTTGTATATTCCCATTGTCATGGAGAACGGCGGTTTGGAGACAGTATACGGGGAATGTTTCGTGGCGTAAATTATATGCTGGTATCGGGAGATTACCTGAATTTTCAACCGGCGCTGGTGATGCGATAAGAGAATAAGGAGTAAATAATGATATGAAAGAAGAATGTCTGATCTGTAAGGCGCCTTTGGAATATCTGAGCGAAGATGTAGAGATGGAGTGCGAACTCTGCCATAAAAAAGAAGCCAGTAAAACCAGATGCGTCAATGGACATTATGTATGCAGCGAATGTCATATGCAGGGAATTGACCATCTGGTGGGAATTTGTCTGGAAGAGACATCCGGGGATCCGGTTGAAATATTGAACAGGATGATGGCGATGCCGTTTTGCCATATGCATGGTCCGGAACATCACGTGATGGTTGGCATGGCTCTTTTAACTGCCTATAAGAACTCAGGCGGAGATCTGGATTTGAAGAAAACGCTGGCTGAGATGAACAGTAGGGGCAGGTCGGTACCCGGAGGCGCCTGCGGATTCTGGGGTGCATGCGGGGCAGGACTCAGCGCCGGCATGTTTGTCTCTATTGTCACTGGTTCCACACCTTTGGGCGTGGAAAATTTTGCGCTTTCTCATAAGATGACGGCCAGCGCTTTAAACGCAATCGGAGAGATCGGCGGTCCTAGATGCTGTAAGAGGGATTCTTATTTATCCATTCTCCAGGCAGTAAAATTTGTAAAAGAGCATCTGGGGATCCAGATGAAACAGTCGGAAATCATATGTTCCTACAGCGGCAGGAACAACCAGTGTATCGGGCAAAGATGTCCGTTTTCGCCGCTGCAGAAAACAAAGGAGTAGAAAGAGAACTAATGAGTATATTAAGCGTAGAACATTTAACCCATGGTTTCGGAGACCGGGCCATTTTTCAGGATGTGTCATTCCGGTTGCTGAAAGGAGAGCACATCGGTCTGGTGGGTGCCAATGGAGAGGGCAAATCCACGTTTATGAATATAATTACCGGAAAATTACAGCCGGATGAGGGCAAGATTGAATGGGCAAAAAATGTCCGGGTGGGATATCTGGATCAGCATACGGTATTGGAAAAGGGTATGACTATCCGGGACGTGCTGACTTCTGCTTTCAGCTGCCTGTTCGATCTGGAAGCACAGATGAACGAGATGTATGAAAAGATGGCGGATGCTTCGGAAGAAGAGATGGGACGTTACATGGAAGAAACCGGCGTAATTCAGGAACTTTTGTCCGCTCATGATTTTTATATGATAGATGCGAAGGTGGAAGAGGTGGGGCGCGCTCTGGGGCTTACGGATATCGGGCTGGACCGGGATGTGACAGAGCTGTCCGGAGGCCAGCGTACCAAGGTATTGCTGGGAAAGCTTCTCCTGGAAAAGCCGGATATCCTGCTTCTTGACGAGCCAACCAATTATCTGGATGCGGTTCATATTGAGTGGCTGAAACGGTATCTGAATGATTATGAAAACGCGTTTATCCTCATATCACATGACATTTCGTTTCTCAACAGCGTCGTCAACCTGATCTACCATATGGATAATCAGGAGTTGAACCGTTATGTGGGTGATTATGATAAATTTCAGGAAGTTTACGCGGTGAAAAAGGCGCAGCTGGAAGCGGCATATAATCGTCAACAGAAGGAAATCGCGGAACTGAAGGATTTTGTGGCGAGAAACAAGGCGCGTGTGGCTACAAGGAACATGGCCATGTCCCGACAGAAAAAGCTGGACAAGATGGACATGATCGAACTGGCGGCAGAAAAGCCGAAGCCGGAATTCTATTTTAAAGAGGCAAGGACACCGGGACGCTATCTGGTGGAGACTCATGATCTGGTCATCGGCTATGAAGAGCCTCTGTCCGGCACGCTGAATCTTCAGATGGAGCGGGGCGAGAGAATCGTGCTCACCGGTGCCAACGGTATCGGCAAAACTACGCTTCTGAAAAGTATCCTGGGACTGATCCCGCCGCTGCAGGGGACAATAGAACTTGGGGATTACCTGGAGATCGGATATTTTGAACAGGAGATGAGCCAGGATATTGAAACCACGACTCTGGAAGAACTGTGGACTGAGTTTCCGGGGTTTTCCCAGTTTGAAGCCAGATCCGCGCTTGCAAAGTGCGGTCTGACCACCAAGCACATCGAGAGCAAGGTGAAAGTGCTAAGCGGCGGAGAGCAGGCGAAACTGCGCCTCTGCAAGCTTATGAACCGGGAGAGCAACCTGCTGGTCCTGGACGAGCCGACGAATCATCTGGACGTGGATGCGAAAGAGGAACTGAAAAGAGCGCTTCTGGCTTATAAGGGCAGCATCCTGATGGTATGTCATGAGCCGGAATTTTATGATGGGCTGGCGACAAAAGTGTGGGACTGCAGCCGGTGGACGACGCGGTTGTAAATGGTATATATTCTGTGATAAAATAGCAAAGAACTACGAATGAGGAGGATTTCAGAAATGAAAATCGCGGTAACTTACGACAACGGTAATATATTTCAGCATTTTGGAAAGACAGAGTTTTTCAAAGTGTATGATGTGGAAGATCATAAGGTAGTGTCCAGTGAAGTGATTGGGTCCAATGGCGCCGGACACGGCGCGCTGGCGGGGCTTCTGGCGGAACAGTCGGTGGATGTGCTCATCTGCGGAGGCATCGGCGGCGGAGCGCAGGCTGCGCTCGCAGAAGCCGGTGTGGAGCTGTGTTCCGGCGCTCAGGGCAATGCGGATCAGGCAGTAGAAGCTTATCTGAGAGGAGAGCTGGTATCTTCCGGAGCGAATTGTGACCATCATCATGGGGAGGACCACGATTGCGGAGACCATGAGGAAGGACATTCCTGCGGGAGCAGCTGCGGAAGCTGTGGAGGCGGATGCGGAGCGCAGCCCGCATTTACCGGGCGCAATGTGGGCAAGACCTGCCGTACCCATTACAGAGGTACTTTCAACGACGGGACGCAGTTCGATTCTTCTTATGACCGCGGCGAACCGCTGGAATTTGTCTGCGGAGCAGGACAGATGATCCGCGGATTTGACGCGGCGGTAGCGGACATGGAAGTAGGTCAGATCGTGGATGTGCATCTGATGCCGGAAGAAGCATACGGTATGCCGAATCCGGATGCCATCTTTACCGTGGAGATCGCGCAGCTTCCCGGTTCGGAGAATCTGTCGGCAGGACAGCAGGTCTATCTGACGAATCAGTATGGACAGCCTTTCCCGGTAAAGGTAACGGCGAAGGACGAGACAACAATTACTTTTGACGCAAATCATGAGATGGCTGGCAAAGAACTGAATTTCCGCATTGAACTGGTCGAGGTAAAATAAACAATATGGGAAGCATATATTTTATCCGCCACGGGCAGACCGTATGGAATGTGGAGAATAAGATCTGCGGGGCCACTGATATTGAATTGACGGATCTGGGGCATCAGCAGGCGGTTGAAACTGGAAAACGGATACTGGAAGAAGGAATACAGGCAGATGAGATTCTGTATTCTCCTTTAGTTCGCGCTGCGGAGACAGCCAGGCATATTTCGGAGATGACCGGAATCCCGGCAAGGATGGAACCGCGTCTGAAGGAACAGAACTATGGCAAATGGGAGTCTACACCCCGGGACGGGGAAGATTTCAAGCAGGCGAAAAGGAATTTCTGCTGCCGGTATGAGGGCGGTGAGTCCATGCTGCAGCTGGCGCAGAGAATCTATAACCTGCTGGATGATCTCCGGGCAGAATCGGACGAGAAAACATATATTCTGGTGGCGCATAATGGGATTGCCAGAGTCGTTCAGTCTTATTTTTACGAGATGACGAATGAGGAGTATGCAGATTTCGGAGTGAGAAACTGCGCCGTGCTCAAATATGATTTTGCCGGGGAAAAGGATTGACATACCGTCTCAAAATGGTATACTGAATAAGAAAAATTTATAAAGAAAACGATAGAGTGAACAGGAGTTCATGAAGGGGTGCACCACCGCGGGTGTATTCCTTTGTGGACTCCTTTTTTGGTCTATGGGAAAGGAGGATGCTATGATCCGGGTAAACGGAGAAGCGAGAATGCTGGAAGAAGGGGTAAACCTTCTGGATTTTCTCGGGCAGGAGGGATACCAGGCTGCCAGGATTGCGGTGGAAAAAAACGGGGAAATCGTGCCTAAAAGCAGTTATGGCGAGACTATGCTTCATGACGGCGATGTGCTGGAGATTGTGAGCTTTGTGGGAGGAGGCTGATATGGCGTTTTCAAAAGAAGAGATACAGGAAGCGCTCTGCCGCAGGCATACGCCTGAGATTCAGGAACGTCTGAATAAAGGCAGAGTCGCGATATCCGGTCTGGGAGGACTGGGCTCCAATGCGGCGTCTGCACTGGCCAGGATCGGGGTCGGCCATCTGCATCTCATTGATTTTGACCGGGTGGATCTGACTAATCTGAACCGGCAGCATTACTTCATGCGGCATGTGGGGATGTATAAGACCGACGCGCTGAGAGAGCAGCTGCTGGATATTAATCCGTATCTGGATATACAGACGGACTGTGTCCGTGTCTGTGAAGAAAACATAAAAGAGCTTTTTGCAAAAGACGATATTATCTGCGAGGCTTTCGATGTGCCGGAGAATAAGGCCATGCTGGTAAACGGTGTCCTGGAACAATTTCCGGACAAGATCGTCGTCAGCGCCTCCGGCATGGCGGGATATGGAGACAGTAATATGATCCGGACGAGAAAAGTTGCGGACAGGTTTTATCTGTGCGGGGATGAAACCAGCGATTCTGGAGCCGGTATGGGGTTGATGGCGCCCCGCGTGAGTATTTGCGCGGGGCATGAGGCGAACCTGATCGCGCGGCTGCTCATAGATGGTATATAAGATGATAAAGAACAAAAGGAGAATAAGAAAATGACAGATTTAAACAAAGACACTTTTTGCCTGGGAGGACATGAATTCCAATCCCGTTTTATACTGGGGTCGGGAAAATATTCTCTGGAGCTGATCAAGGCGGCTGTGGAGAATGCGGGCGCGCAGATTATTACGCTGGCGCTGCGCCGGGCCAATCAGGGCGGGCTTGCCAACATTCTGGACTATATTCCGGAGGGAGTGACGCTGCTTCCCAACACTTCCGGGGCCAGAAATGCAGAAGAAGCAGTCCGTATCGCCCGTCTGGCAAGGGAAATCTGCCAGAGTGATTTCATCAAAATCGAGGTAATCCATGATTCCAAATATCTCCTGCCGGATAATTATGAGACGGTAAAAGCCACGGAGATACTGGCAAAAGAAGGTTTTGTAGTGATGCCTTATATGTATCCGGATCTGAACGCGGCCCGTGACCTGGCGAACGCGGGGGCCGCATGCGTGATGCCGCTTGGTTCGCCGATCGGATCCAACAAAGGAATATGTACGAAAGACTTTATTCAGATCCTGATCGACGAGATCGATCTGCCCATCATCGTGGACGCGGGTATCGGAAAGCCTTCTCAGGCATGTGAAGCCATGGAGATGGGCGCAGCTGCAGTCATGGCAAATACGGCCATCGCTACTGCCGGAGATATTCCTGCCATGGCAGGGGCGTTTCGGAAAGCCATCGAGGCGGGGCGCACCGCGTACCTGTCCGGAATGGGCCGCGTCATTGAAAAGGGTTCCAGCGCGTCTTCGCCGCTGACCGGATTTTTGGAAGAACAGGAGTGATGACCATGAGTAAAAATGACCATATCAATGAAAGTATCTTAAGCGATGAGATTCGGGAGCACCAGAAAAAGAACCGGATAAACCATATGGAGTATCTGCCGGGTATGGAAATCATCGATTCAACGATTATGGAGCAGGTCATAAGCGCCATGGATGCTTACGATTATGAGAAATATACAGAGAGCGACGTGCTCAGGGCGATCGCGAAAGATAATCGTACGCCGGAAGATTTTGCGGCGCTGCTTTCTCCGGCGGCGCTTCCCCATCTGGAGGAAATGGCGCAGGCCGCGCAGCGGGAGACCAGGAAGCATTTCGGCAATTCCGTTTATATGTTTACGCCCATTTATATCGCGAATTACTGCGAAAATTATTGTATTTACTGCGGATTTAACTGCCATAACAGGATCCGCCGCGCAAAGCTGAATTACGAAGAAATTGAGAAAGAGATGAAAGCCATCTCAGAAAGCGGGCTCCAGGAAATCCTGATTCTGACTGGAGAGAGCCGGGCAAAATCGGATGTGAAATATATCGGAGAGGCGTGTAAGATTGCGGGAAAATATTTTAAAGTCATCGGTCTGGAAGTATATCCCATGAATTCTGATGAATACCGCTATCTGCATGAGTGCGGCGCGGATTATGTGACGGTATTCCAGGAGACATACAATTCTGATAAATACGAGACGCTGCATCTGGCGGGGCACAAAAGAATCTTCCCTTATCGGGTCAATGCACAGGAAAGAGCGCTGATGGGAGGTATGCGCGGCGTGGCCTTTGCGGCGCTGCTGGGACTGGATGATTTCCGAAAGGACGCGTTTGCGACGGGCATGCATGCTTATCTGCTGCAGAGAAAATATCCCCATGCGGAGATCTCTTTCTCCTGTCCGCGGCTCCGTCCGATCATCAACAACGACCGGATCAATCCCATGGATGTGCATGAAGCGCAGCTTTTGCAGGTGGTTACCGCTTACCGGCTGTTTATGCCTTTCGCGGGCATTACGATTTCCACCAGAGAATGCGCGAGAGTGAGAAACAACATCGTTAATATTGCCGCTACAAAGATTTCCGCCGGAGTCAGTACAGGGATTGGAAGCCACGTGGAAGAAGTGGAGGATAAAGGAGACGAACAGTTTGAAATCTCGGATTCCCGCACCGTGGAAGAAGTGTACAGCGACCTGGCCGGACTGGGACTGCAGCCGGTTATGAACGATTACATTTATGTATAGAAGAGGATATGGACGAGAACCTGGAGAGAAGATTATGTACGAAGAGATTGATTTTTCAAAGATTATCGCAGTGTCCAGCCGGCATCTGAGCCGCCTGCCCTACCTGGAACAGGTGGACCGGATCTGCCGTTTGCATCCGAAAGCGTTTCTGCTGAGAGAAAAAGATCTCCCGCAGGAAGATTATCTGAAACTGGCAGGGGAAGTAAAAGCCGTATGTGAACGGCACAAGGTACCGCTGATCCCTCATTTCTATCCGGAGGCGGTAAAAACAGCCGGATCCGGCGTCCTGCATCTGCCGCTTTGGAAACTGAAAGAACTGCGGGAAATAAGTATGGAGAAGGGAAGGGCAGACGGCCCGGAAGAGGGCGTCACGGTAAAAATCGGCGTGTCCATACACTCGGCAGAAGAAGCAAAAGAGGCGGTGCGTTCAGGTGCTTCGTATCTGACCGCCGGGCATATCTTCACCACTGACTGTAAAAAAGGCGTTCCGCCAAGGGGACTGGAATTTTTAAAAGAGGTCTGTGGGATCTCTCCGGTTCCCGTATATGGGATCGGAGGAATCCGTCTGGATGCGGAGCAGATCCGGTCAGTCCTGGAACAAGGCGCGGAAGGCGTCTGTGTCATGTCGGAGATGATGCGGATATAAAAGCAGGAATTAAAACCATTGTCCAATCATATCGGCGGTCAGCCGGATCTGTTCCTCATTGGTGAGATCCGGCTGGCCGTCTCCTTTTTGCGCTCCATAACTGCCAAAGAAAGCGTGGCAGCCGCCGGGAATAACATATTCTGTAAAATCTTCAGGGAGATTCTCCCTGTATTTTTCATAAGAATCCATATTCAAAACACGATCTTCTGAACCATAAACGGCCAGAACTTTCAGGGCGCTGCCGCTTAAATCCCCTGTGGAGTAGGAAGCCAGAAGAATCAGACCGTCGTATTCTTCTGTGTGGCTGCCAAGATAGGCGGCAGCCATGGATCCGCCCAGAGAATGCCCGCCTATGTACCAGTCTTCAACCTGGGGATACTCGTCGGGGATCCCGTCGGCCGCGTCCATGTCGAAAACTGCCAGATTTCCCGGCATGTGTACAAGAACGCAGAGCAGCCCCTGACTGGCGCAGGCCTCCATCAGCGGCGCATAGGATTCATATTGGACCTTTCCGCCGGGATAGAAGATGAGTCCTGCCCGGGGATTTTCCGGAGAGAAAATGATCCGGTTATGCTCTCTGGCAACCGAGATACCTTCTGCCGGATGCTCCAGGGTTTCCAGCGCATAGTCGTCTGCGTGATAATAATCGTTTATATAGAGTCCGCATGCAAGGCATGCAATTACCAGGATGCCTGCAAAGGCAAGCAGAATTTTTTTCATGGGATACACTCCTTTATTCCCGCGGGCAACAAGCCAAGAGAACATGTTCATAATTTATTTCTTCCATTTTTCCGCAAGTATATCATAATTTCTTGGAGTATGTCGACTACTATTATTTGCCGCTCGCAGTTGGTCGATCTGTCCGGATTGGATGTCTGAAATGTACTTTTTGATTTTTTCTTCGGGCCAGTCCCACCACCTGGTTTTCTGAAGTGCGGAAACGACGTCGTCTGAAAATCGCTTTCGGATTATTTTTGCAGGTACACCGCCTACGATGGCATAGGGAGGGATATCCTTTGTCACAACGGCACGGGCGCCAATAATAGCGCCGTCGCCTATCGTGACGCTGGACATGATAACGGCCTCATATCCAATCCATACGTCATTGCCAATGATAATATCTCCTTTGTTGTCCCATGCATCTGTTATATCCTGAATGTTCAGATCCCACTCTTCAAAAAAGATGGGGAAAGGATAGGTGGATAACGATGTTTGCGTATGATTGGCACTGGTGAAAAGAAATTTTGCTCCGCAGGCGATGGAGCAGAATTTTCCAATCACTAATTTCTCGGGATTGACAGGATAATGGTATAATACGTTATTTTTTCAAAATGCCGGGGATCGTTGACGAAATCATTATACATTGTAAAGTCTCCTATGATAATGCTGGGGTCTGTGACAACGTTTTTCAAATAAACAGTTTCCCGATCATTTTTTCTGGGATAGATTTTTTTGGAATTCATATCTTCGCCTCCTCGTTGTATATTTCTATCGTACGGATGTTACAGTCATTTTTCTACCTACCGGACAATACAGAATCAATCTGTACACAAAGTAAAAGCAGGGGTCGCGCGGTGCGCCCCTGCCAATTTTTATTTTTGATATATGATTTTCCGAATAGCATGCACGGATAAGAAATACTTTTCTGCCAGCACCTCGATAGAGGTTCCATTTCGGTACTCTTTTGTGATCCGGCAGTTCCGACGATGCAGTTCTTTTCGATAACCGGATAGTTCTCCCCATTGTTTATGATGTGCCTGATCAGTGGGTACATAAATGTATCCCCCCTGAATATAGCTTTGCAGTTCCTTGACCAGCGCATTGGGAAGAAGATCTTTTGCATTGATATATTTCATGCGGGCTTCCTCCTTAAGATGATTATCAGGAAGCAAAGCCAGCATGTCTATTCTGCGACGAAGATTACTCCATGCAAGCGTCGCAGCCTGCCGGCTTTGCATGGAGCCGCACTTCGTTGAGTTTTGTCATGAATATCACTTCTTTCTGTTACAGATATCTTTATCATAGCATGCGGATAAAATGAACTCAATGCATTCAGCAGAAAAAATGGCTTGAAATTTTGGGTGATAGACAGATGTATTTAAGCGGTTGAAGCGATTCTTGACAGCAATAAAAAGATGTACTATCATCTAAGTAAATGATAGTACATCTTTTTTGCGAAAGAAGGAAGAATATGGATAAGACACATCGTCAGATCACAAAGATTGCCAGGGAAGTGGGCAAGTTCACCGCCCGGACGATGAAAGCGGAGGGGGTCGGCACTGCGGAGTTCGATCTCATTCATGCTGTGCGGAAGAATCCCGGTATCACGCAATCAGAAATCTGTAAAATCTTAGGGGCGGATAAAGGAGCAGTGGCAAAACAGACTGCCAATCTGGAGGCAAAAGGTTTTCTGCGCAGGGAAAATAATCCGAAGGATGGACGCAGCCAGCTTATCTTTCCGACAGAGCAGGCCCAGCGTTTAAAGAACTCCAAGGCTCATATCGAGGCGCTGTTTTATGAGTGGCTGACCGAAACGCTTCACGAAGAAGAACAGATGGAGCTTGAACGTCTGCTGGGAATTCTCTATCAGCGATGCAAGGAAGAAAGCAAAGCCGGTTTCCCTGAGATGATGGCGCGAATAAAATGCGCTATGCAGAAAGACTGAAAAGGAGGTTTTCAACAATGTGGTTGATTGCAGCTGTTTTCTCGGCGCTGTTCGCCGGAATTACGTCGATTCTTGCAAAATGTGGAATCAGGAAAACGGATTCGGATGTGGCGACCGCGCTTAGAACTATCGTTGTATTGATTTTTTCCTGGATCATGGTATTTGTCGTGGGTTCTGCGGGAACGATCTCACAGATCCAGCCGACTTCATATTTATTTTTGATTCTTTCAGGCGCAGCAACCGGCGCTTCCTGGATGTGCTATTTTAAGGCTCTTTCCATCGGCGACGTCAACAAGGTGGTCCCGATTGACAAATCAAGCACTGTCCTGACGGTGCTGCTCGCCATTATCTTATTCCATGAGACAGACCATCTTGCCGTAAAGCTGATCGGGACTGTTTTGCTGGGAGTCGGCGTTATCCTCATGGTGGAGAAGAAAAAGACCGCGCAGACCGCCAACGGGAATGCCTATATACTTTATGCTATCGGCTCCGCCGTGTTTGCCGCGCTCACCTCTATCCTTGCCAAAATCGGAATATCCGGAGTAGAGTCCAACCTGGGAACCGCGATCCGCACGATCGTAGTGCTGATCATGGCCTGGGTGATGGTAGCGGTTAAGGGAAAGATGTCCGAGCTCAAAAATCTGGACAAACATGAACTGCTGTTCATCGGCCTGTCCGGAATCGCAACCGGCGCTTCATGGCTGTGTTATTATTACGCTATTCAAACCGGCGTCGTCAGCGTGGTGGTTCCGATCGACAAGATGAGCCTGCTTGTAAGCGTCGTCTTCTCCTATATCGTGTTCAAAGAAAAGCTGTCAGGGAAAGCCTTCTTCGGACTGGTGCTTATGCTGCTGGGTACGCTTGCGATGGCTGTCTTTGCGTGAGCGATGGGCAGAATAGAGAGCTTTATTTGATAACATGTAGAGTACGATCAAATTTATGGAGGTGGAGATATGGCTAAATATACAGATGATGAAATCAGAAATATGCCGAAGACTACATTGAAAATTGCCGGTGAGTATCTTGGAATTTCTCCAATGGCTGTAGGAATTGGAATGAGGAATAATCTGCTGCCGATTGGATTTGCAGTTCATAATGAGGAACGTGACCGCAGCCAATGGAGCGAGAGTTGGTCCTACCATATCGTTCCGGAACGAATGATCGCCTATAAGTACGGAAGAATTTCTGAAATTCAGGTTCACAATATTGAAAAAAATTTAAATACAATTATTGAACAATTTGAAGAGATGAAAAAAGATTTGCTTTTTTTATTAAGCGAAAGCGCAGAGTAGAAGAATTGGAATTATTCGAATATGCGTTTTCGCTGAACAAATATGCAGATTCAGAGAAAAAGTACGAAGGAAAAGAGGATTGCTGATATGACGAAAAAAACGATGACGTTATCTCGCCAACAATTATATGATGAAATTTGGAAAGTATCTGTTGCAGGTGTAGCCAGAAAATATAATCTGAATTATTCAAAGTTGATTGCAAAGTGCAGAGAAGCAAATATACCTTTTCCTTCTTCGGGATATTGGACGAAAAAAAATCTGGGGAAAGATGTTAGCGGGGAAGTTGTTGCATTGCCTCCGTCTGATAATAAAGATGTCGAATTGCTTCTGGCTGGAGTAAAGTTAGAGAAGAAAAAGAAAGCAACATTAAAAGAACCGAATGCAGATGAATCCAATAATGATACTGAAACAGCGAGGGAAACTATAGAAGAGAGCGACGTCGATGATACAGTTTTGACTTTTTTGGATGGCACAGAAAAGAAACGTATATTACAAGTTTCTTCTGAACTAAGTATTCGTGACAAAAAGAGACTGCATGAGCAGCTAATAAAATATAGAAATTCCATAATCGAATGGAAACGTAAGAAAAAAGAGGCCCATGATCAGAGAAGACATAATAAAACGGAAAATGAACCCGTATTTTTTAACGAAATATCAGAAGAATCACAACAGAGAGCTTTTTTGATTTTAGATGCTTTGTTTTGCGCTGTAGAGAAATTGGGTGGGGAAGTAAATGCAGACCTTTCTATGCATGTAATGGAAGATATAGTAAGAATTCGAATTGCAGAAGGGCAAGATAAGATAAAACATGAGTTAACCAAACAAGAGGCTCGTGAGCTGGTAGAATATAATGACCAGATAAAACGGAACAAGTGGGCACCTAAGCCGCAAATCCGAAAGTATGATTATGTCTATAATGGAAAGCTGCGTATTATTTTTGGTGATGGTGAATACATCAGAGATAGCGAGAAAGAAAAACTGGAAGACCGATTGGGTGATATATTATTGCGTATATATGAAAAGTCGGACGAAATCCGAATACAAAGGGAACGTTTGGAAGAAGAACGGCGTAGACAGGAAGAAGAAGCCAGACGGAAAGAGGAAATCCGAAAGCAAAAAGAAGACGAAGCCAGAAGGACAAAGGAATTATTAAATCAAGCGGAGGATTATAAGATTGCTTGTGAAATCAGGCAGTATATAGCTGCAGTCGCTCAGCAAAAAGACATAACTCCGGAAATCGCTGAGTGGCTTGCATGGGCGAAAAAGAAAGCCGATTGGTATGACCCAATTATTGCAGCTGAGGATGAGTACTTAGGACGAAGAGAACACTCAAAGTCTAAAGAAGAAAAAGATTTGGATAAAATTAATAAGGGGAGATATGGAATTTGGGGCTGGTGATTTTAGCAGAAAATACGAGAAGAATTTACTTATGTATATCTGATGAAACTCTTAAGAGGACATGCATCAAATTATAAAAAACTTAACGGCTATAAACGGGCAGAAAAACAATCGCAAAAAAATACGATTGATTTCCTGCCCGTTTATGCATATAATATAAACAGTGAAATTGGAAAGGAAGCACGATGTATGCGTGAAACGAGAACAACGGAGTTCAAAGAAAAGATTACAAATACATTTTTAAAAACAGTAAGTGCCTTTTCGAATTACGACGGCGGAGAAATTTTTTTTGGCATTGATGACAACGGTGATGTCAAAGGACTGGCAGATGTAAAACAAGCGTGCCTGGATATTGAAAACAAAATTAATGACAGCATTACTCCGCAGCCTGATTACACACTGGAATTGCAGAATAATGACAGAACGATAAAACTGACAGTTAAAAGCGGGCTTCAAAAGCCATATTTATATAAATCAAAAGCATACAAACGAAATGATACCGCAACAATAGAGGTTGACATATTGGAATTATCAAGACTGATTTTGGAAGGAAAAAATATCAGATTCGAAGAATTGCCATGTGCAGATCAAGAACTGACGTTTGATACTCTAAGCAGAAAATTAAAAGAATGCATTCAGATTGAAACCTTTAATAAGGATACCTTAAAAACGCTTAATTTATATAACAGCAGCATTGGATACAATAATGCGGCTGGTATATTAGCAGATAAAAATCATTTTCCAGGAATTGATATTGTGAAGTTCGGGGAAAACATCAGTGTGATTCATAAGAGAGCAACATTTGACAATATATCTATTTT
>CALWDO010000029.1 GCA_944376715.1 uncultured Lachnoclostridium sp. | reverse complement strand
GCTTCACGCGAAAACTTTCAAAGAATTTTCGAAGATCTTCAAAGCACTGTTCAATTATCAAGGTTCATTTCGTTGTCGCTAGTTCTCAGCGACAGCTTGTATATAATACCAAATCCTTCAAGCTTTGTCAACAACTTTTTTTAATTTTTTTCGAGCTGTTTTTCAGCGAAAAGGAAACGGAGAAAGAGGGATTTGAACCCTCGCGCCGCTACTAACGACCTACTCCCTTTCCAGGGGAGCCCCTTCAGCCACTTGGGTATTTCTCCAAAGCGCCTGTTCTCACAGACTGTATTTTATTCTAAACCACACTCTCTCGTGTGAACGGAGAGAGTGGGATTCGAACCCACGCGCCCTTACGGACAAACGGTTTTCAAGACCGCCTCGTTATGACCACTTCGATATCTCTCCATAAGCGACATGTGATATTCTAACAGCCCAGGGCAATTTTGTCAACCATCTTTTTTCATTTTTTTACATCTTTTTCTTCCTGTTTTTCTGATGCAAATATTTCCGCGATTTTCAGGTCTTCCGGAGTCGTAATCTTAATATTCTTGTAAGACCCTTCCACCAGCTTCACCGGGCATCCGCAGACGGTTTCCACCACCATGGCGTCATCTGTGATCTGGATTCGCTGTTCCAGGTACTCCTGTTCTTTTTCCATCAACATTCTATAAGAAGATACGATCAGGTCCGCCGCAAACACCTGCGGAGTCTGAATCTGCCAGACCAGGCTCCTTTTTGGCGTCGTATGAATATACCCCTGTTCATCTGCGATCTTGATCGTGTCTTTTACCGGCATGCCCACTACGCATGCGCGGCACTCTTTTACTTCTTCAAAGGCATGTTCCAATATATTCCCGTCCACAAAAGGCCTCGCGCCGTCATGGATAAATATGTAATCAGGCAAAAAGGCTTCTGCCGCCTGCAGTCCCGCCCAGACAGAGTGGTAGCGTTCCGCGCCGCCTTCTACGACCGCACGAACTTTTTGAAAACCATACTTTCCCACAATCTCTTCTTTGCAATAGGGAATTTGTCCACTTCCCACCACCAGAATCACGTCGTCGATCACGCCGGACTGTTCAAATACTTCCAGAGAATAATACAGCACCGGCTTTTCCCGGATCAGGAGATACTGCTTTGCCACTGCTGTTCCCATCCGTTTTCCCTGGCCTCCCGCCAGAACAACTGCCGTACAGCGTTCTTTTCCCATATTTCCCTCCTGTCAGCGTTCTCCCAGACGCAGATTGGGCACCGCGTTCAGATCCAGTCCGCTCCTGACGCCATTGATATATTCATAATAGGCCGCTGCTCCGATCATCGCCGCATTATCCGTACAGAGAATCGGAGAAGGATAATAAAAGGAGACCCCTTCTTTCTCACATGCTGCTTTCATAGCTTCACGCAGCGCGGAATTTGACGCCACGCCGCCGGCCAGCGCCAGTTTCGGAATGCCATAATCCTTCACTGCCTGTATGGCGTGCTCTACCAGCACATCACACACAGCATTCTGGAAGGAGGCCGCCACGTCCGCTTCCACCACCGGCTCGCCTTTCATATGGCATCCGTTCAGATAATTCAGCACCGCCGACTTCACACCGCTGAAACTGAAATCATACGGCGCGTCTTCCACTTTTGCTCTCGGGAAGTGAATCGCGTTCGGATTGCCTTCCTTGGCCAGACGGTCGATCTTCGGTCCGCCCGGATATCCCAGCCCGATGGCGCGCGCCACTTTATCGAACGCCTCTCCTGCAGCATCGTCCCTGGTCTTGCCTATAATCTCATATTTCCCATAATCGCGCACGACAACCAGATGCGTGTGCCCGCCCGATACCACCAGACAGATAAAAGGCGGTTCCAGGTCCTTACACGCTATATAATTGGCAGAAATATGACCTTCAATATGATGTACGCCCACCAGCGGGATCCCTGACGCATAGCTGATCGCCTTGGCTTCAGCCACGCCCACCAGCAGCGCTCCCACCAGTCCCGGGCCGTAAGTGACGCCGATCGCGTCGATCTCCGACAGTTTCACGCCGGCCTGGTCCAACGCCTCTTGTATCACCTCATTGATCTTTTCGATATGTTTCCTGGATGCGATCTCCGGCACCACTCCTCCATAGAGCGTGTGAAGGGCGATCTGAGAAGAGATAACATTAGAAAGCACTTCCCGACCGTTCTTTACCACCGCTGACGCTGTTTCGTCGCAGGAGCTTTCAATCGCCAGAATCAAAACGTCTTTTTTATCTTCCATCATTCTTCATCCTTTTCAAAATCCAATTCCACCGATTTACGGTCTTTCCCCGCACTGGCGGCCGGGAAAATCTTACGCACTTCGTCCATGTATTCTTCCGGACGGGTCAAAGACGGACTGTAATGAGTCAGCCACATTTCCTTTACTTCTGCCGCCTTTGCCAGTTTGGCCGCTTCGTAGAAGGTCATATGTTTATATTCTTTCGCTTTGGCTTCTTTACCCTTCTCTCCGTACATACCCTCGCAGATAAACAGATCCGAATGCATGGCGTTATCCACGATAGACTGCGTCGGTCTGGTGTCCGTACAGTAAGTCAGCTTGATTCCTTTCCTCGGAGCTCCCAGCACCATGTCCGGAGTATACACCTTATCTCCGTCAGCAATCGTCTCTCCCTTTTGCAGACGACTCCAGTAATGCTTGGGAATATCCAGTGCCTGCGCGCGGTCAGGCTGGAACCGTCCAGCGCGGTCCAGTTCCAATGTATATCCGTAGCAAAGCACATTGTGATTGACCCGGAACGCCTTCAGGCGGTATCCGTTCAGGCAGAATTCTTCCGACGCCCCGTTTATTTCCCGGTAGAGAATCGGAAAAGGAAGCTCCGGAGCGATCACCCGCAGCGCATTTACCACCCGTTCCAAGCCTTTGGGCCCGATCAGGGTCAATGGCTCCGTACGTTCCGCATTTCCCATGGTCAGCAAAAGCCCCGGCAGACCGCTGATATGATCCCCGTGGTAATGTGTGAAACAGATAACGTCGATAGGTTTGAAACTCCATCCTTTCTCTTTGATTGCAATCTGCGTGCCTTCCCCGCAGTCGATCAATAAGCTGCTGCCATTATAACGCACCATAAGGGCAGTCAGCCAACGATACGGAAGCGGCATCATCCCGCCGCTTCCCAATAAACAAACATCCAGCATATATTCTCCTACAGGAGCTCTGTTTCGTCCTCCTTCTCCACAGGGATCCGGAATGAACTGATCAGACGCTCATAACACTCCTCGCACAGATCAAAACGGTGCCTCTCTCCGTCATGCCTGGAGAAATATCCCCATTGCACGTCGCCGACGTACACGCCCTCCTGTACAAGTCCGTTTTCCAGTTGCAGTTCCCGTCCGCACTGATTGCAGACGATTTTTCCCAGGATACCTTTTTCCCGGTCCGTATATTGACGCATACTCTTATCCTCCTTATCTGATGTTAGACACTTCAGGCGCAACAGCTCATGACGGCATCTTTTTTCCCGCCGTCCTGAACTGTTCCTTTTCATTATACTAACCTCCCCGACAGGGAGAAATAGGAGATTGCTGTCATGTATCCTCTCTCTTCCACATAATATAGGCGTCCTCTTTGGGCAGGTCATAAAATCCCTTGCGCACGCCTTCCGAACGGAAGCCCAATTCCTCATATAACCGGATGGCACCTTTGTTTCCCGTCCGCACCTCCAGGGTAAACGCACGGATACCTCTCGCTTTGCCATCTTCCAAAAGTCTGGTCATCAGGCTTCGACCCAGTCCCTGCCCTCTCCAGGACTCCTCCACCACGACATTCGTGACGTCGCCTTCCTCCATCACCTGCAGAAGTCCGGCATATCCGATAATCTGTTCTCCTTCTTCTATCACCAGAAACAGATATTCCTGTCTTTCCAGACTTTCCCGCAGGGTTTTCTCCGACCAGGGCAAAGAGAAATACCTTTTTTCCAGATCCGCCACCTGTCCCAGGTCTTCCTCCCGCATTGGCCGGATCACGCGTTTTTCTCCTTCTCCAGACGTTCGCGCTCGGCCTGGGAAAGCCGAAGATAAACCGGTCTGTGTTCCGCTGCGGATACCGTCTTTCCTTCTTTTAAGTATTGCAGCGCCAAAGCTCCCACAGCGCCCGCCCGCTGTTTGTTCAGATGGGCAGGCGCAAACGAAAACTTTTGCCCCGCCATCAATTCTTCTTCCAGACGTTTCCTGAATACAGGAACTCCGTCTCCCAGAAAGATCACTTCCCGTCCCAGCGCCTGTAATTTCCCGGCAATCACTTCAATCCCCACCGCCATCTGAGGTTCCAGCGCATGGAGACTGCCTCCGCAAAACTCATAGATACCTGTATATACCTGATTTCTTCTGGCATCCATCAGCGGGCAGATCACCCTGTCCGTTCCATACAGATTATATGCCAGACCGTCCACAGTCGGGATCTCTATCAACGGCTTTTCCAGGGCAAATCCCAGTCCTTTCGCCGTAGCCGACCCGATCCGAAGTCCGGTAAAGGAACCCGGACCTGCCGCCAGGGCAATCGCGTCAATGGATTTCAGATCCAGTTCAATCATTTTGACAATCTCATCCAGCATGGGAAGCAGTGTCTGAGAATGTGTCTTCTTATAATTCACCGTATATTCCGCCAGCAGATTCTGGTTTCCGTCAACCTCCTCTACAACCGCCACCGACGCTACCAGGCCGGAACTATCCAGCGCCAAAATCTTCATTATCTTATGCCTCCCATTCCTCGAATCCTTCCAGTGTAATCTTTCGATAATCAAATCCCTTTTCCAGGTCTTTCTCAATCGCCACTCTGCAGATCTTTTCCGGAAGAATTTCCTGAATCAGATCCGCCCACTCGATCAGGCAGACGCCTTCGCCGTAAAAACAGTCTTCGTATCCGATCTCTTCCATTTCTTCCACATCTCCGATCCGGTACACATCGAAGTGATAGAAGGGCAGGCGTCCGCCCTCATAGATCTGCACAATGGTAAAAGTAGGGCTGTTGACCGGCTCTTCGATCCCCAGTCCGGCGGCAAATCCCTGAGTAAATACTGTCTTACCCACTCCCAGATTCCCATCCAGGGCGATAACCATGCCGGGTTTTGCCAGTTTCCCTGCCTTTTTCCCCAGCTCCCAGGTTTCCCTGGCACAACATGTCTCAAATATCATCTCTATGCCTCTTAATTCTACAACTTCATAGTCAGTGAAATTCTCTTTTTGGCCACATCTACGCCAAGTACCTTTACTTCCACCACGTCTCCAATCTTCACCACTTCCAGCGGATGCCGGATGAAACGGTCGGACATCTGGGATATATGCACCAGACCGTCCTGATGCACTCCGATGTCTACAAACGCGCCAAAATCAATGATATTGCGCACAGTTCCTTTCAGCACCATCCCCGGCTTCAGATCTTCCATATCCAGCACATCGCTCCGGAGCACCGGACGGGGCATCTCGTCCCTCGGGTCTCTGGCCGGCTTTTCCAGTTCCTGCAGAATGTCTTTCATCGTCAGTTCGCCAATGCCCAATTCTTCCGCCGTCTTCTCCGGATGACGCACTTTTTTGGAGATCCCCCGGATCCCGCCGTGTGTCAGGTCCTCGGACGTATACCCCAGAGATTTCAGCAGCTTTTCCGCCGCTTCATAGCTTTCCGGATGGACGCCGGTGCCATCCAGCGGATTGGTTCCGCCCATGATACGCAGGAAACCTGCGCACTGCTCATATGCTTTCGGCCCCAGTTTCGGTACTTTCAGAAGCTGCCTGCGCTCTGTGAAACGTCCGTTTTCCTCCCGGTGAGCCACAATATTTTTTGCCAGTGTCTTCGTAATTCCGGACACATATTCCAGAAGAGGCGCGGACGCGGTATTTAAGTCTACTCCTACACGGTTCACCACGTCTTCCACCACTCCGCTCAGGGCTTCTCCCAGGCGCTTCTGGTCCATATCGTACTGATACTGGCCCACGCCGATAGACTTAGGGTCTATTTTCACCAGTTCCGCCAGCGGATCCTGCAGCCTGCGCGCGATGGACGCGGCGCTTCTCTGTCCAACATCCAGATCCGGAAATTCTTCCGCGGCTAATTTGCTGGCCGAATAGATCGACGCGCCGGACTCGCTGACGATCACATACTGTACCTTCTGCGGAATCTCCTTCAAAAGATCCGCGATGATCTGTTCGGATTCTCTGGAGGCGGTGCCGTTTCCCAGAGAGATCAGTGTGATCTGATATTTTTCAATCAGTTTCTTTAATATCTTTTTGGACTCTTCGATCTGGTTTTTCGGGGCTGTGGGATAGATCACCAGCGCGTCCAGCACTTTTCCGGTGGCGTCCACTACCGCCAGTTTGCAGCCGTTGCGGTAGCCCGGGTCCCATCCCAGCACCACATGTCCGGATACGGGCGGCTGCATCAGAAGCTGCTCCAGATTCTTTCCAAACACCTGAATGGCGCCGTCCTGAGCCTGCTCGGTCAGCTGATTCCTGATCTCCCGTTCGATCGCCGGCCGGATCAGACGGGCATAGCTGTCTTCCACGGCTTCCCTCAGCGCCGGCGAAGTATTCGGATTATCCCGGACAATGACCTGTCTCTCCAGCCATTCCACGATCTTCTCTTCCGGAGCTTCGACCTTCACCGTCAGCATTTTCTCCGCTTCGCCCCGGTTCAGAGCCAGAGTCCGGTGCCCGGCCATCCTGCTGACCGGCTGGCTGAAATGGTAATAAGTCTCATAAACAGACTCCTGACCCTCATCCTTCGCCTCCGAAGTGACAATCCCCTCGTTCCATGTCATCTCCCGGATGCGGGTACGGTAATCCGCCTGGTCAGAGATCAGTTCCGCAAGAATATCTTTCGCTCCCGCCACCGCTTCTTCCGCGGAAGCCACACCTTTGTCTTCCGATATATAGGCCTGCGCCTCTTCCTCCAGGCTCCGTCCGGTCATCTGCAGGCGGATAATATCTGCCAGGCCTTCCAGTCCTTTTTCCTTCGCCATGGTAGCGCGGGTACGGCGTTTGGGCCGGTACGGCCGGTACAGGTCGTCCACAGCCACCTGAGTCTGCGCTTCTTCAATCTGCGCGCGCAGTTCCTCCGTCAGCTTTCCCTGTTCCTCGATGGCAGAGAGCACCTGAGTCTTTTTCTCCTCCAGATTGCGGAGATATTTCAGGCGTTCATCCAGTTTCCGGAGCTGCTCATCATTTAAAGCTCCCGTGACCTCTTTCCGGTAACGGGAGATAAAAGGGATCGTATTTCCCTCGTCGATCAATTTAACGGCAGCCTCAACCTGCCATTTCCTGACTTCCAGTTCTTCGGTTAATTTCTGTATGATATCCATAGAAAAACCCCTTTCATGGTCTCTATTGTAAAGCATGAAAGGGGTTTTGACAAATCTTTTCTAACCAAGGGCCTGTTTAATCGCTGACAGGAACTCGTCAAATTCTTCAAAAGCAGGCAGATCCGGATTGTCCTTTTTGATCTGCTCCGTGCTGCGGAACAAGAATCCCGCTTTTCCTGCTCTGATCATATCCAGATCATTGTAGCTGTCGCCTGCGGCTATGGTCTCGAAGCCTACCGACTGCAGCGCCTTCACGGTAGAAAGCTTGGAATTTTCGATACGCATTTTAAATCCGGTAATCTCTCCATCGGGAGCCACCTCCAGAGAGTTGCAGAACAGCGTGGGCCATCCAAGTTTCTTCATCAGTGGTTTTGCGAACTGTGTAAAGGTGTCGCTGATGACGATCACCTGCGTGATGGAGCGAAGCTCGTCCAGAAATTCTTTCGCTCCCGGCAGCGGATCGATCCTGGCGATCGTCTCCTGAATCTCCTTCAGGCCCAGCCCGTGTTCTTTCAGAATACTCAGTCTCCAGTTCATCAGTTTATTATAGTCCGGCTCGTCCCTGGTCGTTCTTTTCAGTTCCGGGATCCCGCTGGCTTCCGAAAAAGCGATCCAGATCTCCGGCACCAATACGCCTTCCAGGTCCAAACATACGATATCCATTCTCTATCCTCCTGTACCGTGTCAGTCTTCCACGCGGATCATACCGATCAGGTCTGCGCCTTCTGCTTTCGCGGCGAATTCCGCCTCGGTCATCACCGGCGTGACGGCCCCGATCTCTCCAGGGATGCCCGCATCCCAGATCTCCACATTGCCGAAATATTTCCGCGCCTCTTCCGCGCTCTTCATACGCACAAAGAATTTCCGGCTGCTCTCTTCCACCGGCGCCAGCTCCAGTTTTTCCGGGGACCAGAACAAGGTAATGATCTTGCCCAGATGTCTGGCCGCATCCACCATATCGCCTGCCACCGCGCTGGCTGTAGGAAGCTTTCCGGCGCCGCTTCCATAGAACATGGACGCGCCCAGCATGTTTCCTACCACTTCCACCGCATTGAACACATCGTTGACCATATACAGCGGATTATCTCTGGAAATCAGCGCAGGGCTTACCATGATGCAGTAAGTGTCTCCTACTTTTCTGCTGGTCGCCAAAAGTTTGATGGCGCGTTTCATCTTCTTTGCATACAGGAAATCTTCTTTCGTGATCTTCGTAATACCCTCTGTATGGATATCGCGAAAATCCACCTGATTGCCGCTGGCCAGAGAAGTCAGGATCGCGATCTTACGGCAGGCGTCCCAGCCTTCCACGTCCGCTTCCGGATGCAGCTCCGCATAGCCTTTTGCCTGAGCTTCTTTCAGAACCTCGTTATAGTCCAGACCTTCCTCGGCCATCTTGGTCAGCATATAATTGGTAGTACCGTTCAAGATGCCGGAGATCTCCAGGATCACGTCCGCCGTCAAAGAGGAATTCAACGGCCGGATAATCGGAATACCGCCTCCCACGCTGGCTTCAAAAAGATAATTCACCTGATGGTCCTTGGCGATCTGGATCAGCTCCGCGCCGTGCTCTGCCACCAATTCTTTGTTGGAAGTACACACGCTCTTGCCGGCCTCCAGACAACGCCGGGTGAACTCATACGCCGGGTGCAGTCCGCCCATCACTTCCGCGACGATCCGCACCTCTTCATCATTAATAATGTCCTCAAAATCATGAGTCAGGACGTCCATCACCGGATCTCCCGGAAATTCCCGCAGATCCAACACATACTTGATCTCCAGTTCCTGTCCCACCTTCTTGTTGATACTCTTCTGGTTCGTCTTAATCACTTCATAAACCCCGGAACCAACGGTACCATACCCCATAATAGCTACTTTTATCATCGGTATCACTCCCTGCCTAGTATTTTCAGGTCACGTACGCTGGGCTGTTCCTCTATCTTCTCAATCATGGCGGATACGTCTCCGGTCGAAGACTGTACCTCCACGCTGAGCGTCAGAGACGCCATCCCGTTAATCGGGATACTTTGATGGATGGTCAGTATATTGGCGCGAAATTCTGCCACCACATTCAGAACTTTTGACAAAAGTCCCGGTTCATCCTCCATCTGCAGCATAAACGTAACCGTTTTGCCCTTGGTTTCATCATGGAACGGGAATATATCATCCCTGTATTTATAGTAGGAACTTCTGCTGATGCCCGCCTCCTCCGTAGCTTCCTGGACGGTGATCCCTTTCTCGGAAGCCAGAAGTCGCTTCACTTCCACTACTTTCAGCAGCACCTCCGGCACCGCCTTTTGCTTCAGCACAAAATACCTGCTCTTTTCCGTCATTCCTTTTCCTCCGGGGACAGATTCACCCATTTCAAGTATGCATTGATAAACGGATCAATCTTCCCGTCTAATACCGCATCTACATTGCTGATCTCCTCATTGGTACGATGATCTTTTACCATCGTATACGGCTGTAGAACGTAAGAACGGATCTGGTTGCCCCAGGCGATATCGCTGACCTCGCCGCGGATACCGGAAAGTTTCTCCGCCTGCTTCTGCTGCTCCAGAAGATACAGCTTCGCTTTCAGCATCTGCATGGCTTTATCTTTGTTCTGATGCTGGGAACGCTCATTCTGGCACTGCACCACAATGCCCGTAGGGATATGCGTAATGCGGATAGCCGAAGAAGTCTTATTAATATGCTGTCCGCCCGCTCCGCTGGAACGATAAGTATCAATCCTCAAATCGTCCGGATTAATCTCCACATCGATATCCCCTTCAATATCCGGCATCACATCACAGGAAGCGAAGGAAGTCTGCCTCTTGCCCGCCGCGTTGAACGGTGAGATTCTCACCAGACGGTGAACGCCCTTCTCAGATTTCAGATATCCATATGCATTTTCTCCATGCACCTCAAAGGTCACGGATTTGATACCCGCTTCATCGCCTTCCAGATAGTCCAGCACTTCCACGGAAAATCCATGAGACTCCGCCCAACGGCTGTACATCCGGTAAAGCATACCGGTCCAGTCACAGGATTCCGTCCCTCCGGCGCCTGCGTGCAGCGTCACGATGGCGTCTTCCTTGTCGTACTCTCCGGAAAGCAGCGTCTTGATCCGCATGGATTCAAAAGTTTCAACGAACTGTTTCAGTTCCTCCTCGATCTCCGGGATCAGGGACTCGTCATTTTCCTCGTATCCCATCTCCAACAAAGTCTCGATATCCTCATAACTCCTCTGCAGATCTTCAAATGCCTGTTTTTCTTCTTTGAGACGGTTCAGCTCCTTCATACCCTCCTGGGACTTTTCCACATCATCCCAGTATCCCGGCGCTTCCATCTCTCTTTCCAATTCTTCAATCCTGAGTGATTTACCAGCCAGGTTAAAGTGAATCCCTCAGTTCTGTCATAGGCTGTGCATAGCTGTTCAACGTATATTTATACTGATCCAGTTCTACCACAACAACACCTTCTTTCTTTTTATTTTTTTCTTCCGCAGCACTGTTTATACTTTTTGCCGCTTCCGCATGGACACGGATCATTCGGATAAACCTTCTGCGCCGCTCTCTGTACCGGCTGTCTTGCCACAGAGTCGTCTTTGTTGGTACCGGTCACCTGGGCGACTTCCTCACGCTCTGCCTTTTCTTCAATCTTTACATGCATGAGCAGGCGCACCGTATCTTCCTGAATCCCCTCAGTCATCGCCTCGAACATATCGTATCCGCTCATCTTATACTCAACCAGCGGATCTCTCTGTCCGTATGCCTGCAGTCCGATGCCCTGACGCAGCTGCTCCATATCGTCGATATGATTCATCCATTTACGGTCGATCACTTTCAGCAGGAATACACGCTCCAGCTCACGGATCATCTCCGGATTGGGGAATTCCGCCTCTTTTGCTTCATAGAGATGCGTCGCCTCCTGCTTCAGCGCGTGCTTCAATTCCGCTTTATTTTTACATCCCAGACGCTCCACTGTGATCGGCTGGAACGGAATAATCGGAAGCAGCGTCTCATTCAGGCCCACCAGATCCCAGTCTGCGGGAGCCTGATCGTCTCCTACAAAAGTATCCACTGTATTTTCTACCACATCAGCGATCATCTTATAGATGGAGTCTCTCATGCTCTCGCCATCCAGTACGCGGCGGCGCTCGCCGTATATGATCTCTCTCTGCTCGTTCATGACCTGGTCATATTCCAGCAGATTTTTACGGATACCGAAGTTGTTGTTCTCGATCCGCTCCTGCGCTTTCTCGATGGCGCTGCTGAGCATCTTATGCTCGATCTGCTCATTCTCCGGCACTCCCAGAGCGTTGAACATATTCATCAGGCGCTCAGAACCGAACAGACGCATCAGGTCGTCTTCCAGAGAAATATAGAAACGGGATTCTCCCGGATCTCCCTGACGTCCGGCACGTCCGCGCAGCTGATTGTCGATCCGGCGGGATTCGTGACGTTCCGTACCGATGATCTTCAAACCGCCCGCTTCTCTGGCCGCATCGTCCAGTTTGATATCTGTACCACGGCCTGCCATGTTGGTGGCGATAGTCACTGCCCCATGCTGACCTGCCAGCGCTACGATCTCTGCCTCGCGTTCATGGAACTTCGCGTTCAGCACTTCATGCTCGATGCCTCTCTTGGTCAGCATCCTGCTCAATTCCTCTGAAGCTTCAATGGTAATCGTACCTACCAGTACCGGCTGTCCTTTGGCATGCGCCTCTTCGATGGCATTGCACACAGCAAACAGCTTTTCTTTCTTGGTCTTATATACCGCATCCTGCAGGTCCACACGGCGCACCGGTTTATTCGTGGGAATCTCGATAACATCCATGCCATAGATGGTACGGAATTCCTGTTCTTCTGTAAGCGCTGTACCGGTCATACCGCACTTTTTGGTATATTTGTTAAAGAAGTTCTGGAAAGTGATCGTTGCGAGCGTCTTGCTCTCCCGTTTCACTTTTACGTGCTCTTTCGCCTCAATAGCCTGGTGGAGACCGTCTGAATACCGGCGGCCCGGCATAATACGGCCCGTAAATTCATCGACAATAAATATCTGATCGTCCTTCACCACATAGTCCTGGTCGCGGAACATCAGATTGTTCGCCCGCAGCGCCAGTTCCATGTTGTGCTGAATCTCCAGATTCTCCGGATCCGCCAGATTGTCGATCTTGAAGAACTGTTCCACTTTCTTGATACCGTCCGCGGTCAGATGGACGATCTTATCTTTCTCGTTGACGATAAAGTCTCCCGTTTCTTCGATCTCCTCTCCCATGATCGCGTCTATCTTGGAAAACTCTTTGCTGGCTTCTCCCCTCTTCAGTGTATGCGCCACATAATCGCACAGCTCATACAATTTTGTGGATTTTCCGCTCTGTCCTGAGATAATAAGCGGAGTACGGGCTTCGTCGATCAGGATCGAGTCGATCTCGTCGATGATGGCATAATGCAGATCTCTCTGTACCAACTGTTCCTTATAGATCACCATGTTGTCACGCAGATAATCGAATCCCAGCTCGTTGTTCGTGATATAGGTAATATCACAGTTATAAGCCGCTCTGCGCTCTTCTTTTGTAGAGCTGTTCAGTACTACGCCCACGGTCAGGCCCAGGAACTCATGTACTTTGCCCATCCATTCCGCGTCACGCTTTGCCAGGTAATCATTGACCGTGACAATATGCACGCCTTTGCCTTCCAGCGCGTTCAGATATGCCGGAAGTGTGGAGACCAGGGTCTTTCCTTCACCGGTCTTCATCTCCGCGATACGTCCCTGATGCAGGATCATACCGCCGATCAGCTGTACCCGGTAATGTTCCATACCCAGTACCCGCTTTGCCGCCTCCCTGACTGTCGCGAAAGCCTCCGGCAGCAGATCGTCCAGGGTGGCTCCATCTGCCAGCCGCTGTTTATACTCACGTGTCTTGTCCCTCAGCTCCTCGTCGCTCAAAGCCTGCATGGCAGGACGAAGCGCCTCGATCTTATCAATCGTCGGGTTGATCAGTTTCAGTTCCCTCTGGCTGTGGGTTCCAAATACTTTTTCAATGATATTCATGTCATACTCCTATCTATATACACAAACAGGCCGCTGTCTTACGCCTGTTTGTACATTTTACCACAAATATGGGATTTGGCAAATACCAAATCCCATTCAGCGTCTAAATCGGTAAATTTTTATACATCCGGCTCCAAAATTCCATAGGTGCCGCCTTTTCTCTTGTACACCACATTGATCTCGTCTGTCTCCGCATTTACAAATGCGAAAAAGTTATGTCCAAGCAATTCCATCTGGACACAGGCATCTTCCGGATACATGGGCTTGATATCGAATTTTTTGGTACGGATGATCTTCACTTCCTGATCCTCCGTCTCTTTCTCCATGAATTCCTTCTGGAAATTGCCTCCTTCCTGGTGCTTGGCAATCAGCTTATTCTTGTACTTCCGAAGCTGACGCTCGATGACTTCTTCTACCAGATCAATCGAAACGTACATATCTGTGCTGGTCTGTTCCGACCGGATAATATTCCCTTTTACAGGGATCGTTACCTCGATCTTCTGACGCTCTTTCTCTACGCTCAGCGTCACCTGCACTTCTGTGTCAGGAGTAAAATAACGCTCCAGCTTTCCCAGCTTTTCTGTCACTGCAGAGCGAAGCCCGTCTGTGACATCCAGATTCTTACCGCTGATAATATAACGCATAGAATCACTCCTTTGCTCTTTGGTAGCTTCATTATAACATTTTGGCTACTCCCGCGCAATGGATTTCACCACTTGTTCAAAATTCAGCGGCCCTCCAAACAGATCCAGGGCGCTGCCGATCGTTACGTTCAGATGTCCCCGTCCCAGTTTCTTCAGAAGATCCAGATCCTCATAACTCCCCACGCCGCCCGCGTAGGTGACCGGAATCCCGTTCCATTCTCCCAGCATGCATACCAGTTCTTTCTCTATACCCCGGGACTTTCCTTCCACATCTACGGCATGGATCAGAAACTCCGCGCAGTGGGAAGCCAGTTCATCCAGCACAGAGGGAGACAGCGACACATCTGTGAATTTCTGCCAGCGGTCCGTGACAATATAATATTTTTCATCTCTTTTCCGGCAGCTCAGATCCAATACCAGATGTTCTCTCCCCACTGTCTGCTCCAGCCGGCGCAGACGGTCCCAGTCAATATGTCCTTCCCGGAAAACCCAGGATGTGACGATCACATGACTGGCCCCTGCTTTCAGATACTCTTCTGCATTTTTCTCACAAATACCGCCGCCCACCTGAAGACCCCCCGGATATGCTTCCAACGCGTGAAAAGCCTGCTTACTGGTCGCCTCATAATATTCTGACCCTTCATGGTTCAGAAGGATCACGTGACCGCCTCTAATCCCACGTTCCCGGTAGAATCCGGCAAAAAAAGCCGCATCCTGTTCCGATACAAAGTTTTCCCGCGCCCGATCTCCGGCGTCTTTCAGGCTGCCGCCTACGATTTGTTTCACTTTTCCATTATGTATATCAATACAAGGACGAAATTCCATCTGTTCCTCCTAGCAAAAAGGAGTGCCGCGTTCCGCCGCACTCCTGTCTCTTTTTACGGTTCTGTTTTTTCCTGAGCAGCTCCGTTTTCCTCTACTACTGTATCGTCCACGGTGCCGTCTTCCATCATGTCGCCGCCGGTGAGATCATCCACCACGTCGTCCACCACATCATTGGCGTCTCTGCCGATCTCCTCCAGAAGCCCGTCTCCATCCACATCCGTATGGTCGTAGACTCCGTCTCCGTCTGTATCGAACAGGATGTCGTCCACATGGACGGTGTCCTCATCTGTTGTATCATCTGCCGCGCCGTTCTCATCCGTGACGCCTGTGCTTCCATTGTCGGTCTTGTTGTCCGTGCTTCCGCATGCAGCGGTAAACAGCATCACCGCCAGCAACAGCATACCAATCACATACTTTCGCAACTGTTTCATAAATATATCTCTCCTTCTGAAAATAAGATGTAAAACAGTGTATGACCTGCTGTTACTAATATGGACAACTATAAAATTTTTATACATGATGAATTACTAAACGGTCTCCATTCAGCCCCCGATCACATCGCTCATCTGATAATGGCCTGCCGGCTTTCCCGCCAGGAACTTGGCCGCCTGAACCGCGCCTTTTCCAAACACGGCTTTGGAATAAGCCCGATGGCTGAACGTTACCACTTCGTCGGTTCCGGCGAAGATCACGTCGTGGTCCCCCACAATCGTCCCGCCCCGTACGGCTGAGATTCCGATCTCGTGCCGGTCGCGTTTCTTTCGTTCCTGCGTCCGGTCATATTTATAGGTGTACACGCCGTCCAGCGCTTCATTGACCGCGTCCGCTAAAGCAAGCGCGGTGCCGCTGGGCGCGTCCACTTTCTGATTATGATGCTTTTCTACAATCTCAATATCAAATCCTGCCGGAGCCAGAATCTTTGCCGCTTCCTGCAATATCTTCAAAAGCATATTAACGCCCAGGGACATATTTGCAGATTTCAAAATCGCCACTTTCTGGCTGGCTTCTTCTACCGCCTCCAGCTGCTCCGGGGAAAGTCCGGTGGTACACAGTACCATGGGAATCTGGCGCTCTACGCCGTACTTTAACAGTTCGTCGGTCGCCTTCGCCGACGCAAAATCGATAATCACATCCGCCTCTTCCCGGCAGGCCCATATATCCGTATAGACCGGATACCCGTTATCCCGATTGTCGACCAGATCGATCCCGGCCACAATCTCGATCCCGTCGTCTTCCTGAATCAACTGTGTGATCACCTGTCCCATATGCCCGTTGCAGCCGTGCATAATCGCTCTTACCATTTATCTTTCTCCTTTTGCCTTAATCCCGAAGCGGTCCATTTCCGCTTTCAGCTGCTTCTGATGTTCTTCTTCCATGGCCGTAAGCGGCATCCGTACCGGTCCCACTTCCCAGCCCAGCATATTCAGAGCTGCTTTCACCGGAATCGGGTTCACCTCGCAGAACAGTTTCTCCACCAGGGGAAGAGCTTTGAGCTGCAGGTCACGGCTTCCCGCCACGTCACCTGCCAGATATTTTGCGACAATGTCATGAGTCTCTCTGGGCGCGATGTTGGACAGCACAGAGATAACGCCTATTCCTCCAAGGGAAAGGATCGGAACAATCTGATCGTCATTTCCGGAATAAATATCCAGGGCGCCGTCCGTCAGCTGCGCGATCTTGGCCACCTGTGTGATACTGTTGCTGGCTTCCTTAACGCCTACGATGTTCTCCACATTTTTCGACAGCCATGCCAGAGTCTCGGGAGCAATATTAATGCCGGTACGTCCCTGGATATTATAAAGGATCACCGGCAGCTTTACCGAATCCGCAATCGCCTTAAAATGAGCTGCCAAACCTTTCTGAGTAGCTTTATTATAATACGGGCTCACCAGAAGAAGGCCGTCCGCTCCGCTCTTTTCAGCTTCCTGGGACAGATAGATAGCCGTCTTCGTACAGTTGGACCCTGTTCCCGCCACTACCGGGATGCGTCCCGCCACATGTTCTACCGTAAAACGGATCGCCTCCAAATGTTCCTCATGGGTTAAAGTAGAGGACTCTCCCGTCGTACCGCAAATGATAATGGCATCCGTCCCGTTCTCGATCTGGTAATCCAGAAGTTCCGCCAGTTTTGGGTAGTTCACCTCCCCCGTCTCTGTCATTGGTGTTATAATCGCAACTCCTGCTCCTTTAAAAATCGCCATATCCTTCCTCCTTTGCGTCTTCCTTTGCACAGCATCCCTGTTCTTTCAAGGTTGTAATCTGATAGACATAATCCGCCAAATCCATAATTTCACGGCACAGATTCTGTCCTGTAAAGATAATCTCCGTCCCTTCCGAAGCCTCTTCGAGAAGAGCCCGGATGTCATCCGCAGATGCGATGCCGTACTCCACCAGGCCGAGGATCTCGTCCAGAATCAGCACATCGCACTCTCCGGTAGACAATACCTTTCTGGCAAAACCCAGGCCGTTCTTCATGTTCATAGTCTCTTCCGCCCGTTCCTGCGGGTCGAGATCCACAAAAGCCTTCTCTCTGCGCTGGAAACGAAACAGTTTGATCTCCGGCTCCAATCTCTGGATGAACTGGATCTCTTCCGGCTGACGTCCCTTCAAAAACTGTACAATAAATACAGAACGTCCGCGGCTCGCTTCTTTAATCGCCTGACCCAGCGCAGCCGTCGTCTTTCCTTTTCCGCTTCCGAAATAGATCTGTAATGTTCCCCTCTTCATAGTAGTACTCTCACACCCCCGCGCATGATGAAATAGAACTATTTGTCAATTTTTGTTTAATCTTACACCAGCGGCGGAAGAAATGCAAGCCTTTCTACGACTCCAGATACTCCAGCTTGCTCACCGAGACTTCATAAGCCACTCTGCGCTCGCTTTCTTCTTCATTGATTTTTTTCACATATTCCCTGCTCTGGATCCTGCCCCAGATCTGTGTGTGGCCTCCCACCTCAAAGCCGGAAGCAAACCTTGCATTTCTTCCCCAGCAGATACACGGGATATAATCGGACTTGCCGTAAGGACGGTTTACCGCCAGCAGAATATCCGCGATTTCCCTGCCCAGAGGGGTTTTCCTGTAGACGGGCGCTTTACAGATATATCCATCCAGGAAGATCTGGTTCGTATTGGCATTTTCTGTTTCCTCGTCTACGAATTCCAGTTCCCGCACAAACACTGACAGCACCAGCCGGTTTTTCTTTTCCTCATGGCGGTTATAGGAACGGAACTGACCCGCCGCGCGGATATAAGCGCCCCGGCAGTCTTCGTTCACATTCACCAGCCTCTCGGAAATCATCAGCGGTATCACGTCGCAGGAGTCGCTCAGACGTTTCACCGATACGTCCAGCATATAGAAGCCTTCCCCAAAGACCTCATGGCTGAAAGAAAAGTCGGACACCACTTCCCCTACAATAGATACCTGGTTGTTTTCAATCATCTTATCTGACATCATTTTGTTCTCCCTTCTTTTTGACGAAGTGTCTCTTTTCGTATTTTGTCTATAAAATATATTCTCTGCCCTTTCCAAATATTCCAAAAATTTGTCCAAAATATTCCTCTTTTTTTCCACGCGCCTTTGTGCTTTTGCCGGAACAAGGCAAAAGGGCTTGTTTTCCTGATATTTTATGTTAAACTATTTAATTTGGAGGTTGATGCGAATGAAACGTGAAGATGTAAGAAATATAGCAATTATCGCTCATGTAGACCACGGCAAGACAACGCTGGTGGATGAGCTTCTGAAACAGAGCGGCGTATTCCGCGCCAATCAGGAAGTGGCGGAACGAGTCATGGACTCCAACGACATAGAAAGAGAACGCGGGATTACGATCTTATCCAAAAATACAGCCGTATTCTACAATGGCGTAAAAATCAATATTATAGATACTCCCGGCCATGCCGATTTCGGCGGGGAGGTGGAACGGGTACTGAAAATGGTCAACGGCGTCATTCTGGTGGTAGACGCTTTTGAAGGTCCCATGCCTCAGACCAAATTCGTGCTGAGCAAAGCACTGGATCTGGATCTGCCGGTCATCGTATGCGTCAATAAAATCGACCGGCCGGAAGCGCGTCCCAAAGAAGTCATCGATGAAGTCCTGGAACTTCTGATCGATCTGGATGCGTCCGAAGAGCAGCTGGACTGCCCGTTCGTATTCGCCTCTGCCAAAGGCGGATACGCATCGCTGGATCCTGATCAGGAGGGCAAGGATATGACTCCTCTGTTCAACACCATCCTGGACTATATCCCGGCTCCGGAAGGAGATCCGGACGCTCCTACCCAGGTACTGATCAGCACCATAGACTACAATGAGTATGTGGGCCGTATCGGTATTGGTAAAGTGGACAGCGGTTCCGTCAGCGTGAATCAGGAGGTCGTCATCGTCAACCATCACGACCCGGACAAGCTGCGGAAAGTCAAGATCAGCAAATTATACGAATTCGACGGTTTAAATAAAGTGGATGTGCCGTCGGCCACGATCGGTTCCATCGTCGCCATATCCGGCATCTCGGATCTCCATATCGGAGATACCATCTGTTCCCCGGAAGCGCCGAACGCCATCCCGTTCCAGAAGATATCCGAACCGACTATCGCCATGCAGTTCAACGTCAACGACAGTCCTCTGGCCGGCACGGAAGGGAAATACATCACTTCCCGCCACCTGCGCGACCGCTTGTTCCGGGAGTTGAACACGGACGTAAGTCTACGGGTGGAAGAGACCGACAGCACCGACAGTTTCAAGGTATCCGGCCGCGGCGAACTGCATCTGTCCGTCCTGATCGAAAACATGCGGAGAGAAGGATATGAATTCTCCGTCAGCAAAGCAGAAGTCCTTTATCATTATGACGAAAACGGGAAAAAATTAGAGCCTATGGAACTGGCCTATATCGATGTAGACGATGAATACGCGGGAAGCGTGATCCAGAAACTGGGCGAGAGAAAAGGGGAACTGCTGAACATGCATACCAACAGCGGCGGATCTACCCGGCTGGAATTTTCCATCCCGTCCCGCGGACTGATCGGCTACCGCGGAGAATTCATGACCGATACGAAAGGGACCGGTGTACTGAACACGATTTTCAACGGATATGAACCCTACAAGGGCGATATCCAGTACCGCAAACAAGGTTCCCTGATCGCTTTTGAAGCAGGAGAAGCCGTCACCTACGGTCTTTTCAACGCCCAGGAAAGAGGAACCCTCTTCATCGGACCGGGAGAAAAAGTCTACTCCGGAATGGTCGTGGGACAGAGCGGCAAATCCGAGGATATCGAACTGAATGTCTGCAAAACCAAGAAATTGACAAATACCCGTTCTTCCAGCGCCGATGAAGCGCTGAAGCTGACTCCTCCAAGAGTCCTGAGCCTGGAGCAGTGTCTGGAATTCATCGATACAGACGAGCTTCTGGAGGTCACCCCCAAGAGTCTGCGTATCCGCAAAAAAATCCTGGACCCGACTCTGCGCAAACGGGCTGCCATGAGAAAGAATTAATATAAGAGCCCCGTAAGAATCCGGCGTCAAAAGGAGCACGCAAAAATGTTCCTGCCCGGTTCTTACGGGGATATTTTTATCCGTGCAAAATCAGCATGTTAAAATTGTAACCGGGAAATATGGTGAGACCTCACCGGAATTCCGACTTTCACAGAGAAATTGTATCACACTCACTATTAATACGCAAGTCTGTATTTGCCCCTCACAGCGTCCTTCCGGCTCGCCGCCGCGGAATAAAAAGGCAGGAGACTGCGCCGACATTTCCGTCCGGCTTCTGTCTCCTGCCTTTTGTCTCTTATGCCGCGTCGATAACCAGTTTCGCCGAACCATAGATCCCCGCGTCGTTTCCCAGGGCAGCCAGCACGAATCTGGCGTCCCTGCAGCTTCTGAAGGTATACTGTACATAATATTTCCGAATGTAATCCAAAACGATCTGACCCGCTTTGGACACGCCGCCGCCAATGACAAACACTTCCGGATCCACCGTACTGGCAATATTGGCCAGCGCGAGTCCCAGATACTTTCCGAAACGCTCTGCCACTTCCATGGCAAATGCGTCTCCCGCTTTCACCGCGTCCCAGATGTCCTTAGAGGACATGCTCTCTGTATCTATGGAGGTACGGATCTCTCCTTTTTCTTCCATCATCCATCTGGCCAGGCGCACGATGCCATTAGCGGAAGCTACCTGTTCCAGACATCCATGATTGCCGCATCCGCATACGCCGGGGATGTTGTCGTCCACATGAATGTGGCCGATCTCACCGCCCGCTCCATTGGCCCCGGTAACGATCTTTCCTCCGATGATAATGCCGCCGCCTACGCCGGTGCCCAGCGTCACCATAACGCCGCTTCTGTGTCCGGCAGCCGCGCCTTTCCACATCTCTCCCAGAGCCGCCACATTGGCGTCATTGCCTGCACGGCACTTCAGTCCCGTCAGTTCCTCCAGCTCTCTGGTCACTTCTTTATATCCCCAGCCCAGGTTCGCCGTATGAGGTACGACTCCCTCTTCGTTGATAGGTCCCGGCACATCGATGCCGATGCCCTTCACCATCTCTTTCGTAAGTCCCGCTTTTTCCAGTCTGCCAAGCGCGGACGCGGCGATATCCGGAAGGATTGCCTCCCCTCCGTTCTCTGTCCTGGTAGGTATCTCCCATTTATCCAAAAGAGTTCCGTCTGTGCGGAACAGTCCCATCTTTACCGTCGTTCCTCCGATGTCGATGCCGAAACAATACTCTTTCATGTTCTCGTCCCCCATCCTGAGATCTTATTTATTCTTATTTTTTGCGATGCTCTCCTGCACTCTGCGGTACAGTTCCTGAGCTGCGTTATATCCCATCTTCTTCTGTCTGTGGTTAACCGCGGCAGATTCCACGATGATCGCCAGGTTGCGGCCCGGACGGATCGGAATAGAATGGCAGACCACCTTATTGCCCAGAAATTCCGTATATTCTTCATTCAGTCCCAGGCGGTCGTAATCCTTATCTTTATCCCACTCTTCCAGCTTGATAACCATATCGATGCCCTGTGTCTCTTTCACGCTCTCCACGCCGTACAGCGTCTTGACATCGATAATGCCGATGCCGCGCAGCTCTATAAAATGCCTGGTGATCTCCGGAGCAGTCCCTACCAGAGTATCGTCGCTGACCTTGTGAATCTCTACCACATCATCCGTGATCAGACGGTGTCCTCTCTTGATCAGTTCCAGCGCAGCTTCACTCTTCCCGATGCCGCTCTCGCCCATGATCAGCACGCCCTCGCCGTACACGTCCACCAGAACACCGTGGATCGAGATGCAGGGCGCCAGCTCCACGCCCAGCCAGCGGATCACTTCCGCCATAAGGGACGTAGTCGTACGGCTGCTGTGCAGGAGAGGTTTCTTGTATTTGCGCGCCAGCAGGATCATGTCTTCATCCGGTTTCGTCCTGGATGAAAAGATCACACAAGGAATCTCGCTGGACAAAAACCGTTCATAATTGTGCAGCTTTTCATCTCTGGGCAGACTTTTCAGATAAGTGTACTCCACATATCCGATAATCTGTACCCGCTCACTGGCAAAATGAGCGAAATATCCGGCCAACTGCAATGCCGGGCGATTGATATCCGGACTATTGATCACGATCCCGTCTGTCTCCACTTCCGGCACCAGATTCTTCAGTTCCAGCTTATCGATCATTTTATTCAATGTTACACTCTGCATGCTTGTTCTCCTTCTAACCTGGGATTTAATCAGTCTGCCCCGCTCGCGTTCCGGACAGCCATACTTATGAGTATCATATCATCTTTTTACTATGATTTCAAGGAACAGCGCCTATTCCTTCTCCTGCGCATGGAAAAAGTCATATACCTGAGCAGCCGCGCGGGAATTCATCCCTTCGACCTGCGTAAGCTGCTCCACACTGGCGCTGCGGATGTCCTCCAGCGTCCGAAAGGCCCTCATCAGCGCCTTTCTGCGGGCCGGACCGATGCCCGGGATGTCGTCCAGCACCGAATGCACCTGTTCTTTGCTGCGCAGCGACCGATGATACTCAATGGCGAAGCGGTGCGCCTCGTCCTGGATCCTGGTCACCAGCCGGAATCCTTCGCTGTCCCGGCTGATGGGAATCTCCTCATTCTGAAAATAGATTCCGCGGGTCCGGTGCCGGTCGTCCTTGACCATGCCGCAGACGGGAATCTGCAGATGCAGCGCCTCCATGACTTTTAACGCCACATTTACCTGTCCTTTTCCGCCGTCCATCATGATCAGATCCGGATAATTTTCATAGTGTGACAATCTTCTGGTGAGCATTTCCTCCATACTGGCATAATCATCCGCGCCCTGTACTCCCCGGATGCGGAACTTCCGGTAGTCTGATCTTTTCGGCCTTCCCTTTTCATATACCACCATGGATCCCACCGTCTGGAATCCGCTGATATTGGAAATATCATAAGCTTCCACCCGTTCCAGTTTAGGAAGTCCCAGGAGCTTCGCGATCTCTTTCATGGCGCCTATGGTTCTCCCTTCCTCCCTGCGGATCCTTTCCCGGTCCTGGGTGAGCACCATCTGGGCATTCTTGTATGCCAGTTCCACCAGCTTTTCTTTTTCCCCTTTTCTGGGCACCTGGATATGGACTTTCTGTCCCCGTCTGCCTGTCAGCCATTCTTCGATCAGGTTCTGATCCGGGACCTCGTACTGGAGCATCAGCAGCCGGGGAATATAAGGCGTTCCCGCATAGAATTGCTTTAAAAACGCGCCCAGCACTTCCTCCGGACTGTCGTCTCCCATGATCCGGATACAAAAATGGTCTCTTCCGATCAGACGTCCGTCCCGGACAAAGAATATCTGCACTACCGCGTCTTCCTTCTCCGTCGCCAGGGCGATAATATCCCGGTCCCCCATGTCGCTGCTGGTGATCTTCTGCTTCTGGGCGATCTGGCTCACGCTGTTCAAAAGTTCCCGGTACTCGATGGCCTTCTCAAACTCCAGATTCTCCGACGCCTGCTTCATCTTTTCTTCCAGCTCTCCCAGCACCGGCGCGTAATTTCCGTTCAGAAATGACAGAGCCTTCTTCACCGATTCCCCGTAGGCTTCTTTGGAAATATACCCCTGACAGGGCGCCGGGCACTGATGAATATGGTAATTCAGGCAGGGACGGTCCTTTCCGATCATCTTGGGCAGCGCCCGGTTGCAGGAGCGGATCCCGTACAGCTTGTGGATCAGATCTATGGTGTCCTTCACCGCTCCGGCGCTGGTGTACGGTCCAAAATATTTCGCATGATCCTTGCTCATCCGCCGGGAAAAAAGCACCCTCGGATACTCCTCCTGTACCGTTACCTTGATAAACGGATACGTCTTGTCATCCATGAGCATGGTATTGTACTTCGGCCTGTGCTCCTTGATCAGATTGCACTCCAGTACCAGCGCTTCCAGTTCCGAATCCGTGATGATGTACTCAAATCTGGCAATGTGGGACACCATCTGGTCGATCTTGACGCCCCGGTTCCGGCTGGCCTGAAAATACTGCCGCACACGGTTTTTCAGAGAAACGGCTTTTCCCACATAGATGATCGCGTCCTTTTCGTCGTGCATCAGATAGACGCCGGGCTTTGCCGGAAGCTTTTTCAGCTCTTCTTCTATATCAAACGCCATATTTCCTCCCTTCTGCCGAATATACACGTCCGCATACGCCTGCGGAAACGCGTCCCGTTTAAAAAACGGGGCCTTTTTGCAAGCCCCGTTCTCTTCTTATTCGGCAAATATCAATTCTTCCTGATGATATTCCTCCTGGTCTTCCTTCGTCTTATGGAAGATCTCCATAAATTCTTTACCGGTAATGGATTCCTTCTCGATCAGGAATTCCGCGATCTTGTCCAGGCATGTACGGTTCTCCAGGAGCAGCCGCTTAGCCTCGTCGTAGGATTCCCTCAGGATACGCATCACTTCGCTGTCCACATCGGTTGCCGTCTGGTCGCTGCAGTTGAGCACGGTTCCATTGTTCAGATACATGCTCTCCTTGGTCTCCAGACCGATCAGGCCGAATTTCTCCGACATGCCGTACTGCGTCACCATAGCTCTTGCCAGCCTGGTGGCCTGCTCGATATCATTGGAAGCGCCTGTAGTGACCGTATCAAAGACGATCTCCTCCGCTGCTCTGCCGCCCAGACATACCACCAGCCGCGCTTCGATCTCCTTCTTAGTCAATAAGTACTTTTCTTCCTCCGGAGTCTGCAATACATATCCCAGCGCTCCCATGGTACGGGGCACAATCGTGATCTTCTGCACCGGCTCCGCGTCCTTCTGCAGGGCGCTGACCAGCGCGTGTCCCACCTCGTGATAGGATACAATCTTTCTCTCCTCCGGGCTCAGAATACGGTCTTTCTTCTCCTTGCCCATAAGGACTACTTCCATGGCTTCGAACAGGTCTTTCTGACAGATCGCCTTCCGTCCGTTCTTTACCGCCAGGATAGCGGCCTCATTGATCATATTCGCCAGATCCGCGCCCACAGCTCCGCTGGTGGCAAGACCCAGGGCTTCCAGATCCACCGTCTCGTCCATCTTCACGTTCTTAGAATGAACCTTCAGGATCTCCACACGTCCCTTCAGATCCGGCCGCTCCACGATGATCCTCCGGTCAAAACGCCCCGGACGCAGCAGCGCCTGATCCAGGATCTCCGGACGGTTGGTAGCCGCCAGAACGATGCAGGCCTTGTTGCTGTCAAAACCATCCATCTCTGCCAGGAGCTGGTTCAGGGTCTGCTCCCGCTCGTCGTTTCCTCCCAGACGGGAATCACGGCTCTTTCCAATGGCGTCAATCTCATCAATAAAGATGATACACGGCGCGTTTTTCTTGGCCTCTTCAAACAGGTCGCGGACACGGGACGCGCCCACGCCTACGAACATCTCTACAAAATCCGATCCGGCCAGGGAAAAGAACGGCACATGCGCCTCCCCTGCCACCGCCTTGGCCAGCAGCGTCTTACCGGTTCCGGGCGGGCCCACCAGCAGCGCGCCTTTGGGCAGCTTGGCTCCGATCTCTACGTATTTATCCGGGTTATGAAGAAAGTCCACCACTTCCACCAGTGACTCCTTCGCTTCTTCTTCACCCGCCACATCCTTGAAGGTGACTCCCGTCTCCTTCTCGATGTAGACCTTTGCCTTGCTCTTTCCCACGCCCATCATACCGCCGCCTCCCATGCGGCGCATCACATAATTGAGCACCAGAACCATCACCAGGATCGGCAGCAGTATCGACGCCAGCTGATAGATCATTGACGAAGTAGTATCCGGGATATACGGGTCGATCTCCACTCCCTGTTCCCTCATCAGGGCAAGCAGATCCGGGTCGTCCATCTTGCCTGTATAATAGGTAAGTTCAATGCCATTTTCCCCGAAGGGCTGCTCCTTGGGCGTAATCTTCCACGTATTGTAGGTATCTTCTACCTTGGCCACCTTTCCTTCTTCCAGCATGGTCAGGAACTCATCGTAGCTGATCTCCCTGGTCGTGGCCTCTGTAAATGTTTTCTGCAGAAATCCGAATATCAGAAAAGCGGCAAGCATCAGCACCACGAACATCAGAATACTCTGTCTGTTCCCGGAGCCTCTATTATCCTTGTCTCCATTATTCGGAGTTGTGTTGTTATTCATCTTTTTCCTCCTTGCGCGTAGCACTCTTTATTATAGTGAACCTTCAAATATAAATCAATACGCCTTTGTGAATTTCGAAAGTCCATTTTATAAAATAAATATAAATTTTCCATTGATTTTGCTATTCTTTTTTTGTATGATAGTGGAAGATATTTGCTTTTTACGGAGGCTTTCATGAAAAAAACAGGATTCGACAATGATAAATACCTAAAACTGCAGTCTGAGAAGATCAAAGAACGCATCCAGAGTTTCGGCGGCAAGCTGTATCTGGAATTTGGCGGCAAGCTCTTCGACGACTACCACGCCTCCCGGGTGCTGCCCGGTTTCAAGCCGGACAGCAAGATCAATATGCTGGTACAGCTGAAGGATCAGGCGGAGATCATCATCGTCATCAACGCGGCCGACATCGAAAAAAGCAAAGTGCGCTCCGATCTGGGGATCACCTATGATATGGATGTGCTGCGCCTGATCGACACCTTCCGCGACTATGGCCTGTACGTGGGCAGCGTATGTCTGACCCAATACGCCGGACAGCCCAGCGCCGCCGCATATCAGCGCAAGCTGGAAGCTCTGGGAGTAAAAGTCTACCGTCATTACCCCATCGAAGGATATCCGTACAATGTGTCCTACATCGTCAGCGACGAGGGATACGGGAGGAACGAATACATAGAGACTTCCCGCTCTCTGGTGGTCATCACGGCCCCGGGACCGGGCAGCGGCAAGATGGCCACCTGTCTCTCCCAGCTTTATCATGAATACAAAAGAGGCATCCAGGCCGGATACGCCAAATATGAGACATTCCCCATCTGGAATATTCCGCTGAAACACCCGGTCAACCTGGCCTATGAGGCCGCCACGGCGGATCTGGACGATGTGAACATGATCGACCCGTTCCATCTGGAGGCATACGGCAAGACCGCCATCAACTACAACCGGGATGTGGAAGTGTTCCCTGTTCTAAAAGCCATCTTTGAGACGATCATGGGAGAATGCCCTTACAAGTCTCCCACAGACATGGGCGTCAATATGGCAGGTTACGGAATCTGCGACGATGAAGCCGTACAGGAAGCGGCACGGCAGGAGATTATCCGCAGATATTATCAGACGCTGTGTATGAAACGTCAGGGCACCGCCACCGACGCACAGCTGATGAAGATCGAACTGCTTATGAAGCAGGCCGGCATCACCGCAGCAGACCGCCCGGTCATCAGCGCCGCCAATCTGAAGGCAGAGACCACCGGGGAACCGGCAGCAGCCATCGAGCTGCCGGACGGACGCATCCTCACAGGCAAGACCAGTTCCCTTCTGGGCGCGGCTTCCGCATTATTGTTAAACGCTTTAAAAGTCCTGGCAGGCATCGACGACGAAGTTCAGCTGATCTCGCCGACCATCATCGAACCGATCCAGGCTCTGAAGGTCTCGCATCTTCACAATAAAAACCCTCGTCTTCACACAGACGAGGTACTGATCGCGCTGTCCATCTGCGCAGCCACCGATGAAAAGGCAAAGCTCGCCATGGACCAGCTGCAGAACCTGCATGGAGCCGAGGTACACTCCAGCGTGATCTTGTCCCAGGTAGACACAGGAGTCTTCCGCAAGCTGGGCGTCAACCTGACCTGCGAGCCTTCCTATCAGTCCCAGGCACTGTACCACCGTTAAGAATAAGCAACCAATGAGAGCAAAGGCGCTCCCGGCAAGGGATCTTTTGCTCTTTTTCAATGAAAAGGAGATATCATCATGCCAGTAAAATATGTATTTGTCACCGGAGGCGTCGTATCAGGACTCGGAAAAGGCATCACCGCCGCTTCCCTGGGCCGCCTTCTGAAAGCGCGGGGCTATAAGATTACCATGCAGAAATTTGACCCGTACATCAACATCGATCCGGGTACCATGAACCCGGTCCAGCACGGAGAAGTCTTCGTCACCGACGACGGTACCGAGACAGATCTGGATTTGGGACACTATGAGAGGTTTATTGACGAGAATCTGGATAAGCATTCCAATGTCACCACCGGAAAAGTCTACTGGAGCGTCCTGCAGAAAGAGCGGCGCGGAGACTACGGCGGAGGCACCGTCCAGGTCATCCCCCATATTACCAATGAGATCAAGAGCCGTTTCTACCGGAACTATACATCCGAGGACATGCATATCGCCATCATTGAGATCGGCGGTACGGTAGGCGATATCGAAAGCCAGCCTTTCCTGGAGGCCATCCGACAGTTCCAGCATGAAGTGGGCCGCGAAAACGCGATTCTGATCCATGTAACGCTGATCCCCTATTTGAAGGCTTCCGGAGAGATGAAAACCAAACCGACCCAGACTTCTGTCAAGGCTTTACAGAGCATGGGAATCCAGCCGGATATCATTGTATGCCGTACAGAACTTCCTCTGGAAAAAGGCATCAAAGACAAAATCTCCCTGTTCTGCAACGTGCCAAAAGAAAATGTGCTGCAGAACCTGGATGTGGAATATCTGTACGAAGCGCCCCTGGCCATGGAAAAAGAGCATCTGGCCCAGGTGGCCTGCGAATGTCTGCATCTGCCCTGCCCGGAGCCCGATCTCACAGACTGGATCGAAATGGTGAACAAGCTGCGTCATCCGGTGACGGAAGTGACTGTGGCCCTGGTAGGCAAATACATTCAGCTTCATGACGCCTATATCTCCGTAGTAGAAGCGCTCAAACACGGCGGTATCGCCAACCGCGCCGTGGTTCATATCAAATGGGTAGATTCTGAAAAAGTGACCCCGGAAAATGTGGACGAGATCCTGGGCGACGTAAGCGGCATCCTGGTACCGGGCGGATTCGGAGACCGGGGCATCGATGGCAAAATCACCGCGATCCAGTACGCCAGAGAACACAAGATCCCGTTCCTGGGACTGTGTCTGGGCATGCAGCTGGCCATCGTGGAATACGTACGCCATGTGGCTGGTCTGGAAACCGCGCACAGCATCGAGCTGGATCCCAACACCCCCTATCCGGTCATCGCGCTGATGCCGGATCAGAACGGCGTGGAGGATATCGGCGGAACCCTCCGCCTGGGCTCTTTCCCCTGCGTGCTGGATAAGAATTCCAAAGCGTATGAACTCTACGGCGAAGAGCTGATCCATGAACGTCACCGCCACCGTTATGAAGTCAACAACGACTTCCGCGCGCTGCTGACGGAAAAAGGCATGACTCTGTCGGGGCTGTCTCCCGACGGCCGGATCGTGGAGATGATCGAGCTGAAGGATCATCCTTTCTTCCTGGCCACCCAGGCTCATCCGGAGCTGAAGTCCAGGCCAAACCGTCCGCATCCGCTGTTCCGCGGATTCATAGAAGCGGCGCTGAAAGCAAAAAAATAACATTTCAACTGTCATATATTGCGGCGCAGAGGTCTTTCAAAAGCCCTTGCGCCGCTTCTTTTGTTCATCATTTGTTTTCAATTTTCAGGATTGTGCACAAAGATTTACAACTTGATATTTTCAGTTGTATTTTATGATACTGTATGTTATTATATGTATATGAATCTAAACCATCTGACCGTCTCGATCTGATTTCCCAAAGGATTAGGCCGCGGATACCGGCCAGGTGAACAATTGGAAAAAGAACAGGAAACCAAAGTTTCCCAGGATCCTTCCTCTTCCGGATACCGGCAGTGGCATCTGCCGTTCCAGACCGTCCTGAGGCTTTCGCTGGAGCCCGATGCAGGGCACTATATGATCACTCCGGAACGCGAACTGACCCGCAAGCCCCTCCGGATCGATTTTCTTATCCTAAGACTGGAAGAAGGCTACCGCATGAGAAGCAGCCTGGGGAAACTCTTGAAAAAACATACTATTGTAGAATACAAAGGCGCGACAGACTATCTGAGCGTTGAAGATCTCTTTAAGGGACAGGCATATGCTTCCCTATATGTTTCTTCGGGAACGGGGGACTCTTCCCCAGAGAGGCAAAAAGACAGCGCTTCCTCTGAAGTTTCTCTGTCTAAACCGGCAAGACCTGGGCTGGCCGTCTCTCCGGAAGAACTGCTTCTGATGTTTGTTTGTTACCCGTATCCGAGGAAAGTAATACAGTTTTTGCAGCGCACCTCGGTGAGGATCGAGGAAAACGCTCCCGGCATATACCGTTTCCGGCTCTGGTGCATAGACATAGTCATCATTGTGCAGTCGTGTCTGGATAGTGCAGAATATCTTTGGATAAAAAACCTGTCTTCTAACGTTCCGCCGGAGGACTTCGATCTAATGGCTGCGCAGCAGCAGACTCATCCGGAGGATAAAGCTCTGGACGATCTGATCCAGTTTATCTACGATAATAACCCTTACTTGCAGAAAGAAGGTGAAAATGTGTGTAAGGTATTTGACGACATTCGGCAAAAAGCTTTTGATCAGGGTAAAGACGCGGGATTAAAGCAGGGCAAAGAGGAAGGTTTTGGTCTTGGCAGAGATGAGGGGGAAAATCAACTCTCCAGACTGATCCAGATCCTTCTGCGGGATGGACAGATAAACGATATATCTGCCGTGACCAAGGATAAGAAAATACGACATATATTTTATGAGAAATATGGGCTTTGACTCTATATTACTAATTATCTTTAAATTCTAAACCATCTGACCGTCTCGGTCTGATTTCCCAAAGGATTAGGCCGCAGATACCGGCCAGGTGAACAATTGAGAAAAGAACAGGAGAGCAAAATTTCCCAGGATCCTTCCACTTCCGGATACCGACAGTGGCATCTGCCCTTTCAGACCGTCCTGAGGCTTTCGCTGGAACCGGATGCAGGGCACTATATGATCACTCCAGAACGCGAACTGACCCGCAAACCGCTCCGGATCGATTTCCTCATTCTGAGATTGGAAGAAGGCTACCGCATGAAAAGCAGCCTGGGGAAACTTTTGAAAAAACATACTATCGTAGAATACAAAGGCGCGACAGACTATCTGAGCCTTGAGGATCTCTTTAAGGGACAGACATATGCTTCCCTATATGTTTCTTCAGGGACGGGGGATTCTTCCCCAGAGAGGCAAAAAGACAGCGCTTCCTCTGAAGCTTCTCTGTCTGACCCGGCAAGACCTGGGCTTGCCGTCTCTCCGGAAGAACTGCTTCTGATGTTTGTCTGTTACCCGTATCCGAGGAAAGTGATACAGTTTTTGCAGCGCACCTCGGTGAGGATCGAGGAAAACGCTCCCGGCATATACCGTTTCCGGCTCTGGTGCATAGACATAGTCATCATTGTGCAGTCGTGTCTGGATAGTGCAGAATATCTTTGGATAAAAAACCTGTCTTCTAACGTTCCGCCGGAGGACTTCGATCTAATGGCTGCGCAGCAGCAGACTCATCCGGAGGATAAAGCTCTGGACGATCTGATCCAGTTTATCTACGATAATAACCCTTACTTGCAGAAAGAAGGTGAAAATGTGTGTAAGGTATTTGACGACATTCGGGAGAAAGCTTTTAATCAGGGGAAAGAGGAGGGGTTTAATCAAGGCAAAGAGAAGGGTTTTGGTGAGGGGGAAAATCAGCTCTCCAGATTGATACAGATCCTTCTGAAAAACGGTCAAATGGATGACATCTCGTCTGTGATCAGCAGTAAAGATGCTCGGCATGCTTTTTATAAGAGATATGGTCTTTGATCATACCTGCTCAGCAACAGAAGCATCCGGAGGATAAAGCTCTGGATGATCTGATCCAGTTTATCTACGATAACAATCCTTATCTGCAGAAAGAAGGCGAAAAAATGTGTAAAGTATTTGACGATATTCGGAAAAAAGCATTTAATCAGGGTAAAGAGGAGGGTTTTGGTCTTGGCAGAGATGCGGGGGAAAATCAGCTCTCCAGACTGATCCAGATCCTCCTGAAAAACGGTCGAATTGGCGAAATATCTGCCGTGACCAAGGACGAGGAAGTACGACACATATTTTATGAGAAATATAATCTTTGATTCTCATGAAAACAGCCGCACATACAGGTTATATTATTCCATTTTCCTGTATGCGCAGCTGTTCATGTAAAACTATTTTTTGTTTTTTACGGCTTCATCTGCCATCTCTGATACTTTTCTCAGTGCTTCAATCTTTCTCCGATATCCGAATATGCCTGCTGCCAGAGCCCCTGATGCAGCCACCGTTGTCGCGCCGACAATGGTATAGACTGCCGGGCCGCGGCGGCTCTGATTTTCCGGAATTTTCTTATCGGCCAACGGCGTATCTTCATCCTCTATCGTCTGTAGCGCACCCGATTCATCAGGACTCTCTGCGCGTCTTCCGGATGTGCCGATCTCCTGTAAGCTGTAGCTTCTGATGAGCGGCGTTTCCTCTGCAGGTGAAGACCGGTCTGCTGTGTCATCATCTGTATCGGACGATTCTCTCTGCGATATTGACCGGACAGCCAGCTGCGGTTCCGGGATATCCTCGACCGCCACCGGCAGACGCGGGACATCTGCCTCTGCACCTTCATCTGCCTCTGAGCTGTCATCCGCATTGGAGTCTGACGAAGGTTTTGTGCCGCTGCCTTCACTTCCGGATCCCGGGAGTTCTTCAGGCTCCGGAGGTACGGGCTTCGTTTCACCGCTGTCACCCGTTCCCGGATCCGGATCGATCCCCACATTCTCATTTTCTTCCTCTCCCGGATCCGGAATGGGATCCGCGGAGCCCCCTTCTTCCGGATCGGGCGGAACAACTCCTCCGCCTTCTCCCGGGTCAGGTACAGATGGTTCTTCTGGTGTACCAGGCTCTTCCGGTCCCTCCGGTTCCTCCGAAGGTGTTTCATACCGATCTGCGATGCCGTTTCCATTGGCGTCCAAAGCGAAATGTACCCGCAGGGTCAGCCCGGCGCCGTCTGCCGCGATGCCGGAAAGAATGTTCCCTTCATGTTCCTTATCAAACACATATCCATTCAAATCCAGTCCTTCAGGGGCAAGATCTGCCTGTACGGAGCTTCCTGCTTCTGCATCACATTCAAGCTGCATAACGGGTTGCTGAGGATATACGCCCTTTTCCGATTCCAGATAATACTCGACGGTATAAGGTACCGTCTGCGTCCAGCAGGCGCAGAATATCAGCTGATTGGAATCATTCGCCCATGCAATGAGATCTCCATTTAAGGAGATATTGTCTCCGGGCTGATAGAGGGTCTCTCCCAACTGCCAGCCTGTGAACCGGAATCCCTGTTTTGAAGGAGCGGATGCCAGCATGATCGTATTGGAACCTTCCGCTACTGTATAAATATTCTCATCTGCTGGAACGTCTGCGCCCTCATACACCACACGGTACTGCAATGGGCTGCCGCTGACACTAATGGTCCGGTCATTGTTATTTGGGGAATAGGTAAAATAAAAATATTTTGTGCAGCCCTGATTATATGCTTCCTGCGCTCCCGGTTTATCAACATTGGGTCCAAGGTCCAAGATGCCGGTATCACTAATCCCCTTTCCCCAGATATCGTCTACCTTATATCCAGGTTCCGCACCCACATAAAAATAGATCACGACATTCCATCTATCAGAAGTAATCACAGAACCTTCTTTGACACTCCTAAGTGCTGAATCTTCGTCTTCGGTCATATACAGTTCTATCCCCGGATCCAGGCTCTTCACCGTAATCTTCGCTTTTTCCACAGCGAAGACTGTCCCGGGCAGCAGCAACAGCAATATCAAAATCCATGCCGCCATACTTATATTTTTTTTCATTATTTATCTCCCTGTTTGTGACCCTTTTTTCCCATTTTTTTCGTCTTTAATAATATAGAGAGAAAAATGGAGAAAAAATCAGATGGATACATACCTTCAATTTACCGGATTAAAAATCTTGAAAAACACCATTTTTATTCTTATAATTATTGTATCTGTTCTTGCTCTTTTTTTCAATGTGAAATATCTTTCTATAGCCGCTGCTTGTCTGGCCGGTATATCCATTGTATTGGAGTTTTTTCTGGCGAAAAAAGTTAAAAAAGATTTTCGCCGGTTGTATCATACGGCATACTTTGACGGTCTTACGGGCATTCCCAGCCGCACGAGCGCTGACGTATATATTGCGGGGTGTACAGAGCCGCAGCTGGTCAGTGTTGCTGTCGCTGACCTGGATGGATTGAAAGTGGTCAACGACGCCTATGGGCACCAAGCCGGAGACATCCTGATCCAGGATTTTGCAGCCTCTTTTTCGGAAGCTGCCTCTTCTCTCGGGTTCGCCGCGCGCAACGGCGGAGATGAGTTCCTGGCTATTTTCCGCGGAGAAGATTCCGAAGAGCAGGCCATCGCATTCTGCCGAAAACTTCGGCGAATCGTAGACCAGAAGAACAATACCGCACAGTATCCGGTCTATTATAGTATCGGTTACGCATCGGGCAAGGAACTGCAATGTGCGTCCATATCTGAGATCATCTCTCATGCAGACGCACGCATGTATCAACAAAAGCAAGAAAAGAAATCCGCCCGTAAAATGTCAGATGGGAGGAACTGACGTGAAACTGATCAACACACACGATAAATTTCCAAATGAAGCGTTCTGCAGCGATCAGGCCGATTCCATGTTGAATGATATCCTGGAAGAACTGCAGATGGAGCCTGCCAGACCGCAAACAGAAAAGTGGCATTTTCGCCGAATCGCTCTGTTCCGCTATCTCACGAAGCGGGCTGCTCTTTTGGTGTGTGTTTCTCTGGCCTTCTTCTTTTTCGCCCCCGGCACTGTGATGCCTGCCTCTGTCTCGCATGTGTCTGCAGCGCCTGCTTCAGACTCCTCCTCCGTACAAGTCCGTTTTCAGGTAGATACGCTGATCCCAGTGCAGGAAGTCACTGCACAGATCAATGAGCACAGTCTTACCGTGGAGACAGAAGGGCGCCAGGAATACTGGGTAGACGTGGGAGAAAACGGTTATCTGCTTCTGGATATCTACTCCGTTACCGGCATGCACAGTTCTCACGGCATAGAGATCGCAGGCATCGATGAGGAAGCGCCTGTCGTCGTCAGCCATCAGACAGACGGCGACCTCATCCTGATCTACCTCAGCGACGGAGACGGCGTGGGCGTGGACTTTGATGCGATCACAGCCTGCTGTACAGGCACGGACGAAGCATTGTCTCCTGCATGGTGCGATGAATCCTCCGGATGCGTTGCTTTTCCATATATGGATCAGGCGATCGAGATCACGATCCCCGACCGGAACGGCAACTATCGCGTACTCCTTCTGGCCCCGTCCTGGACCTAACCAGTATTGATTGATATATTTATTATAAAATCCCATCGGCCGACCGGCCGACGGAATTTTTGCGGCTCCTGAATGAGCGCTCATTCATCTTTCTTTTTTCTCACGGCCCGATCCAAAAAGGATCCTGCCAGAAGCAGCACCGCGGCCAGAGCGATCAGGCATCCTGCGGCCCGCCGTCCCACGGGCCCTGCCAGCGTCTCGGCAGCCGTACCTATGCCGGGAAATGTATATTCCACTTTCCCGATAAAATTGTCATAAGACACCGGATTTACATCCTGCTCCTCATTGGCGTCTCCCTTGGTGATAAACTGTCCCATGACCACACTGTTGCTCAGTACGCGGTGCGTGATGACAGCGGACGAATCCACCGCTCCATAGAAAGCGATCACATCTCCTTCTGCTATGTCTTCCGGCTCCGCGTCATGGACAAGCACCAGGGATCCCACCGGGATCTCCGGCTCCATGCTGCCGCTTACCACCGTATACAGACGATAGCCTGCCAGACGCGGAAGCGTCAGAGGCAGGCATGCCAGGATCAAAAGTATTAATATGGCCGTACCGGCGGTATTGCACAACAATACCGCCGGATGATGTCTTCGTTTCTTCAAAACCGGTCTTTCCTTCCCGTCTTTACTCTTCTGTCTCATCGGACCCGGATCTTCTCTTCTTCATCAGGTAGACAATCAGGCAGATCAGGATCACTCCAGCGACCACTGCTACCGCGACACTGCCAACCATGGACAAGCCTTCCGCGTTGGCGCCCGTATCCTCTATCTCCAGATCGCCCAGCGGCGTCTCTTCCTCGTCCAAATCCACGATATCCTGCGTACCTTCCGGTACCTGTTCCTCTTCTACAGTCTCCGTATCTCCGCCTGCTGTTTCTCCGGCCGCCGCTCCGTCACCTGCATCAGCCGCGCCCGCTGCTCCGGCGGTGCCGGTTCCACCTGCTGCTCCTGCTGCTGTACCGCCCGCCGCAGTTCCTGCCGCTGCCGGCGCTCCGGCCACCACGGTGATCACCGACGGCTCACCGGTCACGACCGTCGTCTCCGTCTCAGTCCGCACGATGGTATCCGGATCTCCCTGCGTATATACAAACGTGAAAATATTCTCCGCCTCATTGGCGCTCAGCGTTTTCGTCAGCGCCAGGCTCTGGGGAATATATCCGTCCACGTAACGGTAAGCCACTACCGGCTTGTCGCCCACGTTTCCGTAAAATGTCTGGCTGGGAGCCAATGTCTCTCCATCCTCATCCTGGTACTGCACCGTGTATGCCACCTGGTCGCCCCGGACTCCGTAAGCCACCACATAATCCGCGTCGCCGGTTACCCGGAACGCGGGAGCCGCCAGCGCGTCCGCGTTATCGCGCCCGCTCAGCCGGACGCCCTTCACATAATATCTCTCATCCGTCACCTGTACCTGGGACAGATCAAATGACGCCCAGTTTTCTCCGTACACAGCGCCGGTGTATACTGTCTTTTCCTGACCGTTTATGGTTCCCATATTGCCCGCCGAGAGCGTGATCGTATAAGTATAGGGTTCACTCTGAGCGGCAGAAACACCCGTCGAAGCCATACCCAGCATCAGGCATCC
>CALWDO010000028.1 GCA_944376715.1 uncultured Lachnoclostridium sp. | reverse complement strand
AAGACCGGAACACTACATATGGAAAATTATACCGATGAGAGTACCCACATCTCGTTGGAAGCAGCCAAATAAGCCTGAAAAAAATGCATAAAACCGCAAAAATGTAGTTGCGTATTTATGCAAAAGGGGCTAGAATAATAGTATTGTAAGATAGCGTGGGATATCGTGTTTGAAGGAGGATAATTGCCTTGTTGGAAATCATGACGAATGAAACTGAAGCAGCTGCCCGTATCATCGTGATCGGTGTAGGCGGAGCAGGAAATAATGCTGTAAATAGAATGGTAGATGAGCAGATCGGTGGAGTAGAGTTTATCGGGGTTAATACGGACAAGCAGGCCCTGAAGCTTTGTAAAGCTCCGACTGCCATCCAGATCGGCGAGAAGCTGACCAAGGGACTTGGAGCAGGCGCGAAGCCTGAAATTGGAGAGAAGGCGGCAGAAGAGAGTATTGAGGAACTGAAGGAAGCCATTCAGGGAGCGGATATGGTATTCGTGACCTGCGGCATGGGCGGCGGAACCGGTACGGGAGCTACTCCGGTACTTGCAAAAGCAGCCAAAGAGATGGGCATCCTGACGGTGGGAGTTGTGACGAAGCCTTTCCGTTTTGAGGCAAAACAGCGCATGAATAATGCGCTGTTGGGGATCGAAAAGTTAAAAGAGTCTGTGGATACGCTGATTGTGATTCCTAATGACAAACTTCTGGAGATTGTGGATCGCAGGACGACCATGCCTGAAGCTTTAAAGAAAGCGGATGAGGTGCTGCAGCAGGCAGTACAGGGGATCACGGATCTGATCAATATGCCTGCCCTGATCAATCTTGACTTCGCAGATGTACAGACAGTCATGACTGACAAGGGTATTGCGCATATCGGTATCGGTACGGCAAGAGGGGACGACAAGGCGCTGGAGGCGGTAAAACAGGCTGTAACCAGTCCTCTTCTGGAGACTACTATCGCCGGAGCGACTCATGTCATCATCAATGTATCCGGTGATATCTCTCTGATTGATGCCAACGAGGCGGCAAGCTATGTACAGGAGCAGGTAGGCGAGGACGCGAATGTGATCTTTGGAGCCATGTATGATTCCAGTCATACAGATGAAGTCAGCATTACCGTGATCGCTACCGGCCTTCAGGATACCGCCGGAGCGAAATCTGTTCTGCCGGCTTACCGACCGGTAGGCCAGAAGACACAGACACCTGTGTCCGGTTTGAAGAAACCGGAGCTTAAGAAGACATCAGTTCAGCCTCTTCCAGGCCTGAAGACCTTTAAGAAGCCGGAGAGTTCTGTGGAGGAACAGGAGATTAAAATTCCGCAGTTTTTCCAGAAGAATAGGTAAAAACGAAGATAGGGGAAGCCATCGCGGAGCGGTATGAGAGAACTGTCACGCGAGGGCTTCTTTTTGCGCATACAGTAAATGGAGGAGAAAAAATGAGAGAATTGCCCATTACCGGATATACGGGCCTGACCTGTCTGCTGGGGCACCCGGCGAAACACAGTATCTCTCCGGCCATGCATAATGAAGCGTTTCACTATCATGGACTGGATTATGTGTATCTGGCGTTTGATGTGGAAGAGGACCGTTTTGAGCAGGCTGTAGACGGATTGATCGCCATGAATGCCAGGGGATGGAACTGTACGATGCCTTTTAAACGGGCCATGTGCGAACGCGTGGACGTGCTGTCCGAGGAGGCCCGGCTGACCGGGTCTGTGAATACGGTGGTGCAGGAGAAAGGAGTGCTTACCGGATACAATACAGACGGGAAAGGCTACATGCGCGCGGTAAAGGACGCAGGATACCAGATCATTGGAGGGAAGATGACACTGTTCGGGGCCGGGGGAGCGGCCGCTTCCATCATCGCGCAGGCGGCGCTGGACGGCGTGCGCGGGATCGATCTCTTTGCCAGACCGGGAGCGTCCTGGGATGCGGTATCCCAGGTGGTGAGCCGGGTCAATGAGAGTACGGACTGCCGGATCTGCATGTATGAATTGAGGGATACGGATCAGATGAGAAAAAGTATCGAAGACAGCGCAATACTGGTCAACGCTTCCTCGGTGGGTATGAGTCCCAGGGAAGACGGATGCCTTCTCCCGGATGCTTCTTACCTGCGTCCGGAGCTGATCGTATCAGATGTGATCTACAATCCCAGAGAGACGCGCTTTTTGAAGATGGCGAAAGAAGCAGGATGCCCCGCGTTCAACGGACTGTATATGCTCCTGTATCAGGGAGCCTATGCTTTTTCTCTCTGGACCGGGAAAGAGATGCCGGTGGAACTGATCAAAGAGAAATATTTCAGGTAAGGTGCGGATGATGAAAAAGACTTGGTTGACAGCAGAAGATACTTTCGGAAAAGTACGCCCCGGCATCTGCGTGCCGATCGTAGAGACAGAGCAGGAAAAGATCTGGCAGGAGGCAGAACGGATCCGCAGTCTTTCTGTGGATCTCGCGGAGTGGAGGGCAGATTTTTATGAGCGCGCGGACAGTCCGGAAGATGTGATCATGACCCTGCAGGGGATAAAGGAACGGCTGGGAGAGAAAAGGCTTCTGTTTACCTGCCGGACGGCTGCAGAGGGCGGGCAGTACACGGCGGATCAGAAAGCATATCTGCGCCTCTGCCAGGCGGCGGCCGCTTCGGGATGCGCGGACATGGTGGATCTGGAGGTCTTTCGGCTTGGCGAGCATGCTTCTTCGGCAATCCGGCTGCTGCAGCTGCACGGATGCCGGGTGATCGCGTCCAGCCATGATTTTGAAAGCACGCCCTCTGTGGAGGATATGAGGAATCGGCTGCTCAGCATGGAAGAGTTGGGGGCGGACGCGGCCAAACTGGCGGTGATGCCTTGTGAAGAGCAGGAAGTGCTGAACCTTATGCAGGCCACATTACAGGCGGACCGGGAGATGCGGATCCCGGTGATAACCATGTCCATGGGAGAGCTGGGCGCGGTCAGCAGGATGAGCGGCAGGCTGACCGGATCGGCAGTGACCTTCGCTTCCGCCGGTACCGCGTCGGCTCCCGGACAGATCCCGGTGGAAAAGATGTCGGAGCTGCTGGAAATACTATAATATTTAAGAGAACCTTAAGTTGTGCTCCGGGCAGATTTGAAATATAATGAGATTATAGAGTTAATTCCAAGGAGGAGGGTATTATGTTTCAGATCAAGAATTTTACAGACAACGACGATATTCGGATATTGGAGAACCGCGGAGCTTTTACGACTGTGGAATATCTCCGGGATTTGAGCGTCACGCCGTCCAGCGCGCAGAACGCGTATTTCTGCAATGAGATGAATGTGCGCAGACGTCAGGTGATCTGCGATCTGAGCAAGGCGAACGTTACCATACAGGCAGGGGCCATGCAGTGGATGGCGGGCAATGTGAACGCTACGACCGGGATCAAAGGTGTGGGGGATCTGTTCGGCAAAGCCGTAAGAGGCAAGGTGACGGGCGAATCCGCGATCAAACCGGAATACACCGGAGACGGCGTCCTGGTGCTTGAACCGACTTACCGATATCTTCTTCTGGAAGATGTAAGCGATTGGAATGGGTCGATCGTATTGGACGACGGTCTTTTTCTGGCATGTGAATCCAGCCTGAAGCATAAAGCAGTGATGCGATCCAATATTTCGTCCGCAGTGGCGGGAGGAGAAGGCCTGTTCAATCTGGGCCTGAGCGGATCGGGAGTAGTGTGTCTGGAGTCTGTGAGTCCCCGTGAGGAGCTGATCGAGATCACGCTGAATAATGATGTATTGAAAGTGGACGGCAATATGGCGATTGCCTGGAGCGGAAGTCTGGAATTTACAGTGGAACGTTCCGGAAAATCTCTGATCGGTTCCGCAGCATCCGGAGAAGGTCTGGTCAACGTATATCGCGGAACAGGAAAAGTTTTGCTTGCGCCTGTGGCAAAATAGACGCGCTCAGGAGAAATAAGATGACGGAGCATACGACGGACAAAAAAATAGAGACAATGACGAAAGAGTGCCTGTATACGGCACTCTTACTTTTAATGGAAAAGAAGCCATATGAAGATATTACGATCACGGAGATCGCAAAAAAAGCGGGAGTTTCCCGTATGTCGTATTATCGGCTTTATAAGTCGAAAGACGATATCCTGGAACAATATGCCGATGAAGTATTCCGGAATCTTTTAAACCGGATCCGGGAGATGCAAAATCCTGACAAAAAATGGCTGGCGGAAGAACTCTTCCGCATCTGCGGGGAGAATCACCTGCTTCTGAAAAATGTGTATCATGCCAAGCTGTATGACCGGATCATGAAAAACCTGATCCAGTACTGCGGGTATCTGGCGGAACATGTTTTCGGAATGGAACAATCCCCGGAGACCGAATACTGGATTTATGGAGAAGCCGGAAAGTTTGGCATGCTTATCTTATGCTGGATGGAAAACGGAATGAAAGAATCTCCGGGACAGATGGCGGATCTCCTTCTGAAAAATGAGACTCCGGAACTTTGACCGGCGTCAAGAATAATCTTTAGAAAACAAACAGGGCGGTTTTGTCACAATCCGGTTCTGTGCGCTTGTCTCGCATCGTGTTTTGTATTATGATACCTGACACGGGTGTTACACTTGTAACATCGAAGCAAGGAGGAAGAGACTTGAGGAAGACAGCAGAATGGATTGTAGGCAGGAGAAACCAGATTTTTGCAGGTTTCATGGTCCTGTTTGTTTTTTGTCTTTTTATGATCCCAAGAGTAGAAGTGGAAAATGAACTGACCAGTTATCTGGCAGAGGACACGGAGACGCGGCAGGGGCTCGATCTGATGGAGGAACAGTTTGTTACGCTGGGAACCGCGAAGGTGATGGTGGATAATATTGATTTCCGTGCCGCGCAGGAGCTGGCAGACCGTCTGAGTGAGATCCGTGGTGTCTCCGAAGTGGAGTTTTATGAGGAAAGTGATGAAGAGGCAGAGGAACTTGGAGAGGTCACGGACGAAGAAGCGCTCCGGGATGTGTACCGTGATCTGTCCGCGCTGTACAGCGTCACATTTGAGGGCGAAGAGGAAGAAGCAGCTGTTCAGCATGCCATGGCGGAAATCCGGGATCTTCTGGAAGATTACGACGCCTGGGTTTACACTACGGTGGATAAAGATGACAGCGCGGAACTGCAGAGGGAGATGGGAGTGATCCTGGTCATCGCGGTGGTGATCATCGTTCTGGTTCTGTGGTTCACTTCGGGCACGTATGCAGAGATCCCGATTTTTATGCTGACGTTCGGTATGGCCGCTGTGTTGAACATGGGAACGAATTTTATCTTCGGAACGGTTTCATTCATCACAAACGCGGTGGGCGTCGTACTTCAGCTGGCTCTCGCGATCGATTACGCGATTATCCTCTTCCATCGTTATATGGAAGAAAAAGCGCTGGTCAGCAGTGAAGAAGCCCTGATCCGTGCGCTGACAAAAGGGATCCCGGAGATCGCCTCCAGTTCCCTGACCACGATTGCCGGAATGGTGGCGCTGATGTTCATGCAGTTCGGTATAGGGATGGACCTGGGAAGGGTGATGGCAAAGGCGATTGTTATGAGCATGCTTTCCGTGTTCGGGTTTATGCCTTCCCTGATTATGTTTGGAGAACGGTATATAGAAAGGACGATGCACAAAAGCTTTGTTCCCAGGATCGACGGGTGGGGAAGACTGGTCGTCGGTGTGCGGAAAGTAACGCTGCCCGTTTTTGTGTGTGCGGCGGCGCTGGGTATCTGGCTGTCGGGAAACTGTCCGTACATATATGATGTCAATTCTGTAGAATCTGCAAAGATGAATGAATATCTGACTTCCAAAAAGGAGATTTCGGAAAAATTTGAACTGGATAACAGTATGGCAGTGGTAGTGCCGAAAGGAGACTATGAAAGAGAAGCCGCCGTTATGGCGGAGATCGAAGAGCTGGATCAGGTGGAATCGACGATGGGACTGGCGAACATTGCGGTCGACGAGGATGAGAAATACGTCCTGACTGACCGTCTGAACCCCCGCGAGATGGCGGAGGTCACAGGTATGGATATGGAGACAGTCAGGCTTCTGTACCGGTTCTATGCCTGGAAAGAGGAAAAATACGGCGCGTTTCTGGACTCCATTGACGAATTTGAGATTCCGCTCATCTCCATGATCGATTTCCTTTATGGAGAAGAAGAAAATGAGACGTTTGATTTCCCGGAGGATTTGTCGCAGGATATTCAGGACATGCACAAACAGATCAGCGAAGCGAGGAACCAGCTGGAAGGAGAAGAATATTCCCGTCTCTTATTCACCATGTCCGGCCCGGTAGAAGGCGATGAGACATTTGCGACGATTGACAGGGTGAGAGAAATCGCGGCGAAATATTATAATGAAGTCTATGTGATCGGGGATTCTACCAGTGATTATGATCTGAGCAAATCATTTCTGACCGATAATGTGATGATCAGCATATTGACGGCTGTTTTTGTGCTGGTAATCCTGTTTTTTACATTCCGTTCGTACAGTCTTCCGATTATCATGGTAGCGACTATACAGAGCAGTATCTGGATTAATTTTTCAATGCCGACGGTCACGGGAACGCCAATGTTTTTTCTTAGCTATCTGATCGTCAGTTCGATACAGATGGGAGCCACGATCGACTACGCGATCGTCATTACAAACCGTTACGTGGAATTGAGAAAAACGATAAAGGATAAGAAAACTGCGGTGGTAGAAACCCTGAGTCAGTGTTTCGCAACGATTATCACCTCCGGAAGCATCCTGACCGTGGCAGGATTTCTGATCGGACAGATGACCTCCAACTCCGTGATCGCTTCTCTGGGGACAACACTGGGAACCGGAACGCTGACTTCGATTGTCCTGGTCATGCTGGTGCTGCCGCAGCTCTTGTATGTTTTTGACGGCCTGATACAGAAGAGCAGCGTAAAATGGAATATACGGAGAATGAGAAGAATACACGGACATCAGAGACAGAACGCGCGGCCGACGGAGGGACGTTGATTATGAAAAGAAAAGTTACACAGAAAATAAAAATGATGCTGGCTGTCATATTGACGGCGTCGATTTTAACAGCACAGACAGGAATACATGTACAGGCGGAGGAGCCACAGCCCATCCCGGTCTCCAGTGAGGATGAATTCCTGATTCTGGCGGATCAATGCAGGGAAGAAACGTTTTCCACCGGGAAATTTTTCCGTCTGGAGGCGGATCTGGATCTGAGCGGGTATCAGGATATCTGTATACCTGTGATGAATGGGACGTTTGACGGAAACGGTCATCAGATCACGGGACTGGTTCTGGAGGAAGGGACGTCGGACTACGGGTTGTTCCGGTATGTGGGAGAAGATGGCTCGATTCTTAATCTGACGGTGGAAGCAGAGATACTGGGCGGTGAAGACCAGGAACATGTGGGGATCATAGCCGGGAACAACGCAGGTACTATACGAAACTGCGTCAGCCGCGGGACACTGAACGGGCAGAACCAGACCGGAGGAATCGCCGGGGTGAATCAGGAGACCGGGAAAATACAGCGGTGTACGAATGAGGCGCTGATCGACGGAAGGGAGAGTACCGGAGGGATCGCCGGCTGTAATGAGGGGACTGTCACCGACTGTGTCAATACCGGAGGAATCAATACCAGCCAGGAAGTAAAAAAGGAGATGGACGGGGACGGCGGAATGGAAGTCTCTATTCCGAATGCTGTGACAGGCCTTGCAAAGGATGAGCGCTCGGATCGTACCGGAGGAATCGCCGGCGTGTCGTCCGGTACGATCGCGTACTGTGTCAACCAGGGTACCGTGGGATACGAGCATCTGGGAAAAGCTGTGGGAGGAATTGCCGGAAGCCAGAGCGGCAGCCTGACTTACAGCCGGAATGAGGGCGTCGTGTCCGGCGGAGAATGCGTAGGAGGAATAGCAGGATATTTTGAGCCTTATGAAGCGGCTGCCTATGACCGGGAGTACCGCGGGGAACTGGAAGACGAGCTGGACGCCTTGTCCGACGCGGCGGATGCTTTTGCGGACGCCGCGGAGCAGACCGGGGACCATCTGTGGGATAATGTGGATGCGCTGTCGGACCAGCTGGAAAGCCTCCGCGCGTCGGTCAGCGGCTATCTGGATGATTATGGAAATCTTGCGGAAGAAGGACGGGATGAACTGCAGGACCGGATCGACGCGCTGGAAGATACGATCGACGGTATGCAGCTCGGCATGGATCTGGAAGCCCTGACAGAACGGACGGCTCAGATCAGAAACGACATGCAGCGCATGCAGGAGATCCTGGAACTGCTGAAACCGTATGCGGAGCAGACCGGAGGGGAGCTCCAGACAGTTCTGGAGCAGTATCAGGCTCAGATGGGTGAGCTTGAAGAAAAACTGAAGGCACTGGAGGGGTATCTGCAGAGCGCCGGAGCCGGGGAGGAAGACCCGGGAGAAACCGACGATGTCCCGGCGGAGGAAGGAACTGCCGACGAACAGGAGACGTCTGACGCGGGGCCAGAGGAATCCGGGGAGGAGCCGGAGACACCCGCCGCTGAGACAGAGGGACCTGCCGCTGATGCGGAGGGATCTGCCGCGGCGCAGGAGGAGCCTGCCGGGGAGGCAGGGAAATCCGGGGAGGAGCCGGAGGCACCCGCCGTTGAGACAGGGGAATCTGCCGCTGATGCAGAGGAACCCGCCGCGGCGCAGGAGGAGCCCGCCGTGGAGACAGAAACGTCCGATGTAGAGACTGCGGAACCTGCCGCAGAACCGGAGGAGTCTGCGGAGGAAGAAGAGGGGGCGGATACCGCCTCCGCCGCAGGCAGGATGATTCGGGTGGCATATGTGCAGACAATGGAAGGATCCCTGCTTCCGGGAGAAGCGGAGGCTGCCCAGGCGGCTGCTCTGATACAGGAACTAAAAGAGCTCGGTGAAGATATCCGCGTCCAGCTGCAGGGAATCGTGGAAACCCTCGGCACGCTGCCGGGAAGAGCGGAGAGCCTGCGTCAGGATTTTATCACAATGGACGATCAGATTCAGGCGCTGATTTCATCTGTCCAGGACACGCTGGATGATTTCGGGGACGAACTGGATGGGATGAGAGAAGATCTGCAGAGCCGGGGTGACGGCGTTTCCGACCGGGCGGATCTGACAGGAGAGACTCTGGAGAGCGATCTGGATACGCTCTTGGACCGCATGGATGATATGAAACAGTGTTTTAAAAATATCCGGGGAATTTTATCCGACGGTCTGGACGATCTGTCGCGCAGGATCGAAGACCGGTCCGTTTACGTGGATATGTCGGAACTGATGGACGGGACGGAAGAAAACGGGAAGATCGTATCCTGTGATAATTCCGGAGAGATCCGGGCGGACAGCCAGGGCGGCGGAATCGTCGGAAGTATTTCAAAAGACGGGGCCGGGGACATCTCCGGATGGATGTCGGATCTTCTGGGCGAAAAAGACGAGGATGAAAATGATGAAGAAGAGACGATCACCAGACATGTCCAGGCGCTTGTCATGGACTGTGTCAATACGGCGGCGGTGCTGGTGGAGAAAGACTATGCCGGAGGCATTGCGGGAAAGGCAGATTATGGCGTGATTGCTTCCTGCGAGAGTTATGAGGATGTACAGGCAGAGGACGGAAGCTATGTGGGCGGAATTGCCGGACGGTCGGAACTTTTGATCCGGGACTGTTATTTCCTGGGAGGCGTTGGCGGCAAATCCTATCTGGGAGGCGCGGCAGGAAAGGGAGAAGATATCAGCGGATGCTATATCTGTGCCTATCTGGAACCCGATGAAGAAGGCGCGTACAGAGGAGCCGTCGCGGGAGATGCAAAAGGAACTGTGAATGACAACTATTTTGTAGATAACGGCAGCGGGGCCGTGGACGGAGTGACCAGGCAGAGCGAAGCCGCGTCGGTAAGCTATGAGGAAATGCTGTCGATAAATGACATGCCCGGGAATTTCCGGGAATTTACCGTGCGCTTTGTGGATGGAGACGATGTCGTATGGCAGGGCAGTTTTTCTTATGGGGACAGTCTGCCGGAGGAAGACTATCCGCAGCTTGACGCTCCTGAAGGGGAATATGTTTTCTGGGAGAGCAAGGATCTGAGCTCTGTCAGGAGGAATCTGTCGGTGCATTCCATATACCGTGCGTATATTCCTTCTCTGTCGGCAGGTACGGAAGATGGGAATGTACAGATCCTGCTGGGAGGAGAATTTTATCCGGACAGCTCGCTGGAAGTCAGAGAAGTGTCCGAGGAAAAATCAGCGAGTTTCGAGCAGATGCTGGAAGAACAGGGGCTGTCCGGCGCTTATCGGTTAAAAGGCGTTTACGTTTATCAGATTGATCAGGAGGAGAACCTGAGATCAGAGGTTTCCCTGAGAGTGAAAAGCTCCCGTAGGGGGAACTGTCTGGCTGTGATTTCCGGAGAAACTGCGTTGGCGGACGGTATGCCGGAGACTGAAAAGACAGGCAGTTTTCTGGCCGCTGATCTGCACATGGAAAAAAGCGGGTACATTTTAGAACTGGAAAAAGTTCCGGCATGGGAGGGCGCCGCTGCCGCAGCAGTTTTGTGCGCTGCCGCGGCGGGACTGTTCCGGTACGTGAGAAAAAACCGGAAAAAAACTGAGAAAAAAACTTCCTGAGATTTCCCGAAATAGGTCTTGCCAAAGAATTTCTACACTGTTATCATAATTTAATGGAGTGCCGCCGGCGCTCCATGGAAAATGATACACAGGAGGCGGATATATGCTCGAGTTACAGGATATCTGTTATCAGGTTACAGAAGATTCCAAAGAAAAAGGAATTCTGAAACATGTAAATTTGAAGATAGAAGACAGTTTTGTAGCGGTCACGGGACCGAACGGCGGCGGAAAATCCACGATGGCAAAGATCATCGCCGGTATCGTGAAGCCAACGTCGGGACGTATTTTGTTCAACGGAGAGGACATTACAGAGTTGTCTATCACAGACCGTGCGAAGAAAGGAATCAGTTTCGCATTCCAGCAGCCGGTGCGTTTTAAAGGACTGACGGTACTGGATCTGATCAATCTGGCGCACGGGGAGCCGTTATCGCTGAACAGAGCGTGCAAATACCTGTCGGAAGTGGGACTCTGCGCGAAAGATTACATTAACAGGGAGGTCAACGCGTCCCTGTCAGGCGGAGAACTGAAGCGGATAGAGATCGCCATGGTGATCGCGAGAGGCACAAAGCTCTCCATCTTTGACGAGCCGGAGGCAGGGATCGACCTCTGGAGCTTCAACAATCTGATCCGTGTATTTGAAGGGATGAGAGAATCCATTAACGGATCGATCCTTATCATCTCTCATCAGGAACGGATCCTGAACATTGCGGACAGCATCGTCGTGATTGCGGACGGGGAAGTGACCATGCAGGGGAGCCGGGAAGAGATCCTGCCGAAGCTTCTGACTTCCTCAGAGGCGTGCAGCACATTGATGGACAAGATTGTATAGAAGGAGGGACAGAAGATGGAGCAGAAAATAGATCAGCTGCAGATGCACATGCTGGAGAAGATCGCGGATCTCCACGGCGTGCCGGAAGGCGCATACAATATCCGTTCCAACGGATCCCTTGCAGGGCGCAGTACGACTGCCAATATCGATATTGTGACCAAAGAGGATAAACCTGGCATTGACATTATCATCAAGCCCGGCACTAAAAACGAGAGTGTGCATATTCCCGTGATTGTCAGCCAGAACGGACTGAAAGATCTTGTATATAATGATTTCTACATCGGAGAAGACGCGGATGTGACGATCGTGGCCGGATGCGGTATCCACTGCGGCGGAGACGATACGACGGAGCATGACGGTATCCATACGTTTCATATTGGCAAAAACGCCAAAGTAAGATATGTAGAGAAGCATTATGGAGAAGGAGAAGGAACCGGAGAGAGGATTCTGAATCCTACCACGGTCATCCATATGGACGCGGACAGCTACATGGAGATGGAGACGACCCAGATCAAGGGTGTGGATTCCACGATCCGTGAGACGGAAGCCGACCTGGATGACGGAGCCACACTGATCATTAAAGAAAAAATCATGACTCACGGAAAGCAGTACGCGGAGACGAATTTCCAGGTGGATCTGAACGGTAAGGGATCCACGGCCAATGTAGTGTCCCGTTCTGTGGCGAAGGGCGAATCGACCCAGGTTTTCAATTCCAAGATCTGCGGAAATAATGAGTGCTACGGACATACAGAATGCGACGCGATCCTGATGGATCAGGGACATGTGAACGCAGTGCCCTCTCTGGACGCCAACCATCTGGATGCCAGCCTGATCCACGAGGCAGCCATCGGCAAGATCGCCGGAGACCAGATCATCAAGCTGATGACGCTGGGGCTGACGGAGAAGGAAGCGGAAGAACAGATTGTAAGCGGTTTCCTGAAATAACAGACTGCTTAGAGATTATTTAGAGACTCCTCTGTTATGATATGAAAAAATCAAAGAAAAGAGGAGATCTGGCATGAAAAACAAAACATGGAACACAAAAATCAGAGCCCGCGTCCTGGCGGCAGGACTGGCAGGAGTTCTGGGATTGACAATCTGCGGATGCGGAACAGGCGCTGTGCCTTCTGCATCCGCAGATGCTGTTCAGGAGGAAACTCAGGATACGGTCGGAGATAAGACGGCAGAACAGGAAGCTCCGGAACAGACAAACTCTGATCAGGTGCAGCTGGTAGAAGTACAGTAAGAATCGGAGGCCGACGCAGGGAAAAGTATCCCCCCACCCGGCTTGTGTGTGTTTCCGGCGTATGATAAACTTTTTCTGATGTTGAAAATCGGAGGAAGATCATATGATTTTATCACAGATAGAACACTACTGGACAGGAAGGGCCGAGGGCTATTCCCAGGTCAATCAGCATGAACTGTCCACAGGGCAGGATCAGGTGTGGTTCCAGGAAATTTCCCGGTATCTGCCGGAAGGGAAGGCGCTGAAAATCCTGGATGTGGGTACGGGCCCCGGATTTTTTGCCATTCTGCTTGCCCGGCAGGGATATGATGTGACGGCGGTGGATTATACGGAAGCCATGCTGGAAGAGGCGAGAAAGAATGCGGGCGCTCTGGCAGAAAAGATACATTTCTGCAGGATGGACGCCCAGCATCTGACATTTCCCGATCACACGTTTGACGTGGTTATCTCCCGGAATCTGACCTGGAATCTGGAAGAGCCGGAGAGAGCCTATGCGGAATGGATGCGGGTCCTGAAAGAAGGAGGCCGTCTCCTGAATTTTGACGCCAATTGGTACCATCATCTGTTCGACGAGGAAAAGCGTCGGGAGTACGAGAAGGACCGCCGGGCGGTGGAAGCGCTTCATCTGGACGATCATTATACCTGCACAGATATTGACGCCATGGAAGAGATCGCCAGACAAGTACCCATGAGCCGGACCATGCGTCCCGCATGGGATCTGAAGACGCTGCGCGCCTGCAGCGGAGCGCAGGTCTGGGCAGATGAACAGGTATGGAAAAGGGTCTGGGATCAGGAAGAAAAAGTAAACTATGCATCGACTCCCATGTTTCTGGTGAGCGCGGTGAAAAGCTGAGGGTATCGTCCCCCGGCTTTTTTCACATAGAGTCATCTTTGGAGGATATTATGATAGAGACAAAGCAGCTGCAGTACCTGGTGGTCTGTGCCGACCTGAAATCATTCAGCAGAGCGGCGGAGGTGCTGTATACGACGCAGCCCAATGTAAGCAAAGTGATCCGGTCTCTGGAGGAAGAACTGGGATTTCCGATCTTCGCGCGGGAGACCAGAGGGATCCGCCTTACGGCCAGGGGAGAGCAGGTCTATGAATATGCATGCAGAGTCATGGACAACATGGAAGAGATGATGTCTTTGTCCAGAACCGACAGCGCGGAAGAACTGCATGTCTCTTTTAACCCCAGTTCCTGGATCTCTGCCTGTTTTGCGGATTTCTACAATGCGAACCAGCAGGAAAACGTCTGCTTTCATGTGGCCACAGCCAGTACGGAGGAAGTGGTCCGCAGGTGCGCCAGAGGAATCGACGAACTGGGATTTGTCTATGTGATGGAAGACCAGATGCCTTTTTTTGAATATCAGCTGGAACGGGGCCATCTGGCGTTTACAGAGTTAAAAAGAGTGCGCGCGATGCTGTATCCGGGGGACGGTTCCGGGGAGAAAGAACCGGATTCGGCCGGACAGGACCTGCGCAGGCCTGTCAGACTGGTGCAGTGCTATGAAGATGAATTCTCTCTGGACCGGTCCTGGGGTATGACGGGAGGAAAAGACGGCAGGAATAACATCCAGGTGGCTGTGATAACCAACAGCGATTATGTGATGAATGATCTTCTCTGCCGTACAGGCCTCGGAAATATCAGCGGCGATTATCTGGACGCGGGAGAAGAGCCGGGGCGGCGTCAGGGAATCTCTCTCAGTGGAGAGGACAGGCCGGTCTGCTTTGGATATATCCGGAAAGACGGGGAGATTCCCGGGAAATGGGCAGACAAGTTTTTGCGTTTCATCCAGGAGCATATCTGATTGGAATAAATGGATAAAAAAATGGAATGGATACGCAACCCCCCGGCGGGGTTGCGGTATTATTTTCTGGTTCGTATAATAGGTAGCGTAAAGTGAGGTAGAATAAAGTATGAGTAAACAGGGAACAGCAGCCGTCTGTCAGGAAATTTCCGTGACTGTGTGCGGTGACGGCAAAAAAGAAGTTCTGGACGGACTTAAATCATACTGGGGCGTGCGCTCTGAGAGCTATTCCCGTCAGAATGTGGCGGAGATGAACGACTGGCGCAGGGATGTATGGAGAGATATGATCCTGGAATATGCGCCGGAAGGAGAGAGCTTGAAGATCCTGGATGTGGGCACGGGACCCGGCTTTTTTGCCATGAACCTGGCTCTGGCAGGACATCATGTGACAGCCGTGGATGTGACGGAGGAGATGCTCCGACACGCCGAAGAAAATGCGGAGGCATATGGCGCGCAGATCCGTTTCCTTTCCTACGACGGGAAACATCTTCCGCTGGAGTCGGAGAGTTTTGATCTGGTGGTTTCCAGGAATGTGCTCTGGAACATGGAGGACCCCGAAGGCGCTCTGAAAGAGTGGAAAAGGGTGCTTCGTCCGGGCGGACGCATGGTGTATTTTGACGCCAACTGGTATCTGTATCTTTTCGACAAAGAGCAGAAAAAACGCCATGACGCGGCGCATGCCAGATATCATGAACTGTATCCGGGGATTGTCCATGACCAGCTGGGAGGAAAACGGGCAAAATATCTGGAGAATCTGGCAAGAGAACTGCCTCTTTCCAGGAAACACCGTCCGGAATGGGACGCGGAGGCTCTGAGGGAGACAGACCTGGAGCTTGTGGCCCTGATCTCCAATGCGGGTGAACGTGTGTGGGAAGAGTGGGAAAAGGTACACTATGAGGCGACGCCTCTGTTCCAGATCTGCGCGGAGAAAAAGAGCAGGACACAGGTATGAAAAGATATATATTGAAAAGAGTACTGCAGCTGGTTCCGATTTTGTTCGGAATCACGCTGCTGTCTTTTATTCTTATGAATGTAGGAACGGCAGATGTCATCGACGTGATGGAATCTTCCACAGGGAGCGCGCTGACGGAGGAAGAAAAACAGGAGATGAGAGAAGAACTGGGGCTTGACCGTCCTCTTCCGGAGCAGTATGGGAGATGGCTGCTGCGGGCGCTGCAGGGAGATATGGGAGAGTCCTTCGTATCCGGCCGTCCGGTGTTTCCGGAATTTGTCTCGAAACTCCCGGCGACGATCAGTCTGACTGTTTCATCGGTGCTGGTTACGATCCTGATTTCTGTCCCGCTGGGGATACTGTCGGCAGTGCGGCAGAATCATTTCACAGACTATCTGATCCGTTTCCTGAGCTTTATCGGCAATTCTCTTCCGAACTTTTTCGTATCACTTCTGCTGATCTATTTCTTTTCCCTGAAATTAGGGCTTTTTCCGGTTATGGGCAGCAGCGGGGGATGGAAAAGCATTGTCCTTCCCACTTTGACTCTGGCCATTGCCATGGCGTCAAAGTATACGAGACAAGTCCGGGCGGCGGTTCTGGAAGAACTGAAGAAAGATTACGTGACAGGGGCAAGAGCGAGAGGCGTCAGGGAAAGAAAGATCCTTTTTGGAAGCGTTTTGAAAACATCCATGCTGACGATTATCACGCTGCTGGCGCTTTCTGTCGGATCCCTTCTGGGAGGGACTGCCATCGTAGAATCCATCTTCATGTGGGACGGCGTGGGCAAGATGGCAGTGGACGCCATTGCCATGCGGGACTATCCGGTGATTCAGGCCTACGTGATCTGGATGGCAGTGATCTATGTGGTCATTAACCTGGCCACAGATCTGATCTATCATTATCTGGATCCGCGGATCCGCCTGGGGCAGGAGGAAGCGTGATGGCAGGACGAAAAAGAAAGGCGGGAAGAGCCGCAGGATATAAACTTTTGATCTTTGGAATATTGACCCTCTGTGTCATCTTGATTGCTGTTTTTGCACCTTATCTGACGCCGTATGATCCTTACGCGCAGGATCTGTCAAATGCGCTGCAGCCTCCGGGGCCGGATCACCTGCTCGGCACGGACCGGTACGGGCGGGATATGCTGTCCAGGGTGATCATGGGGTCCCGGACCACGATCTTTTCTGCGCTGCTTCTGGTGGCAATCATTACTCTGGCAGGCGGTGCGGTAGGAATCGTCTGCGGATATTACGGCGGGAAGCTGGATTCTTTCCTGATGAGAGTCTCGGATGTGTTTCTGGCTTTTCCGGGGATGGTATTTGCCATCGCGGCGGCGAGCGTGTTAAACAGGGGCGTGCTGAATGCGGTGATCGCGCTGGCGTGTATTTCCTGGCCCAGATATGCCCGTATCACCAGGAGCCAGGTGCTGGCTGTGAAGGACGCTCCGTATATTATGGCGGCCAGACTGTCCGGTTCCGGTACGTGGAAAATCATCCGGAAGCATATCATTCCCAATATCGCCGGGCAGGTCATTGTGACCGCGGTTCTGGATATCGGGACGATGATCATGGAGATATCAGGACTTTCTTTCCTGGGGCTGGGAGCGGCTCCGCCCACGGCAGAATGGGGATCCATGATGAGCAACGGAAGAAGCATGCTCCAGACCGCGCCCTGGGTGATCCTTTCGCCGGGATGCGCGATCTTTCTGACGGTTATGGTTTTTAACCTGACCGGAGATACAGTACGGGATTTCCTGGATCCCAGATACCGCGGAAAAAGGAGGAGAGAGTGATATGAGTCAGCCGCTGCTGGATATGAGGCATGTCAGTATCTCCTATGACGGAGAAACAGTTGTCCGGGATGTGTCCCTGCAGATGAATCCCGGAGAGATCCTGGGGATCGTAGGAGAATCCGGCAGCGGGAAGAGCACGCTGCTGCGGTCGGTGATGGGCCTTCTGGGAAGCGGGGGATCGGTCACAGGAGGAGAGATCTTCTATAAGGGGCAGAATATAACTCATAGGAAGGGCGAGGAAGCCCGGAAGCTGAGAGGACCCGGTATGGGCATGATATTCCAGAATACCGGAGCGGCGCTCTGTCCGGTGCGGACGGTAGGAGACCAGCTATGTGAGTGTGTCCGGGAACATACAGATATGGGCCGGGAGGAGATTCGGGGACAGGCAAAGGAGCTTCTGGGGAAACTGGGCCTTTCCGACGGAGACAGGATCCTGGACAGTTATCCTTTTGAACTGTCCGGGGGAATGAGCCAGAGGGCAGGGATCCTGATGGCGATGATTCTGAAACCGGATCTGTTGCTGGCGGATGAACCTACCAGCGCGCTGGATGTGACGGTACAGAAACAGGCCGTGCGGGAAATGATGCGGATGAGAGATCTGTACGGGACAGGCATCGTGGTCGTCACTCACAACATCGGCGTGGTGGAATACATGGCAGATAAGATCGCGGTAATGTATCAGGGAAAGCTGGTGGAATATGGAGATGCCGGGACGGTGATCCGCAGCCCTCAGGATCCGTATACCAGGAAACTGACGGACGCCGTACTGCGCGTGCGCAGAAGACAGGCCTGACAGGCAGGCCGGGAGGCAGTATGCAGAATATTCTGGAAGCAAAAGATCTGAAAAAAGTATTTTATAAAAACAGAGTGCCTTTTGAAGCGGTGGACGGAGTATCCTTCCATATCGGAAAAGGCGAATGCCTGGGACTGGCGGGAGAAAGCGGATGCGGAAAAAGCACCATCGCAAAGATCATAACCCGTCTGATCATGCCTGAGGAGGGAAGCGTCCGTCTGGACGGAAAAGTACAGATGGTATTTCAGACACCGCAGGATTCCTTTGACCCCAGGCGCACGCTGGGAGACGGAATCATGGAAGGCATGCGCAATCAGGGAATGGGAAAGAAGCAGGCAAAGGAAAGGGCCTGTGAGATGCTGGATCTGGTGGAACTGGACAGAAAATTTTTTTACAGATATCCCCATGAAGCAAGCGGAGGAGAATGCCAGCGGGCGGCGATCGCCAGGGCGTTGGCGGTAGAACCTCAGCTTCTGATCTGCGATGAGGCGACCAGCGCGCTGGATGTGACCGTACAGGCGCAGATCGCGGCGCTTCTGAAACGTCTTCAAAAAGAGGGCGGCATGTCGCTCCTGCTGATCAGCCATGATCTGGCGCTGGTACAGTATCTTTGCAGCCGGGTCTTGATCATGCATCAGGGGAGGATCATAGAGGAAGGGACTCCGGATGAGGTGATCCAGGATCCCAGGGAGCCTTATACCAGACTGCTGGTAGAATCTGTATTGTAATGAGGATTGTGGGAGTGCGAAGCACGGAACAATCCGTAGGCATCATGGTTGGGGGCTTTTGATCCCAACATCATTGCAACGAAAAAGCGTGGAGGAATGTATTGATGAAAAAAAGATCCGGTATTTTGACCGCCTGTCTTCTGACCGTCTGCCTTTTGTCCGGCTGCGGCTCGCAGGAGCGGGGAACCGCAGAGATTACGGGAGAAAAGGTGTTTTACTACGGCGACACCACGTTCAATGCGGAAAATGATGAAAAAGATGTCAACCCGCATAACGGTTATTCCGGATGGGCGTGCATCCGGTACGGAATCGGAGAAACTTTATTTAAGTATTCCGATTCTATGGAACTGGAGCCGTGGCTGGCTGCAGAGTATGAATTGTTGGATGAAAACACCTGGGTTGTCACACTGCGGGACGGGGTGACATTTACCAGCGGAAGGACCATGGACGCGGAAGCGGTAAAGGAATGCCTGGATCATCTGATCGAGGTGCATGAACGAGCAAAAGGGGATCTGAAGATCCAGGAGATTACGGCAGAGGGACAGACGCTGACGATCCGCACACGGGAGCCGGTCCCGGCGCTGATGAACTATCTGGCCGACCCGTATGGCTGTATCATCGATATGCAGGCGGGCATCACAGAAGACGGGAATGTGTCGGGTACAGGTCCGTACCGCGCGACAGAAGTGCAGACGGACGTGGGACTGACTCTGGTGAAAAATGAGAACTATTGGGACGGGACGCCGAAGCTGGATATGATTTACGTCCGGACGATCACAGACGGCGATACAATGACCATGGCCATGCAGACCGGAGAACTGGATGCGGCGTACGGCCTTCCTTATTCCAGCCTGTCCCTGTTCGCGAATGATCCTTATACCATCTCTTCTGTGGAGACGTCCAGATCATTTTTCGCGCAGATGAACTATGCGACGGAAGCGCTTCAGGATCCTAACGTGCGGGCCGCCATCGCCGGGGCTGTCGACAAAGAGGGATTCACGCAGGTATTGCTGGAAGGCAATGGGAGCGCGGCCAACGGACCGTTTCCGGAGAGCCTTGCGTTCGGTGACGCCTCTGTAACCGCACAGTCTTATGATCCAGAGGAATCCAGAAGACTCCTGGCCGCTTCCGGATGGACGGATACGGACGGCGACGGCTATGTGGACAGGGACGGCGAGACCCTCTCGATCCGCTGGCTGACATATCCCAGCCGACAGGAACTGCCGCTTCTGGCGGAAAGTGTACAGGCGTCTCTGAAAGAGATCGGCATTCAGGTGGAGGTGAACTGTACTGCCAATCATTTGGATTTTATCGAAAGCGGCGAATGGGATATTTATGCGAGTGCTTTTGTCTGTGCTCCCACCGGAGACCCGGAATATTTCTTTACCACTCATTGTCTGGATGATTCTACCAAGAACCGGGGCGGATACCACAGCGACCGGCTGGAAGAACTGGAGACGCAGATGAGCGGTACCTTCGATCCTGATGAACGCGCGGCGCTGGCCACAGAGATGACGCAGACGATTCTGGACGACAACGCGTTTGTCTTTGCGGCCCATCTGAAGATGTCGATCGTTTCGGGAGAAGGGGTAACCGGACTGACGGCGCATCCTTGCGATTATTATGAGATCACGGTGGATCTGGACAAAAACTAAAATTCTTTAAATAATGAACCGCGTCCGAAATCAAAAAGAGATTCCGGCGCGGTTCATAGTTTTTCTGAGGATCAGCGCGGCTGCCAGGGCACCGGCCACAGACAGGGCGTCTTTGATCAGATAAGGCAGGGAAACCAGAAGAAACGCCTGCCGTACGCCGCATTCTGCCGCTATGGAATAATGGACGGCGCCCAGAAGATGGCATATTGCCAGTCCCAAAAGACCGGAAAGAAATGCTGCCGCATGATGATGTGCGCGGGAGCCGAGTCCGCAGGTCAGAGCCAGAGGAAGAAAACCATAGAGAAATCCTCCGGTGAATCCAAAGATCCGGCCAATCCCGGCTGTCATGCCTGTGAATACGGGCAGCCCGATGATGCCTAACAGCAGATAGAGAGCTACGCAGAGCGTTCCTCTCTTGGCTCCGAGCACATATCCGCAGAGGGAGACCGCAAAAGTCTGTAATGTGACCGGTACGCCGGAGGGCATAGGGATCTGCAGGATGGACAGTACGGCAAGGACAGCAGTAAACATGCCGGTTATGGCGAGCGCCTGTACCGATGTATGGGAACCTGCCGCAGATGAAGTAGACGTCATAGAAATACCTTCTTTCTTTTACACCGGGAAAGAACTGCCGGTGTATGTTTTGGGGACAGTATAGCTGAAATGTTAACCAATGTCAATAATCAGTTGACAATTATTTGCTCTCTGCAAATTTGTATGCGTCGCCTACCCATCCAAGCAGTTCTTTATCGATATTTTCTGTTTTTTCAATCACTATGTGGGTTGTCCACCGTCCGGGATAAGGTTCCGTTATGACTGCTGTACGAGGCGATTCCAATGGGTAGGACAGCCCCAGTGTGACAATCAGATATGGGTGCGGCAGCTCTTTCTTTTTCTTTACACGGAGGAAAGACACACAGGCAAATATATGCCTGTTTGAAAATGATATTTGTGATTTCTGTACTTTGATTTTCGTATCTGGATATCGTTTTAATACTGCCTCCGAAAAAGCCTCATATAATGGCAGCGCATCCGGCTGCTGTTCAAAAAACATCAGAGTATCGGTATCCATTTTTCTTCATCTCCCAATAAACATATCCCGTTTTTCTTTAAAGTATAGCATGAAACGCGTGAACGAATCCATATCATTTCGTCTTTCGGAGCTTTTGGGGTCGAAAGATGCCCCCTGTACATAACCCCAAACTTAAGGTATAATGTTCATATGTCAATGAGCAGTGCGGAAGACGGAAAAGCGGACGCTTCATGCTCGCATGAAAGCGTCCGTTTTTCCTGGATTCCATAGGGCGAAGCCCGTGAGCGAGATGAAGCGGAGCGGAATCGAGCGCGCACTGCGGGGAGAAGTCCTGCCAGTGCGAAAATACTATAGAAACAGGGAGGAGGAAAGATGGCGGATGTGATTGTAATTGGCTCCGGACCGGCCGGAGTGTCTGCCTCGCTGTATACGGCGCGGGGAGGCCTTGCGACCAGAGTGATTTCCAAAGGAAGCGGAGCCTTGGGCAAGACGGATAAGATACAGAATTATTACGGTTTCCCGGATCTGATCTCCGGAGAGGAACTGGAACGGAACGGGATCGAGGGTGCGAAAAAAGTCGGCGTAGAATTTCTGGATGCGGAAGTTCTGAGTCTTGGATATGAGGAAAAACTGACTGTGGAGACTACGAAAGGAACTTTTGCCGCAGATTATGTAGTACTTGCCACCGGAGTACAGAGAAAGACGGCAAAGATTCCGGGACTTCGGGAGCTGGAAGGAAAGGGCGTCAGCTATTGCGCAATCTGCGACGCGTTCTTTTATCGTCAGAAGCCGGTTGCAGTTCTGGGAAGCGGGGAATATGCTCTTCATGAAGCGGAAGTATTGCTTCCTACATCGTCTTCCGTGACGCTTCTGACCGACGGCGCAGAGCTGACTGCGGATTTTCCGGAAGAGATCACAGTGATTGAGAAGAAAATTCAGAAGATCGAAGGAACAGACTGCGTAGAGTCCGTACTCTTTGAGGATGGAAGTCAGATCCCGACAGCCGGCGTTTTTGTCGCGTATGGGACAGCCGGAGGAAGCGACCTGGCGAAAAAAATCGGAGCGCAGACAGAAGATAATCATGTAGTGACAGACGAGAAGATGAGAACTACGGTCCCCGGCCTCTATGCCGCAGGAGACTGCAACGGAGGCATGCTCCAGATCGCGAAAGCGGTCTACGAGGGAGCCGTCGCGGGAACCGACATTGTGAAACAGGCGAGAAAACAGGCAGGAGCTTAAAGTCCAAGCTCCTGCTTGATCATCTGTTTTGGCATGTTTCCCATGGTTCGTGCGGAAACTTGTCCATTTTTAAATAAAATCAACGTAGGGATGCTCATGACCTGGTAATCCTGAGCCAGGGACATCTCCTCATCAATGTTGATCTTGCAGACTTTCAGTTCCGGCATCTCGTCTGCAATCTGCTGAATCGTAGGCGCGAGCATCTTGCAGGGAACACACCAGGATGCCCAGAAGTCTACCAGAACAGGTTTTGAAGACTGCAGTACTTCCTGCTGGAAATTATCTTTGGTTATTGTCGTTATATTCATAATTAAAGACTCCTTTCTGGATATAGATATTAATATATTTTATTATAGTCTATCTTTAAAAGATTGCAAGGGCAGTAACAAATGTTACGGGAAAGGACGGAATGTATGACTTTAGAGGTTTTTCGAGGATTGATGATTCCCTTTTTGGGAACTGCACTGGGCGCGGGCTGCGTATTTTTCATGAAAGGAAATATGAACCGGCTGGTGCAGAAAGCCCTGACCGGATTTGCGGCCGGTGTGATGGTCGCGGCTTCGATCTGGAGCCTGCTGATCCCTGCTATGGATCAGGCGGAGAGTATGGGCAGGCTGGCATTTATACCGGCGGCGGCAGGATTCTGGATGGGGATCCTTTTTCTGCTTTTGCTGGATCATATTGTACCCCATCTGCATATGAACTGTGACCAGGCAGAGGGGCCGTGCACACAGTTGAAAAAGACTACAATGCTGGTATTGGCGGTTACTCTGCATAATATTCCGGAAGGAATGGCAGTGGGCGTGGTCTATGCCGGCTGGATGGCAGGTGAGGCAGAATTGAGTCTTATGGGCGCGCTGGCACTGTCTTTGGGTATCGCGATTCAGAATTTTCCGGAAGGGGCGATCATATCCATGCCGCTCCGTTCGGAGGGCGTCGGCAAAGGAAGAGCGTTTCTTTACGGCGCGCTTTCCGGGATCGTGGAGCCGATTGGGGCGTTTCTTACTATCATGGCTGCAAGCCTGGTGGTTCCTGCACTCCCGTATCTGCTCAGCTTTGCGGCTGGAGCTATGATGTATGTAGTAGTGGAAGAACTGATTCCGGAGATGTCGGAGGGAGAACATTCTAATATCGGTCCGATGCTTTTCGCATTGGGATTTACGGTGATGATGGCGCTTGACGTGGCGTTGGGATAGGATAGGACAGGAGGAATAAGTGAAATGATTCAAAAGATCGGAATCGTCGGCCTGGGAGCCTTGGGTATCATGTATGTGGAATTATTCCAGGATGCCCTGGGAAAAGGGCATGTATATGTGATCGCGGATAAGGAACGGATACAGCGTTACCAGAAAGACGGTGTATATGCCAACGGGGAACGCTGCGACTTTCTCTACATGGATGCCGGAGAAGCGGAAGAGATGGATCTTCTGATTTTTGCCACAAAATATCATGGACTTGCGGATGCTGCAGGAAGCGCGGCAAAAGCGTGTGGGAAAGATACGATTGTCTTATCTGTACTCAACGGAGTTACTTCGGAAGAAGTGCTGGAGCAGATTTTGCATCCGACGCACTTGTTGTACTGTACCGTACAGGGGATGGATGCCACCCGTATCGGAAACCACCTGACTTATACCCGGGCGGGGTCTATTGCTTTTGGAGAAAAAGAAAATGGCCGGACAGAGGCCACCGCGCGTCTGGAAGAATTGTTTCTGCAAGTAGGGATTCCTTATGTGATTCCGGATGATATTATTCACCAGCAGTGGAGCAAATGGATGCTGAATGTGGGCGTCAATCAGGTGTGCGCTGTATGCGGGATAAATTATGGCGGAGTTCAGCAGGAAGGAGAGCACCGGGATGCCATGCTGGCGGCCATGGAGGAAGCGAGGCAGGTCGCATGTGCGGAGGGCATTAACCTGACCACGGCAGAGATCCGGGAGTGGGTGAAACTGATCGATTCTCTTTCTCCGGAAGGAGAACCGTCCATGAGACAGGATACCAGAGAAGGACGGAAAACAGAAGTGGATCTGTTTGCCGGACTGGTCTGCAGCCTGGGCAGGAAACATGGATTGGAAACTCCGCAGAATGACCATTTTTATGAAGTATTGACCGGTCATCCGTTTGTCGGACAGTAAAAAATCCGCCTCCGGTTTCCCGGAGGCGGGGCAGAAGATATAGGAGTTACATAATATATAGGAAAGGTCAACCTTCGATGGAGATGTATTTATTCTGCTCCACTGCCGGTTTGGCCTCTTTTTTCGGAATCGTCAGCTTCAGCACACCGTGATGGAATTCTCCTTTGATGTCGTCCTGAGTCACGTCTTCGCCCACATAGAAGGATCTCTCACAGGCTCCGGCATACCGTTCCTGACGGATATATCTGCCGGTCTTTTTCTCCTGTTCATCCTTGTCTACACCTCTTGCAGCCTGGACGGTCAGATAACCGTTCTCCAGAGATACCTGAATCTCATCTTTCTTGAATCCCGGAAGATCCATCTCCAGAACGTAGCTGTCATTTTTTTCCTTGATATCTGTCTTCATCAGGTTTTTAGCCCGGTGTCCATACAGTTTCCTTTCTGCTTTTTTCATATCCCTGTCATTGTAAAACGGGAAATCATTAAAGAAATCATCAAATAAGTTTTCTCCAAAAATGCTGGGCATTAACATAAATCATTCCTCCTTGCTGATTTATCGAATCAATCAAAAATTGTGCATGTCATATTATCTGTCCCTCCGGATATTTTCCGGAGGGAAAATCATATTATTCGATGGAAATATACTTCTTTTCTTCTACAGCAGGTTTTGCTTCCTTTTTCGGAATATCCAGGGTCAAGGTTCCGTTTTCAAATTTCGCCTTGATATCTTCCTGGGTTACTGCATCGCCTACATAGAAGCTTCTGCTGCAGGTCCCGGCGTAACGTTCACGGCGGATATACTTACCATCGTTGTCCTTCTCATCCTTGTTGGTGTTGGAAGAAGCCTGAATGGTCAGGTAGCCGTCTTTCAATTCTGCCTTTACGTCTTCTTTCTTTACGCCCGGCAGGTTCATCGTTACTTCATAACCGTTGTCCGTTTCTTTTATATCTGTCTTCATCAGTTCAGATGTATCATACCGGAAAGTCGGATAGTTAAAATCAAAGAAATCATCAAATAAGTTATCATTAAAAATACTAGGCATCAACATAAATCATCGCTCCTTTTATATCTTTTATAATCATTTTAATTTGTCAGAACCAGGTGGAAGAGGTCTTTTTCTTGTACCCCTTTCCTTTGTTCTAGATGTACTATAACACCTATTGTTAGCACTGTCAAGAGGTGAGTGCTAATTTTTTTGATATTTTTTTGCAAAAAATTGTGAACGTTGTGAATGTTTAGGACGGCATACCTAATTGAAGGAATCCGGATCCGGGTATTTATCGCGGCTCACGGAATATCCGTTGTCATATTTAACCGTCATATAAAGGGTATCGTTTCCGTTTATCAGTTTTACCCGGCAGATGCCGTCTTCAAACATATCAGTGATTTCGATCTCCTGATCATAATAGTATACCCAGACGGTTCCGTCGTCTTTGTATTCGACTTCCGGCATGTACAATTCTTCCATGATTTCTTCGTCTGTGAGAGGACGTTCTGTACCGTCCGCTTCGATGGCGATACCTCCGCCGCCTATGGTTTGTGCAGATCCGTCTTCCTTTTGCCAGGTGACATTATATTCGCCGTTTTCACCGATGACAAGCTCGGCGTCAGTTTGATCTCCATGAATCCAGAGCTGGATAGTGCGCTGTATACCGCCCACGTTTGCCGCATAGGCGACTCCGGTGCTGCCTGCGATCAGAAGGGCAGCAGCGATAGCGGCAGCAGTTCCCATATAAGCATGTTTTTTTGTCTTTTTCATAAATTTATCCGCCTCCAAATGTTCCATTCCGAAGGAAGATACTGTGTCAAATACTTTTTGGTAGCGTTCTTTGTCTGTCATGATTCTTCCTCCTTTAATACATCCCGTAAGAAACTTCGTCCTCTGGACAAACGCATTTTCACGCTGCCTTCCGTGATCCGCAGGATTCGTGCAATCTCTTTGGCGGAAAGGTCTTCGTAATAGTAGAGATGGATTACTTCCCGGTATTTTTCCGGGAGTTTCATGACTTCTTCAAAAAGAGCATGCTCTTCCCGGTTTTCAAAGGGAAGCTCGTTCGTACAGTCCTCTATGGAGATTCTGTTTCTTTTCCAGAAAGATCCGGAGATGTCTTTCGCCCGGTTGATTGCCACCCGCAGCAGCCAGGCCTTCAGGTGTTCCCCGTCATGAAATTGTTTTTTTGAAGTATAGTACTGAATGAACGTATCCTGAACGGCGTCGTTAGCGTCGTCTATGTTCCGGCAGACGCTGAACGCCGCCGCGTACAGGCTTTTCTGGTGAAGCTCAATCAGTTCTTCCAGCGATTGTCTCATAAGTCGGTTCCTCGGTTTTCGTTGTTTCTTTAAAAGGCCCTTTCACTTATAACACGATTCAGAAGGAGAAAAGGTAACAGAGTTTTTCTTTTTTATGAAATGAATCGCCAGGCAGATACCAACGGTAACGATCTCCGCAAAAGGAAGGGAAAGCCATACTCCGTCCATGCCGAGCAGGCGTGAGAACAGGAGGAGGCCGATGGGTACAAAGATGATTCCACGGCTTGCAGCGATGAGAATGGAACTGACGGCATCCCCCAGGGCGGTGTGATAACCGGACTGTACGATATTAAATCCGCTGGCGAGAAAGCAAAGTCCGTATATTCTGGCTCCCTGAACGGCCATATCGATCACGGTACCGCTCTGTTCCTGATCCAGGAACAGACTGATCAGCTGCCTTCCAAAGATCCAGAAGACGCCGAGAAGTATGGCTCCCATGATAAAATTGGAGATGAGGGCGGCGGTCCGCGTCTTTCGGATCCGTTCCAGATTTCCTGCCCCGTAATTGCTGCTCAGGATGGGACTGATCCCGTCGGACATGCCGAACATGAGCAATGTGACGAAGTTCCCTATATAATTAATGATAGTAAATGCGGCTACGCCGTCTTCTCCTGCATAGGTCATAAAAGATCGGTTCATCAGGAAAACGGTCAACGCCGCAGCCGCGTAGGTGACGCCTTCGGAAGAACCATTGAAAGCGGCATGGAGGATTTCCCGGGGACAAAAATGGCCGTCAAAAATATTCAGGACAGTTTCCCGGCGGAGCATAGGAGAGACTACTACCGAAAGCCCTCCCAGATATGCCAGTCCGGTAGCTGCAGCGGCTCCGGATATGCCCAGACCCAGTACGCCCACAGCCAGATAATCCAGAATCACGTTGCAGGATATGGTGGCGACAGTGCCGGCCAGATAGAGCTGAGGTTTTTCCACCAGGCGTCCGGAGAAGCCAAAAAGGATCTTAAAGGCAATCACCGGGGCGAAACAGGCGAGGACACGGATATATTGGCTGGAACCTGAAAGCAGGACTTCGTTTGCTCCCAGAAACCGGGCGATGGGCACGGGGAAACATAGTCCGCCCAGAAGGATCAGGATGGAAAGCGCGGCCAGTACCAGGAGCGCGGAGTGATAGATATTTTTTGCGCGCTTTTGATCGCCGGCGCCCAGCGCTCTTCCGGCGGCGCTCATGGTTCCGGTACAGATCACCATGCTGCTTCCGATGATAATCTGAAAGTAGGGATTGGCGATATTCACGCTTGCCATAGCGTCTGCGCCTGCATAATTACCGAGAAAAAGTCCGTCCACAATGCCCTGGATGCCGTCCAGTACCATAGCGATCATAGCCGGAACCACAAAGCGAAAGAACAAGCGCGGCAGAGGAGCTTTTAACAGGCCGTTTTCATGCATCTTTCGCAGCTCCCTGTGAAAGATATTGCATGAATACATCTTCCATTCCTGCAGTCAGCGCCACACCCAGAGAAGTCAGCACCTGATCCAGAGCATGGAAAACTGCCGCCATCTTTTCCGGGCGGGCATTTTCTCCCATGTGTCCCAGGCGTATGACTTGCCCGGCTAATACATCGAAGGATCCGGCGAGCATGATATGATATTTTTGGAGGACCGCATCCAGAATATCTTTTGCCGAGACTCCTTCCGGCACGTCGAAAACGGTGACGGTATTGGAAAAGCCTGTTTCCTGGTGAAGCCGGAGTCCGGCGGCGGTGACGGCGGCACGGGAAGCTTCTGAGATTCTGGCATGGCGGTTCAGAATATACGGATCGTTCTTTACATTTTCCAGAGCTGCGCGGAGTCCGTGGATATCGCTTACGGGCATGGTATATGGAAACCATTGATTTTCATACCAGTTGTCAAAGGTCAGGAGGTTGGCATAGAAAGAAGACACCGGTGTTTTTCTGCTGTGCATGGCGGCGTCGGCGTCGGGACTTATGGTGACGAAAGCAAGTCCGGGAGGCGCAGATAGCGCTTTCTGTGATCCTCCGCAGAGAATGTCTATGTCAAAGTCATCCACCCGTATTTCCTCCCCGAACATGGCGGAGACAGAGTCGACGACAGTCAGGATGCCGTATTGCTTCAGTAAAGGGCAAATACGTGAAATATCGTTGAGCATGCCGCTGGGAGTATCACAGTGGACGACGGTGGCATATTTAAAATCGTGATCTTTTTTCAGATAAATTTCCAGCGCGTCCACATCCAGGGTATGACGGTAATCCGCGGTATAGAGTACCGGGTCTCCTCCATAGATTTTTACAAAATCAGCGAATCCTTTGCCGAATACTCCGTTATCCAGGACAAGTACCCGGTCGTCCGGCTCTGTCAGAGTGGCGCAGGCGGCCTCCAGCCCGAGGATGCCTTCTCCGCCCAGAATCAGGCTGCGGTTCCGGGTATGCAGGAGCGAACTGATCAGTTCGCAGGTCTCTTTATAATAAGTATAGAAGTCCGGATCCAGATCCGGATTGGTGCAGGTGAGGCTTCTGGAAAGTCTTACGTTTTCCCGGACCTGGGTAGGACCGGGGGTCATGATGTAGTACATAGTATTACGTCCTTTCTGAATCAGTATTGGTTACGTTGGTTCCCATCATAAGACATATCTGGATTCTTTAAAATATCCAGTTTTAATAAAATTAACCATACCAGTTTATTGCTGCCCTCTTGACCCATATTTTCTGATAAGCTAAAATCAATGGAAAACAGCCGATAATATGTGAAGAGAGGATAGTATATGCCTAATAGAACCAAACAGGCGTTGGAAGCGTCGCTGAAAAAACTTCTTTTGGAAAAACCTCTGGATCGGATCACGATTCAGGATCTGGCTGCAGACAGCGGGATCAGCCGGATGACTTTTTACTATCACTTTCAGGATATTTACGATCTGGTGGAATGGGTGTGCTATGAGGATGCTGTTAAGGCATTGCAGGGAAAGAAAACCTATGATACCTGGCAGGAAGGACTCTTGCAGATTTTTGAGGCCGTGCTGGAGAATAAACCCTTCGTGATGAATGCGTATCGGTGTATCAGCCGGGAAAAGATAGAGAATTATCTGTATAAACTGACATACGGGCTGATTCGAAGCGTTGTGGATGAGAAGGCGGAAGGGATCGCTGTAACGGAAGAAGAAAAGACATTTATCGCGGAATTTTACAAATATGGTTTCGTGGGTGTGATGCTGGACTGGATTCAGGGTGGTATGAAGGCGGACTATGTGCAGATTGTGGAGAAGATCAGCATTGCCATGCAGGGCAATATCGCCGGTTCTATCCGGAATTTTGCCGGGCGGAGACGGCCGCGAAGTATTACAAAAAGAGACGAATGATCAGTTTTCTGACATTCCTCCTTTTTTGTAAATGGAAAATGGATAACCGCAGACGTAGGATGAACATATAAGAAAATGATCGGAAAGGTGGTTATCCATATGGCAAAAAAAGGAACAAAGATAAAAGCGGCGGGAGCGGTGCTTGCTGGAACCGGAGCGGCTGTACTTCTTTCTAAAAAAATAAGAGAAAAAAAGACGGAAGAGCCGGAAGCGTCCTCATACCGGAATACAGAACTGGGAAAAAATTCTAAAAACAAGAAAGGCATTTACTACAGCAGCGGAAATTATGAGGCGTTTGCCAGGCCGGAGAAGCCGGAAGGCGTAGATGATAAGAATGCATATATAGTAGGAAGCGGTCTGGCGTCCCTGGCGGCAGCTTGTTTTCTGGTGAGGGATGCCCAGATGCAGGGAGATCATATCCATATTTTAGAAGCGCAGGATATCGCGGGCGGTGCATGCGATGGGATCTATGATCCGGCGAGAGGTTATGTCATGAGAGGCGGACGGGAGATGGAGGATCATTTTGAATGTCTCTGGGATCTGTTTCGAAGTATTCCTTCTCTGGAGATACCGGGAGTTTCCGTACTGGATGAATTTTACTGGCTTAATAAGCATGATCCTAATTTCTCTCTTTGCAGGGCAACAGAAAAACGCGGAAAAGATGCGCATACGGACGGAAAGTTCGGATTGAACCGGAAAGGCTGCATGGAGATTGTGAGGCTGTTTATGACCAGGGACGAAGATCTGTATGATAAGACCATCGAGGATGTGTTTGACGATGAAGTGTTCGGGTCCACATTCTGGCTGTACTGGCGAACCATGTTCGCGTTTGAAAACTGGCACAGCGCTTTGGAGATGAAGTTGTATTTTCAGCGTTTTATCCATCATATTGCAGGCCTTCCGGATTTCAGCGCTTTAAAATTTACCCGCTATAATCAGTATGAATCCCTGATCCTTCCCATGCAGAAATACCTGGAGGACGCGGGCGTGGATTTCCGATTCAGGACGGAAGTGACCAATGTGCATTTTGAAATCCGGAATGGAAAGAAGACAGCGACAGCTATTGAATGCAAGGTCAAAGGCGTGGAGACAGGTATTCCTTTGACAGAAAACGACCTGGTCTTTGTGACCAACGGAAGCTGTACCGAGGGAACTGTCTATGGAGATCAGGATCATGCGCCCAATGGAGACGCGGAGGTTCGTACAAGCGGCTGCTGGAACCTTTGGAAAAATATAGCCAGACAGGATTCTTCCTTTGGGCGGCCGGAGAAGTTTTGTTCTGATATCGGAAAGACCAGTTGGGAGTCCGCGACGGTTACTACATTGGATGACCGGATTCTTCCTTATATCACAAATATCTGCAAAAGAGATCCCAGAAGCGGGAAAGTGGTGACAGGAGGTATTGTAAGCTGTAGAGATTCGGCATGGCTTTTGAGCTGGACGATCAACCGTCAGGGGCAGTTCCAGAAACAGGATCCTGAAAAGGTCTGTGTCTGGGTTTACGGCTTGTTTACTGATGTACCGGGAGATTATGTGAAGAAACCCATGAAAGAGTGCACCGGCAAAGAGATCACGGAAGAGTGGCTTTATCATCTGGGAGTACCGGAAGAACAGATTCCGGAGCTGGCTGAACGCGGCGCTGTTTGCGTACCGACTTTGATGCCGTATATTACCGCTTTCTTTATGCCAAGAAGCAGAGGGGACAGGCCGGATGTGATTCCGGACGGGTGTGTGAATTTTGCTTTCCTCGGACAATTTGCCGAGACTCCAAGAGACACTGTATTCACAACTGAATATTCTGTGAGAACAGCGATGGAAGCTGTGTATGGACTGCTGGGCATAGACCGGGGAGTACCGGAAGTATGGGGAAGCGTTTATGACATACGCTGTCTTCTGGACAGCGCCGTAAAACTGATGGATGGTAAATCTCCTCTGGATATGGAGCTTCCAGGTCCGCTTAACGCGTTGAAAAAACCGTTGGTTGGATTGATCAGGGGAACAGTGGCGGAAAAGCTGTTGAAAGATCATAATATCATATAGACAAATATTTTCAGATAATTTTCTCTTGACACCGAGTCATATTTATGGTAACTTCTTGTTAGCACTCGATAAAGGAGACTGCTAACAAGAAGAGGAGGAAATTTTATGATTATCAGACCGATTCATGATATATTGCTCCTGCCGGACGTATCATATTATTTCCGGAAGGAATTTTTTAAAGACTGGACAGGGGAAGACCTGGATACCGGAACCGAAATTCTGTTTGCCCTGATGAAAGAAGGCAAAGAAGTTTCGGAGATGACGGAGGAAGATTTTTATCCGATTGGATTGCTGGCAAGAATAGAAGGATTTAATGAAGACGATAATGTGCAGGTCCGTACGCTGGAGAGAGTGGATATTGAGGACCTGGAGATACAGGATGGATATATTACGGCATCTGCGGCAAGCCGCCCGGAGACCGTGGATATGACAGAAGGAGAAGAGAAAGAGCAGTTTGGCCAGTTAAAGGCGTCGCTGCTCAAGTTTGTGCAGGGTTATCAGTGGGGACTTTGGGCGAGGAGTTTTATCCTTCAGCGGAAGAATATCAATGATCTTGCATGTGCCCTGGCCGATTATCTGAATCTGGATACAGATGCAAAATATGCGATTCTTGCGGCTGATTCGGTCAGAGAACGGTATGAATTGATCAAGAAGGCGATTCATGAGTTTATCGAGATCGCGAAAGTGTCGGAAGAAGCGCAGAATGCCCATAAGGACAATCAGGAACAGCTGTATCGGGAGGCCGCCATCAAGAAGCAGATCGATTATCTGCAGAAGGAACTGGACGACATGCATCCGGAGAATATGTCGGATGTGCGCAAGTTCGAGAAAAAGATCGCCCGCTCCGGCATGAATAAAGAGGCAAAGAACGAGGCGGAAAAGGTGCTGAACCGGATGCGCCAGGAAGGAAAAGAGAGCCACGAATACGGGCTTCTCTACGACTATCTGGATTTTGTGACCAGTCTTTCCTGGAAGACGCCGAAAATGCCTTCCATCGATCTGGAGAAAGCGGAGGAGATCCTGGACGAGGATCATTATGGATTGAAAAAAGTGAAGGAGAGGATCATCCAGCAGCTTGCGGTCATGGCGTTGAACCGGAAACAGCACGGTTCGATTCTGCTTTTCGTAGGACCGCCCGGAACCGGCAAGACCAGTATCGGACAGAGTATCGCGAAAGCGTTGGGCAGAGCGTATGTACGGATCAGCCTGGGCGGTATCCGCGACGAGGCTGAGATCCGCGGCCACCGCAGGACGTACATAGGCGCCATGCCGGGACGGATTATGGAAGGCATGAAGCGCAGCGGCGCTTCCAACCCGGTCATGGTGCTGGACGAAGTGGATAAGCTGGCGAAAGACTACGGCGGAGATCCGGCCAGCGCGCTTCTGGAGGTGCTGGATCCGGAACAGAACAGCACATTTACGGATCACTATATGAACGTGCCTTACGACCTATCCAATGTTCTGTTTGTCTGCACCGCCAATACCACCGACACGATCCCGGAACCGCTTCTGAACCGTATGGAAGTGATCAATTTCCCGGGGTATACAGCGGTGGAGAAGTTCCAGATCGCCAGAAGACATCTTCTTCCGAAGGCTATGGAAGCCATGGGAATCAAGAGCGATATGCTGGAGATCGAGGATGCGGCGTTACAGAAGATCATCGATGAATACACGATGGAATCCGGAGTCCGGAGCCTGAAGAAGCATCTGGATACGCTTTGCCGTACCGCGGCGGTGAAACTGGTGAAAAAAGAAAACGAAAAACTGGTCGTGACCACGGCGAATCTGGCAGACTATCTTGGAAAGAAACAGCTGCAGCATGAGAAAAAGCTGGAGAAAGGGATCCCCGGAGTAGTGACAGGACTGGCATGGACCCGGGCGGGCGGCGAGATTCTCTTTATAGAGAGCAAGCTGACCAAAGGAAAAGGAAATCTTCTGATCACCGGCCAGTTGGGAGACGTGATGAAGGAGTCCGTGCAGATCGCGCTGAGTCTGGTGAAGGGATTGTATCCGAAGGAGACGGCAGTACTGGAGAAAAACGATCTCCATATTCATGTCCCGGCGGGGGCAGTGCCCAAGGACGGACCGTCCGCAGGTATTACGCTGGTGACGGCGCTGGCTTCGCTGGTGACCGGACGTCCTGCGGATCCGGACTGCGCCATGACCGGGGAGGTATCGCTGCGGGGCGGCGTCATGCCCATCGGCGGCCTGCCGGAGAAACTGATGGCGGCACAGAGAGCCGGTATATCCAGAGTTTATATTCCGGCAGAGAATGTGGATGATCTGGACGAAGTGGCGGAAGAAGTGAAAGAGAAGCTGGAGATTATCCCGGTGAAAACCGTCACGGAAGTGCTGGACAGAGTATTGCTTTCCAAAGAAACAGAGAAATAAAATAATCATGTGTCATTGACGGCGAAGGCTTCGGGCCTTCGCCGTTTTGCTGTTTCCGTTCCGAACCGTGAAAAAATTTATGCGGGAAAAAGCCCGTAAAATCGGCAAAGGTTACTTCATAAGGGGCTTAGTTACCAAAAAGTGCGTACTTCACGTATTTTTTTCCTTTATTTACAATACGATTAAAGATAAGACCTGACAGAAAAGAAAGTATACAAGGAGGAGCAGAGATATGACGGCACAGGATTGTCTGCAGATATTGAGAGAAGTGAAGGACGCGGCTTTCGCCACCATGGATGAGAACGGTTATCCCCAGGTGCGCATCATAGATGTAATGCTGGTGGAAGACGGCACGATTTATTTTTGCACGGCCAGAGGAAAAGATTTTTATCAGCAGCTGGCCAGGACAGGACGGGCGGCGGTAACGGCGCTGAATAAAGACTATCAGATGGTGCGGCTTTCCGGAAAGGTAAAAAGACTCACAGACCAGAAGAAGTGGATCGACAGGATCTTCGAGGAAAATCCTTCCATGAAAGAGGTCTATCCGCAGGACAGCCGCTATATTCTGGAGCCGTTCTGTTTTGAAGAAGGACAGGTTGAATTTTTTGATCTCGGGAAAAGTCCGATTTACCGGGAGAATTTCACGCTGGGCGATGTGAAAAAGGAACAAAAAGGATATGAGATCACGGATGGGTGCATCGGTTGCGGAACTTGTATGGAAGGATGTCCGCAGCGCTGCATCGAAGAAGGTACGCCGTTTTCAATCCGGCAGGAAAACTGCCTTCATTGCGGTCTTTGCGCCGAGAACTGCCCGGTACAGGCCATACGGAAGAGAGGTAGATAAAGATGATTTGGGAAATGTGGAACCTGTTTTTGGAACGAAGTGATTTCTTCGCGGATCTTTTATGGGAGCATCTGGGGATCTCCCTGCTGGCGATCGTGATCGCCGTCCTGATCGGCGGCGCGGCGGGCATCCTGATCAGTGAAGTGAGAGGGGCCGCGAAACCGACTCTGGGCGTGGTCAGCTTTCTCTATACGATTCCGTCGATCTCCATGCTGGGCTTTTTAATCCCGTTTTCCGGCGTGGGAAACGCGACAGCGGTGATCGCTTTGACGGTCTACGCGCTGCTTCCCATGGTGAGAAACACGTACGCCGGCATGACCAACGTGGATCCGGCCATCCTGGAGGCGGCGAAGGGGATGGGAAGCACCCGGATGCAGGTGCTTTTCAAGATCCGTCTTCCGCTTGCCATGCCGGTGATCATGTCGGGCATCCGCAGCATGGTAACCATGACCATCGCCCTGGCAGGTATCGCTTCCTTTATCGGGGCAGGCGGACTTGGCGTGGCGATTTACAGAGGAATCACCACGAATAATACTGCCATGACCATGGACGGGAGCCTTCTGATCGCTCTTCTGGCTTTGCTCATGGACTTCCTTCTGGGAATCGTGGAACGGCGCATGACGAAACGCAGCGCGGAAGCCAAAAAAGTAAATCACCGGATAGCGGCCGCGGTGCTGGTCCTCTGCCTGGCGGGAGCAGGCGTGGGCATGTTCCGGACACGCACCGGAGACACGGTCCATATCGCCACGAAGCCTATGACAGAACAGTATGTGCTGGGGGAGATGCTGGAGCTTCTGATCGAACAGGACACGGATCTGAATGTGGAACTGACCCAGGGCGTGGGAGGAGGAACCTCCAATATCCAGCCGGCCATGGAGAGCGGCGAGTTTGACACGTATCCGGAATACACCGGCACCGCCTGGAACATGGTGCTGAAAGAAGACAGTCTGTACACGGAAGACCTGTTCGGAGAACTGGAACAGGCCTACGAGGATGACTACTCCATGGAATGGGTGGGAATGTACGGTTTTAACAATACCTACGGGCTGGTGGCCCGCAGAGAGATTGCCGAGCAGTACGGGCTTAAGACTTACTCGGATCTGGCAGCCGCTACCGGGGAACTGACATTCGGCGCCGAATATGATTTCTTTGAGAGAGAAGACGGATATGACAGTCTCTGCGGGACTTACGGACTGAAATTCAAGGACACGATGGATCTGGATATCGGATTGAAGTATCAGGCGTTGGATGAAGGGCAGATTGATGTGATGGTGGTGTTCACTACAGACGGGCAGCTGTCTTCCTCGGATGTGGTGGTACTGGAAGATAATCTTCAGTTTTTCCCGTCTTATCTCTGCGGGAATGTGATCCGGAGCGAAGTCCTGGAAGCGCATCCGGAATTGAACGGGGTATTTGAAAAGCTGACGGGTACGATATCTGACAGCGATATGGCAAAGATGAATTATCAAGTGGAGACAGAAGGCCGGGAGCCGGAAGATGTGGCGGAGGAATTCCTAAGAGACCGCGGCCTTTTGGAGTGAGGAGGCATGAATTATGGAGACAATGATTGAATTTCGGCATGTGAAAAAATCGTACGGGGATAAACCGGTATTGAAAGATTTTAATCTGACGGTGGAAAAAGGAGAGTTTGTCACGATCATCGGATCCTCCGGATGCGGGAAGACCACGGCGCTTAAGATGGTCAACGGACTGCTGGAGCCGGATGGAGGAGATATCTTCGTATACGGTGAAAACATCCGGGGAAAGGATCAGACACAGCTTCGGAGAAATATCGGCTACGCGATCCAGGGCAGCGTGCTCTTCCCTCATATGACCGTGGAACAGAACATTTCCTATGTCCCGAATCTGTTAAATAAAAAAGACCGGAAAAAGACCAGGGACGCCGTGTCCAAATGGATGAAGATCGTCGGACTGGATGATGAACTGAGGAGCCGCTTCCCGTCGGAATTATCCGGCGGACAGCAGCAGAGGGTGGGCATAGCGCGCGCGCTGGCGGCGTCTCCGGAGATATTGCTGATGGATGAACCTTTCGGGGCGGTGGATGAGATCACCAGAGGGCAGCTGCAGACAGAGATCGGGAGAATCCATGCCCAGACCGGCATCACGGTGATGTTCGTCACCCACGATATCTCTGAGGCCCTGAAGCTGGGGACCAAGGTGCTGGTGATGGACAAAGGCGATATACAGCAGTATGACAGGCCTGAAGAATTGCTGCGCCATCCGGCTACGGATTTTGTAAAAAAACTGGTGGCCCAGCAGCGCCATGCCTGCCACCTGCCGGATGACCGTCTGGAAGAATGCGAATACAGCGGGGTGAGAACATGCTGAGAGCTTTTCAGGAAAAGGGGGTTATAGACAGCGTTTCGCGTCTGCGGTCGGAACTGGACGCGGCGGACGCGGTGGTCATCGGCGCCGGCGCCGGATTGTCGGCTTCTGCCGGATTCGCTTATACCGGCGGACGGTTTGAAAAATACTTCGGTGATTTTGCAAAAAAATACGGTTTTAAGGATATGTATTCCGGCGGGTTTTATCCGTATGACACCCTGGAAGAATACTGGGCTTTCTGGAGCCGGTACATCTATATCAACCGGTATATGGACGCGCCGAAGCCTGTTTACCAAGACCTTTATGAACTGGTAAAGGACAAAGATTATTTTGTATTGACCACCAATGTGGATCACTGTTTTCAGAAGGCAGGATTTGACAGGCGCCGCCTGTTTTACACCCAGGGAGATTACGGACTCATTCAATGCAGCAGGCCGTGCCATCAGGACACCTACGACAATGAGGATATGGTAAGAAAGATGGCAGAGTCGCAGGGATATGTGATCGACGGGGATGGGGTCCTGACCCTGCCGGAGGGCGTCGTCCCGAAAATGTCAGTTCCCGCGGAACTTGTTCCTCATTGTCCAAAATGCGGCGCGCCCATGAGCATGAATCTTCGCGCGGACGGCACGTTCGTGGAAGATGAAGGATGGCATAGAGCGTCAGAACGGTATACAGAGTTTTTGCGAAGACATCAGGATCTGAAAATCCTCTTTCTGGAGGCAGGAGTAGGATATAATACGCCAACGATAGTCAAGTACAGTTTCTGGAGAATGACATATCAGAATCCGAAGGCAACGTATGTGTGTATCAATTATGGAGACGCGGCGGCGCCGAAGGAGATAGCGGAGCGGTCAATCTGCATTGACGGGGATATCGGGGCGGTATTGGAAAAATTAAAGTGAAAAGCAGCAGATTCATCGGCAATTTGTTACCGAGGTATATTTTGAACCAGATGCGATACTTATACTGCCATTTATCGTATCATAATTGACTCAGGAAAATTGACACGATTTGCTATAATAAAATCAGGATCTTGCGAATGTATTCTACCGATTGCATTTAATTGAGGCTTATGGTACTGGAATGGGAAAAATAAGGAAGTTTACGAAACGATCGTCACAGGAGATCTGATGCAGAAGTATTCTTTACCGGATACTTTGGTCTTACAGCGGCTAAGCGAATTTGCAGGGAGGGAAAAAGCAATGGCCATGCGGCTTAATCACCAATTGCGAGAGCAAATATTCCGTCAACCCACAACATTTCCAATCACATATTTTCAAGATGAACTGGCTGAGCTGCCACAGTTAACTGGCCCTTTACATTGGCACCCAGACTTCGAATTGGCTTCAGCGGAATTTTCTATTTTAGAATATCAGGTTGGACAGCAGCGCATTCTATTGGAACCAGGAGACAGTATATTTATCAATGGAAATGTGTTGCATAGCGTTAAGCAGTTGGATGGAAGTCAAATGGAACCAATGCCTAATATCGTCTTTTCTGGCAGCGCAATCGCACCGGAAAACAGCATCATTTTTCAAAAATATATCA
>CALWDO010000027.1 GCA_944376715.1 uncultured Lachnoclostridium sp. | reverse complement strand
TATATGCACGAGTGGCTCAGTGGTGGAGTATCGCCTTGCCAAGGCGAGGGTCGCGGGTTCGAATCCCGTCTCGTGCTTAAGCCAGAAGTGGCGTAAAATAAAGGGTTTCCGGTATTCCGGGAACCCTTTTCTGTACCCACTATTGTACCCTTTCTAACGGCTTTTCTAACGGATCGCGAAACAGTCGGTTTCCGATGTTTAAAACTTCGCTTCGATGCATAGATTTCTTTGCCATTCCCTGATAATAATTTTGCGTGGTACTTGTCCGAGAGTGTCCAAGGGCATCCGCTACGATCCGGATGTTCACATCATCATAGATCATAAAGGATGCAAAAGTGTGCCGCAGGTTCTTCAGCGGTATGTCTGGAAGATCCGCTCCTTCTTTATTCAGATGCCGGCAGAGCTTTTTAAAATTTTTTGATATGGCGTCTGCCTTCAGGGGCCGGTTCATATCATCGGTCAAAACATATTGCGGATTCTGATCCGCTTCCAGGATCGCCCGAGCAATCATCTGCTGGCGGTTCCGCTGGAGTTGAACCTGCTCTGCAACATATGGCATCAGCTCCGCACGACGCTTCCTGAAAATAGTCTTCATGTCTGTAACATTCCCATATGCATCCACACCTTGATCCAGAACAAAATATGTATCGTGCCAGAGGGACCATTTTAAGCCGCAGGCCTCCGATCGGGATAATCCGGTGGTGGCCATGATCAGGAGCGCCAGGTAATACATACTATCCCGAACGGCCGACGCCTGAAGGAAGAAAGCCAGTTCTTCTTCGCTCCATACTTCAGGGACAGTTATAGGAGCTGACTGCAGTTCTATGCCTTTACAGGGATTCTCCCCGCGCCCGATCATGCCCCAACTGATACAGGTTTCAAAGAATGCATTCAAGCCCTGCAGGATCTTATGCTTGGTGGCAGGGGATGCCGGAACCTTTATCCGTTTGGTTTCTCCGTCTTCCTGAACACTTTTGTCCACCCGTATTTCATGCAGAAGACGCTGCACATCCCGCTGCTGGATCCGGTCTACCCGGACAGAACCAAACACTGGAAGGATGTGCTTCTGGAAGTTCCCTCGGATCGTTCGGCGCTGCCCTTCAGACCGGTAACGCTCTGGAATCACCAGCTGGTCAAACTCTTCATATACCGCCGAGAACGTGTCCTTCCGGCCGAAAGAGATTGCCTGGCTATCATATTTGTGCAGAAGGCTCCGGAGCTCCCTCTCGGCTTCTCTGGGGCTTCTGTGGCCGGTTCCCCACTTGTGCTTTTTACTTACATTGTCATAGATTACCGGGTAATATTTTCCGGTAGATTCTTTGAACTGGATACTTCCTCTCATAGTATCATCCTCCTTTTGTGCATTTTGCGCCGGCGCAAATTGATTTTTGAGTACAAAAATAACAGATGGTCTCTTGCCACCTGTCACCGAAGGATGTATACTATGAATTGGTAAGTATGCATACATCCTTCGGATGATGCCGGACCGGTTCCTGTTGGCGCAGGAGCCGGTTCCTATCTTATTTGACATTTTAATTAAGTATGTTTGGTTATAATATACTTAACAGGACAGCCAGAGGGTGAGCGCACTTCACCCGACCTGGCAAAAATATTCAGCTATAAGAGATAGCCATCTACTTTTTTCCAGGAGCAGGACGGCTTTCTCTTATTTTTATATTCAGAATTGCTATGATCAGCATAGCTATACCTAAGATAATCTGAAATCCCTCATATGTATTCATGAGAGTCATCCTTTCCGCAAGACTCGGAACGGATAGAGAACCGTCTCTCTCGGCTGCCTTGGTAAAGATATTATGTTTTCAAGGTGTGCCCCTGCAGGGAGCAGGGGCAAATGATCTGCCGACATTGGCAAAATGTTTAAAGGTATTGATATGGTTATCGGCTCTGTACTTTACTTAATAGCGCATCCTGAAGAACTTTGGAAAAGTTAATCCCCATAGCATTAGCCCGATCATTTAACCATGCTGGAATTGTCAGGGTTTTTTTGACAGCCTTCGTGTCTTTGTACTGGTCAATGTCGCAGGACACAAGAGAGGTAAAACCATCTTCGGGGATTTGAAGACTACGGATGTCCGACGGAGATGGAATAGGGGCGTTCTCTTCCAGAAGGGTTAAAAGATATCCGGAGAGGGCTTCGGATGCGTTTTCTGCGGTTTCATTTAGTGTATCGCCAAATGTTTGGCATCCTTCCAGATCCGGAAACTCCACCCAATAAGCGCCACCTTCATTATGATAGATTGCTGGATACGTAAATAACATATGCGTTCTCCTTTCTCTCTGGGAGGGCGGGGCTATTTCAGCCCCGTCCGTTTAAGGATTTTTGTAAGTAAGCCGTTCGGAACATCTCTGCCATGAATGGGGACCACTTCGATTTTGCCGTCTTTTTCCAGAATATGATGACTTCCTTGAATCCTTTTGATCTTCCATCCATTTTGTTGCAACAGCTTTAGCAGATCTTTGTCCTTCATATGTGCTTCCTCCTTACAAGTACATAATAGCACGTATAACACGTATTGTCAACAATAAAATACGTATAATACGTAAAAAATAAAGAGAAATAGAACACGAACAACTTTATGTGGAGAATCAACAAAAGGCTCACACCCGTCCGACTCCTTGGTCAAATATATAATATTTTCAATGTGCGCCTAGTGCCAAAATACAGTCGTAATGAATTCGGCCAGAGGGAGATGTACGAGGAATAACCTGGATTGTAGTGGATATTATGACCTTGCGGAAAATATACAATTTATCTTGTGGGATAAATCCAAGGTCAATCCGATTAGCATAAACCTGATAGGTTGGATATCCTTTGTAGTCTGCCGGGAAGATTCGGATCTGAATATCCTTATTAAAGGGGAACTCTCTCTTGTATAACTTTTCAAGCATTTTTTGTCGGCAACAGCGTGTGACACCGACACACTGGACATTGTAAGTATTCATTTTGGTATTACGGAGCTTCAACAAAAGGTTCGCGAACAATCTCGTCCGTGTAATCTTCCGGTGTGAAGCCAAAGGTATGCAGCAACTGATCCACATCTTGTTTTGTCACGACTACATTATCTTCCCACATTACATGCATAAGTCCGACTTTCCTGGCATTTCTGTAAAAATATTCTTCAGTTTCTTTCGATTCAAATTTTGTCATAATAATTACCCCCCCCCATGATTGTTATATTCTTTCGAAAACCGCAAGGCGCGGTTCAAAAATCACAACATAGTTGTCTATTTCTACACCTGTTCCGTATTTCTGACGGTAAATTTCCAATGCCTCTTTCAAAAATGTCTCTGTCACTTCCAGATATTCCGCAATTTCCGCCAGGTTCTGGCAATGGTGTCGGTACGCCCGGATGATACCATTCAGCCCGATCAGCCGGTTATACCCGTGCAGCCGGGCATGTAACTCTTGTTTCCGGTTTTCTGTAATAGATTGGTTGCGTATCTTTCCGACAGTGGTATGGTAGTGGCCAAGCTCTTCAGCCAGAACACAGGTTTTTTCTATACTAGTTGTGATGTCTTTATGGATTGCAATCCGATTTCCGTAGGTTCTCCCGCCATACCCAGGGATATTCTTTTCTTTAACGACCGCTCCTTCGCATTCAGCTTCTATGAGAAGATTATCATATGTCACAGAATCACTTCCATTCGTCATCATCCATCATAATTCGGTCCGCATTTGCCTCCTGTTCTGGAGTGGCTCCTATATCATGCGCGGCATCAGCGATCAAATGTTCAGGGGTATTAATAACCTTAGAGGAATTGGCTGCTGGTTCGTTTGCACGCTGATAATTGGCAAGTTTTTCTGCATAAGCAAGAAGTCGCGCTACGCGATCAGATTCCCATTGTAGGATGATGTCTACATGATGCCGACCAGAATCATCAAGAGAATGATATTTTTCGATAAGATCAATATCTTTTTTTCCGATCGTCGTTCCATCTTTTTTAAATCCGAAGGCTTCGTCAACGGAAGTACCATATAAAGAACATATAATGAAAAGTGTATTGGCATCAGGTTGAGATTGGCCGCTTTCCCAAGACGCTATGGTCTGTTGCTTTTTCCCAAGACGTTCTGCTGCTTCTTTCTGAGTTAACCCGGCAGATGTACGAAGTTGTTTTAATACTTTGGCGATATCTTCTTTTGTCATGCTTCACCTCCTCTAGTTTATAAAAATATCGTATACCAATAAAAAGTGTATGTCAATAAAAAAATACCGATAAAAATAGTAAAAATATATTGACAACCGATAATATCGGTAGTATTATGCAAATATACCGATAAAATCAGTAAAAGGAGGAGAAAACCGATGGTCGATGTAAGGGACTATATAGAGCCAGCAATACAGCGCAGCGGCATGAAAAAGAAAGCCGTGGCAAGCAAAGCCGGAATAACGGACCAGCAGTTAAGCGACATTATTGCAAAGAGACGACGTTTGGACGCAAATGAATTTGTAAATATTTGCTTTGCTATCCATATGAAGCCCAATGACGTATTGGTATTAGGGATAGATCCGGATCCTACGTATGATCATAAGACCAGATCAGAAGTGACAGAGAAAGAGGTGATATAGAATGGCAGGTATTAGGGGAACGACAAGACCAAGAGGCACCGATGGAGCTAGAGTGATTCGGGTTATTGAAACTAAATCACTCAGGGGAATCGGAACGGAAGAAGACCCAGCACGGATCGTTACCCAGTACTGGGACTTCAAAGGCAACCTGTTGGCAGAGGCAGATTATAAGTAGAATCATTCTCCTTTGCGAATAGATTGTTTGGTACTGTCGATATGAATTATAGCTTCATACAATTGTTCCTGTTCATAACGATTTATATACCATTGCTGTAAAAGATGCTCAATAAGTTGAATAAGTTTTTGCGCTTCGTCTGGATCAATATCAATTATGAGATTTATGTCTTTTTCCATGTGAGCACCAATATTTCCGATTCGACGAAGACTATCAATGACTTTCCATTGCCCGGCAGGAACTTTGCCATTCAATTTTTCGATCGCTTTGGAGAGATTTGGCTCATTGATTTTCCAAAAATCGCGAATCATTCCTTGGAGGCAACGCCGTGAAAGCGTTGCGGAGGCTTTGGGGCTTAAATGGATAATGCTACAGGCTTCTCTGTAGTCTTCCAATATAGGGGCGGGAATATAGTCAGGAAAACTTTTGGCAGAAGATAGAGGACGTATATTTAAATAGACATCTCTTACGTCCGTGCCAATCCCTTCCGCAATGATACTGAATTGTTTGCATTCTGGGCACTGATAAAAAGTTATGGATAAGCAAGAAGGATCAGTTTTTACTTCTCCCAAATGTTTTACATGACCAACATTGGAATCGAAACTTGGAAAGCGCTGTTGTACTGTGTAAGGAGTAATCGGAATAGCTGTCGAACAGTAGGGACATCGAAAAATGGACATAAAAAACCTCCCTTGTGAGTATGCAATGTTTTGCTCTTTGTTGATTTATAATCTGATTTTAAGAAATATGAGCGAATGAGTCAATATAAGAAAAACAATAGAGTAAAGAGAAACATGAATTACAGATAATTTGATAAACGTAGAACTGATCTGGAAGCGAGCAATAAATTAGTAGGAAGGAGAGGATAGATTGGAAAAAATCGGTAATTATACTTTGACCGAAAGCGAAATCAAAAGGATGGAACGCGGAAGAGCCGCAGCTGAGTATGCAAAGAAAATCATAAAAGAATGCCAGCAGCAGGGATTCACAGTGGCCCAGTTCGAGATAGTAGTGGCAAGACTGAACTTCAGGTGCCAATTAATGAAAGAGCATGCTGCTGACATAACCAGGATGGGAGATTAGGAATGAGTAATGAGCACAAAAAGAAAAAGACCGCTTCTGGCGGGAAACGCTCTTTTTCTGAGGAAGAAATGAATGATAGCCAGTTTCACGAAGAACCAATGAGACAAAAGTGCTTTACAAGGGATTTTGCCAGCATGATTCAGCTTTTCAGGATCTTGACGGAATACCTTGAATTTTCAAAGCCGTTCAAATTGGTAATTCATTACGATCCTGATTCGCCAAGAGTAACAATCGAGACATATGCACCTATAGAAGTTCACGAACGACACATCCAGCAAGCGGAGGGTCAACGCATTCTTCTCAGTGAGAAGGAAGATCAGGGGGAAGTGATACGATTTGACCCAAGTGAAGTGAATGAAATAGAGCTTAATGAAGATGAATGGAGACATGCGGAAGAGATGATGCGTTACTCAATCGCAAAAAATCCGGAAACGGGGTGCACAGAAATCCACCCCATGAATGGAAAAGAATATATTGAAATTCATGGGGTGGAAGACGCAAAGTTTTTTACAGACCATCTGATGGATTCATTCCGAAAAGAGTAATAACTTTTCCTGATCCAGATGAAGGAAGCTTCTGGAGATGAGAATTGCGCATGTACATCATGAGGGCTGTTTGGCATTCTGATCGCGTTAGTTTTCGATATGCATAAATGTGCAAAGTAAAATCTCCTATTTTAAGATTGGTTACTACATTAGGCGAAGGTATGTAATCAGACATCAAAACTCTCCTTCCTTCCGTACTCGGCTCTGGCGGGAGCCTGTAAAGAAAGGATAACACAGGGAGGAAGAAAATGATACCTGTTTCAGAACTAGAGAACATGTCGGAGCAGACGTTCATCAGCATTTATAAGACGTTAAATTACTGGGGATGGTCATGGATGCTCGGAGAGAAGCCGGAAGGCTGGGACGAGATGTCGAACTATAGAAAGCCATATATGGGCGAATGCCAGACGAAAGCGGATATCATCCGCCCATATATGAGGGTGATCGCAAGAAAGGTCCCGAGCTACAATCTTTAATTCAGATATAACCGGCATAGCCGATTATATACTGCTTATCCGGCCGGGCAGGATCCGGGTTATGGATGCTTTCCCCGAAAAAGAACGGGCCGGAAGTCACCGGGCGGATCCTATGTACCGCCCGGCACTCAGGAAGGAGGTATGACCTATGATGGAAGAATTAGTAAGCGTAAAAAAGGCAATGGAGATATCCGGGCTTGGCCGGACAACCCTCTGGAGGCTGGAGAAAGCGGGCAAGATACAGGCAACAAACTGGAATGGGAAGAAGATGTTCTTCCGGGCGGATGTAACGCCGATGGCAGACAGGGGGAATAGGGCGCCGGCATAGGCGCCCTGGCAAACAAAATATGGAGCGGGTGGCCGCATGGTGCGGCAAAAGCATATGACTCCTAAAAAATATCAACCACTGGCATGAATTGGTCCCCCGTATAAATCAATACCGGTCCGAATCCGGCCCGCTCCAATCAGGGGAAGCCATGCCCCTGAGATATACCCATTTTACATATATCGTAACAGCCCCGGAGACGGGGCACATGGATCTGTAGTTCAACGGCAGAGCAAGGTCTCTCATCCTTTCACCTGATCCGGGTTCGAGTCCCGGCGGATCCATTACCCTGTACAGGGAAAAGTACCTGGCCCGCGCGGCGCCCGTCAGCCAACCGGACAAGGCCGGAAACATGATAACCCCAGTCACCCACTCCCGGAGTTAAGGAGCGCTTAAACGGTTGAGCGACATCATCCTGCATATGGAAAGGCCATTGCCCTATCAGCTCTGGGACGGGACGGAGACGGGTACTGGCCGAACCATGTGCGAAAACACCAAAGGAAAGGATGTGGAAGCATGAACAAGGTGCTCTGCGCTGCCGCTGTATTTGGCGGGATCATTGGAGGGGCGTGCCTCTGCGGCGCAATCGAGTGGCAGACAAGTGTATTTTGGCCGGTTCTGATCCTTGTTGCCAGCGGTGTCTGCGGACATATGGCAGATTGGGAGGAAATGGAAGATGTATAGATTTTACTGGGAAAAGATTGACGAAGAGCATGCCCTGCTTATGGGCCCGGAGGATGGAGATGTGGCGGCTGTAGTGGTCATGGATCCAGGTGATCCGGAATTGATGGACAGCGAATGGCGGGTTATGAGCCAGTCATACCGTCTTCTGAACTTCCGGGAGGAAGATACTTCCATCCCGTTGGAGCGGATCCAGCGCCGAACGATTATCCTGCTGGGGCAGGAACTGCATGGCCGCAAGAAGGATCTGGAAGATGCAATGTCATCCGTATTATCGATGCTATTTGGTGAGGCGGAGGAAGGAGCATGAAAAGAATGACTTATGCAGTAGCAGCGATGATGGTGCTGCTTATCGCTTTGATTTATGGATCCCTCTTTTTAACCGCCGCCGGCGAAGATGATAGGGAGGGATGGACGGACTACATAGAACGCGTATGCGAGGATCGGAAGATCTGTCCGGAACTGGTGGAGGCGCTGATCGAAAGAGAAAGCAGCTGGGATCCGGATGCACAGAATGGTACATGTATAGGACTGATGCAGATCGATCAGGTTTATCACTGGGAACGCATGCAGCGCCTGGGAGTGACGGACCTCAGAGATCCATATGAAAATATCCTGATTGGCGTCGATTTCCTGGAAGAACTTTTCCAGGAATACGAAGATCCGGCGGCGGTGCTCATGTATTACAATGCCGGGCATTCTGACCGGTACGGTCTTGGAGCATGGCAGGACGGGGATCTGAGCCGGTATGCGGACCAGATCCTGGAACGTGCTGCGGAGCTGGAGCGCATCCATGGGAAATAAAGCAAAAGATATGGATCTGGCAGATGCCAGAGGGAATGCCAGAAGCTTCCCAGGGATCACTCCGCCTCCGAGTGCGAAGGAGATCGGCCGAGAAAAGATCGGGCAGGAAGAGTATATCTATTACTCGGATGGGAAGGGAAGCTATTGGTATAACACAAAGAGCCAGATCGCGTTGGAAATGGAAATACAGGAAGCGATGAATAAGAGAAAAAGAAAAAACCGGCGCCACTGAGACGCCGGTTACGTATAGGCAAAAATGCTATACCAAATCCGCTGATAAAAGTATAGCATTCCGCGGCCTAAAAAGCAAGGAAAACCAGAGGATACAGGAGGTTTTCCCCACTTGATAAAAAGATTAAAGATAGGACCGGGGAAGGATGGAATACAAGAAAATGACATGGTTCTTCCGGGGAGCAATCGAGGTAGAAGAATATGCGACTGGAAAGTTTGGAGCTCCTGGGGAGAAGCGGAAGAAAAGGGAGAAGCCAACGCCGGAGTTGATGGAGAAGAGGAACCAACACCGGAAAGAGAAGTTGGCCCGCCGGCGTCTCCGGAAATATTTCCGGAAGAATGATTATTTGGTGGATTTGACATATCGGAGAGATGCGCGGCCGGGGAATATAAAGCAAGCAAAGGAGCAGTTCAGGATTTTCCTTCGGCAGGTAAGAAGAGAATACCGAAAAAGAGGACAGGAACTCCGGTGGTTGCGAAATATTGAAGTCGGGACGAAAGGTGCATGGCATATTCATTTGTGCATTAACCGAATCCCAGAGACAGATCTGATTTTGGCAGACGCGTGGAAACATGGGAAGGTATATTTTCAGCTCATGTATGAGAGAGGAGAGTTCCGGGAACTGGCTGCCTATATCACGAAGACGCCAAAGACGGATCCACGTTTGAAGGAGAGTAGCTATTCCGCCAGCCGGAACATGCCTCTTCCGCCTCCGGATGAAAAGACATACCGCCGATGGAAACCTTGGGAGAAAGTTAAAATTCCTGATGGTTACTACGTGGATATGGATTCTTTTAAAGAGGGTACCAATCCATTTACTGGAAGAAAGTATCGAATATATACACTGCTTCTGCTGAGGCAAACAGAATAAGGAGTGAGAGAAAGTGGTAAACATGTACCTGGAAACTGCCACGCGGGGGATCCGGCGGGGAACCGGTTGGTACGCTTACGTGCTGGAGTGCTTTGACAGCCACGGGAATGTACATACAGTCCAGGAGTTCAAGAAGGTGGATGATGTAACGCCGAACCAGCTGATCCTGCTCGCCTTCTGCGCGGCGCTGAACCGGATGCGGAAACAGAGCGAGATCATGGTATATACGGACAAGATCTACCTGCGAGGCAGTTATACTTCCTATCTGCGGATGTGGCAGCAGAACGGATGGAAGACGGCCAGAGGGGAGACGGTGGCGAATGTAGAACTGTGGAAGCGCGTCGCGGAACTGACTCGGTGGCATCAGATCTGTTTCGCGAAGAATTACCAGCACAGCTATAAAAATTGGATGACGGCAGAGCTGCAGAAACGCAGCAGCCGGACCGCCTGAAAGGAGAAAGAAATGTTTGAGAAATTTGGAGAATTTGACTCCGCAGCGGAGTTAAACCGCGCGGCCGCCGCCCAACTGGCAGAAGGGGATGAGGAAGCGATCCTCATGCTGGCCGAGGAGAACGGGATCGACCGGGAGGACGCAGAAGATTATATAGACGGCTGCGTGCCGGAGCTGGCTACGCCGCTGATGGCAGCGCTGGGAAAGCTGGAACTGGAAAAGAAAGACCTGGAGATCGATGGAATCCTGGATGATTGGCTGTCTTGCGTGATAGAAATGTGCCGGACAGAAGAGACTATGGCGGCAGCAGTCCGAAGGAAAGGGAAGTGCCTCCGGGACTGCATGGCGGCGCTGTTGCGGTATGCATTTGAAAATAAGAGGCAGGTCAGTGACAAGATCATAAAAGTGACCAGGGTGACGCATAACGGCAAAGAGGAACCCATGAGGGGGCCGGTCTACCTGGGAGTCCCGAACCAGGCAGAGACCAAGAGGATCGTGAGGGACTATTACATCGGTGATCAGGCATGATGGCATTCAAAGGCTTGACCAAAGACCTGGTGGCATCCATGGGAGCAGGACAGAAGGTGCTGGAGCCGGGAGTTACCTACCGGGAGGAAAAGAGCAAGACAGCCTCCTGCGGATGGCACTGCACGGAAAATCCATTCGAATGCCTGGACTACTTCCCTCTGGGGGAGAACCGGCATTTCCGGGTGGAGGCCGGCGGGAACATTGATGAAGACGCCGGTAACCGGATCTCCTGCACGGAGATTACTCTGGTGGAGGAGCTGGACCGGAAAAAGCTGGCCGGATATGGAATGCTATATATGGTGCAGCACCCGCTCCGGGAGGGCTGGGAGCAGTGCGGAGCCCATATCCGGGTGGCAGCAGATCAGGCAGAAGCAGTACAGGAAGGCGATATTGCGATCGCGCGAGGACCGCATCCGAAAGTGAAAGGCCCGGCCGGAGCGATCCTGGGCCTGATTCTGGAGCCGGAGCCGGGAAAGGTAACGGCGGCGAAACTATTTACCGCATCCGGGGAGCAGTCCGGGAAATGGTGGACGGTGGATACGGAGAGAAATATACGGGAGGCAGAAAGCGATGAAGAGGAAGTTAATTGAGCGGACAGAGCCGAAAGCGCCGGTTGTGGAACTGGAACGCCAGGTGCTCACCGCGCAGGAAGTGCAGGGGATTCTAATCTTGAATATCTTCTGCGGCAGGAAGTTGGAAGCGCGGTACGCCATGAATACGGAGACCTATGAATATGAGTGTATGGAGCTTAAGGAGAAGATTTGGAAACAGAAGAAAATCGGAGATTTGTGGTCAGGCAGGAGATACAGCTACTGGAACAACTATCTCAGGGACCGTGATGTCTTGTTCGACACAGGCAGGGATCGGAATCTGGTCATGCGGTTGCTGAAAAAAGAGAGCTGGAGAACGGACGCCATGGACCTGATCGAAAGCCGGGAGACGGAGTATGGGCAGGATCTGCGGGAGAGGAAAGAGCTCTGGAGGCAGGAAAGGGTAGAGGAGATGATGGTAAAGATTCCGGAGGTACCGGATGACCTTCCGGAGTGGATCCTGGACCGGGTGGGAAGGGTACATTACCAGTTTTTTGACAACGATACCAAAGAATGGGCGTGTACATGCTGTCGGGAAAAGACACCGGAGAAAGAATTGAAGCGGGCAGATGGCGGAAGGGCCAGACATGGCGATCCGGTGATATGTCCGAACTGCGGGGCATCTGCCACTGCCATGCGCCGGAGCAGCCGAAAAGAAGTGTTTACCCATTTCTGCCTGATCCAGCCGGTAGACGATGAAATGGGAGTTGCTAGGCATTTTGACGCGAAGGTTGAGTGGAATGAAAGCGGGCGTTATCCGCGGATATCGGAAGCTGTGAGGATCCTCCTGTTTAAGCCCAAAAGTAAAAAATACAAAAAATACAGATGCGACCTGTATTATAACCAATGGCCCAGGGACCACAGCTGGGGATCGGCAATGCTGGGTGGACGGGAAGATTTTGACAACCGCGGAAATTCCGCAAACCGCCGGATCAATGCAGGGTATCTGTATGACGGTGGTATACAGGAAGCCCTGGAAGGAACGGCATACGAACCGTGGGCGCGCTTATTTACACAGATGGCGGCGGAAAATAAAACGGCTGTAGATTATAACGCTCTGATGGCGTGCCATGACAGCCGAATGGCGGAGATCGCGGAATTGTTATATAAGGGGCGTTTTTATCGATTACTGCGAGAAGAAAGCGGGGAGGTGCAAAAATGGTGCGGAAGCTATAGCGGGAATTTGAGTTTGAGGGGGAGCAGGATCGAAGAAGTATTTGGGATTCAGGATCGCCAGAAGATCAACCGGATCCGGGACCTGGACGGCGGGAGCAGGATACTGATCTGGATGCGGTGGTCGGATGAGACCGGGGGAAAGATCAACCAGGAGACACTGGCATGGTTGGAGAAAAACAGACTGTACCCCGGAGATATAGAACCCGCAACAGACTGCATGAGCCTGCAGCAGATCCAGAATTACCTGATCCGGCAGCAGACTGAAAGTTATCCGAAAGAAAAGATCGGAAAGGTTTTGGAGCAGTGGAAGGACTACCTGAGAATGGCCAAAAAACTGAGAAAACATATGGATGATGAGATGGTTTTCCGTCCCAGGGAGCTACGGCGTCGGCATGATGAAGCTGTGAAGGAACTGGAAGAAAGGGAGGCAGAGGTCACTGCGAATGAGTACGCGGAACGCTTCCCGGGAGTGGAAGAGGTTATGGCGGAGATCCGGGAGAAATACGAGTATGCATCGGATCAGTATATCATTACAGTGCCGAGGCGCTGCATGGATATTGTGGTCGAGGGGCGGATGCTCCATCATTGCGCCGGCGCATGCGACCGGTACTTTGATCGGATCCGGCAGAGGGAGACCTATATATGCTTCCTGCGCCGAGCAGAGGAACCGGATAAGCCGTATTACACAATCGAGGTAGAGCCTGGCGGAACGATCCGGCAGCACCGGGGGATGTACGACGAAGAACCGGGAATTGAAGAGATCCGGCCTTTTCTGCGGGAATGGCAGCAGGTGATCAAGAGGCGGATCACGGAGCAGGACCGTCACTATGCGCGGATCAGCGCCGTGAAACGGGAAGAAAACATCAAAGAACTGGAAGCGAAGAACAATACCAGAGTCCTGCAGGGGCTGATGGAAGATTTTATGGAGGCGATCTGAGATGGCAGAGGAAATGGTAAGAGTGGGTACATACAGTGACTTTAAGGCAGCTATGGACCAGGAGGTCCGGAACGTAACACAGGGATTTGTCCGGATGGGATATTTGCTTAAAGTGGCCAGGGACACGGATATCCTGGCAGAGTCCGGTTATAAAACCGTTGCGGAATTTGCCGCAGCGGAGTATGGGATGAACGAGACCTACGTGTCCCGGTTTATCGGGATCAATGACCGGTATTCGGAAGGCGGTCATTCCGACCGCCTCCAGGAAAAATACCAGGGCTATGGAATGACGCTGCTGGCGGAGATGATGACGCTGCCGGAGAGCATCGCGGATGCGATCCCGCAGGGAGTGACCAGGCAGGAAATACGGGAGATCAAGCGGGAATACGAAGCAGAACAGAAGATCACGCCCATGGAAGTGATGCTGGAAGGAAAGCAGGAGGGACAGGAAGACCTGGGAATGACCGGGATGGCCATGCGGCAGTATTTTTATCTGCATCGGGAGCAGTTCGCAGATCTTGCTCCGATAATTGACCGGGAAGAATACTCGGAGGATTCTGCGGAAAAGATCATGGAAGTGCTGGCGCCGTCCGGAGTTGCGGTGCTGATGGTACGGGTGCAGGGAATCGGGCGGCTGATGATCAGCATCCGGGGGAAGGATCAGGACATCGAAGTCCAGAATGTGCGGAGCCTGGAGAAGGAATCCCCGACCTGGGTGGGATTTTTATATATCCTGAAACTGATTTATGCTGGGTTGGATCTATCGGATCCGGAAGCTGCCTGGGAACAGGTATACGGGGAGCCTTACAGGGAAAAAGAACCGGAGAAACCGTCAGAACCGGAACGGAAGGCGAAAATAACGGAGAAAATGCCGAAAATAACAGAAGAATCCGAAAAAGAACAGGAGACTTCTGGGGAGCAGGAAGCAGAAAGGGAAGGAAATGTCAAAAGGGAAGAGCCTGCAGATGATCCTGAGAGGGCTGGAACAGAACCGGATGCAGAAATGCCGGAAGGAAAAAGAGAGCCTGAAGAGACCGCTACGGAGCAGGAGGAAGCGGCGGCCGAGAAACCGGGAATTGCGCCGGCGCAAGAACCGGAGGAAGACGAAGTAAATACTGAGTCAAACCCGGATCCGGAAGCTGCCTATGAACAGTGTACAGAATGCCGATTCCATTATCCGGAGAGCCCGGCCAGGACGATGGCTTATGAGGCGGTATGTAAGGATTGTGACGACGCTGAACATTTCCAGGCGCGGCCGGCAGAATTCGCGGAAAAGAAAGCAGAAGATCTGCCCGGGGGACAGGCAGAAGCGTCCGATCAGGAGGAGCAGATCCCTGGCCAGGATAATATCATGAACCATCCGGAATATCTTCCTGAAGGAATGGAGTCGGAGAGGACAGAGGCAGCCGTGGACGGCGAGCCAGTACATGCACAGGTGGAACCGACCGAAGGACAGGTGAAGGAGGATGCTCTGGCATACCTGAGCATGATCCAGGGGAATATCGGGATCGAGAATTACCGGAAAGCCCGGGAGCAGGGAGAGCATCTGCTGGTGATCCTGAAACGCCTGGAAGGATACCGGTCATGAGCGGATTATTGTATCCCAAAAAGAAGCGTAAAAAGCGGCGGCGGAAACACCCGCCGTCCATCATCCGCCAGGAGCCGGGAACCTGCTGGCTGTGCATGGTGTTAGGGATTTATAGCGGAAAGCATGGATATCTGGAAGAACATCATATTTTTCCGGGAACGTGGGGACGGAAGATATCGGAAGAAAACGGATTCAAAGTGCAGCTCTGTCTGTCCCATCATCGGGAAGGACCGGAAGCGGTACATAATAACGAGAAAAATATGCGCCTGATCCAGGCTGCAACCCAATGCGAATATGAGAAAACGCACAGCCGGGAGCAGTGGATGGAACTGATGGGGCGGAATTATCTGATGGAAGAAGGGGAAGGGAATGCCGAAGAGAAGGAAGATCAGCGAGGAAGATGTGAGGGTACGGAGAAAAGCGGGGATGTCCAGGGAGGAGATCGCGGAGGATCTGAAATGCAGTGTATCCCAGGTCAGGAAAGTTATGGAAGAGGGGGATTACATTTATCGGGGATTTTATTCTTCAACCCTTTACGACATGCACAAGAGGCCGATTCTACAGGCACAGATCGACCAGCTGAGGGAACGGACTCCGATCGGGACGGAGATCTGGATAGAGGATGATGATCCCCTGTGGTATCGAGGGAGCAGGCGGAAAAAGTTCCGGGTAGTGGAGAAATACCCGCATATTTGTCTGCTCTCGGATGGAAGGAAGAGGGTGACGAAGACATGGGTGGAAGTGATCCTGGAGCGGAGAGCCAGAAAATAGAATCATAAACGACATCATGGCCGGGGCAGAGTGCGAGATCGGAAAGGAGATGGGAGCAGGTGCGGAGAAGGTTGACAAAAAAAGAACGGGAGCAAATATATGAAAAATGTAATGGGCATTGTGCTTATTGCGGATGCAATCTGGATTATAAGGATATGCAGGTTGATCATGTAATCCCATTACGAAAGGGCGGGGCTGATGAATTAAATAATATGCTTCCAGCGTGCGGAAGCTGCAATCATTATAAAACAACGTTTACGGCAGAAGAATTCCGAAAATACTTGGAAGGAATTCCCGAGAGACTGATGCGGGATAGCATTCCTTTCAAGGTTGGGATGAGATTCGGAATTATCCAAAAAAAGAGCGATCCGGTAAGATTTTACTTTGAACAAAAAACGGAAGATAGAATAGAAAAACAGGGATGGATACCAATATCAGAAAGAGTTCCGGAAAATGATAATTATATTCTTCTTTCATTCAAAAATTTCCCAATCCCAGCGATTGGGAGGTATCAGGAAGATGATCAGGGAGGCGCGTTTTATCTGGGAGACCGTGATGAAGAGGATACCTGCGTGAGCCAGGATTTATTCGTTAATGCCTGGATGTCGCTGCCAGAGCCGTACAGGCCAGAAAGGAGCGAGGAATGGTAGAAGAGACCAAGAAGTGGAAAGCCAGAAATCTGAGGTATAAAAAGCCAATCGTAAAAGACCTTAACATTGATAGAATACAGGAAGATCTATGGGAGATTCAAGAAGCATGCGAAGAAGTGCGGTGGTATTACAGACTCAGATGATGGAATGGATTCACTTGTGAACGCTCTTGAAGGTGATGAGGATGAGGCGTACGAATTCAGGATGGCCTTCGCTGATCTTTGCGCCGAGTGCGAAAAAATGCGAGAAGACCTTGGTGAGGAATGGGCACCGGAATGCTTCGATATTTTCTTTGTGGCAGCAGGCGCCGGAGATTTTTATGGCGGGATTCTTGGATGGGATAGCTATGAAGGAGATTATTTTGGAATTGATAGCATGGATTCTTTTGCCGAGGATGAAGCAAAGAAGAAACTGAAACAAATGACGAAAGATGAGCTCATTGCTGCGGTCCGTCAATGCTTCAAAATCTACCAAGCCTACATAGGGCTGAGAACTAGGTATGACAACCTAAAAGCGGCCATTGACATCCTGCGGGATCAAAACACAGGAATTCTCCAGACAATCAGAGAGATTAACCGATTATACGAAGCCGCGGAAGAAGGTTGGAGCGAGTACAGTAGAGAGGCGTTGGAGTGGAAGCGATATACAGATGCGCTGCCACCGGAAGCGTGGATATGAATAAGTAGTGGAGGGTTGAATGGAAAAAATGTTGTCTACAAACAATGCGAGAAAAATGGCTGGAATTCCTCTTCGTAGGAAAAAGGATAAGAGAAAGCGAGTGTATACAAGGAATAGAGCAGATGAAGATATAGAAGCATTTTTAGATTATGTTGAGGGTAAATGGGATGAGCGATAAAGTAAGAAATATTATTATTGCGTCGGTTTTTGTGTTATTTGCATTCTGGGAATTTTACATGATTGGTTACACAAACGGGTATATAGACGGAGCACAAATGGTGGTTGAATTTTCAGAAAATGAATAGTTAATGGGGGTGCAGAATGAGTAAGGGAATTGTTATGGTGGATATTCCGGAAACGTGTCAAGATTGCTTGTTTTCTAAAAATCATCCAGTCCCATTACAGGATCGCAAGTATTGTACAGTTTTAACGCAGGGAGTGATTTGTTCGCATCAAACGAAAAGACCAGATTGGTGTCCGATAAAAGAACTTCCGATAAGACTTGAAGAAATAAATTGTCCTCATAGCATAAGCGACTATCAGCGAAAAGGATTTTCAAGAGGTTGGAATGCCTGTTTAGACGAAATAGAAGGGAATTAACCTGAGAGTGAATATTTAGTGGAGGAAAGTTAAATGAAAATGAAGATAATCTATAAGACCGGAGCAGTAAAATATTACGCTGGGAAAAATAAATATGGAGAAATCAAACTGGTATCGAGCGAAAAGGCAGCGAAGGAATTTTCTCGGAGAGCAAAGGGATCGTTGAATCAAATCGGAAACAAGTTGCTTTCTATGGGGGCAATCGACTATGAGTATATTGATTGATGCTGCGAGTGAATAGTTAGTGGAGGTGTGAGATGGCATACGCGGAAAAAACATCCGTATCAGTTGCAAAATCAAAAGAAGACACAGAAGAACTGGCAAAATACAAAACGGCAGAGGAAGATGGAAGGCTAGTAGTGCTACCAGTAAAGTATGGAGATATTTTATATTATATTTATCAAGGAGAAATATACGAATTTGAGGTGAGTTATTTTTGTGTGCACAACAGAAACAGAGTTGAAATACATCTTTTTGGCACTCCAGGGTATGCATTATGCACATATAACGGAGAACTTGATGAAGATTGGTATCTTACCCGTGAAGAGGCGGAGAAAGCAATAGCGATTGTCGAGAAAGGCGGTCTAATCTGAGATTTGGTAAAAAGGAGAAAGTAATGAGTGGTTTATATAACGTAAAATATCCTAATTTGGAATTAATTGAATACAAGTTCCGGCAAATTCTGAATGACGATGAAGAATGGAAAAAGAAAGTTATGGAAGCGCGGGAAAAGAATAGATACATTTGTCCGGATTATGAAGCGATTGTGTTTCCGCAGGTCTGGGGAAGTACAAATACCGCTTTTGATGTATGCGAAGACGGAAGTCCTGTGATTGGCGGGTGCGCTATGACAAAAGCCTATACAGTAGTGGTAAAGGAAACACTGACTGAAACGTATGGGGTTTTTGTCGATGATAAAGCGTGTTATATAGTAGACAATCCATCAAACGAGTTTTATAAGGATTTGTCGGAACACAATATAAAAAGCCGGAGTAAAGCAAAGAAGGCATACTGACAGTCAGTAAAAGAATGGATCGAAAAGTAGCGGGAGCAGGCGATTGATAAAAATGAGGAGGCGGTAGCAGTGGAGAAGAAACAGAAAGAATGTTGCGGGAGATGCGAATATATTATTCCAGGAGAAATCCCCGGGGCATCAAAATGGATGTGCAATAATGGGGAAAGTGAATTTTTTGAAGAAGCCGTGCAATGGGGAGACTATTGCCCTTATTATGTACATAAACCAAACGAGACCGAATTGAAAAAAGAATATCTCCAGAGCTACCGCAACCATGTCCGCCGGATCCGCCGGATCGAAGCGGAGCTGGAAGAGATCCGTGCAATGCGCGGATCTATAGCCATCAACTATGACGGGATGCCGCACGGATCAGGGCAGGGGGATTTATCTTCATATGCCGCTCGGCTGGATATGCTGGAAGAAACGCTCGTAAAAGAACGGTATTACAGGATGAAAGCATATAAGGATATCACAGATCAGATCAATGCCATAAAAAGCGAACATGAAAAGGACGTCCTTTTCTACCGATACATTAAAGGGATGGAATGGTATGAGATTGCCGAGAAGATGGAGTATTCTGAAAGGCAGATATTCAGAATACATGGAAGAGCCATCAAAAATTTTATTCTTCCTCCCCAAAAAATAAAAGATGTCAGTGAATGTCAGTAACAAGTGTGGTAATATGGTATCATCAGAAAAGAACAAAAGATAAAGACAAGCAGGGGAGGAAGAGATGTGGGATGTGTTTCTTCCTCCCTTCAACATGACGCAAACGTAGAGAGCAAATGATACCAGGACAAAGCAGGAGTAAGTCAGGGTAGCTCATAAAAATGATGAAAGAATTCATCGAACAGAATGGATAATGGGAAAAGAAGGCGATACCTCAAAAGGCATCGTCTTTTTTGTGCAAAAAAAACAAACCGGCGACCCGAAAATGGCGATAGGTTCTTCCAGAAATATAAAGAAATGCGGGTCGGCGCGAGGCGCAATCGATATCTAGTTGGCAGGGAGAAAAAAAGATCATTTCCGTTTCCCCTGGGGGAGTGCGGGAGGGGGTGATGGCCATGTCAGAAAAGACAGCCGAAGGGCTGAAAAATACCGCATATATCGCGGATCTGTTCGGCTGCAGCCAGCGCCGGGTCCGCCAGCTTGTGGCAGAAAAAATTATACCCGCAGAGGAAATGAACCCCTACCGGTTTGATTCCGCAAAAACGGTGCGGGCATATGTCAAATATCTGTCAGAGAAAGCGAATGCAAAAAAGCTGAAAGCCGCGAGCATGGAAGACTTGGAGAAAGAAAAAACCATAGCGGAGGTGGAACTGAAGCAGAGTAAGGCCAAGGTTGCCAGGATGCAGGCGGAGGAGCTGGAAGGTCGGATGCACTGCAGCGAGGATGTGGAAGCGATGACCAGCGATCTGGTGTATTCGATCCGGAGCATGGTTCTTGCGCTGCCGGGAAGATTGGCCATGGATGTGGCCAAGATCGGGGATGCGGCGGAAGCGTCGGCGCGGATTCAGCAGGAATGTTATAAAGTTTTAGAGGAACTGTCACACTACGAATATGACCCGGCCGAATACCGGAAACGGGTCCAGGACCGGCAGGGATGGAGCGGAAAGATAGAGGATGATCCAGACGGATAATGCGGCGAAAAAACTGAATGCTGCGATCCGGCGGCCCATCCAGGGATTCCGTCCTCCGGAAGACCTGTCCCTTTCAGATTGGTCAGATAAATACCGCCGACTGTCTGCGGAGAATTCTGCGGAAGCAGGGCCGTGGCGGACATCCAGGACTCCATACCTGAAAGAACCGATGAATGCGTTTACAGACCCGAAAGTAAAGCGGATCGTCATGGTAGCGGCGTCCCAGGTAGGTAAGACGGAGTTAGAATTAAATGCGATTGCCTACATCATCGATCAGGACCCGGGATCTATCCTGTATATCCACCCGACACTGGAAGAGGCAAAGAAGTTCTCACGGCAGAGGGTTGCCCCGCTGATCCGGGACAATAAGAGGCTGCGAGATAAAGTAGCCGATATAAAAGCCAGGGATTCCGGGAACACGATCCTACAGAAGGCCTTCCCAGGCGGCGTCCTGACTATCACCGGGTCCAACAGTCCGGCAGCGCTTGCATCCACACCGATCCGGTATGTTATTGGTGATGAGCGCGACCGGTGGGCAGTAAGCGCCGGGGCGGAAGGAGACCCCTGGGGGCTGGCACAGGCCAGACAGAGGACGTTTTACAACGCAAAGGCGATTGAGGTATCGACGCCGACGATTAAAGGCGCATCAAATATCGAGGACAGCTATTATTTGGGGACGCAGGAACGATGGTGCCATAAATGCCCGGAATGCGGGGAATATGGAGAAATTACATTTGAGCGGATCAAGGCGGAACACACATCAAAGAAGATCCGTGGGAAGAAAGTATATAAAATCATAGAGCCGGTCTATTGGGTATGCCCACATTGCGGATGCCTGATTCCTGAAGCGGTCATGCGCAGACAGCCGGCAAAGTGGATTGCAGAGAACCCGGATGCTTACAAAGATGGCGTCCGGTCTTTTTGGCTAAATGCGTTCTCTTCCCCATGGGTGACCTGGGGAGAGATTGCAAAAAGGTTTTTCGATGCGTGTGAAGATAAGCAGCGCCTGAAGGTTGTTTACAACACGCTCCTGGGAGAACTCTGGGAAGATCGGGATGAGATTGTGGATACAGACGGTCTTATGGCCCGCCGGGAAGAATACGGTACAAATACAGACGGGATCCCAGTGGAACTTCCGGACGGAGTATTGATGCTTACCTGCGGGGTGGACACACAGCCGAACCGGTTGGAATATGAAGTGCTGGGGCACGGGCACCATGGAGAAACCTGGGGAATCCGGTATGGAAAGATCTTGGGAGACCCAAATGACCCGGATGTTTGGGAACGCCTGGACGATATTGTAGATAAAGTATGGAAGTTCAGGGACGGGAAGGGCCTGAAAATATCTATAACCTGCGTGGACTCCGGCGGCCTGAACACGACGGCAGTATATAAAGCATGCAAAGCCAGGAGGAGCAAAAAGGTATTTGCGGTAAAAGGACGCGGTGGTGAATATCCTTTCATTGTGCCGGCGTCGAAAGTGGCCATTGAAAATAACCCGAAGAATCTGTGCTGGCTGTATATGCTGGGAGTCGATGAAGGGAAAGCCTATATTATGTCGGCGGTGGATGTCCAGGAGCCGGGCCCCAAATACTGCCATTTCCCAAAAGGGGAAATATACGGGTACGACGAATCCTATTTTGACGGGCTTCTATCGGAGCGGCTGGAACTTGTGGAAACCAAAAGCGGGAAAAAATGGAAATGGGTAAAAATCCCCGGGCATGACCGGAATGAGGCGCTGGACTGCCGAGATTATGCGATGGCCGGGTTCCGGATCATTGGACCGGATACCTTTGCACTGGAGAAAAAACTGAAAGAGATCCCGGAGCCCAAAACCCAGAAAACAGAACCAAAGAAGGCACGGCGCAAGACGCCGGTAGAAATATACGAAGACTGGTAGGTGAGAGAAGATGGCAAGGCCGAAAGAAATAATCCGCGAAGAGTTGGAAGAGACAAGAGAGCGCCTGAAAATGTACCTGGCGCAGGAAAAGAAAATGCTGGACGGAGGAATCCAGGCGTATGGCATCGGGAGCAGGAACCTGCAGAGATACCAGATGGATCTGGCGAATATCCAGTCGATGATCCGATCGCTGAAAGAACAGGTCCGGGAACTGGAGTCGGAGTTGAACGGCGGAAGCGCCCGCCGCGCACTGGGGATTGTGCCCCGGGATTGGTAGGTGGAAATATGAAATATGTAAAAGAACTGGGGCTGTACCTGCCGGATAATGTCAGACCGCAGAATAAAGGATACGGAGATGCGGGGGCGAGCTGGAGGAGGCGTGCGCTGAAAGGGTTCCGCGCCATGAGCGGATCCGCACAAGAAGATATTGACTTTAACAATTACACTATGCGCCAGCGTGCCCGGATGCTATATATGGCAGCGCCGATCGCCACATCCGCGATCAAGACCAATCGGACCAATGTCATAGGAAATGGGCTGCGGCTGAAGAGCCGGATCGACCGGGAGGTGCTTGGAATGTCTGCGGAACAGGCCGATGCTTGGCAGAAAAAAACGGAAAGGGAATTCCAGTTATGGGCAGGAAGGAAGAAGGCATGCGATGCTACCGGGATCAATAACTTCTACGGCCTCCAGCAGCTGGCTCTGATGTCGTGGCTTCTGTCTGGAGATTGCATTGGCGTTATAAAGCAGTATGAAACGAATCGTATGTATCCATATTCCATGAGGATCCATCTGGTTGAGGCTGACCGGGTGGCAACCCCGATAGACGGGAATGGGATCACGGCGCTATGCACCACAGGAAAGAACCAGGAGACAGGAAATGTTATATACGACGGCGTAGAGGTCGATAAAAATGGGGCGATTGTGGCATACCATATTCGGAATACATATCCTTATGAACTTGGCGCTGCAGAGAAGACAGAATGGACAAGGGTAACGGCATACCAGGAGCAGACAGGGCTTCCAAATGTGCTCCATGTGATGGATTCAGAACGCCCGGATCAATACCGGGGAGTCAGTTATCTGGCGCAGTGTATCGAACCAATCTTGCAGATCAGAAGATATACAGAAGCGGAGATCATGGCGGCGATTGTAGGGAGCTTCTTTTCGGCCTTCGTGGAGACGACGGCGCCGACAGACGAGAATCCGTTTAACGAGACGGGGAAGCCGGAAATCTCAGATAAAAATGAATACAGCATGGGTCCGGGTGAGATCAACATCATGAAACCGGGAGAGAAGATCAGTTTTTCCGAACCGAAGCACCCGTCAGGGTCTTTCGATATTTTCATCAATGCCATGTGCGATCAGGTGGGGGCGGCGCTGGAGATCCCAAAGGACTTGCTCTTGAAGGAGTTCAACAGCTCTTACAGCGCCAGCCGGGCAGCGCTTATGGAGGCCTGGAAAGGCTTCCGGACCAGGCGTGAATGGATGGCGGATGATTTCTGTCGGCCGTGCTATGAAATATGGATGAGCGAGGCGGTAGCCAGGGGAAGGATATATGCCCCTGGCTTTTTCTCTGACCCGATCATCCGGAACGCTTACCTGGGAAGCGAGTGGGTAGGACCGTCTCAGGGCCAGTTGGATCCGGTGAAAGAGATTACTGCGGAGATCCTGGCCTGTGAGCAGGGATTTTCAACTCGGGAGCAGAGCACAGTCCGTCTCAATGGCGGCACATGGGACCGGAACGTGGAGCAGTTGGAAAAAGAGAATGAAAAGTTGGCGGGGATCAAGAAAACGCCGGAGGGAGCAGGAGGGGTCTACAGCCAGACAAAAAATACTATGGAATCCATAAAACGGATGGTAATTGCAGACCAGATCAGAAGAGCAGGAGGAGATTAAAGATGCAGAGAAAGTATCGTTTGCAGATGGGGCCGGCACCTTCAGGGGGTGCGGCCAAATTCTGGAATATGGCCTCAATCAGCGAGGACGAGGGCGAGATCACCCTCTATGGCGATGTTATGAGCCAGCAGCCGACCAACTGGTGGACAGGTGAGCCGGAGCCCGGCCTTTACATCACGCCGGAGGGATTTGTGGAGGATTTGGCGGCTGTGAAGGATAAAGCACGCATTACCGTAAAACTCAATAGCTGCGGGGGCGACCTTTACACCGGGATCGCGATCCACAATGCGCTGAAAGCGCTTGACGGCAACGTGAATGTCATCGTAGAAGGGATCGCCGCCAGTGCTGCCAGTGTGATTATGTGCGCCGGTGATACCGTGACCGTGTACCCCGGATCCCTGATTATGATCCACGGCGTCAGCGTCATGCTTTGGGACAGCCTGAACATTCAGGACATGAAGCAGCTTATGAAAGGCATGGACGCCAGCGAGAGGGCCGTCGCGGAGATCTATAGTGGGAAGACCGGGCTTGGCATTGATACATTGCGCAGCATGATGACAAAAGAAACGTGGATGACCGGGCGGGAGGCCCTGGACAAGGGGTTCGCGGATATTATCACAGAGGGGGAGGAAGATCCGGACATGAGCATGAGCGCCGACCGGAAATCCTCTATGTCAACGGTGTAAGCCATAACATTGAGGGCTTACATAATGTGCCGGGATCTATCCCAGTTAAGAAAAGTGCTAAACCGGCGAGACGTCCGGCGGCAAATAGACGGCCGACCAACAAGGCGGCAAAAACAACAGAAGGAGGAAAAAACCACATGACAATTGAAGAATTAAGGGCGCAGGAGCCGGATCTGGTAGCCCGGATCGAGCAGGACGCCAGGAATGGCCTCCAGGACCAGGCAGCGGTAGACGGCGCTGTAGAGGCGGAAAGGAACCGGATCAAAGAGATTGATTCGATTGCGGCTTCCGTCCCGGATCCGAAGATGGTGCAGGATGCCAAGTATGGGGACCATCCATGCACGGCCCAGGAACTGTGCTTCCAGGTTATGAAGCAGAGTGCTGCGGAAGGTAAAAATTTTTTAAAAGCGTTCGCTGCAGACGGCAAGGCTTCTGGGACAGCAGCGATCGGAGCAGTCCCGAACAGCGGACAACAGATAACACCGCAGGAAGAAGAGGAAAAGGACATCGGCGTAGTCATGGCTGCATATCTCGCCGGGAAAGGAGTAAAAAATGAGAAAACTGTATGAAAGTCTTGGGAGCGCCGAATATGACAACCTGATCTACGACCTGTTCCCGCCGGCCGTGCCGTTTACGGTCACGATCCGGAAAGAAGCATCTGCGAAAGCTGTCCTGAAGAGGGGAACGGTGCTGGCATTATCCGGAGGGACTGCCGGGGATGGGAAAATGGTGATCCTGGGAACTACGGCGGCAGAAAATGAAACCCTGACAGCAAACTGCATCCTGGCGGACGACACGGAAGTCGGGACAGATGCGGACGTGGTGGCGACCGCTTACCGCACCGGACATTTTAATAGCGAAAAATTGATTGCAGCTGAAGAACACACAATCAGCGCAGAAGAGAAAGAGGCTCTCCGCAATGCGGGAATCCTGATCTCGGAAGCGCTGGAACCTTAAAGGAGGAATAAGAAATATGCCATTTGATATTTATGACACCCATACGCTGCTGATGTCTGTCAGGCAGCTTCCGCCGGTCCATACGTTTTTACTGGATCGGTATTTTCCGACCAATGAAGCGACGGATATTTTTGCCACCACGGACGTCCTGGTGGAATATAAAAAAGGATCACAGATAGCAGCTCCTTGGGTAGCCCCCAGGAAAGGCGGGATCACCATCGTGCGCGACGGATACCGGATGGATCGATTCACGCCGGGAAAAATCGCACCGGAGCGCCCGCTGACGGCTGACGACTTGAGAAGGCGCGGATTTGGGGAGGCATTGTATCCGAACCTGACCCCGGCGCAGCGCCAGGGCGCATTGATCGTCGGGGATCTGGATGAAATGCACGGGATGATCGCCCGCAGGAAAGAGAAGATGGCGGCAGACGTTATCTTTACCGGCGGGTGTATGATGGACGAATATGTGGACGATTTCGGAAAACACGAGGCAAGTGAGGTACGGTTTTACGAGGGAAAATCTTATCCGGGAACCTTCACCCCGTCTACGAATTGGGATACCACGACGGAGTCCGGAAAGCAGATCCTGGCAGATATTGCAGCCATGATTTCCATGAATACGAAACGTGGACTCCCGGCCACAGAAGTTCTGATGGCTCCGGATGTGGCGGAAATTTTCTTGTCGAATGAATGGATCATTGGTCTTTTGGACAACCGGAATTATATGATCGGGGGAGTAGATCCGGAGCTTCTTCCAAGCGGAGTCGCTAAAATCGCCCGCCTGAACATCAAAGGACGGATGATCGATTTCCTGAGCTATGAGGACAGTTACGAGGAAGTGGACGGAACGACGAAGCAGTACCTCCCGGAGGGGAAAATTGCAGTAGCAGCGCCGGCGGCAGGACGTACCGTATACGGTGCGATTACTCAGGTAGAGCAGAGCGATGGCGAATTCCATACCTATACGGAAAAAGAAGTGCCCAAATATGTCAGCGACGCAGACAACGATATCCGCAAAGTACGTCTGACATCCGCGCCGCTCTGCGTCCCGAACAATGAGAGTCCGTTTATCGTGGCCGACGTGTTAGGAGGTGACTGATAGATGGCAGTGATTAGAGTGACTTGCGGGGCTGTCGGGATTACTTACAGGGATTCCAACGGCCAGAAAAGGCACGCCCTGAAGGATGTAAAAAGCGTACCTTTTGAATGTAGCGATGAAGTGGCAAAAAGGTTTGTCCGGCGCGGCGTTGCAGAATATGTGGGCGCTGAAGAAAACGCCCGAGAAAGCGTCTTGGAGGCCGAAACAAAGGAAACGGTGCAGATGGATCAGGAAGGCGGAGAGAAACTCTATACCAGAGAAGAACTTGAAAAAATGAAAAATGAAGCCCTGAAGAATTTGGCAGAAAGCCTTGGTATTGATGTGTCGGACTGTACGAAGAAGGCAGAATATGTCGAAGCTATCCTGGAAGGACAGGAGGATGAGTTACCGGATCTGGAAGCGGAGGATCCGGTGGGATGAGTTTCAAAGATGAAATCAAGGCAGATGTCCAGAAGATTTTTTTGAATGAATTGGAATTTGCCGATGAGCATCTGGTAAACGGAAAGCAGATGACCGTCCTGATCGATGAGAGCGAGATCATTGAGAGGCAGAAAAAGGAAAAGTCGAATATGGATGGCATCTACACAAGAAAAATCCTGATGTATGTCCGACCAGAAGATTTTGGTCCGCTTCCAGCACATGGCACAGCGATCAAGTTGGACGGACAGATGTATTTGGTTACAGACGCCGTAGACGAATACGGCGTCTATAGCATCACGATGGAGGCAAATCGGTCTTATGGCAAAGCTGGCAGAATTTGAATTTGACAACGAACTGTATCAGCACTTGAAAAGTGACCTGGGCGACCTGGATGACAAGGCCCCGGATGCTCTGGCGAAAGCGGTCAATGAGACGGCAAAGCGTGCGCGGGAGGATCTGGCAGTACAGGCACAGCAGACATACGCGGTAAAAAGGCCAAGATTCAAAAAGGCGATTCGCATAGTCAATGCAAAGAGAACGCGCCCGACCGCGATGTTAGTGGTAACGGGACGCCCTATGCTTTTGTCAGATTTTAAGTACCAGAAAAATGAGATCGGGTACTGGGGAGCAGGAGCAAAGGCGAAAGTCCTGAAGTCAAGTGCGATGACAGAACTTGGAGAACCAGGGCGGAAAGCATTTGTAGCAAAAATGAAGAGCGGGATGACGGCGATCGCACAGAGGATCGGGAGCAGGAGGCTTCCGCTGCATATCTATTATGGGCCGTCCGTCCCGCAGATGATCGGGAGCCAGACCAGGGTATACGGAGTCGTGGAAGAACAGATCCAGGAACATCTGCACGCAGAGATTGAAAAGCAGGTGGACCGGATCCTTGGGAGGTAACTATGACAGCAGAAGATTTCCAGGAGGCGCTGTGCGAAGAGATGCGCAGCGTCTTTTCTGATGACCGTTTCTTAAATTCCGCACATGAGTGGGTAGCGCTGAACGTACATGGGCAGGATCTTCCCATCCGTGACAACCTGTCGGATCGGGATTATGTCCCGTATCTCATTGTGAGGATAGAAAACGGGGAAGTCAAAGACGGGATAAGCCCCCAGGAGGTGACGGTCACCTTCTGGATTGCCTGTTTTGATGACAATATGGAAAACCAGGGGCACAAGTGGGTGCTGCATGTGATCCAAAAAATCCAGGAGCGGTTTGCAAAGAACCCCATCATGGGAAGATTTTACAGGGCAACAGACAAATTTGAATGGGAGCTTCAGGAAGAAAGGTCGTTCCCCTACTTCATCGGGGCAGCGGCGATGGTTTTTGAGACGCCCGCGATCAGAAAGGAGAGTCCATATACATGATCAATGTAAAAGTATATATCGGCCCGACGGTACCAGGCGTAGCGGTACACGGGACGATCTATAACAATGGTCCAAGTAAGGAACTGGAGGCGGCTATGAAGAAAGAGCCGGCTTTCCGGAGCCTTCTGGTGCCGGTAGAAAAGCTGGCGAACGCAACCGCGGAAATTGAGCGGAAAGACGGCGCGACGTATGTATTTTACCAGAAAGCAATGAAATATAAAGCGTAAAAGGAAGGAGAAAGAATATGGCATATCAGCATGGGATCCGGGTCCAGGAAGTAGAGACCAGCATGATCACGCCGGTGGAAGGGACTGCCGGGCTGCAGGTCGTCTTCGGAACGGCTCCGGTCAACCTGGTGGAGAATCCTCCAGTAAATGAGCCGGTCATCGCCCACAGCTACGAAGAAGCCGTAGCGCAGCTGGGGTACAGCGAAAACTTTGCAGCATATACGCTGTGCCAGAGCATGTACGCCAGCTTCCAGATGTTTGGCGTAGCACCGGTGATCTTTATCAATGTGCTGGATCCGGCAAAACATAAAAAGGCGAACGAGGAAACGACAGTATCAGTATCTAATATGCAGGCAACCGTGCCGATCCTGGGGATCTTAAAAAGCACGGTAAGCATCACCGCAAACGAGAGTCCGCTGACAGAAGGGGAAGACTATACGCTGTCCTTTGACGAAGAAGGATACCTGGTCATTACCCTGGTGGCAGACGGGGCAGGGGAAGCGGCGGAGACCCTGAAGGTGACCAGCACCAGCATTGATCCGACGGCGGTAACGGCGACGGATGTGGTGGGCGGTTACGATGCGTCCAGTGGAGCGGAAACAGGTCTGGAAGTGATCCGGAAAGTATATCCCAAATTCGGCATGACGCCGGGATTGCTCCTCGCGCCGGGCTGGAGCCAGGATCCGGATGTGGGCGTTGTGATGGCAACAAAGTGTGAAGAGATCAACGGGGTATTCTCCTGTGAGTGCCTCCTGGATCTGGACAGCAGTTCCACTGGGGCAGACCAGTATACAAAGTGCGCGGACCTGAAGAATACCTGCGGGTACATCAACAAACATGCCGTGGTGCTCTGGCCGGAAGTTAAGGTCGGATCAAAACAGCTGAAATATTCCGCGGTATTCGGCGCGCTGGTAGCGTATACCGACGCACAGAATGACGACGTCCCGAACCTCTACGCCTCCAATAAGGCAATGGTGATCGCGGGGACAGTACTGGAAGACGGGACAGAGGTCATGCTGGATCAGGTACAGGCAAACGTCTTGAATGGACAGGGAATTGTCACGGCGATCAATGTAGGCGGATGGAGGGCATGGGGCAACAATATGGCTTGCTATCCGGAAAATCAGGATCCGAAAGACCGCTGGTTCGGATGCCGACGGTTCTTTACCTGGTGGGGGAATAGTTTCATCCTGACCTATTTCCAGAAAGTAGATGATCCGGCAAATTACCGTTTGATCGAATCCATTGTAGACAGTGAAAATATCCGGGGCAACAGTTATACGGCACAGGGAAAATGCGCCGGCGCAAGGATGGAGTATCTGGCGGCAGAGAATCCGATCGAGGATATTCTGGATGGAAAGATCCAGTTCCATATGTATCTGGCACCATATACGCCGGCGGAAGACATCCTTTGTACACTGGAATTTGATCCGAGCATGCTTGAAACTGCATTGGGAGGTGAGTAAGAGTGAGTACATACCAGATACCGTCCATCATCAATGATTTTAACTTATACGTCACCGGAGAACGCCTGTTAGGGATTACCGGGGAGGTAACGCTTCCGGAGTTTTCCGCCATGACGGAAACCTTGAGCGGACCGGGGCTGCTGGGGGAAATCGAAGAGTCAGCGCTTGGGCATTTCAGCTCCCAGCAGATCGAGATCCCGTTCCGCATCCTGGACCGGGAAGCGGCGAAACTGATGGATCCGACAGAGGCGTTAGATCTGACGCTTCGCGGGGCGGCGCAGCTTACCAATAAAAATACCGGGGCGCTGGAAGCAAAAGGGCTCCGGATCGTCATCCGGGGACGTTCCAAGGGAATCAACATCGGGACCTTTAAACAGGCCGGGGCAATGAATGCATCCGTGACCGTAGAGATTATGTATATCCTGATCGAGGCAGAAGGGGAGACGCTGATCGAGCTGGACAAGCTGAATACGGTCTACAAAGTAAACGGAAAAGATCTTCTGGCGAAGATCAAAAGTTTGTGCTAAATTGCGCCGGCGCAAGAAAATACAGGAGTAGGGAGCACGTCATCAGGCGTGCTCTTCTTTTTTTAGGAGGACAAGATGGAAAACAAGAATGAGATAGTTCTCGCAGAAGAGAAAGTGGTCTGCAAGTTTGAAAATACCTACAACTTTGAAGGAAAAGAGATTAGCGAGGTGGATCTGACGGGGCTGGCGGATGTGACGGCGGCAGACATGATCGCGGTAAACCGGATCATGGCATTAAACGGCGCATCTCCGGTCAGCCAGGAATTCACGATGGAGTACGCCCTGCAGATGGCAGCGCGGGTCTCCAAAGTCCCATATGAATTCTACGAAAGACTGAGCATGCCCGACGCATTTAAAGTAAGAAGGACTGTCCAGAGTTTTTTCTGAGGTTAAAAATCCAGGCTGACGGGAGCACATTCCGGAAGCTGGCAATCCGGTTGAGTACACAGATAAACACAGGAGTGGATTACCTATTGTCCATCCCGGTCATGGAACTTAGGGAGCTGGCGAAAGAGGTGGTAGAGATTGGCAAAGAGCGGGAAAGATTACGAGCTGAGAATAAAAATCATCGGAAACGCTGACTCGACACTGAGCAGGGCGATCAAGAAAACTACCCGGGAAATTGATGCCGCAGAAGCATCCCTGCGAGGCATGGACGCGGCCGGGACGGCTTATTTCCATGCGCTGGAAGCGGCAGCGGCGGCCGCTGCCGCTTCCGTTGCCGCCGTGGTGGGCGCGTCGGTGTCGGTAGGCATGTCCTTTGAAAAACAGATGTCGGCAGTCCAGTCTATCTCCGGGGCAACCGGGCAGGAACTGGAAGCGCTCCGGGAACAGGCTCTGCAGCTGGGGCGGGATACCGCATTTAGTGCAACGGAAGCAGCCGAAGGCATGGAAAATCTGGCCAGCGCCGGATTTGCGACAACAGAGATCATAGATGCCATGCCGGGCCTTCTGGACCTGGCGGCAGCATCTGGGGAAGACCTGGCGACCTCCTCGGAGATCGCCGCAACGACGCTCCGTGCATTCCAGATGGAGGCGTCCGAGGCCGGGCATGTGGCAGATGTACTGGCGGAAAATGCGGCAGCGACCAATGCGGCCGTCTATGACACCGGGGAAGCCATGCAATACGTAGCGCCGGTGGCAGCGTCCATGGGCATCGCATTTGAGGAGACGGCGGCCGCGATCGGTATCCTGTCCAACAATTCGATCAAGGGATCCCAGGCGGGTACAACCCTCCGGGGCGCTTTGAGCCGGATAGCGAAACCGACCAGCGCCATGCGCGACGCCATGGATGCACTTGGCGTCAGCTTTTACGACGGCGAAGGCAGGATGAAATCCCTGTCGGAGCAGATATCGATGCTGCAGACAGCGACGGAAGGATTGACCAACGAGCAGCGTGACAATTACCTGGTAACGCTGTATGGGCAGGAATCCCTCTCCGGTATGCTGGCCCTGATCAATTCCGGAGCCGGGGCGCTGGAGGATCTGACCGAGCAGTATCGAAACTGCGAAGGCGCGGCTGCGGAGATGGCAGAAACCAGGCTGGATAATCTGGCCGGAGATGTGACGCTCTTGCAGTCTGCGATGGAAAGCCTGGGGATCCAGATCTATGACAGCTTCAGCGGAGGGGCCCGGGAAGGCGTCCAGGGAATCACGGAAATTGTGGGGACTATCTCTGATGAATTTGACGAAAATTTACCGACAATCACCCGGAACTTAAAAGAGGCCGGAGCCGACATTTTAGAATTTGCCGATCCATTCCTCAGTGTAGGGGAGTGGTGCCTGGACAATCCGGATGTGGTGTCTTCGGCACTGATTGGAATTGGGTCAGCGTTGGTCACTTATAAAGTGGGGAGCGGCCTTCTGGAAGTGGGCAAGGGCTTTATGAGCCTTGCAGGAGTCCTGACAAATCCATTTGCCCTATCAATCACCGCAGTCGGTGTAGCAATTGGCGGGGCAATGGGTATCGGCCACTATATACAAAAATGTGCCAAGGAAGCGGAGAAGGCGAATCTGGCAGAGCATTTTGGAAATATCAGCCTGAGTCTGGAAGAATTGGACCAGGTGGCCAAATATATCGTTGACGACGGGAATTTATCGAAGGTACAGGAAGCACTGTCCGGATTCGAAGAACTGGACGGAATCCAGGAAGGCATTGAAGATGCTGTCGCCGGAATGGACCGCCTGAATTGGAAGGTGTCCATCGGCATGGACTTAACGGATGCGGACATCACCAATTATAAATCCTACGTGGACAGTTATTTGTCCGGTCTCCAGGAGTATGCAAGTCAGCAGCAGTATTCGGTCAACCTTGCGGTTGATGCCTTGACCGGGGATGCAGGAGACGGAATTGTAAACTCTCTGAATAATTTTTATACGGCAAAGCAGGGAGAGCTGTCCAACCTGGGAACGCAGCTGAATGAATGCATCACGGATGCATTTACGGATGGGCTTTTGGACATCGATGAAGTCCAGGAAATTACGGACCTGCAGCGGCAGATGGCAAATGTGCAGTCTGCGATGGCAGGATCTGAATTTGAAGCCCAGCTGTCCCTGCTTGGCACAGAATACAGCGGGAAAGACCTGACGCCGGAAGACTACCAGAACCTGACACAGGAACTGCAGGAACAGTCAGAAGCGGCAGCAGAGGCCTACCGACAGGCATACGTGGAATCCGTCGCGGCGATCACCCAGATGCGGGATGATGAGAGCTTTGATTACTCTCAGGAAGACTATGACGCAGATTTCGCCGTGATCGAGCAGGAATATCTGCAGAAGATGGCGGAACTCAATGGACGGGTAGCGGATTTTCAGCTGAATACTTTGGGAAGCACCTACGGTGACCAGATCGCGCAAGGCGGAACGGAAGTCCTGGGGGCGATCACCGGAAAACTGGATGAGATCATGACCAATGATGGTCTCTTTAATACATATACCAGCGCACAGGATTGGGCAAACGGATTATACAACACAATGGTGGAAGCCCTGAACAGCGTGGATATAGACCCTGCCACACGGGATGCAATCAATACGCTGTACGAGCAGATGATGCCGACCAGGGAGCAGCTGGAAGAATATAAGGCCCAGTGCATCGAGGCAGGGCAGGAGATCCCACAGGCCGTCATAGACTCCCTGACTAATATTGACACGATCGGAGCGATCGTCGGGGATGAGGACGCCGTATGGACGCTGATCGGACAGCAGCTGGGGAACAGTGAGGAATATTCCACGGTTATCGCCCTGGCAGAGAACCAGGGGGCGGCGCTCCCGGAGGCACTCCGGTCGGCCATGCTGGAAAAACAGCCGGAAGCGGTATCGGCGGCGCAGAGTATCGTAGATGATATCGCATCACAATTCGAGGCCGGCATTGACGTCTCGATCCCGGTATCCTATGAGTTGGTTGCCGATTATTACAAAGTGGATACAAAAGAGTCTGCAGGTGAATCCAAAATCACCGCGCACGCGTCGGGCGGCATCTTTGATGAACCGCACATCGGCCTGGTGGCGGAAGCAGGACCGGAGGCGATCATCCCCCTGAACAGCAGCACATCGTCGCTTGCGATGTGGCAGCAGGCAGGGGAAGCGCTGGGCGTATCCAATGTGGGAGAATTAGACGCCCTGATCCGGGGACTGGATAATGCGGATTCCGGAAGGCCGAGCATCGCTTATTCTCCAACACTGCAGTTTTATGGGGACGCCCCGAAGAAGGAGGATATCCAGGAAGCGCTGGATGACAGCCTGGAGAAATTTGACCAGATGATGCAGAGGTGGATGCGCGAGAAGCGGCGTGTGAGCTTTGGGTAGGTGATGAGAATGACATATACAACAGTCCAGGGGGATACTTGGGACAATATCGCATATAAGGCATACGGATCGGGAAACGAGGCGCTGGCCGGGGATCTAATGAAAGCAAACTGGGATCTGCTGGATTATTTTGTATTTCCGGCAGGGATCCAGGTGCAGATCCCGGAACAGGTACAGAAAACCGATGACCTGCCGCCGTGGAGGTGATCTTGTGGGGACGTCCAATACCAGATATGTAAAATTTACGATTGTTTATGGTCGGGTAGATGTCAGCGGAAAGGTAAGGGAGTATCTTCGAAGCGCATCTTATACAGACGCGGCCAGCGGAGACAGCGATAAAGTGTCGTTTGACATGGAGGACCGCGACCGGAAGTGGATCGGGAGTTGGAAGCCGATCAAAGGGGATCGGATGGCGCTGACGATCCGGACGTATAATTGGCGAGAAGAAGGGGACGACTATGAATTTTACTGCGGGAATTTCCTCATCGACGATCTTTCTGGAAGCGGACCGCCGCGCAGACTCTCTATTGGGGGCGTAGCGGTGCCCCAGGACAATAATTTTCGTGCGCAGAAAAAGACCCATACCTGGGCAGCGACCAGTCTGCAGACGATAGCGGCAGATATCGCTGCTCTTGCAGGTGTGAACCTGGTCTTTGATGCAGCAGACATTCAAATTGATTCCATAGAGCAGAGCGGGGAGACGGACTGTGGATTTTTATCATCTCTATGCGAAGCTTACGGATATGCCATGAAAGTACATTCTGAAAAACTGATCATTTATGATGTGGAGGCCTACGAACAGAAGCCGTCCATAAAGACGATACGCTGCGAGGAAGGAACTCGGGAAGTAATCAGCTATAGCTTCAATGACACAATTATGGGTTCCTATACCGGAGCGAATATATCGTTCCAGGATCCAAACAACGATGAAGAATATACCGTGCATGTTGGGACTGATGAACGACTGCTGGAGATCAATGTGACAGCAGATAATCTGGCGGATGCGGAGCGGAAAGGAATTGCCGCCCTGAATATGGCAAACCGGGAAACGACGGTCATGACGGTGACCATGATGGCGGATCCCGGGCTGGCGGCATCCTGTTGCGTGGATATCGTGGGGCTTAACGATTATGACGGGAAGTATTTTGTGGATAAAATCGTGCATAGCGCGTCAGGCAGTGGAAATTATACCATGGCATTGACACTCCATCGTGTCATACCCTGGATTAAAACAGTATCCATACAGGCGGTAGAGGCTGCCGCAGCTGCAGAATCAGATAGCATTCAGTATACGGTTAAATCCGGAGATACTCTCTGGGATATCGCTAAGCAGTACCTGGGATCTGGAGTGCAATACGTGCAGATCTACAACGACAATGCCTCCGTGATTGAGGCAGAGGCGAAGAAACGAGGGAAAGCCTCTTCGGATAATGGACACTGGATATTTCCGGGGACAGTGTTGACGATCAATAGGACGGTGAGTTAAATGGCAGAAACAGGGATCAGAACCGGACGCGTGAGCGCGATCAATTATGCGACCGGAATGGTACAGGTAGTTTACGTGGATAAAGGTAAGTCGGTAACAGCCGAAATCCCATGCCTGAATTTTAACGACGAATATAAGATGCCGGCAGTAGGATCCCTGGTAGCAGTGGCCCATCTGGAAAACGGATCGTCCCGGGGCATTGTGCTCGGGAATGTGTGGAACCGGAAAAGCGTGCCGCCGGAGCAGGGGAAGACGTTATACAGGAAAGACCTTTCGCGCACTGCCGGGGCGGCTTATGTGCGATATTCCGATGATTCCGGAGAATATATGGTCCATGCCCCTGCAGTAATCCTGAACGGGATCACAAAGGCACATATCACCGGCGCGGTTGTGGAAATCGAGGCAAACTCTTCTGCAGCGATTGTGACGCCAGTATTTTCTTTGGAAGCTCCTGAAATTGCAATTTCTGGCGGGGAGGGTGGTACAGTTGAGATTAAAAACGAAGCTGACCTGACCTTTTCTTCTGCGGAGAAAAAAGTAGAGGCAGAAATCAAAGAAGTGTTAATAAAAGCAATGGAATCCTATGCGCTGGAGGCAGCGGAAGAGATATCCCTGAAATCTGAAGGCAATATTGAACTGGAGGATGCAGTATATAAAACCACCCTGTCGTCGATCCTGGGGCGGCTGGAAGCTCTGGATGGAGACAGCTCGGCAAGAAAGTAGGCGGATGCTATGGCACAGATTGGAAACCTGGGAAAGAAGATTGTTTTCCAGGTTAGCGACAATTATATCCTGACCCCGCAGAATTTTACCCAGAGAGTCAGCGGGAAATGGAGCAAACACAATGTTATGCTGGGGAAGCCCCGGTATGAATTCAATGGCGCGGATCTTAGGAGGGTCAGCTTTAAGATTATGCTGGATGCTATGCTGGGCATCCGGCCGCGGGAAGTTTTGAGCACGCTGGAACTTATGGCCGAGCACGGGACGGCAGAGACCCTGGTGATCGGCGGCAGGCAGATCGGGAAATATAAATGGATCCTGACGGAGCTGTCTGAAACCTGGGACGTTGTCTACAATGGCGGGGAGTTGGCGAGAGCCACATGCTCCGTAACCCTGGAAGAATACGTATAGGGAGGCGCAGCGATGGCTTATATAGAAAATGCGATTGTATCATTTGCATACATGTCTGCGAGTGAAATCCAAAAGGTCCAGAGAAGCGTGGAGACGCTATTGTCAACCGCAGCGGGGACGATGCCCATGGACCGGGAATTTGGTCTGAAATGCGACTTCCTGGATTACCCGATTGATACGGCAGCGAATATGTATGCGTTGGAAATCGTAGAAAAGGTCCGTAGATATATCCCGGAAGCCAGCGTCCTGAAAACAGTATTTGACTTTGACCGGACATCGGGAATTATTTACCCGACTGTAATCCTGGGACCGCCAGAGGAGGATGAAGAATTATGAGCGTTTTGGACGAAATTTACAGTTATCCGGAGATATCATTTATGGGTGATCTGACCCTAGATGGGCTGATCGGCGAAATGATAGCAGATTTTACAAGCAAGTATGCGGAAATTACCGGAGAAAAGATTACTCTCGCAAAATCGGATCCGAATCGAATGATCCTGTATGCCGCAGCACTGCAGATTTATCAGGGATTTGTCAATATTGACAAGGCAGGGAAAATGAACTACCTGAAGTACACCTCAGGGGATTATTTGGACAATTTATGTGCCCTGAAGGGGATCAAGAGATCCCAGGGAAGCGCAGCGAAGACAATGCTGCGATTTACATTATCAGCGGAACAGACATCAGCCGTAACAATCCCGATGGGAACCAGAGCCACAGATGGAAATGAAAATTATTTTTTCACAACAGAAGTAGCTGAGATCCCGATTGGAGATATGACGGTAGACGTGCCGGCAGAAAGCGCTTCTGTGGGAATAGAAGCCAATGATATAGAGATCGGGGAAATCAAAACGCTGGTAGATTATATCCCATATGTGGACAGTGTTGAAAATGTTACAAAAACGCAGGGAGGGAGCGGCGTTGAAGACGATGAGTCTCTGAAAGAACGCTTTTATTTGGCTCCAAGTGGATATAGCGTGGCTGGATCGGAAGCAGGATATGAATACTGGACAAAAGCGTATAATACCGGAATTACAGATGTTTTGGTGACATCGCCAGAGCCGTGTGTGGTAAAAATTTATGTGCTTTTGGAGGGAGGACAGATTCCGGAGGAATTATTTCTGGAAGGCTTGGAGGCATATCTGGAAGATGGAAATATACGGCCACTTACAGACCAGGTTAGCGTCAATGCGCCGGATCAACAGGAGTATAGTGTACAAGTAACGTATTACATCTCAAAAACAAACACATCGAATGCGGTATCCATACAGTCAAAGGTGCAGCAGGCGGTAGAGAATTATATTGCGTGGCAGTCTGAAAAGATTGGAAGAGACATCAATCCAGATGTACTGATCCAGAATATGGTATCTGCCGGAGCAAAACGTGTCGAGGTCACTTCCCCTATTTATCAGGTAATTGGAAGCACGGGAATTGCGCAGTTGTCCGCAAAGACGGTTACATATGGGGGCATAGAAGATGACTAAGTACGACAATAGCAGTATAGAAGAGATTCTGCCAATTAACCTGAAAAACGAACCGGAAATACAGGCGATCAGCTATGCAATCCAGCGCCAGATTAAGAGGCTGTCAAATCAAATGAAAGCGGCACGAGTGTACGTATCCATAGATGATATGGAAGATGAGGCGCTGGATCTTTTGGCGCTGGAATTGGGAAGCCAGTATTACGAGGAGACATTGGGAATCCAGGAAAAGCGGGAGATCGTAAAAAATACCTTGAACTGGTATATGAAATCTGGGACGGTATCGGCAGTAAAAGAATTGATTGAGGCTGTTTTTGGTGAAGGAAGGGTAATTGAGTGGTTTGACTTTCCGGAAGGGGAACAGACTTCAGGACTCTTTGATGTCGAGACGGAGAGCACTCTAACGGAAGATGTTCTGGTAGAAATATCAGAAAAGATTGAGAAAGTAAAAAATGCGAGGTCACATTTAAGATATGTGAGAACTATCCGACATGCAAAAGGGAACCTGAAAATCGGAGGATTAATATCCTCTTATGTGAAAGTAGAGATCCGGATGAAAGGAGAAACAAATGCCAGCATTATATAATATGACGATAACAACGAAGGGGCTGAATTTACGCGCCCGGGCAGAAGCGGAAGAACTGGTGTTACAGTTTACCAAGGTTGCGATTGGAAACGGAGACTATGATGGATCAGAAGATCTGATGCCCCTTACGGACCTGAAGAGCAAAAAGCAGGAATTAGGGATCAACAGCAAAACCTATGAGGAAAATACAATTTCCCTGAAAACGGTTGTTAGCAATACGGATCTGACAGAGGGATATTACATCAAAGAGATTGGAGTCTATGCGCAGGATCCGGATGAAGGGGAAATATTATATTCCATCTCCGTTGCGATGGACGATAAATGGGATTATCTTCCGGCCGAGGAATGGGGACCGGCATCTATACAGTATTCTTTGGATACAGCAATTTCCAATGCGGATCAAGTAGAGATTAAACCTGGATCGGGAGCCTATGCATTAGCCGAAGACCTGGAAGCGATACAGAATCCAGAATTTGAAGATTATGAGGGGGAAACTGCACTGCCGGAAATGGAGACAGCATTGGGGCAGATCAAATCCGGGAATGGATTAACAAAGATATTGCAATATATAAAAGCAGCGTTGAGAATCCTGGATGAAAGGGAAGTGGATATGTCCCCATATGACCAGGCGATCCAAGAACTGATAGAGATGGACGATCAACAAAATGAGGATATAGGTAACCTACAGGACCAGATGGCGTCTTTTGAGAGCACCAAGTCCGAGATCGTGAGCAGC
>CALWDO010000026.1 GCA_944376715.1 uncultured Lachnoclostridium sp. | reverse complement strand
AGATACCATCTGGAAATGCGGCAACTGCGGACATATTCATATCGGAAAAGAAGCGCCGAAAGTATGTCCGGTATGCGCCCATTCGCAGGCATATTTTGAGGTGAAGGCAGAGAATTATTGAGATAGAGCACAAAACAGGCAGGAGCCGCAAAACGGAATGTTTTGCGGCTCCTGCCGTATACAGCTAATTAAAAGCTGGTGTTAAAATTAGTGATGGAACAGGCGGATTCCGGTAAATACCATAGCCATATTGTATTTGTCGCAGCATGCGATAACCTGGTCGTCGCGGACGGATCCGCCCGGCTGCGCGACATATTTCACGCCGCTCTTATGGGCACGCTCAATGTTGTCCGGGAACGGGAAGAAAGCGTCGGAACCCAGCGTCACATCCTGCAGCTGGTCCAGCCAGGCGCGTTTTGCCTCTCTGGTGAAGACTTCCGGTTTCTCCTTGAAGATATTTTCCCATGCTCCGTCTGCCAGCACGTCCATGTATTCCTCTCCGATATAGACATCGATGGCGTTGTCGCGTTCCGCGCGGCCCAGAGTGTCCAGAAACGGCAGATTCAGTACCTGGGGAGCCTGGCGAAGGTACCAGTTGTCGGCCTTGTTTCCGGCCAGACGGGTGCAGTGTACGCGGGACTGCTGTCCGGCGCCGATGCCGATGGCCTGTCCGTCTTTCACATAGCAGACAGAATTGGACTGGGTATATTTCAGCGTAATAAGGGCGATCTTCATGTCCATCAGAGCATTCGCGGGGATCTCTTTATTGGCGGTCACCACATTGGACAGAAACTCGTCGTTGATGTTCAATTCATTGCGTCCCTGCTCAAAAGTGACGCCGTAGACCTGTTTTCTCTCCAAAGGAGCCGGTACATAATCCGGATCGATCTGGATTACATTGTAATTTCCTTTTTTCTTCTGTTTCAGGATCTCCAGCGCTTCGTCCGTATATCCGGGAGCGATGACTCCGTCGGATACTTCGCGCTTGATCAGTTTTGCGGTGTCTGCGTCGCAGATATCGGAAAGAGCGATAAAATCTCCGAAAGAGGACATACGGTCAGCGCCTCTGGCTCTTGCATATGCGCATGCCAGCGGAGAAAGTTCTCCCAGGTCAGCCACCCAGTAAATCTTGGCAAGGGTGTCGGTCAGCGGAAGACCTACCGCGGCGCCTGCAGGAGACACGTGCTTGAAAGAAGTAGCGGCGGGAAGGCCGGTGGCTTTTTTCAGCTCGCTGACCAGCTGCCATCCGTTGAAAGCATCCAAAAAATTGATGTATCCAGGTTTGCCGTTCAGTACCTGTACAGGGAGGTCGCTTCCGTCTTCCATAAAGATCCGGGAAGGTTTCTGGTTGGGGTTGCATCCGTATTTTAACTGCAGTTCATTCATGATTCATTCCTCCTACTGGTTTTTGTTGATGATTCTGGTCTCAAATGCTCCGTCTGCGATCCGGATATAACGGACAAAGAGAGAGACCTTATTATCCTCGTTTAAGCTGTTCCAGAGCATATCGGCAAATTCATCGATGCTGCCGGAAATATTCACGGTCTTAGGTTCTCCTTCAAAACTGGGAAGAGGATTGCCGTCGTGCATGTAAGTATGGATAAAACGGCCTTCCCCTGCCTTTGGATTTTCATAGGTAAAGGTGTAACGCAGGCAGGAAGCGGGATCGCCCTGATCGCTTTTCAGAATAGACATGGCATAATGGAACTGTCCATCGGCCACGTGCAGGAGTCCGGAGATTCTGGGAGTATAATTGGGAGCGTCCGGTTCGAATTCACGGGAGCGCAGGCTCTGTTCAAAAGTCAGGTGATTACTGAGCCCCTCATAGATCGTGTCGGTCTGATCGCCGTTGGTCACGATAGTATCATTTCCGAACACACGGACTGGCGCATAGATGATCAGGCTGGGATCTTCCAGCTTGGAGGGGTCGAATGCCTGTGTGCGGATGCCGTCCCCTTCTTCCGCAAAGATACGGTTGCGGCTGTTCTCGCTGCGTCCCATGATAAAATAAGCGGTGACTGCATGGGCGCCGTCCGGCGTCCGCCCGATGACGATGCCGCGACCGGGATAAGCGTTGTTTTTCAGTTCCTGTTCCAGGGATAAATAGCTCATAGATTCCTCCTTAAGATGATAATCACAGAAAAACCGCCTGAACGCAGGCAGATTCTGCATGCGCCCAGGCGGTCGGCTTTCTTAATGATCTGCACTCCCTGTAGGTTTCCCTACCACAGGATATCCTGCTTTCCGCCAGTCGTGCAGCTCTTTCTTTTATCTTAGCGGATTCCCTGCCTTTTTGCAAGGCAAAATATCAGAGAGTCCTTATAAATTTCAGGAAGGCTTCCCGTCCTTCTTTGGTGCATTTGTAGACGCCGGCATCTTTCAGTACCTGTACGAACACCCGGCCGATCTCCTGCTGCAGGATATGGTCAATGTTTTCCTCCGTAACAGAGCTGTAACGGGGCAGGAATCCTTTTGCCCAGTCTGCATGTTTTGCCAGTGTTTCATCGGCGGCAGGGTCTTTTCCGGCCAGGATGAATTCCTTCAGCTTTGCCATCTCGTCTTTGAGGCGGGAAGGAAGCACAGCCAGTCCCATGACTTCGATCAGTCCGATGTTTTCCTTTTTGATGTGATGGAGCCTGGCATGGGGGTGGAAGACGCCCAGAGGATGTTCTTCGGTGGTAATATTGTTCCGCAGCGTCAGATCCAGCTCGTACATGTCTCCTTTTTTGCGGGCGATCGGTGTGATCGTGTTGTGAGGTTCCCCGTCTGTCTCTGCAAAGATAAATGCGTCGGCGTCGGTATAATTTCTCCAAGCCTGCAGAACATGATCCGCCAGGTCGATCAGGCGTTCCGGATCCTTATGGCGGATCCGAAGGACAGACAGCGGCCATTTTACGATGCCGGATTCCACATCTTCGTATCCGGGGATGCTCACCGGAATTTCGACGGGAGCCTTTGCCATGGCAAAAGTATAGTTGCCGCCCTGGAAGTGATCATGGCTCAGGATCGATCCGCCCACGATGGGAAGGTCCGCGTTGGAACCCAGGAAATAGTGTGGAAACTGTCGCACAAAGTCGAACAGCTTCATGAATGCCGCACGGTCGATCTTCATGGGCACATGCTCTCCGTTCAGAACGATGCAGTGCTCGTTGTAATATACATAGGGGGAATACTGGAATCCCCAGCGGCTGCCGTTGATCGTGATCGGAATGATCCGGTGGTTTTCTCTGGCAGGATGGTTTACCCTTCCTGCATATCCTTCGTTCTCCATACAGAGCTGGCATTTGGGATAGGCAGCGGCCTTACTGTTTCTGGCAGCGGCGATCGCCTTGGGATCTTTCTCCGGCTTGGACAGATTGATGGTGATGTCTATCTCTCCATACTCTGAATCTACTTTCCATTTCTGGTCCTTACATACCCGGTAGCGGCGGATATAATCGCTGTCCTGGCTGAGTTTATAGAAATAGTCTGTGGCTGCTTCTGGAGATTCCTGGTATTTCTGCCAGAAGGTCTGCTGTACCTGGGAAGGTCTGGGAGTCAGACAGTTCATGATTTTTGTGTCGAAAAGATCCCGGTACGTGATGCTGTCTTCAATGATACCCCGGCGGCAGGCTTCATCCAGAAGATTTTTCAGGATTGTTTCCAGAGATTCTTCCGGAACTGTCTCCGGTTCCGTGTATTCATCCTCTCTGAACAGGTCCAGAAGTAGATTGGTCGTATATATTTTTTCGCACTCCGGCAGCAGACCGGAAGAAATTCCGTACTGCACCAAAGCGGCGATTTGTTCTGACAACATGAATGGCATCTCCTTTCTTTAATCCAGAGCGTGTGCGCCGTCGCCCACATCCACTACATAAAATTCTGCCTTGTGTCCTGTTTTCTCTTTGTAAGGTTTATCCAGGGACCGGATAAAGAGATCCACGGATTCATTTTTTACGATGCTGACGGTGCATCCGCCGAATCCTCCGCCGGTGATACGGGAACCCAGTACGCCGGGGACTTTCCAGGCCAGTTCTGCCAGAAGGTCTGTCTCGGCGCAGGATACTTCAAAATCATCCCGGAGCGATACATGGGTTTCATTCATCAATTTTCCGAAGGTTTCAATGTCATTGGCTTTCAGAGCCTGCACCGCGCGAATTGTGCGCTGATTTTCATAAACGGCATGTTTCGCGCGTTTGCGGCAGACGGGATCCTGGATCGCGTCTTTGTACTGCTCAAACTGTTCCTCTGTCAGGTCTCCCAGTGTTTTGATATCCACGACTTTCTGAAGATCTTCCAATGCAGTCTCGCATTCGCGCCTGCGGTCGTTATAGGCAGAGGAGACCAGGCTGTGTTTTACCTTGCTGTTGGTGATGACGATTTTCGCGTCCGGCAGTTTGATGGGAGCGTATTCGTATTCCAGAGTGCTGGTATCCAGAAAGATGGCGCAGTCTTTCTTCCCCATGGCGGATGCAAACTGATCCATAATCCCGCAGTTCATACCGTTGAAATTATTTTCCGAATACTGTCCGATCAGCGCCAGATCTACCATGGAGATGTCAAAACCAAATGTATCACGCAGCATCAGGCCGGTCAGTACCTCCAGAGATGCGGAAGAAGAGAGACCGCTGCCTGCCGGGATGTCTCCGTAGATCAGGATATCGGCGCCAGCCGGGAGGTGATACCCTCTTTTCTCAAATGTCCACATAACTCCCTTCGGATAATTGGTCCAGTCCGCGGCTTCATCCGGAACCAGATCGTCCAGGGAAGTTTCTATAATTCCCAGAGAAGAAAAGTTAATAGAATAGAAGCGAAGCTTCCGGTCCGTACGGGGACGGATGACCCCGTAGGTGCCGATGGTCAGGGCGCATGGAAATACGTGTCCGCCATTGTAATCTGTATGTTCGCCGATCAGATTCACGCGTCCCGGCGCGAAGTAAGCATGGATTTCTCCATCCCCGCCAAATAGTTCCTTAAATTTGTCTTTCAGTTCCTGAACAGATACTGCCATAATGTTTTCCCCCTTTGTGTGGTTGACAATCAGATTCTGATTTCAATATAATGAGAACGGATACAGAAATCAATAAGAATATTCTCATAAAATGGAAGGATATTGAGATTTTATGCAATTACAGATTGATCAGGAAAAAAAAGAACTGAAGTCCCACGGGAATTATGGATTTCCGCTGCTGGTCAGCTATGAGAGATTGTCTTATTTTGAGACGGGCTCTTTTTTGTGGCACTGGCATCCGGAAGTGGAACTGACTTTGGTGATGGATGGGGAGATCGCTTATCAGGTGAACGACAGTCTCTATCATCTGAAAAAGGGGCAGGGACTTTTCTGCAATTCCAATATGCTGCACAGCGGGCGCGGAATCGGGGGCGGGGACTGCAGTTATCTGTCCGTTACGGTGCATCCGCGTTTTTTATACGGTTATTCTTCCAGTATTATCCAGGAAAAGTATACGGATCCCATCCTGAAAAATCCGTCATTGGCCTCTATTCTGCTTGAACCGGAGACGGACTGGCAGAGGCAGATCCTGGAGCGGATCGAAAAGATCCGGATATTGGATAAAGAACGTCCTGTATCTATGGAATTACAGATGCAGATCGAGCTTTTGGAGATATGGCGGAATATTTTTGAACACGTGGAAGTGGGAGGAGAAGAAAAAAAAGAGTACGGCAGGGATATGGAACGGATCCGGACAATCATGGAATATATTCAGAAGCATTATATGGATAAAATTACGCTGGAAGAATTGGCGGATCAGATTCCTCTGTGCAAAAGCGAATGCTGCCGTATGTTTAAACGCTGTATGAATGAAACAATGTTTGAATATCTGCTTAACTACCGCATTGAGAAAAGTCTGGAGCTGCTCCGCCAGACCCAGATGGATGTGACCCAGATCGCAGGTCTGGTAGGCTTTGGAAATCCGGGATATTATTCCAGGATATTCCGCAGAAAGATGGGATGCACGCCTCTGGAATACAGAAAAGACAGAAAAAAAACTGCCGTCAGATGACAGATCCGACGACAGTTTTTCCTGTCTGTATGTGAATTATAAGGTCTTCAGATCTACTTTATAGGTCTGTCCGCCCTCTCCGTCTACGGTATAGTAAGCAGCCTGTTCCTGGGCGTTTACGTAGATTTTCAGTTCAGAAGCTTCCAAGCCCTGATCTTTTACCGCTTTCTTCACTGCGTTCTGGATATCGGTAACAGCAACGCTTAAGCCGTTCATCTCTACGCATACAGAAGTTTTGCAAGTCTTTCTCGGAGCTGCCTTTTTCTCGGTCGTGGCAGCAGCTTTTGTCTCAGCGGCCTTTGCCGGTGCGGCTGCAGCAGCCGTAGTGGCTTTTTTTGGTCTTGCCATTTTTCATTTCCTCCTCAAAACTCATATAAAAATCCTAAGATGTCTAAGCATTTCGGTCATACATGATTATAGAAAGAAAAAATGAATTTGTCAATAAATTCTGCCGGAAGCCTAATTTTTGCGGGAGATGAATCAAGATATAACAATATATTATATCTCGCACATGGACTTTTACCGGAATTAATGATAAAATGCTATCAGTTGCGAAAGAACGGAGGAAATTAAGACAGAATGAAAAAGACAGAAAAAAGAACAGTGGCTCTGGCGGCTGTGTTTGCCCTTACTTTCGGGATTGCTCCGGCGGCCAATGCCATGCATATTATGGAGGGCTATCTGCCGGTACAGTATTGTGTAATTTGGGGAATCCTCTGCATTCCGTTTCTGGCGGCGGGATTCTTTTCCATACGCAGAACCATGAATGAACATCGAAAGACTGTGATCCTGCTCGCCATGTCGGGCGCGTTTATCTTTGTGATCTCCTCTCTGAAGATTCCGTCGGTAATATCGGGAAGTTGTTCCCATATGACAGGGACAGGGCTTGGGGCGCTCCTTTTTGGCCCGGCGGCGGTATCTGTACTGGGAATCATCGTCCTGCTGTTTCAGGCGATGCTCCTCGCTCATGGAGGGCTGACCACTCTTGGGGCTAACACATTTTCCATGGCGATTGCCGGCCCGTTTGTTTCCTACGGCGTATTCTGGCTACTGAAGAAATGCCATGTGAACCGGAGAGTGGGCATCTTCCTGGCGGCGGCGCTGGGAGACCTGTTTACATACTGCGTGACCAGTTTCCAGCTTGCCATCTGCTATCCTTCCGAGGCAGGCGGAATAGGAGCTTCCCTGATAAAATTCCTGGGAGTATTCGCTCCGACGCAGATCCCGCTGGCAGTGATCGAGGGGCTGATCACGGTGGCGGTTATGATCGGCCTGGAGGCTTATGCGAGCCCGGAACTAAAAGAACTTCGTTTTATCGGGGAGGAAAAGTAGAATGACGAAAAATACGAAGACGGTATTGGTATTGATCCTGGCCGTTGTACTGATCGCAGCAGTGCCTCTGTTTGCCTTAAGAGGCGCACAGTTCGGCGGGTCCGATGACGCAGGGTCGGTGATGGTGAAAGAGATCACGGGAGGCGAGTACGAGCCCTGGTTCACGCCGGTGCTGGAATCCGCGATTGGCGGTGAACTTCCCGGAGAGGTAGAGAGTCTCTTTTTCTGCATCCAGACGGGAATCGGAGTCGGCATCATTGCGTTCTGTATGGGACGGCTCGTAGAACGGAAGAAATGGATGAAAAAGGAAGCAGACGGACATGATAGCAATCGATAAATTCTGTTATGCAAGCAGACTGCGCTATGTCAATGCTTCGGAAAAATTTGCACTGGCAGTCATTACGCTGCTGATTTGTATCGCGGGGCAATCCTTTGTGATTTCGGCGGCAGTTCTGGCAGCGATGGGGGTCCTGACCGTAAGAAAGGGAGGGCTCCCTTTCTCGCGTTATGGGAAAATGCTTCTGTGGCCTCTGGGATTTCTCGTACTCAGTACACTGGCGATTGCGGTTAATCTGTCCGGGACGCCGCTGGATCTTTTCGCAGTGCCTGTTGGAGAATGGTATATAACGGGAAGCGCCGCGGGAGCTGTGAGGGCGGCGAGATTGATCGTCACAGCCCTGGCCGGAGTTTCCTGCCTGTATTTCCTGAGCCTTTCCACACCTATGACGGATATTCTGACCGTTCTTGGGTATTGCCGCTGCCCAAAACTGATCATTGAACTGATGCTTCTGATCTACCGGTTTATCTTTGTTCTCCTGGATATTGCTTCCGCCATAACGACGGCGCAGAATGCAAGGCTGGGCAACAAAGATTTCCGGACGGCGTATCATTCTTTCGGACAGATGGCGTCCGCGCTTCTTCTGAGGGCGTTTAAGAAATCCAACGCGCTGTACGACGCTATGGAAGCCAGATGTTATGATGGGGCAATCCGGGTGCTGAAGGAAGATTATCCGCCAAAAGCGCGGGAGATCGCGGCGATTGCCGTGTTTGAGTTTGTACTTTTGATTTTGCTGGCAGGGAGGTTGACAGGATGGGTGATGTGATTATAAAAGCGGAGGATCTGTGGTTCTCTTATGACGGAGAAGAAGCTCATGCGCTCCGGGGCTTGTCCCTGGAACTTAAGAAGGGGCACAGGATCGCGCTGATGGGAGCCAACGGAGCGGGGAAATCCACGTTTTTCCTGTGCTGCAACGGAATCCATAAACCGAAGAAAGGGACTTTATATTATGACGGAAATCCGGTATCCTATGATAAGAAGGGATTGCTGGAGCTGAGACGCAAGGTAGGCATCGTGTTCCAGGATCCGGAAAATCAGCTTTTTTCAGCCAGTGTTTATCAGGAGATCTCTTTCGGGATTCTGAATCTCGGTGTGCCGGATGAAGAAGCGGCACAGGAAGTGGAGCGGGTGATACGTGAACTGGAGATCACGCCTTTCCGGCACAAACCGGTACACGCGCTGAGCGGAGGACAGAAAAAGCAGGTATCCATCGCGGATATTCTCGTAATGCGTCCGGAGGTCATTTTCTTCGATGAGCCTGCGGCGGCGTTGGATCCGAAGCATGCGGGGATGGTGCGCCGGATTGTGGACCGGCTGGCGGAAGAAGGGATCACCGTAGTGGTATCTACTCATGATGTGGATTTTGCCTATGGCTGGGCAGACGACGTCTTTTTGTTCCATGAAGGAAAGGTGCTTGTATCAGGAAGTCCGGAAGAGGTCTTTGCCAATCGGACGGCTCTTGAGATGACGAACCTGGAACAGCCGGCGGCACTGAAATTGTTTGACAGTCTGTGCAGGAAAGGAATCCTGAAAGCGGATCTGCCTTTTCCGAGAAATCTGAAGACACTGGAAGATTATATCGCCCGGACAGAGAGGCCCATATATACAGGAGGAATACGGGATATGAATAAAGAAAACAAGAAAGGAATACTGGTGGTCAGCTTCGGCACCAGTGTCAATGAGACCAGAGAGAAGACCATCGATGTCATAGAAGACGATATCCGGCGCGCATTTCCGGACTGTACTTTGTACCGTGCGTGGACCAGCGGCATGATTATCCGGAAGATCCAGAAAAGGGACGGCGTGCATATTGATACGGTGACGGAAGCGGCGCAGAGGATGCTGGAAGACGGGATCACAGAAGTGCTGGTACAGCCCACGCATGTAATCAACGGAGTGGAAAACGACCGGATGATCCAGGATATGCTGGCTTTTCAGGGACGTTTTGACAGGATTGTATTTGGAAATCCACTGCTGACCAGTGAGGAAGATTCTGAAGAAGTGGTTCATGCTTTGATGGAGGAATACCAGGACCTGTCGGAAGGGGAAGCTCTGATTTTTATGGGACATGGTACAACACATTATGCCAACTCAATTTATGCGGCGCTGGATTACCGCTTTAAGGATATGGGATATTCCAATGTGTTTTTAGGAACGGTAGAGGCATATCCGTCTCTGGAGACACTGATGAAGCTGGTACATGCGTATGGGGCGACTAAAGTGAGACTGGCGCCCTTTATGGTGGTCGCCGGAGATCATGCCATCAACGACATGTCCAGCAATGATGAGGACTCCTGGAGAAGCCGGTTCGAGGCGGAAGGATTTCAGGTTTCCTGTGTCCTGAAAGGACTTGGAGAATATGAGGGTATCCGGAAACTCTATGTAAAACACCTGAAAGAAGCAGATGCAGAAATGAGTTCAAAGTAAGATAAGGATACTTTTTGTGCCTGATATCATAGGATAATAACAGGAGTGCGGAAAGAGGAAAAGAGGGGACGGTATGGGACAGAAACAGGCGGGAACGCTGGATATGACAGAGGGCAGTCCGGCCAGGGTACTTTTGCTGTTCGCGGTGCCGGTGATCCTGTCTAATCTGTTCCAGCAGCTCTACAATCTGGTGGACAGCCTGATCGTGGGAAATTATCTGGGCCCCAATGCCCTGGCAGCCGTAGGTTCAGCGGGGACAATTACTGCTGTGGTCATCCAGCTGGCGTCCGGACTTTCATTGGGGGCATCCGTGGTGATTTCCCAGTATTTTGGCGCGGGAAAAAAGGAGAAGATCAGAGTCTGCATGACGACGATCTGCCTCTTCTCCGGGGCGGCCGGAGCGATTGTTACTCTGCTGACTCAGATATTCGCAAAAGACATTCTTCGGCTTGTATTAACGCCGGACGAGGTGATGGCAGACAGCATCGCTTATCTGACGGTGTATTTCTGGGGTAGTGTGGTGATATTCCTCTATAATGCGCTGAACGCCGTGTATATTGCGGTGGGAGATTCCAGAACGCCGCTGTATTTTCTTATCCTTGCGTTCTTTCTTAATGTGGCGGGAGATCTGTTTTTTATCGTAAATTGTTCCATGGGTGTCCGGGGCGGGGCCCTGGCGTCTACCCTGTCCCAGGCAGTCTGTACTGTTTTGTCCTGGCTGGTTTTGGAACGGAGAATGCGAAAGGCGGATATGGCTCATGCGGAGCGCCTGTTTGACCTGACAGAATTCTGGAAGATGATGAAGATCGCCCTGCCTGCGGCCCTGCAGCAGTCGGTGGTATCCGTAGGAAATGTGTGCGTTCAGGCGGCGACGAACAGCTTTGGAGCAGTGGTCATGGCGGGCTGTACGGCGGCCAATAAAGCTATCAGCCTGGTCTCTCTGATTCCAATTAACTGGGGAAGCGCCCTGGCTAATTATACGGGACAGAATGTGGGTGCCAAAAAGCCGGACCGTATACGGGCCGGAGTGCGGGTGTCCGTCTGGGTGACAGGACTTCTCACGGCGTTTCTGGTACTGTTCCTGGAACTGACGCCGGAACAGATCATCGGATGGTTTGTAGAAGAAGATGGAGGCGCGGCCGTGGTAGCGGTAGGAGCGGAATATCTGCGCGCCACAGGACCGTTTCTGATTATCTTTGCCGTCTATATGGTTGTAAAAGATGTGTTCAAGGGGACCGGGGACATGAAGTGGTACGTGGGTATGACTCTGAGCAGCCTGGGTATCCGGGTAGCATTTACCTTTCTTTTTGTTCCCATACTGGGCGTTCCCACGCTCTGGTGGGGCGTCTGCGCCGGCTGGATCATCTCCGCCGTTCCTACCCTCTTGCACTATACCAGCGGTAAGTGGTATGATGTTCAGGAAAGCAATGAGCAGTGCAGAAGACGGTAAAGGCTGACGCGTCATGCTTGCATGAAAGCGGCAGGTTTTGTCGGATTCCATAGGGCGAAGCCCGTGAGCGAGCCGGAGCGAAGCGGAGGCGAGCGTGCACTGCGGGGTAAAACATCAGCCGGTGCGAAAGACGGTAAATGGATGCGCACTGCGGAGTAAAAACATGTACGGGGGAAAAGGGATGGATATACTGAGTTTAATGGAACTGCTGCTGGATAATATTGTAGAAGCGGCGATACTGATATTTGAATTTATTGGCGTAGGGATTATTATTTTTTCAGGCATCAGGGGATTTTATCTGTACCTGAGACGGTCTCCGGATACGAAGCTTACGTTGGCCAAAGGGCTTGCCATGGGCCTGGAGTTTAAGCTGGGAAGCGAGATCCTGCGTACGGTGGTAGTACGTGATTGGAGAGAGATCGGCACGGTGGCAGGCATCATCGCGCTGCGGGCGGCACTGACGTTCCTGATCCACTGGGAGATCAAGGAAGAGGAGAAGAGCGAAAAGAAGACTTCGTAATCCAGAGCGCAACACCCAGAATGAAGAATATAGGTGGTATATTCGGCAACACAGCAACCGCGAAAATCCCTGCCGCGGCATTGACCCAGGGAGCGTAAAATCCAAGCAGAATAATATCTGCCAGAAGAACGAGGATGCAGTAGAGCCCCAGCAAATTGCAAAGTAGAATATGTACGATCCTGCAAAATCTGCCGGAAAGAGGCCGGGCATGGAGAAAATAACTGGCCGCCTGCATGATGATCCATCCTGTCAGCGTAAAATAGCAGGGTAAAACCAGGGGATATAAAAACAACAGGGGTGTGGCATCCAGCCGTGTTCCGTCTGAAATCTGAAGACTGTAAGGAAGCCGGGACAGGAAGGTGCCCAGGAAGAGAAGGACAATCAGGAGAAACAGTATCTGGGCGCGCTTGGTTTTGATATTGGTTTCGTCTGGTATTCCGTAAATCAAAGTATTTGCATCTGTATCCAGTATGTCTGCAATTTTTACCAGTGTGTCAATACCGGGCTCGGATTTGCCGGATTCAAAGTCTGAAATATCCTGAAAACTGACAGATATTTTCTTCGCCAGATCATTCTGAGACATTCTTTTTTTCATTCTGAGAATCTGTATATTTTTTCCAATGCTCGACATACTGCACCTTCTATAATTTTTGTTTTTACTGTACCATATTCCGCGTGTAAAGTCACGCGGGATTTCTATATATAAGCTTTAAAATTTGCGTGGTTTTGTGATCCAGAGGGCCGCGCCGGGGACAAGGAACAGGAAAGGGGGAATCCGAAGGAGAAAATAGAAGATATGCCGGGCCAGATAATCCCAGACCGGTATTTTGTCAAAATAGGAGGCACTGAAGCTGTAATCAATTTCTGCATTGCGCAGTCTCATAAGAGTGAAAGAGTCCGCGGCCATAGCAATGCATCCCGGAAGAATCAGGATCAGGATGCCCAAAAGAACTGCTGTAAGTACGCGGTGAATGATCTGCGGCGTTCTGCCCGAAAAAGGCCTGGCATGCAGGAAACACCCTGCGGCCCGCATGACGCCCCATCCGGTCAACAGGTAATAGCAGGGGAAAACCAGATTATGTAAAATCATGGAGGGAATCGAGTTATATGTCTGTCTTATCCATTCCTGTGTAATAGAATAGACATAATACAATAGAATACCAAGGCATGCCAATATTGCCAGCAGCACCAGGCTTTTGATCCGCTCCTTTTTTGTATCCGGTTTTACAGGGATACCGTAGATCAGCGCATTGGCGTCTGTATTCAGGATCTCCGCAATCTTCATTAACATGTCGATATCCGGATTGGATTTTCCGTTTTCATAATTGGACACAGTCTGACGGCTTACAAACAGCTTTTCTGCCAGTTCATCCTGAGTCATCCCCTTTTTTGTTCTGAGAACCCGAATGTTTTTCCCTACGTTTGCCATAACAGCACCTCCCCGTTTTGGGTTTTTGTGGTTATATCATGGCATATTCCGGCCGGAATGTCACGCAAAGAATCTTTGACAGGCGAAAACAGAGAAAAAAATGATATTTGTTTATCCTGGACTGAATATTCAGAAGCCGCGGGAAAGGAACACTGTCTGCGGTCAGTGGGAGACAGAAAAGAGCAGGGAGAACTCTTCCGGAGAAATTTCATAGTTCCGTCTCCCATCTCCTGAAAATTATCGGCGCGCAGGCAGCGCGGTATGCGCGATACGCTGAAATGCTTCCAAAAATACGTAAATCAATATGGAGTTGACAACAAAGCTAAGGGTACATTTGATGAAACGGCTGATAATCAGAGTTCTGAGTTCATATCCGTACATAATATGAAGCCAGAGCGTACTCAAAGTTACGCTGATTATGTATTCCGTCAGAGCGCATAAGACGGCACGGCTCCGGCCCACGCGGGAACGGTACAGAATTAAGCCGCTTACAGCGCCAAGAAGTCCATAATTAAAAGAGAATCCTGGAAAGTAAGCGAATCCCCGGATCAGACAGTTGACGACATCGGCCAAAAAACCTACCGTGAAGCCCATCACCGGACCGCCGATCATACCGGCAGCGATAAAGACCAGAAAACCGAACCGGATCTCGATAACCTGAGAAACCGGAATGTTGAAAAGCGACAGCACTACATAGATAGCGATCAAGAGTCCGCAGACGCAGAGCCCCTGGGTACTGCGCAGCGCTTTGAACTGTGATTTGAGATTTGTTGTTTCTTTTGAAATTTGCATAAAATACACCTCCTGAATCTGCGTACTACATCTGAGATGTACTCATATGCAGCAACGGGTGCGAATCAGACATCGTAAGCTCGTCCGGCTTTTCGTCCCGTGACAACTCCCCATCCACGGACACTTGACGCGTCGGATTCTACTTCGCATGATGCTTCATTATACACATGTCCATATGGACATGCAAGAGCTTTCCGTACATTTCTGAAAAAAGCATAAAATGCAGATGTATGATTGCATGAACGAAAACAGACGATTATAATATTACGGTGAGGCGGTGAAAATTGCCGGCTGTCACCGGAAGAGACCGCCTCGATCCGTGAAAGTTCGGAAAATTACATCAGAGAAAGCGGAGGACTGGAACTATGATACAGGATATTGCGCCTAAGAAATTTGACAATCATTATGTGGAGATGGAACCGGGAGCCGAAGATTGGATTTTGATTTACCGGGAGAGAGAAGTACTCTGCCGGTTCGAGAACGGACAGATCCGTTACCCGAAGTTAAAAGAGATTATAGATGAACATATGGATCCGGATCTGACCTATCTGTTCAGCGTCAGCGGCGAGCACTTTTTCCTCCTGAAAGAGGGACTGGATATTGCGCCGGAAGGATATGAATGGGAGAGTTCATCCGTCTTCCGGACAGCGCGTCCACGTTATCTTGCTTTTGCCGGGATTACCGGAGAACAGCTGGACGAATGGTATCGCGCCAACCGTTATTGCGGCCGCTGCGGCAAACCCTTGACGCCGGATTTTGCGGAGCGGATGGTACGGTGCAGGGAATGCGGCAATACGGTTTATCCCAAGATCTGTCCGGGAGTCATCGTGGCGGTGACGGATGGGAATCGGCTTCTGCTGACCAAATACGCGCCGCGGGAAGGACGCACGGTTAATTATGCACTGGTGGCCGGATTTACAGAGATTGGCGAGACTCTGGAAGAGACTGTGGCCAGAGAAGTGATGGAAGAAGTGGGGTTGAAAGTAAAGAATATCCGTTATTATAAAAGCCAGCCCTGGTCTTTTACCTCCACGCTTCTGTGCGGTTTTTTCTGTGAGGTGGACGGAGACACTACAATCACTCTGGACACAAATGAACTGTCGGTGGGACAGTGGTTTGAACGGGAAGAGATTCCCATGGAGGACGACGGAGTCAGTCTGACCAGAGAGATGATCGGCGTGTTTAAAGCGGGGAAAGAAAAAGATTTTTAAGAGAAAAAAGGGCCCTGCCGGGACAGCGATTCTGTCCCGGATACGGCCTTTTCAGTCTGTCAGCATGAAGCGGGGAAGATCCGGTTCAGAATCTGGTGTGCCACTTCGTCCTTGCTCATGATAGGAAGTTCCTCTTCCCTGTCCCTGGTGATCAGTGTCACTACGTTCGTATCAGTGCCAAATCCGGCTCCGTCGGTACGAAGGCTGTTGGCAACGATCATATCCACATGTTTCTGCTCCAGTTTTTTCCGGGAATTCTGAAGCATGTTTTCTGTTTCCATGGAGAAACCGCACAGGAACTGTCCATCGGGTTTGTGTTCACCGAGAAACTTTAAAATGTCTTTTGTCCTCTTGAGCTCAATGCTCATGTCTCCATCTTTCTTTTTGACTTTCTGGTCGCTGACAGAGAGCGGCGTATAATCGGCCACCGCGGCAGCCTTGATGATGGCGTCCTGGCTGTCAGATACAGAGGTGACGGCCTGAAACATGTCCTCTGCGGACAGAACCGGAACAACGCGCACAAAAGGCGGAGGAGCAATGGATACCGGGCCGGTTACCAGCGTTACGTCAGCGCCGCGCAGCATGGCGGCACGGGCAATGGCATATCCCATCTTGCCGCTGGAATGGTTGGTGATAAACCGCACCGGATCAATGGACTCCTGAGTGGGCCCGGCGGTGACCAGAATCTTTTTCCCTGTCAGATCTTTTTTATAGGCGATTTCTTTCAGGATCCAGGACAATAACTCATCCGGCTCCGGCATTTTTCCTTTCCCGCTGTCTCCGCATGCCAGATGACCGGACGCCGGTTCTATGATCTGGTATCCGTATTTTTTCAGCAGATGGAGATTGTCCTGCAGAACCGGATTCTCATACATAGCCGTATTCATGGCAGGAGAAATCAGTTTCGGACAGGTACACGCCATTAAGGTGGTAGTCAGCATGTCGTCGGCGATGCCGTGGGCCAGTTTCCCGATGACATTGGCGGAAGCGGGGGCCACCATGACCAGATCTGCCCGTTTGGCTACAGAGATATGTTCAACCTCAAAAGAAAAGTTTCTGTCAAAAGTATCTACCAGGCACTTTCTGCCGGTCAAAGTTTCAAATGTGACAGGATTAATGAAATTGACTGCGTTGGCAGTCATGATCACCTGCACGTCACAGTGCAGCTTTGTCAGGGCGCTGGCGAGAGAAGCGGCTTTGTAGGCCGCGATGCTTCCGGTCACACCCAGGACGACATATTTATTTTTCAGCATAGTGAGCCTCCAGAAGTGTATATTTAAAAAAAGTATATCACAAAACAGACGGGATGTGTTACATTATATGTTGATATGAGGAGACAGTATCCGAATGTCTCAAGATTGGAAAAGAGGGAGATAACATGATACTTGCAGTAGATATTGGAAATACAAATATAGTCGTAGGATGTATTGATGGAGATAAGATCTGTTTTGTAGAGAGGTTGTCAACGGTTTCGACCAGGACGGAACTGGAGTATGCCATCAGCTTTAAAAACGTGCTGGAATTATACGATATTCATTTTTCCAGACTGGAAGGGGGCATTATCTCGTCGGTGGTACCGCCGGTCACTAATATCGTGAAACGTTCTGTGGAGAAGGTACTGGGAAAAGAGGTCATGGTGGTAGGACCGGGGGTAAAGACCGGGCTGAATATTATCATGGATAATCCCAGGGAAGTGGGCAGCGACCGTATCGTCAATGCGGTGGCAGTGGTACACGAGTATCCGGTGCCGGCGGCGATCATTGATATGGGTACCGCGACGACTATCTGCGTAGTGGATGAGAAGAAGAATTATATCGGAGGGGCGATTATTCCCGGAATGAGAATCGCAGCAGATACCCTGACAGCCAGAACGGCGCAGCTTCCAAAGATCAGCCTAGAGCCGCCTGCCCGTTTGATCGGGAAAAATACGATCGATTGTATGAAGAGCGGTGTGTTTTATGGAAATGCGGCGCTGATTGACGGAATGCTTGACCGCATGGAAGAAGAAATGGGGCAGAAGCTGACAATCGTGGCGACCGGAGGACTGGCGAAAGCGCTGATACCCCATTGCCGCCACGATATCATTTTAGATGATGCGTTACTGCTGAAAGGCCTGAAAATTATTTATGATAAAAACCACTGATGATATAATGGCCGTTACCGGATAATAGTGCCGGCCTTTTCTTCCATGGCCGCCTTCGCGTCGTCCAGATCCGCAATGACGGTGACACGTCCGGGTTTGCCGGATACAAACGAAACGGCGGCTACTACTTTCGGAAGAATGGAGCCTTCCTGGAACTGGCCTTCGGCGATGTAAGTCCGGGCCTTTTCCACGGACAGCGTGTCCAGCGGCTGGCTGTTCTCTTTGCCGTAGTTCAGATACAGTTTCTTTTCTCCGGTAAGCAGAAGCAGCATATCTGCGTCCAGAAGTTCTGCCAGTCGTCCGCTGGCCAGATCTTTTTCAATCACGGCGCTGGCTCCTTTCAGGCGGTTGCCCTGTCTCAGTACCGGGATGCCGCCTCCGCCGCAGGCAATCACTACCTGTCCGGCGTCTGAAAGTGTGCGGATGGCTTCGATTTCGACGATGTCTTCCGGCTTGGGCGCGGAGACGATACGTCGATACCCCCCTTCTGTTTTTACCACATAATTTCCTTTTTCTTCTTCTGCGTCTGCTTCTTCCCTGGTCATCACGCGTCCGATGATTTTCACCGGTTTATAAAAAGAATCATCATATGGATTGACGACAACCTGTGTCAGGATCGTGGCGACCGGGCAGGAGATACCGCGGTTCAACAGTTCCTCCCGGATAGCATTCTGCAGGTCGTAGCCGATGTAGCCCTGGCTCATGGCCGAGCAGACAGACATGGGAGCGAATGTATAGCCCGGGTGCTGTTTTCCAAATTCATTCATAGCCGTATGAATCATGCCTACCTGAGGAGCGTTGCTGTGGGAGATCACTACCTGGCAGTCGGCTTCCACCAGATCCGCAATAGCTTTGGCGGCATGTCTGACAGCGGACTGCTGTTCCGGAAGCGTGGCGCCCAGCGCTTTGTGCCCGAGAGCGACGACGACTTTCTTTTTCTTCATAAGGAGATACCTCGTTTTCTGTTTAATTTGAGTCCATTATATAAGCAGCAAAGGAAAATTGCAAGACCCGCCCGGGTATGGTATAATGAGCCCAGTGTGCAAAATGTAATGGAACGCAGAACTCCGCCCTGGACGGCGGAAGGAGGAGACAATGAAAACAGTTTCGGAATTGCTGGAAGGCTTACAGTATGAAGTGATAAAAGGGGATACGGACCGGACGGTCAGCGATCTGGTCTGCGATACCCGGAAAGTAACAGAAGGATGTCTGTTCGTGTGTGTCAAAGGGGCTTCTTATGACAGTCATGAACATGTGGACGAGATTGTGCAGAAAGGAGCGGCGGCGGTCGTGGCGGAACGCCCGGTGACAGTCCCGGACCGGGTGACGTTGATCCTGGTAAAGGATACCCGGTATGCGCTGGCTCTTCTTTCCGCGGCATGGTTTGATCATCCTGCAGACAAGATGAAAGTGATCGGCGTCACCGGGACCAAAGGAAAGACGACGACCACCTATATGGTAAAGGGGATCCTGGAACACGCGGGATACAAGGTGGGACTGATCGGGACGATTGAGATCATCATCGGAGAGAAACATATTCCGGCCAGCCATACGACGCCGGAATCCTGGCAGATCCAGGAATATTTTGCCCGTATGGTGACAGAAGGATGTCAGGTATGTGTGATGGAAGTTTCCTCTCAGGGACTTATGATGCACCGGACAGCGGGAATCCCGTTTGAGATCGGGATATTTACGAATCTGTCTCCGGACCATATCGGACCGGGCGAGCATGCAAGCTTTGAAGAATATGCGGCATGCAAAGGCCTTTTATTCAAACAGTGCCGTATTGGCATCGCAAATGTGGATGATCCTCATTTCGATATGGTACTGCAGGGACATACTTGTGAATTAGAGACGATTGGATTTTCAGAAAAAGCGGATTACCGCGCGTCGAATATGGAGCTGATAGGACGCCCGGGATATATGGGAGTCCGTTACCGGGTGTCCGGAAAAGTCAATATGGATGTGGAGATCGACATCCCGGGTAAATTCAGCGTATATAATTCTCTGGTTGCCATTGCGGTGTGCGAGCATTTTAAGGTGGCGGAAGCCGACCTGAAAGAAGCGCTTCGGGTAGTGAAGGTCAAAGGCCGGATCGAGATGGTCAAGGTGTCGGATGAATTCATCCTGATGATTGACTATGCGCACAATGCCATGAGTCTTGAGAGCCTGCTGGAAACACTGAGAGAATATCATCCGGAGCGGCTGGTATGCGTGTTCGGCTGCGGAGGGAACCGTTCCAAGCTCCGCAGGTATGAGATGGGAGAGGTGTCCGGCAGACTGGCGGATCTGACTGTGATCACGTCGGATAACCCCAGATATGAAGATCCCCAGGCGATCATTGACGATATTAAGATCGGCATGGCGAAGACGGACGGAAAATACGTAGAAATCAAAGACCGCAAAGAAGCGATCCGTTATGTGATCTCCCATGGCAGGAAAGGAGATGTGATCGTCCTGGCCGGAAAAGGACATGAGGATTACCAGGAGATCAAAGGGGTCAAATATCCGATGGATGAGAGAGTCCTGATCCGGGAAGTCCTGGAAGAACTGGCGGAAGAACAGAAGAAAGGAAAATAAGGATGGAGTTCGTCAATGTCATCGTGGATATTTCCCACGAAAAGCTGGATCGGATCTTTCAGTATCGGGTACCTCCGGAACTAAAAGGACGGATCCGGATTGGCATGCAGGTGAATTTCCCGTTCGGGACGGGCAACCGTCCGATGAAAGGATACGTGGTGGGAGGCGCCGACGTACCGGATTACCCTTCCGAGAAGATAAAGGCGCTGACCGGGATCGTGCCCGGCAGCGTGCCAGCCGAATCGCAGTTGATCGCATTGGCGGCCTGGATGAAAGAGACTTACGGGTCAACCATGAATCAGGCGCTGAAGACAGTGCTCCCGGTAAAACAGAGGATCCGGCAGAGGCAGGAACGAAAGATCGTGCTGACCGCGAACCGGGAGACCGCACAGTGCTTACTGGAAGAGTGCCGCAGGAAACATTACCGCGCAAAAGAACGCCTGCTGGAGGCTCTGCTGGAGAGCAGAGAAGGACATCTGGATTATGACCGTTCCGTAAAGGAACTGAAGATTACTTCTTCGGTACTGCAGGGATTTCAGGAGGCAGGAGTTCTGCGGGTGGAATCCAGTACCCGTTATCGAAACCCGCTGGAGGGACGTTTTTCGAAACAGCCCAGGACCATAGTGCTGAATCAGGCTCAGAGGCTGGCGGCAGACGGGATCTGGAATAGTTATAAAAAAGAGGGCGGCAGGACATATCTGCTCCATGGAGTGACCGGGAGCGGAAAGACAGAAGTATACATGGAATTGATCGACCGGGTGATCCGGGAAAAAAAGCAGGCGATCGTGCTGATCCCGGAGATCGCCCTGACATTCCAGACTGTCGGCCGGTTTTATGAACGCTTTGGAGAACGGGTTTCAGTCATGCATTCCCGTTTGTCGGATGGAGAACGGTATGATCAGTACCTGCGGGCCAGGGAAGGAAAAATCGATGTGATGATCGGACCCCGTTCCGCATTGTTCACACCTTTTTTACACATAGGGATTATTATTATAGATGAAGAACATGAAAGTTCTTATAAAAGCGAGAATGTTCCCCGCTATGACGCGCGGGAAACTGCCATTCAAAGAGCCGGGATGTGCGGGGCTTTCGTAGTGCTGGGAAGCGCTACGCCCTCCACGGACAGCTACTACCGGGCGCGTTCCGGGGAATATGGATATTACCGGCTGCATGAACGGATCGGGGAGGCAAGCCTTCCGCAGGTGCCGGTAGTGGATCTGAGGGAGGAACTGCGGGCCGGAAACCGCAGTATTTTCAGCCGGAAGCTTCGGGAAGCCATGGAGGACCGGTTGAGAAAACACCAGCAGATTATGCTTTTCCTGAACCGGAGAGGACTGGCGGGATTTGTATCCTGCCGTTCCTGCGGAAAGGCTATCCGGTGTCCGCACTGTGATGTGGCGCTGTCCCTGCACGGGGACGGCAGGCTGAGGTGCCATTACTGCGGATATGAGACAGAGATGCCGAAGGTCTGCCCCTCCTGCGGTTCGCCGTATATATCAGGGTTCCGGGCAGGAACACAGCAGATTGAAAGGGAAGTACAGAAAGTATTTCCCGGCGCCAGAGTGCTGCGGATGGACTATGATACTACCAGAAGCAAGGAAAGCTATGAAAAGATTTTGACAGCTTTTGGAAAAGGGCAGGCGGATGTGCTGGTAGGTACGCAGATGATTGTGAAGGGACACGATTTTCCGGGGGTGACGCTGGTGGGAGTTCTGGCGGCGGATCTTTCACTGTATGCGTCGGATTACCGCGCGTCGGAAAGGACTTTCCAGCTGCTGACCCAGGCAGTAGGCCGTGCGGGGCGCAGGGACCTTCCGGGAGAGGCGGTGATTCAGACCTATGTACCGGATCATTACAGTATTCAGGCCGCGTCCAGACAGGATTATGAAGGGTTTTATGAACAGGAGATACTGTACCGGACGTTGCTGGGATATCCTCCGGTATACAGTATGCTGGGAATCTATTTGTCCTGCAGAGAAGAAGAACTGCTGGAAGAACAGGCAGAGAAACTGGGCGCATATATCCGGGACCTGGATGTGCCGGGGGTGTCTGTGATCGGTCCGGCGAAAGCCGCGCTGGCGAAAAAAAATGATATTTACCGAAGAGTGATTTATCTGAAGCACCAGAGTGAAGGGACGCTTCTGAAGATAAAACAGAAACTGGAAAAAGAAACGGAACAGGAGACCGTATGGGAGGAGGTCCATATACAGTATGACTGGAATCCGTTAAATGTATATTGATTTAGGAGGAGATTATGGCAATTCGGAATTTAAGATATGAAGGAGATCCGATCCTTCGGAAGACGAGCAAAGAAGTAAAAGAGGTGACTCCGAAGATCAGGGAACTGATCGACGATATGCTGGAGACCATGTATGAGGCTAACGGCGTGGGACTGGCAGCGCCGCAGGTGGGCGTTTTGAAACGGATCGTAGTGATTGACGTGGGAGAAGGTCCGCTGGTAATGGTCAATCCGCAGGTGGTAAAGACGTCCGGCTCCCAGACGGGAGACGAGGGATGCCTGAGTGTTCCGGGAAAAGCAGGAACTGTTACCAGGCCTAATGACGTTACCGTAAGATTTATGGGCGAGGACGGCGAATGGTATGAGCTGGAAGGCCAGGAGCTCCTGGCCAGAGCCATCTGCCATGAGTGCGACCACCTGGATGGAAAGCTCTACATCGATATTGTGGAAGGCGAGCTCCATGATACGGTGGTGGAAGAGGAGGACTAAGCATATATGAAAGTGATCTTTATGGGAACACCGGATTTTGCGGTGGGAACTCTGAACGCGCTGCATGAGGCCGGCCATGAAGTGACCCTGGTGGTGAGCCAGCCGGACAAACCCAAAGGAAGAAAACAGGAGCTTTCTCCCACACCCGTGAAAGCCGCGGCGGAGAAGCTGGGACTGCCGGTGTATCAGCCGCTTAAGATCCGGGCGGAAGAATCCATCGAATACCTGCGGAATGTTGAGGCGGATGTGATAGTAGTAGCTGCTTTCGGACAGATTATTCCCAGGGCGATTCTGGAGATGAAGAGGTATGGATGCATCAACGTGCATGCGTCCCTGTTGCCCAAATACCGCGGGGCCGCGCCGATCCAGTGGGCGGTCATCAACGGAGAGAAAGAATCCGGCGTGACCATCATGCAGATGGACGAAGGGCTGGATACCGGGGATATGCTTTTGAAAGAGACAGTGCCGCTGGAAGAAAACGAAACCGGAGGCAGTCTTTTCGATAAACTGAGCCGGGTAGGGGCGGATCTTTGCGTGAAAGCGCTGGAAAAACTGGAAAAAGGAACGCTTGTTCCGGAAAAACAGGGAGAATCGCCTACTGCCTATGCTTCCATGCTGACCCGGGAGATGGGAAAGATCGACTGGACGAAGGATGCAGAGTCCATCGAGCGGCTGGTGCGGGGACTGAATCCCTGGCCAAGCGCATATACAAAACTGAATGGAAAAACTTTGAAAATCTGGGAGTGCAAGGTTGTCCGTCAGGATGCATCAAAGGGCGAATGTGGTGAGATACTGAATACTGCAAAAGATTCTCTGACTGTACAGACAGGAAAAGACGCGCTGAAAGTGACGCAGCTGCAGCTGGAAGGAAAGAAGCGAATGGATGCGGGCGCTTTTCTCAGAGGCAACAGCGTGTCGGCCGGTACGGTTCTGGGAGCATGACAGGAGGATAATTATGCCGTTTTATTTCTATTATGACCCAACTTATATTTTGGTTTTGATCGGCGTCGTGATTTCTTTGTGGGCGTCTGCGAAAGTAAACAGTACTTATCAGAAATATTCAAAAGTGAGAAGCTATTCCGGGCTGACAGGCGCGGAGGCGGCCAGGAGGATCCTGAACAGTGCGGGCATCTATGATGTAACCGTGGAACATGTAAGAGGAAACCTGACGGATCATTACGATCCCCGTGCCAGAGTCCTGCGGTTATCAGACAGTGTTTACGGCTCTGCTTCCGTAGCCGCGATCGGCGTGGCTGCCCATGAGTGCGGCCATGCGATCCAGGATGAAGAATCTTACGCGCCGCTGCGGATCCGCAGCGCATTGGTGCCGGTGGCAAATTTCGGCACCAAAGCGGCCATTCCGATCATCATTCTGGGACTGTTTTTCGGAAGTTCCTACACATTAATCCAGATCGGACTGCTTTGTTTTGCCCTGGGAACGCTGTTTCAGATCGTTACGCTTCCGGTGGAGTTTAACGCTTCCGCGAGAGCAGTACGTATCCTGGGCGACAGTCACATGCTGATGGAAGAGGAACTGCAGCAGACCAGAAAGGTACTCTCCGCGGCGGCGCTGACATATGTGGCGGCGGCATTGGCGTCCGTACTGTCCCTGCTCCGGCTTTTCCTGCTGTTTGGAGGAAGAGACCGTGACTGACCGGGAAAAGTTAAATGTGCGGGGGCTGGCGCTGGAGGTGCTTCTGGAGGTAACGGAACAGAAAGAGTACAGCCATCTGGCCCTTCGGGGAGCCCTGGAAAAATACCAGTATCTGGAGAAACAGGACCGCGCGTTCCTGACCCGGCTTGTGGAAGGAACAGTGGAACGCCTGCTGGAACTGGATTATATAATCAATCAGTTTTCCAAGGTTCCGGTACATAAGATGAAACCGGTGATCCGCGGGATACTGCGGATGTCCGTTTACCAGATAAAATATATGGACCGGATACCGGATGCCGCCGTCTGCAATGAAGCGGTAAAGCTGGCAGGAAAGAAAGGATTTTCCAGCCTGAAAGGATTTGTCAACGGAGTACTGCGCAATATTTCCAGAAACCTGAGCTCGGTGGAATATCCGGATCTGTCGGTGAGATACTCTACGCCGGAATGGATTGTGCGGCAGTGGACCGACGAATATGGAGAAGATACGGCGCGCAGGATGCTGGAGAGTCAGTATGAGGAACGGCCGATCACGGTGAGAGTGAATTTGCACCGGATCAGCAAAGAAAAACTTATGGAGCGGCTTGTCTCGGAAGGGGTGTGCGTTCAGAGCGTGGAAGGCGTGGACTGCGCGCTTGAAATTTCCGGATATGATTACCTGGCCGCGCTGCCCTCTTTCCGGGAAGGGCTTTTTCAGGTGCAGGATGTGAGCTCTATGCTGGCGGTGCTGAAGGCGGCTCCTGAGAGGGGAGATTACTGCATCGACGTCTGTGCCGCGCCGGGAGGAAAGAGTCTTCACATGGCCGATCTGCTGGATGGAACCGGCATGGTAGAGGCCAGAGATCTGACAGAATATAAAGTACAGCTGATCGAAGAGAATATCGCGCGCAGCGGTATGACGAATATCCGGGCGGTACAATGGGACGCGACGGTGCCGGATGAAGCGTCCGCGGAAAAAGCAGATGTGGTGCTGGCGGATCTTCCCTGTTCGGGACTTGGAGTATTAAATAAAAAGCGGGATCTGAAATACCGCATGACGCAGGAACAGGAAAAAGAACTGGTACGTCTTCAGCGTCAGATCCTGGAGACGGTACAGCAGTATGTGAAGCCGGGCGGAACGCTGGTTTACAGTACCTGTACGGTACACAAAGAGGAAAATGAAGGAAATACGTCCTGGTTTCTGGAACATTTCCCGTTTGTGCTGAAGGAGCAGATACAGATGCTCCCCGGCAGGGATCCCTGGGACGGGTTTTATATAGCGAAGATGGAGAAAAGACAGAATGACTGATATCAAATCCATGACTCTGGAAGAACTGGAGCAGGAGATGGAAAAACTGGGAGAAAAAAAGTTCCGTGCCAGACAGATCTACAGCTGGATGCATGAGAAACTGGCAGACCGCTTCGAGGACATGACAGATCTCTCTGTGGCGCTGCGGAAGAAGCTGGCGGAGAACTATGTATTAACCCGTCTGGAGCCGGTGAAGATCCAGACATCCAGAATCGACGGCACCAGTAAGCTGCTTTTTCGTCTGTCCGACGGAAATGCGATTGAGAGCGTTCTGATGAAATACCATCATGGAAATTCCGTATGTATATCTTCCCAGGTAGGCTGCCGTATGGGCTGCCGCTTCTGCGCGTCTACCCTGGACGGGCTGGAGCGGGGGCTGACTCCGTCCGAGATGCTGGATCAGATCTACCAGATTCAAAAATGGTCCGGAGAACGGGTGCATAATGTGGTGGTCATGGGAACCGGCGAGCCGTTGGATAACTATGAGGCGCTGCTCCGCTTTCTGAAGCTTCTGACCTGCGAAGGAGGACTGCATATCAGCCAGCGGAATGTGACGGTGTCCACCTGCGGGATCGTTCCCCGGATAAGACAGCTGGCGGATGAGAAGCTGCAGATCACGCTGGCGCTTTCGCTGCATGCCTCCAGCCAGGAAAAACGGCGTTCGCTGATGCCGGTGGCAAACAAATATTCGCTGCCCGAGGTTCTGGACGCGTGCCGGTATTATTATGAGCAGACCGGAAGAAGGATTACCTTCGAATACAGTCTGGTGGGAGGCGTCAATGATTCTGCCGAGGACGCGCAGGAACTGGCAAGGCTGGTAAAACCGCTGCATGGACATGTGAACCTGATCCCTGTCAACCCGATCAAGGAGCGGGATTATGTGCAGTCCAAACATGCGGCAGTGGTCGGGTTTAAAAATAAACTTGAAAAATTGGGAATTAATGTTACTATTAGAAGGGAAATTGGCCGGGATATAGACGGCGCGTGCGGACAGCTGCGCAAAAGTTATATGGATACAGAAAAGTGAGGTGAGAGCCTGTGCAGACATCGGTCGCCATGACGGATATTGGACGAAAGAGAAAAGTAAATCAGGATTATGTATATGCCTCCGATGCGCCCGTGGGAAATCTGCCGAACTTGTATATTGTAGCTGACGGGATGGGAGGACACCGGGCAGGTGATTTTGCTTCCTCTTACGCGGTACAGCAGATCGTCAGATCCATACAGAGGAGCACAGAGACCAGACCTGCGCTGATTCTGCAGAAGGCGGTGCGTTATGCGAACTTCTGCCTGTATGAAAAATCTATGGAGTATGAAGCCTATCAGGGAATGGGCACGACGCTGGTGGCGCTGACTGTCTTCGGCAGTGAAGCCCTGGCGGTGAATATCGGAGACAGTCGTCTGTATGAGATTTCAAAAGAAGGGATCCGCCAGATATCGGAAGATCATTCGCTGGTGGCGGAGCTTGTGAGAAAGGGAGAACTGACTCCCAGGGAGGCAAGAAGACACCCGGACAAAAATATTATCACAAGAGCGCTGGGAATCCAGGAAGAGGCGGAGATTGATCTGTTCCCATTCCACGCGGACAGTGGAAGCAAATATTTGCTCTGCTCTGACGGACTGAGCAATATGGTGGAAGATGAAGATCTTTTCCGGATTATCCGGCAGGATAAAGATTTGCAGGAGATCGGAGGCGAACTTCTGATGAAAGCGAATCGAAACGGCGGCCTGGATAATATCGCGGTGGTTCTGGTTGAAATAGATGACAGTGAGGTAAGGATATGATTAAGATAGGGACGATTGTGGGAGACCGATACGAGATTCTGGAGAAGATCGGTGTCGGCGGCATGGCGGAAGTATATAAGGGTAAAGATCATAAGCTGAATCGTTTTGTGGCAGTGAAGGTGCTGAAAGAAGAATTTCGAAGCAACGACGCGTTTGTGAAAAAGTTTAAAGAAGAAGCGCAGGCTGCCGCGGGACTTGCCCATCCGAATATCGTAAATGTTTACGACGTGGGAGATGAAAACGGAATCTACTATATCGTCATGGAACTGGTGGAAGGCATCACGCTGAAAGAGTATATAGAGCGGAAAGGACGCCTGACCATCAAAGAGGCGACCAGCATAGCGATTCAGGTATCGGCGGGGCTGGAGGTCGCTCATAATAACCAGATCGTTCACCGGGATATCAAACCTCAGAATATTATTATTTCCAGAGAGGGAAAAGTAAAAGTTACGGATTTTGGCATTGCCAAGGCGACCACATCTCAGACGACCACTTCCAACGCCATGGGCTCTGTGCATTATGCTTCTCCGGAACAGGCAAGAGGCGGTTATGTGGATCACCGGAGCGATATCTATTCGCTGGGAATCGTGCTCTACGAGATGGTGACCGGCAGGGTACCCTTTGACGGAGAGACTGCCGTGGCTGTGGCAGTGAAACATCTGCAGGAAGAGATGGTTCCTCCCAGCGTTTACTGTAAGGAAATTCCTCACAGTCTGGAACAGATCATCAAAAAATGTACTCAGAAAAGTCCGGACCGCCGGTATCAGGATATTGGAGACCTGCTGGCGGATCTGAAACAGTCCCTGCTGGATCCGGACGGAGATTTTGTCCAGATGGTGGATCTGGACGAACAGGCCAAGACTGTAGTTATGGATAAAGATACCTCGTCCAAAGTAAAAGAGAGGCGTAAAGTGCGCTTTACGGAAGAAGAGGAAGACGACGAGGACGAGGATGACGAAGACGAATACGATGATGATGAGGACGACGATGAGGACGACGAGGAAGGATTAAGCCCGTCGGTAGAGAGAGCCATGACGATCGCCGGCGTCGCTCTGGCGGTTATCATCGTTGTGGTTTTGGTTCTGTTTGCCTCCAGAGCTTTAGGACTTGGCGGCGGAAACAGAAACAACAGTGATGAAGAGCAGCAGACAGAAGAAAATGTGGAGGATGAAGATTCTCAGAGTTCTGCTAATACGGTAGAAATGCCCAATCTGATCGGAAAAACCATGACAGAAGCCCGGATCGAGCTGGATGAACTGGGATTAAGCGTTACCCTGGGGGGAAGTGAAGAGTCCAGTGAATATTCTGCGGGCCAGATTATCCGTCAGAGCGTTGAGAGCGGCAAACGGGTGGAAGTGGGAAGCTCCGTGGAAGTCACGATCGCGGGCTCCGGCTCCGGTACCAGTTCCGGTTCCGGATCTTCTTCCCAGACAAATGATCAGAAGGAAGAGGACGAAAAGCAGGCCATTGTGCCGAATGTGACAGGAAGAACGGAGGCAGACGCCAGAAGTATGCTGGAAGCGGCTGAATTGAAAGTCGGGACTGTTTCCGAGAGCGCCAGCGATACTGTAACAGCCGGTTCCGTGATCAGCCAGAGTCTTTCTGCCAATACAAAAGTGGCAAAGGGGACGACGGTGAATCTGGTGTTGAGCAGCGGTCCTAAACGGGTAAGTGTGACTGATGTGATCGGACATGAGTCGACGCGGGCTCAGGGTGAACTGGCTTCCGATGGTTTCGTAGTAAATGTTAATGAGGTCTATTCCGATGAAGTACAGGCAGGGCTTGTAATCAGTACAAATCCGGACAGAGGAACTTATGCGGATCCCGGAAGCACGGTGACGATTACAGTAAGCCTGGGAAGAGCGCAGGTGCAGATTCCGTCTGTGACGGTTAATATGAACTATGAAGCTGCGGCGGAAGCGCTTCGGGATGCCGGATTTGAGGGCACAATCAAAGAGGCGACGGAGAGCAGCGAATCAGTCGGGGAAGGCTATGTGACCAGATATGATCCGAAAGGCAAAGTAGATCCGGATGGAACGGTAACGATTTATGTCAGCACAGGATCTGCTTCCCAGCAGACGACTACCCAGGATCCGGCTGCGCAGCAGTCACAGACGACCGCACAGCCGTAGGAGGGATCAGAACAGATTAAATGGTACAGGGAAAGATAATAAAAGGAATCGCGGGCTTCTACTATATCTATGTAGAAGGCCGCGGTGTCTATGAATGCAGGGCCAGAGGGATCTTCCGAAATCAGAAGATCAAGCCTCTGGTGGGGGATAATGTGGAGATGGAGATCCTGGATGAAACGGACCGGGAAGGAAATCTGGTAAGGATTCTGGAACGGAAAAGCGAGCTGATCCGTCCGGCGGTGGCGAATGTGGATCAGGCGCTGGTTGTGTTTGCGGCAGCGAAACCGAAGCCTAATCTTCAGCTTCTGGACCGTTTCCTGATCAGTATGGACCGGCTGGATCTTCCTGCAATTATCTGTTTTAACAAAAAAGACGAAGTATCAGACGGGGAGCTGGATCGACTCCGGCGTATCTATGCCGGATGCGAAAGCCCCCTGCTTTTTGTCTGTGCGCGAAGCGGAGAAGGAGTAGAAGACCTGCGACGGCTTCTTCGCGGACATGTGACCGCGGCGGCGGGGCCCTCCGGAGTAGGGAAATCCACATTGACCAATCTGCTGGTGCCGAATGCGGGTATGGAGACTGGAGGAATCAGTGAAAAAATTGACCGCGGAAAACATACCACCCGGCACAGCGAATTGTTCCGTATAGAAGAAGACAGTTATTTTTTTGACACGCCGGGTTTCAGTTCCCTGGATCTGGTGGGAGTGGGAAAAGAGGAGCTTCGCTACAGCTATCCGGAATTTCGAAAATATGAAGGCTCCTGCCGTTTCCAGGGATGCGTGCATATGAAAGAACCGGGATGCGCGGTCAAGGCGGCAGTGGAAGAAGGAAAGATCAGCAGGGAACGCTATGGCAGCTACACCTGCCTTTTTCAGGAGCTTCAGGAAAAAGAGGGAAGGAGATATTCATGAGAAAGAATTATTTATCACCATCGATTTTATCCGCAGATTTCGCACATCTGGGAGAAGATATTAAGCACGTGGAAGCAGCGGGATCCCCGTATTTACATTATGATGTTATGGACGGTCTGTTTGTGCCCAGTATTTCATTTGGAATGCCGGTGCTGGAATCAGTCAGAAAGATCACGGACATGGTGTTGGACGTACATTTGATGATACAGGATCCGGACCGGTATATTGATGATTTTGTGCGCTGCGGCGCAGATATTATTACGGTGCATTATGAAGCGTGCAGTGATGTGAAGAGGACTCTGGATAAGATCAAAGAGCACGGAAAGAAGGCCGGCGTGACGATCAAGCCGAAGACGCCGAACCGGGTTCTGGAAGATGTGCTGGGTCTGGCAGATATGATCCTTTTAATGACTGTGGAACCGGGATTCGGAGGCCAGTCCTATATTCCGGAATCCACAGAAAAGATCCGGGAACTGCGCCGCGTGCTGGATGAACGAGGCCTGGATACGGATATCGAAGTGGACGGAGGCATTAAGAAGGACAATCTTCGCACAGTTCTGGATGCGGGCGCCAATGTGATCGTGGCGGGTTCTGCCATTTTCAAAGGAGACATTGAGCAGAATACAAAAGATTTTCTTAAAATCATGGGAGAATAGGCAGTTGAATACGGTGATTTTAACGGGGGGTGATATTCAGGAGGAATTTGCCCTCCAAATTTTAGAAAATGCATTTGACAAAGTAATCGCAGTAGACAAGGGACTGGGTTTCTGTTACGGGCATGATATTGTACCCACGAATATTGTAGGAGATTTTGACACGCTGGACCACAGGATCCTGGAATGGTACAGACAGAATACTACCATAGAGATCCGGGAATACAATCCGGTGAAAGACGCGACAGATACGCAGATTGCGGTGGAGCTGGCTCTGGAACTGGGAAGCAGCCATATCACGATCCTGGGGGCCACAGGAAGCCGGATCGACCATGTACTTGGAAATATTCAGACCATGTATCTGGCTCTGGAAAAGGGAGCGGACTGTGTGATACTGGATACCCATAACCGGGTCCGCCTGATCCGGGGGGATTTTACTTTAAGCCGGAAGGAACAGTACGGGGACTATTTTTCCCTGATTCCATTCACCACCGATGTGACGGGCGTGACACTGCGGGGAGTGAAATATCCATTGACAGATTATCATTTCACTGTACTGGGCAGCGCAAGTCTTGGCGTATCTAATGAAATATCCGGAGAAGAAGCTAAGATTCATATGGAAAGCGGCGTCCTGATCCTGATAGAATCCAGAGATTAAAAATTCCTTGACTGGTCAGAATCGGTATGATATAGTATATAAGGCTGTCTGTGCAGGTATATTTTTCCGGCGCAAAAAGACAGTTGTTACGCAATAATCACGCGGACGGATTCCGGAAGCGGTGCCCGAAAGGGTTCTTCAGGAAGAAAAAGTCCGGCGGAAGAAAAACCAAAAATGGAGGAAGAAAAAATGAGCGTAATTTCAATGAAACAGTTACTGGAAGCAGGCGTACATTTCGGACATCAGACGAGAAGATGGAACCCGAAAATGGCTGAGTACATCTATACCGAGAGAAACGGTATCTATATCATCGACCTGCAGAAATCCGTAGTAAAAGTAGACGAGGCTTACAAGGCAGTGGCAGACATCGCAGCCAATGGCGGAAACATTCTGTTCGTAGGAACCAAGAAGCAGGCTCAGGATGCGATCAAGACCGAGGCTGAGCGCTGCGGTATGTTCTATGTAAATGAGAGATGGCTGGGCGGTATGCTGACCAACTTCAAAACAATCCAGGGCCGTATCAAGAGACTGAAAGAGATCGAGGCAATGGAAGAAGACGGTACGTTTGATGTACTGCCGAAGAAAGAAGTCATCGCTCTGAGAAAAGAGATGGATAAGCTTCAGAAAAACCTGGGCGGAATCAAAGAGATGAAGGGTCTTCCGGATGCGATCTTCGTTGTAGACCCGAAGAAAGAGAGAATCTGCGTACAGGAAGCTCATACTCTGGGAATCCCGCTGATCGGTATCTGCGATACCAACTGTGATCCGGAAGAACTGGATTATGTGATCCCGGGCAACGACGATGCAATTCGCGCGGTAAAACTGATCGTTTCCAAGATGGCAGACGCAGTTGTCGAGGCTAGACAGGGCGAAGCAGAGGAAGCTATGGACGAGGAGTCCGAAGAAGAAGAGATCCAGGCAGAGTAATCAATCCCACAGGAGGAGTATAATCATGGCTATTACAGCAGCAATGGTAAAAGAGTTAAGAGAAGCAACCGGCGCAGGTATGATGGATTGTAAGAAAGCGCTGGCGGCAACTGATGGAAATATGGAGGCAGCCGTAGATTTCCTGAGAGAAAAAGGACTGGCTACCGCTCAGAAGAAGGCAAACCGTATCGCAGCTGAAGGTATCGTTGCGACGGCTCTGTCTGAAGACGCGAAGAAAGCAGTTGCAGTGGAGGTAAACTCCGAGACTGATTTCGTGGCAAAGAATGAGAAATTCCGCGGTTATGTGGCAGATGTAGCCGCACAGGCGCTGAATACTTCCGCGGCGGATATCGAAGCATTCCTTGCAGAGCCGTGGGCAAAAGACACCAGCAAGACCGTGAAGGAAGAGCTGGCTGCTCAGATCGCTGTGATCGGTGAGAACATGAATATCCGCCGTTTCCAGCAGGTGGTAGAGGAGAACGGATTCATTGCTTCCTACATCCATGCAGGCGGAAAGATCGGCGTGCTGGTAGATGTACAGACAGATGTGATCAACGACGAGATCAAAGAGATGGCTAAGAATGTGGCTATGCAGGTGGCTGCACTGAAACCGATCTATACCTATGACAGCGAAGTAGATGACGAGTATAAACAGCATGAGCTGGAAATCCTTAAGACTCAGATCGAGAACGATCCGAAGATGGCCGGTAAGCCGGAGAAAGTAATCAACGGCGCGATCATGGGCCGTCTGAACAAAGAGCTGAAAGAGATCTGCCTGATGGATCAGGTTTATGTGAAGGCTGAGGATGGAAAGCAGAATGTAGCCGCATATGTGGCGCAGGTTGCAAAGGCTAACAATGCCAATATCGTGATCAAAGGTTTTGTACGTTTCGAGACCGGCGAAGGTCTGGAGAAGAAGAACGAGGACTTTGCGGCAGAAGTTGCAAAACAGATGAATATGTAATGCGAACTTTGCATTGATGTTCTGAAAGAAAAACCCTTACAAGCGGTGAATCCCCTTGTAAGGGTTTTTATGATATAAATATAATTATTGCCAGAATGTGTACGAAACGTACTCAGATGTTTTTACACATGATTTTCTTTTCTTCGCCGGGAGAATTCAGCTACCGCGGTATAAAGCACATCTGTAGAGGAATTAATAGCTGTCTCGCAAGAGTCTTGTATAACGCCTACGATAAAGCCGACGCCTACTACCTGCATGGCAATGTCGTCGGAGATCCCGAACAGGCTGCAGGCCAGCGGTACCAGAAGGAGAGAGCCTCCTGCAACTCCGGAAGCGCCGCAGGCGCTGATGGCGGAGAGGACACAGAGTATGACGGCAGTGGGGATATCTACCGGGATCCCCAATGTATGGACAGCCGCCAGCGTCAGCGTAGAGATCGTGACAGCAGCTCCGCCCATGTTGATGGTAGAACCCAGCGGAATGGATACGGCGTAAGTATCCCGGTCAAGCCCCAGTTCTTCGCATAATTTCATATTAACCGGAATATTGGCGGCGGAACTTCTTGTGAAGAAAGCTGTGATGCCGCTGTCTTTCAGACATTTGAGCACTAACGGATAAGGATTTTTCCGGATACCGATAAAGGTGATAACAGGATTCACTGCAAACGCTACGAATGCCATACTGCCCACCAACAGCAGGATCAGACGGCCATAACTCAGGAGAGATGCGAGACCCTGCTGGGAAATGGTGGTAAAGACCAGTCCCATCACGCCGAACGGCGCGCAGGCGATGACCCAGCGGACAATCTGAGAAAGCGCGTCGGAGATCTCGGAGATGGCTTTTTTTGTGCCGTCTCCTGCTTTTCGAAGCGCAATACCCAGAAGAACAGCCCACGCCAGGATACCGATGTAGTTGGCATTAGCGAGCGCGTCCACGGGATTGGATACAAGGCTCATGAGCAGGCTGTTGACGACCTCTCCGATTCCGCTGGGAGGGGCGGTTGCGGACGCGCTGTCTGTAAGCGCGATAGTGACCGGGAACAGAAAGCTGGCCGCGACGGCTACGCATCCTGCGAGAAAGGTGCCAAGCAGATAGAGAAAGATAATGCGTTTAATGTTGCTCTGTTTTTCTTCTCTCTGGTTGGCCAGCGCTCCCATGACCAGGAAAAGTACCAGCAGCGGGGCTATGGCTTTCAAAGCGCCTACGAACAGATCTCCCAGCAGTGAGATAACAGTCAGCTGCGGAACAGCCAGCGCGAGGATTACGCCCGCGACAAGACCGCATATAATTTTCTTAATCAGACTGATCTGATTCCAGTTTTCAATGATTTTCTTCATATGTTTCATCCTTTACAAAAATAGTGTCGATGCGACTAGTATAACACAAGAAAGACAACCATAGGATAATAATTTGTCAAAACTGTTATTTTAGGCATTTTTGCCATATTCCAGGGAAGTGGAAAGAGTATGGAAATTGTGATAATATAATGCTATAGCCTGTATATTTTTGCAAGGTCAGCACGGGAAGGAGCATACATGGAAATACGTGTTTTAAAATATTTTTTGATGGTGGCAAGGGAAGAAAATATCACCCGGGCAGCCAATCTTCTGCATATCAGCCAGCCGACTTTATCACGTCAGATGATGCAGCTGGAAGAGGAACTGGGGGTCAGTCTTTTTCACAGAGGAAAGCACAATATTGTTTTGACGGAAGACGGTCTGTTTTTGAAAAGGAGGGCTCAGGAGATTGTTTCTCTGGCAGACCGGACTCAGGAAGATTTTTTATACAGGAACGAGGGACTGACGGGAGAGATCTCCATCGGAAGCGGGGAATTCCAGAGCTCCCGCATATTGTCCGACCTGATCGCTTCTTTTAGAAAAGTGAATCCCGGCGTGCGGTTTTCCATTTACAGCGGCAACGCGGATGCGATTAAAGAGCAGATTGAAAGCGGCGTTCTGGATATGGGGCTTTTAATGGAGCCGGTGGATATCAGCCGTTATGAATTTCTACATATGCCGGGAAAAGAAGAGTGGGGCGTGTTGATTCGCGAAGATTCTGAACTGGCGCAGAAAGAATATATTGTGCCGGAAGATCTCGCAGGCTTTTCACAGATATCCAGTCAAAGGGAGCTGGTGCAGAAAGAACTGGCTCTGTGGATGGGAGAATATGCCGGTCAGGTGGAAAGCGTGGCCAGCGGCAATCTTCAGTATAATATTGCGTCGATGGTGAAAAGCGGGATCGGGATCGCCGTGACGATCCGCCTGGACTGCAGTTATCCGGGTATCTGTTTCCGTCCGCTTCGCCCCCGCATCGAGTCACGGACGGTACTGGCATGGAAGAAAACCCAGGCTTTTTCTCCGGCTACGTCGGTTTTCTTGTCTTATGCCAGAAAATACGTTTCGGGCATGGGCGTTGATTTGATATAAGTATTAGACGCACGCATGGTAAGGCGGTAGAATGTAGGTGTTCCAAAGATGGAATACCTATTTTTATGCAACAGGAGGCAGGGTACATGACGATAGAGGAAGCCAGCGCACGTTACCGGATCCCTTTGGATATTCTCCGTGAGTATGAGGGATGGGGATTATGCGGAGCGGTGAAAAAAGTCATGGGGGAATGGAATTATGATGACTCCGATCTGGAAAAACTGAGTTTGATCATGACGCTGCACGATATCGGGTTTGATTCCGGCGAGATAGAAAATTATATGAGGCTGGCATTGGAGAGCGGACATACGGATGAAGAACGTCTTGCCATATTGGACAGAAAACGAAGAGCTGCGCTGGATGAGATTCATATCAGAGAGAGACAGCTGGAACGGCTGGATGATCTCAGATACAGAATACGAAAAGAAATGAAGTAGGAGGAGATAGGAGATGGAATACAGGATCAATCAGAGAACCGGGGACAGGATCAGCGTAATCGGCATCGGTTCCGGTTACATTACGGAAGCGCCGGAGGAAGAGGCGGCAGAAGCTCTGGAACTGGCTTATGAAAATGGAGTAAATTATGTAGATACAGTTGCGTCTTCTGCCGAAGGATATGCGCTCTATGGAAAAGCGTTTGAAAAGGTGCGTGATAAGATGATCTATCAGGTACATTTTGGGGCGGAATATTCCACCGGAAAATATGGGTGGACTACCGATGCGGAGACAATAAAAAAGTCAGTGGACTGGCAGCTTGGGCAGCTTCGCACGGACTATATTGATTACGGCTTTATCCATTGTCTGGATGAAAGTTCAGACTGGAACGCCTACCGGGAAAACGGTGCTCTGGATCACTTGCTTCATATGAAGGATGAAGGGGTTGTACGTCACATCGGAATTTCTTCCCATACGCCGGAACTGGTGAATCTTGCGTTGGATACCGGTATGGTAGATATGGTTATGTTTTCTATTAATCCGGCATATGACTACCAGAAAGGTGATTATGCAAACGGAAGCTCTGATGAAAGGATGAAAATGTACCGCCGCTGCCAGAAGGAGGGCGTGGGGATCTCCGTCATGAAACCATTTTCCGGAGGGCAGCTGCTGGATGCCAAAGCCTCGCCGTTCGGAAATGCTCTGACCCAGTATCAGTGTATTCAGTATGCTCTGGACAAGCCGGGAGTCCTTACAGTAGTGCCGGGAGTGAGCAGCCTTGAAAATATGAAAAAACTGCTGGGCTTTTTCGACGCGTCTCCGGAGGAAAGAGATTATTCTGTGATCGGTACTTTTACACCGAAAAATGCGGTTGGGAACTGTGTGTACTGTAATCATTGCCATCCATGTCCCGCAGGACTGGATATTGCCCTGATCAATAAGTATTATGATCTGGCAAAGATGGGAGATGCGCTTGCCGCAGATCATTATGATAATCTGGAAAAGCATGCTTCCGATTGTGTGCAGTGCGGACACTGCAACGATCGCTGCCCGTTCAAGGTGGACCAGATGAAACGGATGGAAGAGATCGCGGCGTATTTCAAAAAATAAATCCGGAAAACAGTACCCCGGACAATACCGTTATTGTCCGGGGGCTGAGATTCTCAGGATCAATCGATATGATAGATCCAGTTTTCTTTCTTTTCATGCGGTTTCGGATATTCTCCGTCTACATAACCCAGGACGCAGTGCCCGATACCTTCGTAATCCCCTTTAATTCCCAGAGAGTCCAGGATTTCTTTTCCCTCCGGCTCTTCAAATTCTTCTTTGGCACGGTGGATCCAGCAGCTGCCAATTCCCAATGCGTGCGCGGCCAGCATGAGGTTTGCCATTACCAGACTTCCGTCATACACATGGGTAGGGCAGTTTTTGTCAGCCAATACGATTAATACGACGGGCGCGCCGTAGAAGGGATCGGCATTGTTTCCCATGATACGCGCGTTGTGGGCGGACAGGCGGTCCCGCACTTCTTTGTTTGTGACTGCGATAATAATCGGGGACTGCCGGTTCATGCCGGTAGGAGCACAGGTCCCGGCTTCCAGGATCTGGTCCAGGATCTCCCCGGGAATCATGTCCGGTTTAAATTTACGTATACTTCTCCTTGACTGGATGTTCTCCAGAACAGCATTTTTTTCGCTCATATGAAAACCTCCTTCAATCAATGCTATTATTTTTACTGTATCACGAAGGCCTGCTGAAAGCAAGAACCGGCAAGTCGGAAAGTTTTTGGACATTGATAGAAATCTGAGGAAAAATGTGACAGAATGTGGACATTGTCCATACCGGGAAAATGGGGAATCATATTAGAATCAGAGCAGATAAATTCAGTATACAGAAAAGGAAAGAGACGTATGAATTACGAATTGATATGGCTGTTTTTTGCAGGGTCATTTGGCGGATGGATTCTGGAAACTTTAATGGCCGCATGGAAAAACAAGAGGTTTGTCAACAGAGGTCTGGTCAACGGTCCGTTCTGCGTGCTGTATGGAGCGGTTCTTGTAGTGCTGACGGTGTTTTACGGAGATCTGCCTTTGTTCTGGCTGTTCTGCAGTTCTGCAATTTTGTCTACTGTGGCGGAATGGGTTGCCGGACATGTAATAGAATGGTTTTATCATGAAAAATGGTGGGACTATTCAAATATAAAATGGAACCTGGACGGTTATATCTGCTTTCCCATGTCCATGCTTTGGGGATTTTTAGGGCTTGTCTGCGTCCGCTGGGTCAATCCTTTTTTGCTGGGACTGTATCGGATGCTTCCGTCTGCAGCCGGAGTTGTTCTGGTCTGGATTTTGATTGCGCTGCTGTCGGTGGATATCCTCGCCACATTGATCGTGATAGCAGGAAAGGAAAAACAGAACAAAAACTGGGAGCTGGTAGATTCCTGGTTTATGAGGATGAGCGGCAGACTTGGAGAAAAGCTTTATATTCTGGTAAACGGCAGATTTGAAAGAGCATATCCAAGAAGAAAAGAGTATGAGAAGAGTGACGCATCGGCGTTTGCTTTCGGATGCAGTTTCTATAAGGTTGTACTGCTCTTTTTCATCGGATCTTTGTTGGGAGATATAACAGAGACGATCTTCTGCCGGATTACCGCCGGAGTGTGGATGAGTCGGAGCAGTCTGGTCTGGGGGCCTTTCAGTATTGTCTGGGGTCTGGCGATCGCTCTTGTGACAGTGATGCTGTATCGGTATAAAGACCGTTCCAGTATGTTCCTGTTTTTGACAGGTACCGTACTGGGAGGCGCATATGAGTATCTGTGCAGTGTCATGACAGAGCTTATGTTTGGTACGGTGTTCTGGGACTACAGCAAGATCCCGTTTAACCTGGGAGGAAGGATCAATCTTTTGTATTGCTTTTTCTGGGGCTTCGCGGCGGTGATCTGGTTCAAAGCGCTTTATCCGAAATTTTCGGACTGGATTGAGAAGATACCTAAAAGATTAGGGAAATTGATTACCTGGGTGGTGATCATATTTATGGTCTGCAACATGGCTGTATCGTTCCTTGCACTGGTGCGGCAGGACGAGCGCAGCAGAGGCATTCCGGCGGAACATACCTGGCAGCAGGTGATGGATGAAAAGTATGACGATGAGAAGCTGGAGAAGATTTATCCCAATGCTATAAAGGTGGAAACGTAGGTCAGCGAACTATACCTTCCAAACATATGATATTATGTAAACTAAGTGTTTGTCCGCAGCCTCAACCAGTGATACAATATATATAGAAAGTAAGTGTGTATGGTGTTGAGATAGATGAGAAGCTGGCTGAAGGAGTAAAATCCGGATGCCGGCTTTTTTAATATATGGGTCGGGTAGACCCAGTTGAGTACGTTGGAGTTTCTCAACAGAGAAACGGAAACGTGCGAAATATAATCC
>CALWDO010000025.1 GCA_944376715.1 uncultured Lachnoclostridium sp. | reverse complement strand
ACCTTCAGCCTTCTGTATTTATCTGCCCATCCCATGATCCTGCCGAATTCTCCGGCAATCGTAGCGTCTACCGTAGGAATGATGCCGTCATAAATATTTCCGGTAGATCCGTCCAAAGAGATCGGGTCGCCTTCATGGAATTCTTTTCCGCCCAGTGTAAACTTCTTGTTCGCTTCATCCATCACCATATCGCCGCATCCGGATACACAGCATGTCCCCATACCGCGGGCAACTACCGCCGCATGGGAAGTCATACCTCCGCGGGCAGTCAGGATACCCTGCGCATACTTCATACCGGTGATATCTTCCGGTGAAGTTTCCAGACGTACCAGGACAACCTTCTCACCTTTCTTTGCCCATTCTTCCGCATCGTCCGCGGTAAACACGATTCGTCCGCATGCAGCTCCCGGGGATGCTCCCAGCGCTTTGCCGATCGGAACCGCTTTTTTGAGGGCGTCTGTATCGAACTGCGGATGAAGCAGGGAATCCAGGTTTCTCGGATCAATCATGGCTACCGCTTCTTCCTCGGTCCTCATTCCTTCGTCCACCAGATCGCAGGCAATTTTCAGAGCCGCCTTCGCCGTTCTCTTACCATTACGTGTCTGAAGCATATACAATTTGCCGTGCTCAACGGTAAACTCCATATCCTGCATATCTCTATAGTGGGTTTCCAGGGTCTTGCAAACATTCTTGAACTGTTCAAACGCCTCCGGGAATTTCTCCTCCATCTCGGAAATCTTCATAGGAGTACGCACACCGGCAACCACATCCTCGCCCTGCGCGTTGGTCAGGAACTCGCCGAACAGGCCGTTCTCGCCGGTAGCCGGATCTCTCGTAAACGCGACGCCGGTACCGCAGTCGTCGCCCATATTTCCAAACGCCATCATCTGTACGTTGACCGCGGTTCCCCAGGAATACGGGATATCATTATCGCGGCGGTATACGTTGGCTCTGGGGTTGTCCCAGGAACGGAATACAGCTTTTACTGCTCCTACCAGCTGGTCTTTTGCGTCCGACGGGAAATCTTCCCCGATCTTCTCCTTATACTCTGCCTTGAACTGGCCGGCCAGCGTCTTCAGATCTTCCGCGGACAGCTCCACATCCTGTACCACGCCTTTTTCCTTTTTCATCTTGTCGATGAGTTCTTCGAAATATTTCTTGCCGACTTCCATAACTACGTCGGAATACATCTGGATAAATCTTCTGTAGCAGTCCCATGCCCAGCGCGGGTTGCCGGATGCTTTCGCAAGGGTCTCCACCACTTCTTCATTCAATCCCAGATTCAGGATCGTATCCATCATACCGGGCATGGAAGCTCTTGCTCCGGAGCGGACAGAAACCAGAAGCGGATTCTCCTTGTCTCCGAATTTCTTACCGGTAATTTCCTCCAATTTGCCCATTGCTTCCATGATCTGACCCATGATCTCGTCATTGATCTGCCTTCCGTCTTCGTAGTACTGTGTACACGCTTCCGTCGTCACCGTGAATCCCTGGGGAACCGGAAGTCCGAGACTGGTCATCTCAGCAAGGTTCGCACCTTTTCCGCCCAGAAGATTCCTCATGGACGCATTCCCTTCCGTAAACATATAAACCCACTTTGCCATCACATGCCCTCCTAAAAAGTGATAAAAATAGAAAATAAAAAGTGCGCAACGTGTGTCTCACTCTGCGCACATAATTATCATACCATATTTTGCATGAAAGTCAATAGATGTTTTGTGCTGTTTTTACATATTTCCCGCCAAATTCTTTTATATTTTTGTCATTTTTTTAACAATTAATTCCCTGTTTTTTAATATCAGAGGTCAAAATGCCAAAGAATCTCTATGCGCGTTCCTTTCTTACTGCGAAGATGGAAATCAGCAAAAGAACCACCGCTCCAATCCCCATCCAGAAGAATGACATATTCATACCATGCATCAGCGCATTTTCTCCATAGGTTGCCGCGGAATTGGCGCTTACTGCCGTCATAATTCCCACAAACACCGTCGATCCGATGGATCCGGCAATCGTCCTGAAGGATGTCAGCAAAGAAGAGGCGTCCGCTACTTTCTTCGGATCTACATTGCTGGTTCCCCATGTTAAAAGCGGCATCATCAGGCTTCCTATAGCTACATTTCGAATTACATTGAAGCCTGCGGCTACCCAGAGGGGCGTGCTTCTTGTAAGGAAAAACATGCCGATATTGCTGACAATCAATATGGCAGAGCCGGCCACAAATATTTTTTTAATTCCTATCTTATCATACAGCTTTCCCGCAAAAGGACTCACAATCGCAGTCGCCAGAGATCCGGGCAGCGTGACCAGCCCGGATACCACTGCCGTGTATCCCATAACGCTCTGTACATACAGGGGCATCATCACGGAAGAACCCATCATTACCAGATAGAGTACCATACTGGCGATTACGCTTACCGCGTAGTTCCAGTTTCCCAGGATCCTGACATCCAGAAACGGTTTTTCCAAACCGCACTGGCGCAAGATAAACAGAACGCACACGACTGCGCCAATCAGAAGCGGAAGCCCTGCCTGTATGCTTATCAGTCCATAGCTGCTGATGTTTCCGATACCCAGTGTGATGCCTCCAAAAGCAAAAATGCTTTCAACGAAGGAAAGGACATCAAATTTCTTATTCTGGATCTCAAGAACATCTTCAAATACAAGACCGGAAATCACAAACGAAACCGCCATGATCACCAGAACCAGATAGAAGATCGATTTCCAGCCAAAAGCATCAATCATCAGCCCGGCAATCGTGGGCGCGATAACAGGCGCTGCAGTAGTCGCCAGCCCATAAGTGCCCATCATAGTTCCTTTCTTCTCCACCGGATATACCGTCAGGATCACCACCTGCGCCGCCGACATAAGGACTCCGTTGCCGCAGGCCTGCAGGACTCTTCCCACCATCATAACTCCGAAATTACCGGCAAAGATACTGAGCAGCAGGCCCACAATAAAGCTGCCGATCCCCGCCATATACAGCTTCTTCGTCGGAAAGCGGGTAATCAGGAACGCCGTCAAAGGCATCACCATTCCCATGGCAAGGGAATATCCGCTGGTTACCCACTGTCCGATCGACGTGCTCACATTAAAATATTCTACAAGGTTAGGCAGCGCCGTGGTCATCGCCGTCGACAATGTGGACGATGCGATACCGGATACCACCAGATTTAAAAATATCAGATTTCTCTTTCCTTCTGTCAGTTGTACGACATTATGCTTCTCCATGATGTTCCTCCATTCTGTGCCATACTTTTTGATTAAGATTTTCCATCGTCTTCTCCAGAATTGTTTCCGTCTGCCTGATTTCCTCCGGAGATATGCCGGAACACAGCGTCTCGTAAAATTTGCCGTGTATCTTTTTGATCTGCCGGGCAGCCGGGATGGCTTTGTCCGTCAAATATAACTGTTTAACCCGTCTGTCGGCTTCATTTCTGACCATTCTGACATAGCCGATCTCTGTCAGCTTCTTTATCGCCTTTGTCAGCGTCGCCTTATCCACCCGGATACACTCCACCATCTCCTGGGCAGACGCGCCGGGATGGTCATACAGATATTCCACATAAAACTGCTGTCCCCAGCCGATCTCAAACTCCGACAAACCATGATCATAGTACATCTTCATCAGCCGGTCCAGGATCGAGATACAGCGTCCCAGGTTGGAAAAATGTCCTTCCATATAAATTCTCACCTGCTTTCCGGATGGTAGTATAGCGCAAAATAAGTAGCGCACGCAACTATTTTTCAAAAAAATGAGGCTGTCTGCTCATTGCAGACAGCCCCGGGTTCAATCGCATGATTATTTTGCGATCACTTTTTTCAGTTTTACGAAACGCGGCAGGGAGTTCTCTTTCTTCATCTGGATCTCGCCCTGGATCAGCGGAAGCGCGTAATCGATGAACGCGTCGCTTACGTTATTTCCTCTCTCATTGATCCATTCTACCGGAACTTTCTTCTCATAGTTAGCTACGGAAGAAAGATCAAGCAGATCTGCCTCGCACTTATAACCATTCTCGTCACGGGTGCACTTGAAGCCAACCATCTTGTCTGTTACGCCTTTGATCGCTTCGTTCACAGCGGTCTGTCCGGCCATAAAGGACTCGTCGGAGTCAGTCTGAGATGCGCAGTGCTCCGCGCAGCGCTGCAGCAGGGAAAGCTCGATCGGACGAACTTTTACGCCCGGGATCGCGTTTTTCACCACATCTGCCAGTCTTGCTGCCAGTCCGCCCAGCTGGGCATGTCCAAATCCGTCGGTAGCGGAAGTCTCTGCTTCGGATACAAACTTACCGTCTGCATAGTGAATACCTTCGGATACAGCCACGATCACGTTGTGGTTCTCTTCCCAGATCTTCTGTACGTCCTCGATAAACTCGTCCATATTGAAGTCTACTTCCGGAAGATAGATCAGGTCTGCCGGATATCCTGCTACTCTTGCCAGAGCGGCAGCGCCTGCCAGCCATCCTGCATGACGTCCCATGATCTCTACGATCGTCACCTGACCCTTGTCATATACGTGAGAATCCTGATACAGCTCTACCAGAGAGGTAGCGATGTATTTTGCTGCGGAAGCAAATCCCGGGCAATGGTCGGTTCCGAACAGGTCGTTATCGATCGTCTTCGGAATACCCATTACGCGGCAGTCGTATCCGACTTTCTTCATATATTTAGAAATCTTGTTGCAGGTGTCCATAGAATCATTTCCACCGTTGTAGAAGAAATAACGAACATCGTATTTCTTGAAAATCTCAAGAATTCTCTTGTAATCGGTCTCATCCTCGTCCGGATCTGCGATCTTATAACGGCAGGATCCCAGTGCGGAAGACGGGGTATATTTCATGATTGCAAGCTCTTCCGGATCCTCTTCATCCATGATATAGAGCTTGTCATTCAGCACGCCGACGATACCGTTAGCTGCTCCATAGACTTTTGTAATACAGTCAGCATCAAGTCCAGCCTTAATTGCACCGTAGCAGCTGGCATTGATTACGGAAGAAGGACCACCGGACTGGCCAATGATCATAGCTCCTCTTAACTCACTCATCTTTCTAACCTCCAGAAAATGTAATATGGTGCGGCACACCACTATTTTTATTATAACATAGAATATTCAATGTTTTCAATGCCTTCAGCGATTTTGTTTGCAATCAAATGGTTCGCATCCATTCTGGCACCTCCGATCGCTTCTGTTTGACACACTCTATCAAAAAACAACATATGGTTCAAGGGGTTGCTACTATAATTTCAGGGGCGGATGTATAAATTACATCCGCCCCTGCTCAATACTTCATTGTTTAAAATGTAAACTTCTCCTCAAAATATGCGTCCAGATCTGCGATCTTCACTCGCTCCTGCTCCATCGTATCGCGGTCGCGGACGGTTACGCAGCCGTCGGTCTCGGATTCGAAGTCATAGGTCACGCAGTACGGCGTGCCGATCTCGTCCAGACGGCGGTATCTCTTGCCGATATTGCCTCTGTCGTCATACTCGCAGTTGTACTTCTTGCAGAGATGCGTATAGATCTTCTCCGCGCCTTCGGACAGCTTCTTGGACAGAGGAAGCACGCCGATCTTCACCGGAGCCAGCGCCGGATGGAAGTGGAGTACGGTACGCACATCTCCGCCTTCCAGTTCCTCCTCATCATATGCGGAGCAGAGGAATGCCAGCACCACGCGGTCCGCGCCCAGGGACGGCTCGATAACATAAGGAATATACTTCTCCTTCAATTCATCGTCATAATAGCTCATATCCTGTCCGGATACGTTCTGATGCTGCGTCAGGTCATAGTCCGTGCGGTCTGCGATGCCCCACAGCTCACCCCAGCCAAACGGGAACAGGAACTCGATATCCGTAGTTCCTTTGCTGTAGAAGCTGAGCTCTTCCGGAGAGTGGTCGCGCAGACGCATCTCCTCTTCTTTCATGCCCAGGCTCAGAAGCCAGTCGCGGCAGAAACCTCTCCAGTACTGGAACCACTCCAGATCCGTGCCCGGCTCGCAGAAGAACTCCAGCTCCATCTGCTCGAACTCTCTGGTACGGAATGTAAAGTTACCCGGCGTGATCTCGTTACGGAAGGATTTACCGATCTGTCCGATACCGAAAGGTACTTTCTTGCGGGAGGTTCTCTGCACATTTTTAAAGTTGACAAAGATACCCTGCGCCGTCTCAGGTCTCAGATATACGGTACTCTTCGCGTCCTCCGTCACGCCCTGGAATGTTTTGAACATCAGGTTAAACTGACGGATATCCGTGAAATCCTTCTTGCCGCAGCTGGGGCATACAATATCGTGCTCGTCGATATATTTCTTCATCTCTTCCTGAGACCAGCCGTCTACGGATCCCTCGATCTTAATGCCGTTTGCTTCCATATAATCTTCGATCAGCTTATCGGCGCGGAAACGCTCATGGCAGCATTTACAGTCCATCAGCGGATCAGAGAATCCTCCCAGATGTCCGGAAGCCACCCAGGTCTGCGGATTCATCAGGATCGCGCAGTCCACGCCTACATTGTAGGGATTTTCCTGTATGAACTTCTGCCACCAGGCTCTTTTTACATTGTTTTTCAGTTCTACGCCCAGGTTGCCATAATCCCAGGTATTCGCCAGACCGCCGTAGATCTCGCTTCCCGGATATACAAACCCGCGGTTTTTAGCCAGAGCTACGATTTTCTCCATTGTCTTTTCCATGAATTGATCTCCTCACTTTTTCAATAAACAATATATGCATACTCTTCAGGATCTTCGATCGTCATCACCTGAAGCATATGGTCGGAAAGAATCTCCACATTGTTGCTGACGTATTTTACAGGCTGTTCCAACTGAACAGTTCCTTCGTCCTTCAAAATCACAATCGACTGATCCTGATCCATAGTCACGTCGGCAGTATCCCGCTCCACATAATCTGCATCGCGGAAGTCCATATTAAAAGAGAAACCATCTTCCAGGGCACTGCCTACCGTTCCCACATAGCAGAAAGTATCATTATACTCCGCGTAGGCGTCCGCGTCTGTATAATCCAGCAGGAGATACATGGTGTCGTCTCTTACTTCCAGACTTTCCATCGATATCAGATCTTCCCCATGGCTTTCATTAAAAGCAGTGATCTCACTCTCCACCATGGAAGAAAATTCATTCTCACTGTAATAAGCTTTCTCGAAACTTTCGACGATCGCCTGTGTCAGCGTACCGTCTTTTTTTATGTAAATAGAAGTCACCGACGGTTCAAAGGATGAGGATCCGCATCCTGCTGTCAGTAAAGTTACCGCCAGTACCCAGACGCACATTATCCATCGTTTCATTCCGTTCCTCCTTCCAGATACAGGACATGGTTCCGCAACACATGCCGCTGTCTTCGTAATTATACACATTTTACAGGCATGTTTCAAGTATTTCCAGGGATTTGAAATGCCGTTTCACGTATCTCTCCCTTAGCCATTCCACAACTTTTCCAAATTCTCCGCACACCTCCGGACTAAGTGTAAATGTATACAGCTTCTCCACCGGAGAAGCCGTCACATACTGAAGCGCATACATGGTGGAGGGATCCAGGTTCCAGTTTTCGAACTGTTCATAGGTCTGCGGACACTCTCCGCTGTAGACCATGGCCTTCAGCTCATATATGTAGCGGACCAGTATCCTGGGCAGGGACGGAACGGACAAAGCCCTCAGCGACTGATACAAAAGCTTCAGGTAATCTGTTCCATCCACATTTTCTCCTGTATAAAAATCCGCGAACTCCAGAAAATACTGCCCGTAACAGGAAGCTTCAAAATCGGTCATCAGTTCACTGAAATAGTTCCGGATAGACGCCTGGGCGATGCTGTAAGCGGTTCTTCCCTCATAGATCTGAAATTCTCCGAAGGCAAATACATTCACCGCCGCCAGAAGTGGACTGTTCATCCGCCTCGCCCCTCTGGCAAACGCGCGGATCTTACCGCGCTCCCTGGTCAGCAGAACTACCAGTTTATCATAATCTCCGGCTGGCGCTGCAGACAAAACGATACCTGTCACCGTGCAAGCCTGACTGCTCATGTCTCTCACCTGTCCCTCTGACTTTTGTTTCCTCAGCTTTATAAGCCAGATAATCTCGTATATCTCCGGTGTGTGCAAATTGTTCCCACTTATCCATATTCTATGAACCTCCGTTTTCTCCATCCGTATATTCATAGAATCCCCGAAGCGGCCGGGTACTATACTTCTTTCTTGTCGTATCCGAAATTTTTTATCAGGAAGTCAGAATCTCTCCAGTCCTTCTTCACTTTCACCCACAGCTTCAGATTTACCCTGGCCTCCAGCATCCTCTCTATTTCATACCGGGCGGCAGAACCGATCTTTTTCAGCATAGCGCCGCCTTTTCCGATGATAATGCCCTTATGGGAGTCCCTTTCGCAGACGATCGTCGCTTCAATATCCCATAGATCCTGCTTAGGACGCTGTTTCATCACGTCCACGGATACCGCAATCCCGTGGGGGATCTCCTCATCCAACAGTTTTAATGCCTTCTCCCGGATCAGTTCGGCGACAATTGCTCTCATAGGCTGATCCGTCACCGTATCTTCATCATAAAACATGGGGCCGTATGGCAGATATTTGAAAATCTGGTCCAGCAGTACATCCTCATTCATCCCTTTTAACGCCGATACCGGTACAATCTCGGCAAAATCCAGCAGTTTCCGGTAAGCGTCGATATATGTGAGCAGCTCATCTTTTTTTACCTTATCAATCTTGTTGATTACCAGGATCACGGGAGTATGGATATGCGCCAGCTGTTCTGCTATGTGCTTTTCTCCGGCGCCGATATAAGTTGTGGGCTCTACCAGCCAGAGGACTACATCCACTTCTTTCAGCGTCCGTTCCGCCACATTTACCATATATTCTCCCAGTTTATTCTTTGCCTTATGGATACCCGGCGTATCCAGAAAAACGATCTGTCCTTTTTCACAGGTATAGACCGTCTGGATCCGGTTACGGGTAGTCTGAGGTTTGTTGGATGTGATCGCGATCTTCTGTCCGATCAGCCGGTTCATCAGCGTGGATTTTCCCACATTTGGACGCCCCACCAGGGCTGCAAATCCAGATTTCTTCTGTTCTTCCATAGATTTTTCCTTTCTCATTCTATGCTTCCGCGGTGTGGAACAGATTCCAGGTCCGGTCAAACATCTCTTTCTCATTCTCGATCCGGTTCTCGTTTCCGATGGCGCAGAGACTGCCTTCGTCCAGAAGTTCCCGGATTCCCGATGCCAGGCCGCGGATATCAGCCGGCGTCGCCTCCAGCACCTGATCCCGCGTACGCTGCAGGTCTTCCAGCGTCGTGTGTGTCAGCCATGCGGACATGGACCGGTTGCCCGCCGCCGCCGGTGTCAGAGGCGTATCCATCTCGCTGATTGTCCCGATGACATATTTAGTCATATCCCGGTCTGTGGCGTCAAAATGTTCCACATAATCCGCCGTATTTTCAAATACCTGGTTGGTCTCCTTCAGGTTCGGATCCCGGTAAGATACCAGATAACTGTCCCCGTAGACTCCAAAACCGCTCATACATCCGTATGCTCCTCCTTTGACCCGGATCTGGATCCAGAGATATTCATAACTCAGGATCACTTTCAGGATCCGGAAGGCCCCTGTATAATGGCTGATATGACCGGCGCGCGCCACATACTGAACAGCGGACGGCGTCTTAAGCCCCTCTTTCATATACTCCAATGCCGCCGGTTCTTCCCGGGGCGCCGCCGGAAGCGTTCCCGTATACAGTGCGTCCTTCAGAGACGGTATCTCCCGTTTTACCGCTTCGATTCCTTCCGTTTCCGCCGTACAGGAAACGATCAGATTTTCCGGACGGAGCACATACTGCATGACTTCCGTCAGCTTTTGGATCAGATCTTCTTTTTTCTCATCAAAATGCTGCTCCAGATCCTCAATCAGCCAGTAGAAGGCCACTCCATTCATCCGGTCGTTGATCTTCGCAGACCTGGAGAATTTTGCCATGGCACGCACGGCCGCCGCCGAATGGCCCGCCGACATCAGATACATCTGCAGACGGGATTTCATCTGGGCGATGATCTCATAAAGTCTCTTGGTATCCGTAAGCCTGGTTTTCTGCAGGATCTCCCTCATCATGGCGAATGCAAAGTCTGTTTTATCGTAAAGTGCCTTTGCCTTCATCTCGAATTTCATGCAGAAGCGTTCTTTTTCCCGCATGTTTCCGTACAGATTGACAGTCGCGCTGATACCTCCCGTATGGCAGTTGATCTCGTTAAACAGCTCTCCGTAACTGTAATTCTCTGTATCCATAAAACCAAGGACCTGTTTCAGGATCCCCATATAAGGAATCAGCGCATCCGGCAGGCCGTCCGCGTCAAACAGGAGACGGATATAACTGATCCCGCTGGTAGGTATATTCTGCCAGAGAACCGTTGTGCCATCCACATCCAGAACCTCATTAATCAAAGGTTCCACTTCCCGGCGGATATCTGCCCTCTTCAGCATAGGGATCTTTTCCAGTTCTTCCTGGGGAGAAGGCTCATCCTGATATTCTTTCAGCTCTTTTGCCGCCTTCACCACCTGTTTTATCTCTGCCTGAGACAAGGTATCTTTATATTCTTTCAGTTTCTCTTTTACCCGCTCCTGTTCTTTCGCTTCCAGACCGGGTACCGCGCGCAGAACCAGCAGAGCCGTATGAGTGTTCTCCAGCAGGTATTTCCGAACCAGTTCCTCAAAGTATCCGCTGTCCACCTGTTTCCGGAAGCGGGCGAAACGGTCCAGGCATGCCAGATGCAGGAACGGTTCTTTCTCGTCATAAAGCCAGCTGTCAAACATCTGCAGGCCGTACATCAAGCCCTTCGGATAGTTTCCAAAATCAGCCTCTCTGTAGCGGAACTCGTAGTAATTCAATCCCGCCAGCAGCGCTTTCCGGTCAAAACCTTCTTCCGCAATCTTTTCCAGCGTCTCACGGATCACCCGGCAGAAAGCGTCCTTCTGCTCCACGTCCGCATTTTTTGCAATCACAGAGAAGTAAGGCTGTGCGATGCCGTTTTCATACGTGCTCAGGATGTCTTTGCCGATACCCGCATCCAGCAGCGCCTGCTTCAGCGGCGCCCCCGGAGCGGATAACAGCGCATACTCGATGACCTGGAACGCCAGATACAAGTCCGCATCCAGAGAAGTACCTATCACCGCATTCCAGGACAGATACGCCTGCCCTTTCGGAGATTCTTCTGAAGAGACCGGATAATCTACGATCCGTTCCACCGGCTGTTCAAAAGGCTTCTGCAGGCAGATCTCAGAGTCTATGTCCAGACGGTCGTATTTGCTCAGATAGTGTTCGTCGATCCACTCCAGCTTTTCCGCCATGTCCATATTCCCATATAAATAAATATAACAATTAGACGGATGATAGAACCTCCGATGAAAATCCAGAAACTGTTCATAAGTCAGCTCCGGTATATGCTTGGGATCTCCGCCGGACTCGTAAAAATACGGCGTATCCGGATACAGTGTAGTCATCACTTCCCGGTCCAGCATATCCTCCGGAGAAGAAAACGCCCCCTTCATCTCATTATAGACCACTCCGTTGTAGGCCATCTCTCCATCTTCCGACTCCAGCTCATAGTGCCATCCTTCCTGACGGAATATCTTTTCCTCTTTATAAATATTGGGGCGGAACACAGCGTCCAGATATACGTGCATCAGGTTCTGGAAATCCTGGTCGTTGCAGCTGGCCACCGGATAAACCGTCTTGTCCGGATAAGTCATGGCGTTCAAAAACGTATTCAGGGATCCCTTCACCAACTCCACAAACGGATCTTTGACCGGAAAATCCGCCGATCCGCAGAGTACGGAATGTTCCATAATATGAGGGACTCCCGTGCTGTCCGAAGGCGGCGTACGAAATCCGATATTGAATACTTTGTTTTCATCGTCATTGGACAACAGCGCCACTCTGGCGCCCGTCTTTTTATGTCTCAGCAAATAACCCGTAGATCTCAGATCCGGGATCTGCTCTTTTTGGATCAGTTCATATGATTTTAACGATTCTACTGTCATTGGTTCCTCCAGGTTTTTTACTTATTATATACATATCCGAATCAAGTATAACACAGCCTTGCACTGAATGCAAAAATCCGTATGGAACCAGGTGCCTGCCGCACATGGTCCCATACGGATTTATTCATCTTTTTATCATCTGGTCATTACAGATTGGATTTGAAGAACTCTTCCATTGCTGCGCATGCTGCGTCTTCATCTTCTCCCTCTACGGTAACGGTAACGGTAGTTCCTTTCTTAACGCCCATTCCCATGATCGCCATCAGTCTCTTTGCATCTGCCTTTTTGGTGCCGTTGTCAATGGTAACAACGCTCTTGTAGCCGGCTGCAGCTTTTGCGAGCATTCCTGCCGGTCTTGCATGGATTCCCAGTTCATCCTGAACAGTGTAAGTAAAAGATTTCATAATTCATTCTCCTTTTGAAATATATACTTTTTTATATCATGGATCTCCCTGTAAGGGACAGCCCCATAATGTCTTTGATTAGCACTCGCGAATCCGCTTTCTCAGCTCCAGCGTGTATCCCGGAGAAACGGAAAGCTCGTCAATACCCATCTGGATAAATCTTGCCGTCAGCTCCATATCGGCCCCGAGCTCACCGCAGATACCGCACCATGCGCCGGACTTGTGAGCATTCTCGATCGTCATCTGGATCAGCCGCAGGATCGCTTCATGATGCGGATCAAAGAAGTTGTCCAGGGACTGATTCTGGCGGTCAATAGCCAGAGTATACTGGCTCAGGTCGTTGGTTCCGATACTGAAGAAGTCCACATGCGGAGCCAGCAGATCACTGATCACGGCCGCTGCAGGCGTCTCGATCATGATACCAAGTTCAAAATTGCCATATGCAATGTCTTCTCTGTCCAGTTCCAGTTTCACTTCATCCACAATCTCTTTGATGCGGACAATCTCTTTTACAGAGATAATCATCGGGAACATAATACCCAGATTGCCAAACGCAGATGCGCGCAGCAGCGCTCTCAACTGGGTACGGAATACGTCTTCTCTGGTCAGGCAGATACGGATTGCGCGGAATCCCAGAGCGGGATTCTCTTCCTTCGGAATATTAAAGTAATCTGCCTGCTTGTCCGCTCCGATATCCAGAGTACGGATAATGACTTTCTTGCCCTGCATCCGGGACAGAACCGTCTTATATGCTTCAAACTGCTCCTCTTCTGTGGGATAATCGTCCCGTCCCAGATAAAGGAACTCGCTTCGGAAAAGGCCGATGCCTTCAGAGTCGTTCTCAAGCACCGCGTCCACATCCTGAACGCCTCCGATATTGGAGTACAGATGGATATGTTTGCCGCTCTTTGTAACGGTTTCTTTTCCTCTCATCTCCTGGAGCAGTGCACGCTGCTCGTCAGCGCGCTTTTTCTTTTCTTCCATCTTGGCCATGGTCTCGTCATCCGGATTAATATAGAACAATCCGGCGAAACCGTCCACCACTGCCATTCTTCCATTGTATTTCGTATCCACTTCAATATCCGTCGTAACCAGAGACGGAATATTCATGGTACGGGCCAGAATCGCGGTATGGGAATTGGCGGAACCCTTCTGAATCACGATAGCCAGGATCTTGCTCTTGTCGAACTGCACGGTCTCACTGGGCGCCAGGTCCTCCGCCACAATGATCACCGGTTCCGGCATAGCCTCCGGACTTACCTGCGTACCGTTCAGAATGGAAATCACACGCTTGGAAATATCCTCGATATCCGCGGCGCGGCCTCTCATATATTCATCATCCATGCTCAGGAACATACCCATGAACTGTTCGCAGGTCATGAACACCGCATATTCGGCATTCATCTTTTCTTCTTTGATAATATTAGTTATAGACTCATTATAATCCAGATCGTCCAGCAGCATCTGATGAACGTCAAAGATCATTGCCTCTTCTTCTCCCACATCTCGGAGCGCTTTCTCATAAAGACTCTTCAGCTGCTCCATAGCTTTATCTTTCGCTTCCTGGAAACGTGCCAGTTCGGCGTCCACATCGGTGATGATCTCTTTGGTCACTGCTTTTTCCGCTTTTTTGTAGACAAAGATCTTGCCGATCGCCACTCCTTTAAATACACTCTTTCCTTCTCTTACTATCATATCTATCCTCCCATATATTTTTCCGTCCCATCCGAATCCGGGCACTCCATCATACGGTCTGATCCTCCAGCGCCGCGCTCTCTTCCTTTTCTTCTTCCGGCTCAATCGTCACATAGCCTTTGCTGAACTCCTCTACAGCGATGGAAAGCGGTTTTTTCCCTTTTGCATCTACAAACGGCTCTTCCCCGGCGATCAGCTGACGCGCCCTTTTGGCCGTTGCCAGCACAATCGAATACCGGCTGTTCACCACCGGAGTATCGCCTTCCTCTACTTCACCGTTGATAGTCTTCATTAAGTCTGTATAAGACGGATGTAACATATATTATTCTCCTTTCGAAAACACTTCCAGTTCTTCTCTGATCTGATGTATAAAGTCTTTGTTGCGGCTGATTTTGCGATGTTCGCTTTCAATGATCCCGTGAATCTCTTCCACGCAGGCGTCCAGGTCGTCATTAATCACCAGATAGTCATACTCCTCGATTCCTTCCGACTCCTGCGCCGCCCTGCAGAGCCTCTGGGCAATCACCTCCGGCGGCTCCGTTCCTCTTCCGGTCAAACGGCTGCGGAGAGTCGGCAGATCTTTTGCCGTTACAAACAGCAGCACTGCCTCGGGGAATTGCTCCCGCACCTTGCGTGCGCCCTGGATCTCAATCTCCAGGATCACATCGCGCCCCTCCGACAACTGCTGCTCTACATAAGCCCTAGGCGTTCCATAATAATTGTCCACATACTGCGCGTATTCAATCAGGGCTCCGTCCGCAATCATCTGTTCAAACTCTTCCCTGGTCTTGAAAAAATACGCTTTTCCCTCTACTTCACCCGGTCTGGGCGGCCTGGTTGTGGCGGAAACCGACAGCGCATAGCTGCCGTAACGATCCATCAGGCCCTTCATAACCGTACCCTTGCCGGCACCCGAAAACCCGGACACCACTATCAATATTCCCTGTCTGCCCATACAATATCCTATTCTATATTTTGAATCTGTTCACGAACCTTCTCGATCTCCGTCTTCAGGTCGATCGCGCAATTGGAAATCTCCAGATCATTGGCTTTAGACAGCGTCGTATTCGCCTCCCGGTTCATCTCCTGGGCGATGAAATCCAACTTGCGTCCCACGCTTCCTCCGCTTTCCAGCGCGGCCTTTGTCGCCTCCACATGGCTCCGGAGACGCACAATCTCCTCATCCACACAGATCTTGTCGGCAAAAAGAGTCACTTCCATGGCTATCCTGCCCTCGTCCGTCTGGGTATCCGCCAAAAGGTCCTGGACTTTTGCCTCCAGCTTCTGTCTGTATTCCGCCATAATCTGCGGCGAACGCTCCTCGATAAACGCAGTCATCTTCAGCATCTCGTCTAATTTTGCCAACAGGTCGGCCTTCAGCGCCTCACCTTCACGCACTCTGGTCTCTACTACTTTTTCACAGGCGCCGCGGACAGCCTTCTCTAAAAGCTGCCAGATCTCTTCCTCGTTCTCCTGCTGTTCTTCCATCACCAGAACTTCCGGGCATCGTGCCAGGACAGATACTTTCATATCATTTTCCAGGCCAAACTGCTCTTCCATCTGCCGGAAATATCTTATATACTGCTCTGCTATATTCTGGTTGTATACCAGAGACACATTGCTCTCGCTCAGATCCTCATAAGTAACAAATACGTCCACTTTCCCCCGCTGAAGATACTCCTTCAATACTGTACGGATCGCAGAATCAAAAAAATTCAGTTTCTTCGGCATCTTCATCGCCACGTCCAGATACCGATGATTGACTGTCTTGATCTCAACCGAGACCTTTCGTTCTCCTTCGGAGAGTTCACAGCGGCCGAAACCGGTCATACTCTTTATCATCGCTTATTCTCTTTCCTTAAAACCGGCAGATCCATATCTTCTGCCTGATAACCATTGTCTATTATAGTTGATTTTCAAAATGCCGTCAAGTATAATGGGGGAATGAAAAGGAGAATCAATCATGGCATTTGACGGCATTACCGTGTCCTGCGTGGCACATGAATTAAATGAAAAACTGGCCGGCGGACGTATTTCCAAGATCGCCCAGCCGGAGACGGACGAGCTTCTCCTGACCATCAAAACCCGGGAAGGAAATTTCCGTCTCCTGCTCAGCGCGTCTGCAAGCCTTCCTCTTATATATCTGACAGAAAACAACAAAAACAGTCCCCTGACTGCTCCCAATTTCTGTATGCTGCTGCGCAAGCATATCAGCGGAGGGAGGATTATTTCCATCACTCAGCCCTCTCTGGAACGTATCCTGCGCTTTGAGATCGAACATCTGGACGAGATGGGCGATCTGTGCAAAAAATACCTGGTCGTAGAGATTATGGGAAAACACAGCAACATCATCTTCTGCAGCGATCAGGATATGATTATCGACAGCATCAAACATGTCTCTTCACAGATGAGTTCTGTCCGGGAGGTGCTTCCGGGCAGACCGTATTTCATCCCGGAAACCCAGGAGAAGGCGGATCCTCTATCTGTCACGGAAGAGCAGTTCCTGTCCATCCTGTCCGCAAAATCCGTGAAATTGTCGAAAGCGCTCTACACCTCTCTGACCGGGCTCAGTCCGATCGCCGCAGAAGAGATCTGTTACCGCGCTTCTCTGGATTCTGGCCGGGCAGCCTCTTCCTATGAACCCGAAGAACTGATTCATCTGTACCGGACGTTCTGCCGTTTTCTGGAACCGCTGCGCTTCGGCAGCTGGGAACCGGCCATATACTACGACGGCAAAACGCCTGTGGAATACTCGTGTCTTCCTCTGACACTCTATGGACATTTCCGCAGAGAGCTCTATGCTTCTGTTTCCGCTATGCTGGAGCATTATTACGCGGAGCGGAACACTCTGACACGGATCCGCCAGAAATCTACAGACCTGCGCCGGATCGTGCAGACCGCCCTGGAACGCAATGTAAAAAAATACGACCTGCAGGCAAAACAGCTGAAGGACACGGAAAAACGTGAAAAATACCGTATATACGGAGAGCTGATCAACACCTACGGCTATGGAGTGGAGCCGGGCAGCAAGAGTTTTGAAGCAGTGAATTACTATACCGGCGAGACTGTCACGATTCCGCTGGATCCCCAGATCTCCGTACAGGCCAATGCGGCCAAATACTTTGACAAATATGGCAAGCTGAAAAGGACCTGCGAGGCAGTCACAAAACTGCTGCAGGAGACTTCGGCCGAGATTGAACACCTCAAATCCATCCAGACCGCGCTGGATATCGCGCTGCAGGAAGAGGATCTGGTTCAGATCAAAGAAGAACTGATGGAATCCGGCTATATCCGCAAGCGCGCTCCGGGAAACAAACGTCCGAAGATTACCTCCAGGCCTTTCCATTATCTGTCCAGCGACGGTTTTCATATATATGTGGGGAAAAATAATTACCAGAATGACGAGCTGACCTTCCAGTTTGCCAGAGGAAACGACTGGTGGTTCCATGCAAAAGGCATACCGGGATCTCACGTGATCGTCCAGACAGAGGGAAAAGAACTTCCGGACCGCACTTTTGAGGAAGCCGCCCGGCTGGCCGCTTATTATTCCGCGGCCCGGGGCACTGATAAAGTAGAAATTGATTACGTAGAGAAAAAACATGTGAAAAAGCCAAACGGCGCCAAACCAGGATTTGTAGTTTACTATACGAATTACTCTATGATGATCGATTCTGATATTTCGGGAATTGCACAAATCTGAAAACTGTGTTATACTGTAAAAGTTCTGTTCGCAGAGCTTTTATTATGGAGACGTATCGAAGTGGCCATAACGAGCTTGACTCGAAATCAAGTTGTCGGGCAACCGGCACGTGGGTTCGAATCCCACCGTCTCCGCTGAGGACATTCCCGCGTAGTTTTTTGATCTACGCGGGTTTCTTATGTCATTTTACTTGACAAACAAATATCGCGGTTGTAAAATGAGGAAAAATTAAACCGATGAGCAAGAGAAGTAGATAGGATTCGGGTGTATACAGAGAGCCGCAGCAGGTGAGAAGCGGCAGCACAGATTATATCGAATGGACTTGCGAGGGCGGCCCGAAATGATCCGCATGATACAGGTCTGGCTGACACGGCCTGGCAGATGGTTGAGAGTAGGCGCCGACGGGGTCCCAACCCGTTATCAGAGAGCGCATATGATTGTATGCAGACAGAGAGGCCGCCGGAGGCGGCAATAAGGGTGGTACCGCAGAAGAATGAGCTTTTGTCCCTGTACAGGGGATAAGAGCTTTTTTTATTTTAATTTTATATACAGAGCTTTGACACAGCCAGGAGGTGAAACATGAGCAGCGTGGAAATGGAAGACACAAAAAGACAGCCGCAGGCAGAAAAGCAGACGGAAGTCCGCCACGGGATTTGTGACATCTGCTGCCCTTCCTTCCACTGCGGTCTGGATGCCTATGTGAAAGACGGGAAGATTGTCCGGATCGAGGGAATGAAGGAGCATCCGGCCAGTCACGGCAGGATCTGCACCAAAGGTCAGATGAACCGCAGCTATATCTATCGGGAAGACCGTCTGCAGACGCCGCTAAAAAGGGTAGGCCCCCGGGGCGGCGGCCGGTTTGAACCGATCAGCTGGGATCAGGCTTTTGAAGAGATTACGGAAAAACTGCTGGCGATCCGGCAGAGACACGGGCCGGAATCAGTGATGTTCTATTCCGGCTATACCAAATGGTACCGCCCGTTTTTACACCGGCTTGCAAACAGTTTTGGAACGCCGAATTACGGTTCGGAATCCAGCAACTGCATGTTTTCCACCTTTCTGAACTGGCTGGTGACCACGGGAAACATCATGTGCCGCAGCGACACCGGTCGTTCCGGCGTTTTCCTGGGATGGGCCTTCAATCCCTACTATTCCCGCGATCTGGCGGCAGATTCGGTGGAACGGGGAAAAGCAAGAGGTATGAAAGTAATCATCGTGGATCCCCGTATCACGCCTGCGTCGGAGCGGCTGGCGGACATCCATCTGCGCCCAAGAGCAGGGACAGACGGGGCTCTGGCTCTGGGGCTGGCCCATGTGCTGATCCGCGAAGGGATGACTAATGATGATTATATTAACCGATACGTCTACGGGTATGAGGAATATCGGAAGTATGTCTCCCGTTTCACGCCGGAGGAGACGGAACGGCTGACCGGCGTACCTGCCGCGGAAGTAATTCGGGCCGCGCGGATGATCGGGGAAAATCTCCCGCTGTCTATCTGCGAGAGTGCGGCTCCCATCGGTCATCACCGGAACGGGTTCCAAAACTATCGGGCGATCATGTCCCTGTCGGCCATCACCGGCAGCTTTGATCGTCCAGGCGGGCAGATTCCTGTCTCTTTCAGTTACAATTACCAGGGGGCAGGGTTGGATATCGACGAGGACGGATTTATCCGGGAATGCCGCCCGGAGCGCATGGCTCCGGCTATAGGCAGCGAGCGGTTCCCTCTGTGGAACCAGTTTATCGATGAGGCCCAGACCAATGGACTGATCCCCCAGCTGGAGACAGACGAACCGTATCCGATCCGCGCGATCATGGGTTTCGGACTGAATTATCGGATCGGACCGGCCAATGAGCGGCTGAAAAAGGCGATGTCAAAAGCGGAACTGCTGGTCAACACAGAACTGTTTATGACGGATACCTGCCGTCTCTGCGATTACGTCCTTCCGGTATGCAGTTCCCTGGAGCGCAGTGAACTGAAGGTTTGGTGCGGCGGATATATCTGGTATACCAGACCGGTGATCAAACCGCTCTATGAGTCCCGGTCCGACGTGGACATTATCTGTGAATTGGCCCGCAGACTGGGGCTTGCCGATCCTCTGCTTGCCGCAGGGCCGGAAGCCTGCTACCGCCATCTGATCCGCCGCCTGCCGGTCACCCTGGAAGAGCTGTGGAAGGCGGGCGGTCCGGTACAGCTTCCCTCTGATGAGTATGTGCCGGGAACGCTTCTGGAAAAAGGCCTGGCTACCGAAAGCGGCCGCTTTGAGCTGTATTCCCTGGCCATCGAAAAATACCGGGACATGGGGCTTAAGCCTCTGCCTGAATACATACCTCCGGTGGAAAAGGAAGGTTTCCCCTTCCGGATGTGTTCCTCGCCCAGGCTGCCGGCCCATCTTCATTCCCGGCTGCGGGGCGTACCCTACAGTAAGGCTTTAACCCCCTGGCCCGAGGCTCAGATCAATCCCCAGGACGCCCGGGAACTGGGCGTGGAGGATGGCGATGACCTGGTGATCTCTACGGAGAACGGCTCTATTAAATCGAAAGCCATGGTAACCATACAGGCAGACCGGGGATGCGTATACGTGCCCCATGGATTTGCCGAGGCAGATCCTAACGCGATCCTCAGCCTCGAGGATGTGGATCCCTATTCCGGCTTCCCTGCTTTTCGCAGCCGGCCAGTGCGCGTCGAGAAGGCGGGCGGCGATACCGAAAGGACAGTCCGGCCGGACCGCACGCCGACAGCACCGATAAAAGCGCCGGATCCTGCGGTCATGGGAAGCATACTCTGGAAACCGGAGCTATGTGTTGGATGCCAGGCCTGCGTCGTGGCCTGTATGGAGAAAAATGGCCGCAGGCCGGAGCAGGGCGAAGAAAGCCTTTGCCAGGTTGCCCGGCACGAAGTCGGCGGCAGAATATTCTGGAGCTTTGACACCTGCAGGCACTGCCAGAATCCGGCCTGTGCCGATACCTGCCCCGGCGGTTGTTTCCAGCGGGATGAGGAGACTGGGCTGGTGACCTGCGACACTGAAAACTGTGTGGGCTGCGGCGCCTGCAAGGACGCCTGTCCATTCGGAGCGATCCGTCTGGACGGCGGGACTGCCCGGAAATGCAACGGCTGCATCGACCGGATCCGTGCAGGGGAAAAGCCAGCCTGCGTGGCTGCCTGCGCCCGCACGGCCCTGCAGATGAAGCCGATCACCATAGATCAAGAAAAGTATAAATGAAAAATTATAAAAAAGGAGGAGAAAAGATTATGAGTGACTCGAAAAAACGCGTGGACTTCTACTTCGGAAAATTTGGCAAACTGATACCGCTTCTGACGGCGGCGGTGATCATCGTCTGGGCGGCGGTCAGCCAGTCCAACGTCAACGGTTATGTAGTGGCATTTTTCATGGCGCTGATCGTCGGTGTGATCTTTGCCAAAGACGATAAAGCCTATGGCGACGCCATCGTCTACGGTCTTGGCAAACCTATCTTCGGCGTGGTCGCCCTGGCAGTCATACTGGCGGCAGTCTCCGGCAAACTGATCTCAGCGAGCGGCGTGGTGCAGACTGTGGCGGCTTATGTGGTCGCGGCAGGGTTTACCGGAAAATTCTTCGTCGCCGCGACCTTTATCATGACCTGCCTGCTGGCGTTTGCCACCGGCACTTCGGTGGGGACCTACTTTGTGGTGATCCCGATCCTGTTTCCTGTGGGCGTTATGGCGGGAGCCTCGCCGGAGTTTATGATCGGAGCCATCGTATCCGGCGCCGCCTTCGGTGACAATCTGGGACCGATCTCCGATACCACCATCGCCTCTTCCACCACCCAGCACGCGGATCTGGGAACGGTGGTGCGTACCCGGACCCGTTACTCCATCCCGGCCGCCGTGGCTGCGCTGGTTCTCTTCCTGATATTTACCCGAACGGTCTCCAACGACGATCTGGATCTGGTCAGTATAAGCGAAACAGATGTCAATCCGGTAAGTCTGGTGATGCTGGTGGTGCCCATAGTGATTATCGTACTCTGTCTGATGCGCAAGCATCTGATCGCGGCCCTGTCCTGCGGCATCCTGGCCGGTATCGTGGCAGGACTGGTGACCGGTATCTACTCTGTCTCCGACTTGCTGTCCTTCCCCGGAGGTTTTACAGTAAACGGGCTGATCATCGATTCCATCACCGGCACCATGGGAACAGTGGCCATGCTGATCGCGGTCTTCGGCCTGCTGGGAGTTATGGAATGCAGCGGCCTCTTCGAGGATGTGGGACATCTCCTCAATCGCTTTGCCAAAGGTAAACGCAGCACAGAGGCGACGATCGTCATATCCACCGGCCTGCTCAGCATGATCACCGGCGTTATCGCCGTGGCCATCGTGGCTCTGGGAGATCTGGTCAACGACATCGGTGAGAAGGCGGGCGTAGACCGCTACCGCCGGGCAAACCTGCTGGACTGCACCGGCTGTACCTTCTGCTTCCTGGCTCCCTGGACCGTCCACTGCGTCATACCGGCCCAGTTGTCTGCCCAGTTTGGCGAAGCCTTCGCGGTGGCTCCGGCTTCGGTGCCCTTCGTCAATTACTATTCCATCAGTATGCTCTTTATCCTGATTTTTGCCATCGTCACCGGCTACGGCACCGGCAAAATAGAGAAAAAGAGCTAAAAAGAAAGAAATTTCAATTACAGCAGATCAGCCAGGAAGCGATACAGTATCCGGTTCGTTTCCTGGTTGATTTCCTCATCTTCCACATACTTCAACAAGGGTTCCTGTCTGCTGCATTCTCCGCAGATATCGACTCCGATCACCGTCTGATGTGAGAACACCTCCGAAAGAAGCGCCTGAAGGGTATGAAGAGACATATTCCCCTGGTTCCAGTTCGTCCTGGCGCTGTAATGATCGAGTACGTCCTTATCAATAGAGATATAGGCAGGAAGAGATACATCTATCCTCTTTATCTGTGTTTCCGCGGACATTTCTTCGATTTCCTGCATACTGATACAGATTACTTTTTTCTTCAGCTCCTCCGGAATATTTTTTATGCTCTCCTTGTCCGGACCGACCAAAATCAACTGTTTCAGATACGGGTCCTCCCGCAGCAGTTCTCCGGCCCAGCTTCCGCAGTTTGTCAGGTCGCAGAGAAGCGGCTGCTGCATATCGCTGTGATGGTCAAACAGGACCAGAGCAAAAGGGATTCTGATCTTTTCCGTGAAAAATTTTGTCACATAATGATAGTTCCCGTTATCGAGAAAATGGATTCCATCCGGGCCATAATCTTTCAGTCTCTCCCGGATCTTCTGTTCCGCCTCTCCGGAGCAATACATCGTTGTCCCGCTGATATCGCCCATATCCATTCTCTCCAGGTTCTGTGCCTCTTTTTCAATTCCTTCCGGATAAGTATGTGAAAAATCCAGCAGCAGATTCTGCTTTTTCCCCAACGCGTCCACACTCCTTCCTGGTACAAAAGATTATATATTACTATAACGCACAGAAAAGGGCAAAATCAATCCCCGCTTAATTCTCGTACAGATTCTGAATAGTATTGAAAATCGGCAGTCCGGATGTTATTCTGTATACAGAAGTTAAAACGTGATTTCATATGGAGGTGAAGCAAGATGAAGTTCAGTAAAACCAGAACACTGTTATGTACCCTCGGCGCCGTATTTCTGTGCTCGGCCTTCGCCGCGGTTCCCGCCAGAGCGGAGACTGCGTTCGATCCGCATTATTATTTTCAGAAATACCCGGATGTGGCCAATGTAACCGGTTTTGATCCTCAGGCCCTGTTCAATCATTATGAATCCTTCGGGATGGCAGAGGGACGTTTTCCGAACATGCAGGCAGAATGGCGGGATGCCGCCGGAATCGTGGATACGGAAGAAGACCGTACCGCTTTTCTCATGACCAATTATCCATCTGATCCTGACAATGCCGACAGCGATCTGCCAAAATTCGATCCGGTATTCTATTACAATACTTACCCGGATGTAGCAGAAGTGATCGGCAAAGACCCGGTGGCTCTTCTGAACCATTACTTTGCTTACGGATACAGCGAAGGCAGGCTGCCTTTCTACGGCGCGGAACCCTGCACAGAAGTACAGACTTCTTTCTGAAATTAAAAAAACTATATCAGTAAAAATATTTCAATGAATGTTCGTTTACAAATTTTGAGCCCTTCAGAGTCCGTTTTCTGTTTTCAAACAAACTGGGAGGCCATTGCGCCATAGATGAACCATCTATTTCGCAACAGCCTCCTGGTTCGGAACTATCCGTCTCCTGACAGTTCCCTCAAAATATACATCCAAACTGGCTTCTATAGTCAGGCAACTTTCTTCCTGTTTTTCAGAATATCGATTCCTACTGCAGCTATGATAACCAATCCTTTAATAATCTGCTGTACATAAGACGAAATATGAAGCAGATTCAATCCATTTGAGAGGAAACCAATCACAAGAGCGCCTATTAAAGTGCCTCCAACTGTTCCGATACCGCCGTTGAAACTTGTCCCTCCAAGCACCGCCGCCGCGATTGCGTCAGATTCATAAGCCTGACCAGATGCAGGCTGTCCGGAATACATACGTGACGCAAGAATAATTCCTGCAAGTGCGGAAAGTATACCAGACAGTACGTAGACCTGAATCGTAATTTTCTTCACATGAATTCCTGAAAATTTAGCGGCAGTCATATTTCCGCCGACTGCATACATTCTCCGTCCAAAACGAGTATAGTATAAAAGAACCGAAATAACAATCATCACTAAAGCAACAATATAAATCGGAATAGGGATTCCTAAAAAATATCCATTTCCAATCGTATTAAACAATTCATTATCGCAGGATACCGAACGTCCATCCGTAATCACATACGCAACACCCCGTACCGTTCCCTGCAAAGAAAGTGTTACAATAAAAGGCGGCATTCCTGTCAGCGCTGTTATACTTCCATTCGCAACACCAACCAAAGCGCCTAACAGTAGTGCAACTATAAAAGCAATCGGAAGGGGAATCCCTGAATTCAGCATCATTACAATTGTGACCCCACTGATAGCCACTACAGAGCCAACTGTAAGGTCAATACCGCCGATAATCAATACAAACGTCATACCAAAGGCAAGCAATCCATTGATACATATCTGGCGAAGTACCTGAAGCATATTAGAACTTGTTAAAAATGAATCTGTAAATATGGAAAGAAATACAAACATTGCCACTAACCCTATTAAGATTCCCGTATTTCTCTGAATAAATCTTATAAGCGGATTCTGTATTAAATAATTTTTCTTTACGCTACTTTGCTTCATCTTTCATCCTCCCTGACGCATACCACATAATATCTTCCTGAGCAACCGTTCTGGTTTCCTCTTCTGTTAAAGTTGCTTTTATCCTTCCTTCATACATTACAATAATTCTTGTGCTCAAATTGATGATTTCTTCCATTTCGGAGGAAATAAGTATGACGGCAACTCCAGATTTTGCCATTTCCATGATTAGATGATATATTTCGGTCTTTGCTCCGATATCGATTCCTCTGGTCGGCTCATCCAAAATCAATATATCCGGCCTGGTAGCAAGCCATTTTGATAGGACAACTTTCTGCTGATTGCCTCCTGACAAATACTGTACCAGCTGTTCAGCAGAAGCCATCTTTATCGAAAGCTTATTTACATATTCGTCCACAATGCTATTCTCCTTTTTCCTGTTCACAAAACAGCCTTTGATAAACTGTTCCAGCACAGAAATTGTGAGATTAGAACGAATAGAACTCATCAGTACCAGACCCTCTTCCTTGCGGTTCTCAGGGACATAGCCTATACCTGCTTTAATCGCGTCCGAAGCGCTCTTTATTTTTACTTCTTTACCATGAACTAAGATCTTCCCTGAACTGATCGGATCAATTCCAAAAATAGCCCTCGCTGTTTCTGTCCGTCCAGCGCCGACAAGACCGGCAAATCCAAGAATCTCTCCTTTTTTCAAGATAAAGCTGATATCTTTCAATTTTTTATTATTCAGATTTCTAACTTCCAGGCAAACCTCCCCGCCTTCCAGATACTCGTCGTTCTTCATATATTTATTCAGGTCACGTCCAACCATCATTTCAATAATTTTCTGGTTGTCCAGTTCACTGGCAGGTTTTGAACCCACTAAATGGCCATCGCGCAGCACTGTGATTGTATCAGATATCTGAAATATTTCTTCCATACGATGCGATATGTATATAATCGCAATCCCCGACTCTTTCAACTTATGAATTTGTTCAAATAATTGATCTATTTCTGTCTGCGTCAAAGACGAAGTCGGCTCATCCATGACGATAATCTTTGCATTGGAAAGCAGCGCCCGGCAAATTTCTATCATCTGCTGCTTTGCGATACTCAACTCTCCTACTTTCCGACGAACATCAATATCAACCTTCAATTCATCTATGATCGCCTGTGATCTGCGAATCATTTCTTTATCGTTCAAAAATCCCTTTGTTTTCCTGTCAATCTCACGACCCATAAAAATATTATCAAATACGGTCATATTTTCTGCCAGGCTGATCTCCTGATGAATTATACTGATGCCATATTTCTGGGCATCGTCCACCGTGTTGATTTCTACTTCTTTTCCCTCTACAAGAATTTTCCCGGAATCCTTATCCTTCTGGTAAATCCCCCCCAGAATCTTCATTAACGTTGATTTGCCCGCACCATTTTCACCCATCAACGCCTGTACTTCACCTAATTTAATCTTAAAATCAATATGGTTAAGCACCTTTGCACCGGGGAATGTCTTGTTAATATCAAGCATCTCTAAATAATATTTTTCATCCATTCCTAACCTCCATTGATTCATGAATACATCACACGTGGGATTTTATTCCCACGTGTGATATTTCTCCGGTGAACAGGCATCGTTGTCCGACTATTCACCCTATTTTTGTTATGTTAACTTCACTTATTCTTCTGCAACATTGCTTGCGTCTATCAGATAAGACGGGATAAGAATTTCTTTTTCAACTGACTCGCCTGCAATAACTTTGTAAGTTGATTCAATAGCGGTAGAGCCAATCGTCACCGGATCCTGGGCAGCAGTTGCAAGCATTTTGCCTTCTGCCACTGCAGCCTTACCATCATCAGATCCGTCAACGCCTACGATCTTGATCTGATCCAGTTTGTTTGCACTCTCAGCAGCCGCAACACATCCAAGGGCGGTCGGGTCATTCTGAGCAAACATACCTACAATATCCGGATATGCCTGGATAATGTTTTCCGCAACCGGAAGAGCTGTATCTGTTCCGGACTGAACTTCCTGTTCTACTACGATCTCGATGTCTGGATACGCAGAAAGTGCATCTTTGAATCCATTTGCACGGTCAAGGCAAACTTCAGCCACATTGTAGGTACACATTGCGACTTCACCCTTCCCTCCGACAGCTTCGCCAAGCGCTTTACCAATCAACTGTCCTGCAAGGAAGTTATCTGTTACAACGGTGCAGTCCACTTCCTGGTTCACCGGGCTATTATAAGCGATTACCGGAATATTAGCTGCTTTGCATGCTTCAATAGCAGGTGCGATTGCATTAGAATCCACTGCGTCAATCAGCATTGCGCTGACACCCTGCTGAATCATATCATCAATATCATTCAGCTGTTTTGCGGCATCAAATCCAGCATCCACAATAATCAGTTCATCACCGTCTTTAACTGCGGATTCCATACCGTCTATAATATCAACATAAAACACATTGGACTGGTCTGCGACAGAAACGCCAATCTTAATGCCTTCACCGGTACTTTCCGTTTCTTCAGCTGTATCCGTTGTTTCAGCTGTGTCTGCTGTTTCTTCAGTTCCAGTATCCGCTGTTTCTTCAGTTGTTGCAGCATCAGTTGCAGTGTCTTCCGTTGTGCTGCTTCCGCTGGAACAGCCCGTCATTACCATAGCACTCATTATCGCGACACCCACAAAAGCCAACAGTTTCTTTCTCATGATAATACCTCCATTTGTTAATTTTTCGGGTCATTTTTCCTTCAAACCTCTAACCCCTTTTCTACCAAGCAGTATAACCGCCGTCAACTAAGTAAGCCGCTCCTGTAACGAAACTGGATGCATCGGATGCCAGATAAACAGCGATTCCCATTAACTCGTCAGGAACTCCGGATCTTCCCATCGGTGTCATGGAAAACCATCTGTCAATTGCAGGATCTTTTCTCTGATACCTGTCTTCGCTCATTTCCGTTCTCATATATCCAGGGCACAGGGCGTTTACTCGTACGCCTCGGGTTGCCCACTCAGTCGCCATTGATTTAGTCAACATAATCAATCCGCCTTTAGACGCATTATACGCACACTGATTCTGCGGCGTATTTACAATCATTCCAGACATAGACGCTATATTGACAATGCTGCCCTTTCCCTGCTTCAGCATAACTTTACCTACTTCACGGGAAACAATAAACGGGCCTGTCAGATTGACATCAATAACTTCTTTCCAATCCTCTGTAGTCACCTTTTCAGCATCATCGCCTCTCCAGGTTCCTGCGTTATTGAAGAGAATATCAATCTTTCCATACTCCTTCATTACCTGATCAACCATATTTTTTACATCTTCTTCTACACGCATATCGCCTTTAATTACTGTGCATTTTACACCAAGACCTTCAATAATTTTTTGTGTCTCCAATGCGGTTGTAATTCTTCTGGCAGCAATGACAATATCTGCTCCTGCCTGTGCCAGGGCGATTGCCATAGATTTTCCGAGTCCTTGACCGCCTCCCGTAACGATTGCAACACGGTCCTTTAGAGAAAATAATTCCTTTACATCAGTCATTTTTTAATCCTCCTAATTCTTAGCGTTTACCGCTTTATAACGTAATTTCAATCTGATCTTCTTCCGAATATTTTACAACGAAACAGTCATTTTTATAGATCCTCTCCGGAAGCACAATCAAAACGTGTACTTTTTCCTTATGAATCGGCATAACGCCCATATGCCACACTCCGGTATTAATCTTAACCATTGTTCCTTTTGGTACAATGAATGCCTCTGTAAGTTCTGGAACCGCTTCATTGCTGGGCGGTGCCACATGCAACACTACATCATCATCCAGAGGAAGCATTCCCTCACCGGTCGAATTATGATATTCAACCTCACTGACGATCATTTTCTCCGGCTTGTCCAGCACAAGTGAGGAAAATGCAACTGGCATGTTACCTGAAACCGGCAACAGCACTTTATCATTATAAAAATTTCCAAGTGCGCTTCCAGATGGCTCTAAAATGCTGAAAAAATTTCCATAACATGCAAAATTCCCGGCTGTAATCGGTTTGGCTTTAATTGTTCTCATAGCTGTCCTCCTATTCAACTTACATAAATTATATGTTCATGCTCCGTGTTTTTTATACGAAGTAATTCTTTTACTTCCCCTCCGGCCTGAATAAACCGTTCAAGGATAAAGGAAGCTGACCCAAAAGAACTCATATAACTTTTCGGATCAGATATGATAATTTCAACTTCCCTTCCCACATAACGCATCCTTCTGCGGCGTATATACTTTTTGAACATCTTCATAAAAATATCGCATTCTCTGCATATTTTCCCTTCACATATAATCAATTCCGGATCTGTAAGGTTGATAATTCCTGCCACAGCCATAGCCAGATAATCTGCCGCTTTTTCCAAAATTGCAAGAGCGTCGCTGTCATTTCCCATTGCCGCTTCAAATACAATATTTAAATCCACTTTTTCAGGATCCCCATATACAAGGTCTGTAATTTGCGATTCCGCATGCTCCCTCACAATTTTTTTGGCTTCTAACTGAATCGCTCGTCCGGAAGCGTATAGATCCAAGCATCCATAGTTACCGCACGAACATGCTTCACCCCGTCTTTCAACCGCCATATGGCCTATCTGACCAGAAGCGCTCGAACTGCCATAACATAATTCTCCGTTCATTACCAGCGCAGACCCTATGCTGGATCCCAAAGATAGACACAAAAAATTTTTTACATTCCGTCCACGGCCAAGTATTTTTTCTTCAAGAGCCAGCGCACGTGTACTGTCCTCGATTGTAATCTTCCCTTCGAAATACTGCAGAAGATATTCTTTTACCTTGACATCTTTCCAGTTCAGTTCTGTTGAATTAACGACGACTCCCCGCTGGGCATCTACAATTCCAGGAATTCCTACCCCGATTCCTAAAATCCGCTCTTTTTTATCAGGATGATTACCGAGAAGAAACATAATTTCTTCTACCAGACGCTTTAAAATAGTTTCCGATGTATCGATTTCACGATTATCCTGAATACGCGTATCAACCACATGAAATCCCAAATCCATCAGAACGATCTCGATCCGATACTCGTTAATATCTACTCCGATAATGTAATAAGCATCCCACTTAAACTCGAGCATTAAGGGCGGTTTTCCGCCGCTTGAAACTCCTTTTCCACTGATGTTTACTAATCCGCGGTCTATAAATTCGTCTACAATTTTCATAACAGTCGGCTGAGAAAGCCCTGTCATTCTGGCAATTTCGGCCCGGTAAATACACTGGCTCTCCCACAAAATACGAAGTATATTTACTTTATTTGCCATATTAACAATGCTTTTATCCACCTTCTGCATTATGTACTCCTTAATTAATTTACAATTTACATTCTTTCCTGATTTCGTTCCGTCTGAATCTCTTCAAAATGACGCCCCACCCTCAGATATTGCTTGTAAAGCCTGTCATACTTTTCAAAATTACTTTCATTCGGCATATATATTTTTCTAAATCCGACATTCATATATGCCTGTGCTTCTTCCAGGTCATCATAAAATCCAGCCGCAACTGCCGCATACATTGCTGCGCCCTGTGCACATGCCTGCGGAAGATTTGATACTTTAATCGGTCTCTTCATTGCATCTGCAAGCATCTGCATAATCAATGGGGATTTTTGGGAAATCCCTCCTACCGTTATAATTTCATCTATTTCTATTCCTCTGGAAACAAAAGAATCAAAGATACGTCTTGAACCAAATACAGCCGCGAATAAAATACCTTTAAACAATTCTGGAGCATTCGTTCCCAGTGTCAGTCCATACATTCCTCCTTTTACTGTTTCATTGATCATAGGATATCTTCGTCCGTTAAACCAATCTAGAACCGTCAAATTCGGATCATAATCAATCTTTTCCGCTTCCTCCGTGATCCGGTCAAGCATCTTTTCCTTTGTCATCTGAATCAGTTTCTCTTTTTGAACATCAGTAAGCAGATCTGATTCACCAATAATATTCCGCACAGGCCACATTAATATGGTACGGAACCAAGAACACAAATCCCCAAACGCTGCCTGGCTTGCTTCCATTCCCACATATCCAGGAAGAATAGAATCTTCTGCCTGTCCACATGAATCATGCAAATCTCTGCCCCGAAGATTTTCTCTCTTTTGTACCAGCATATCCACCGTCGACGTCCCAATTACTTTTACCAGGACTTTCGGTTTAATCCCTGCCCCTACAGCCCCTGCATGAGCATCCAGCGAGCTTCCGCCGATTACCACATTTTCATTTAATCCCAGCCGCTGTGCCCACTCTTTTGTAATTATTCCCACCTTTGTCGTGGCAACTTGTGGAGCTTTCGCGTAATGTCTCGCTATCATTGCCAAATACGGGTCTACTTTCTCCAGACATTCCCGAGATGGCAATCCCCCAAAATCGCTGTGCCACAATGCTTTATGACCAGCCGCACAACTGCAGCGGTACATAGAATCCGGATTGGTATTCCCTGTCAGCAATGCTGGAATCCAGTCACAGTGCTCCACCCATGAATATGCAGCTTCCTTTACTCTTTCATCCGCTCTGGAACCATGGAGAATCTTCGCCCACCACCATTCAGAAGCATATGTACCCTGGAATCTCAGATAGTCCTCGCCATTAAAATCTGAGAATATTTTGTTAATTTCTTTTGCCTCTTCTATAGCGGTATGATCTTTCCAAAGATAAAACATTGCATTCGGATTTTCTGAAAATTCAGGAAGCAACGCCAGCGGAGTTCCGTTTTTGTCTACCGGGCAAGGAGTCGAACCTGTCGTATCAACGCCTATTCCCCTGACGTATTCCCCAGCGTTTTCTCCGGCCGCATCCAAAGCTCCTTTTACACATTTTCCAAAAGCTTCCAGATAGTCAAGTGGATGTTGCCGAAACATATTTTTCGACGCATCACAGTACATCTGCTTCATCCAGCGCTCATACTCACAAGTAGCGCTGCCCACAGTCCTTCCGTCTTTTACATCCACAATTACAGCTCTCACGGAGTCGCTGCCAAAATCTATTCCCATCACATAGTTTTTTTCCATATTCTTCACTCCGTTTATAATTTTCTGTTTGTTTCTTAACTTTATTAATTAAGATGACTATATCATTGTATTGCTTACTTGTCAACATTTTTTGTGCATTTTTCTTTTAAATATTTTTTATATTTCACATATTTTATTAATTTTGCACCTTCCTTTTTGAAGTCCTGTAAGCAAATCTGTAATTATGCACATTTAATAATACGTGTTATCATATTCTCGAAACGTTTTTCAAGAAGATCTGGGTTATTTATCTTTTTAATTTTAAGTTTATTCTTTGAAATTATATAATATATTCTGTTTTTTTATATATACTTAATAAACTATTTTAAGTTAGTTTTATTGAACAAAAAAGGACTTCTGTCTTTTTCAAATCAGAAACCCTCTTTTGAAATGATTATCTGTTCTCGTAAATCCAGTCAGCCCATTCCGCATAGTATTTCCCCATCAGGTGCGCGTCGTCTGCAGTATATTCCTCTGCCAGGTTCCCCTCTCCGTCGTCAAACCGTTCATTGATATCGATGCAGGTAAGACTTTCTTCTGATGCGATCTCCCGAATACGATCATTAAACGCATCTATATTTGCATTATTGTAGATAGGATCCGACTCGGATCTTTTCTTTGACACATGCATATTGGTCTCCAGGATAATCCGGGCTCCGGGCTGTATCTGTTCGAGATACTGTACCAGCTCCCGGTACTTTTCCGCCGTGTTTTCCTGGTTATACCCCAATTCATTGATACCAAGCATCAGGTATATACGGCTGTACTGTCTGCCTTCCAGCACTTCCTGCAATGACTTATCCCCCTGGTCTCCCATGGAGAGACGCACTTCCATAACCTTATAAAGGCTCATGCCTGAATCGGCAAATACATCCGCCGTCCCCATGTCCGCGTACTCGAAAAGTCCCACAGTCCTGGAATCCCCGATAAACAAAGCGTCATCAAAAAAATGTTCTCGGGAAACCGGTTCTGTCTCTGCCGGTTCCTCCGGCTGCTTCTCCTGCTCTTTCTGAGGCTTGGGAACTTCCGGCATATCATTCTTATCCGCATCATCCCGGACCTTTGGAGGCTCTAAAAGATCCGGCTGCGAAAACGCCGCACGGGCAGGTTCCCCCTGTATAAGCGCTTCCCTGACCGGCGCCAGCAGCATAGCCGCGCAAAAACTGATTCCCAGCATACAGGTATATATATATTTCATTTTTTTCCTTTCGTATTTCTAAAAGCTGAAGTATAAGAAAGGATCATCCATCCCTTTCCATATGCAGTATATGCTGCACCAGAAGACGGCCAGCAGCACCGCGGCAGTCAAAAATCCATGCTTTTTGCTCCAGAGTTTTTCCGGGAGCCCTCCAATACACGCAAGTCCCAGGGCCAGTGAAATCCCATATGCCTTTCCATATTTAAGGTAATCTCCGGAAAACACCGATGCGGAAGCGCCGCCCAGAAACGGAAACAGCCGCGTCAGGTAGATCCACACCATCGGAAGATCTTCCACTGCGAATACCAGCCAGCTTATGGGAATCCAGAACGTCATATACAGATGCCCGAAGATACGGTGTCTCTCCAGAAATTGCAGAAATCCCAGCTTTTCTACAGCGATAATCAGAAAAAGAACAATTCCCCACAGGATATAATTCCAGCTGGCTCCGTGCCAGAGTCCGGTCAGAAGCCATACAGCCAATAAATTGCGCAGCGTCCTCCCCATTCCGGTCCGGCTGCCGCCCAGCGGAATATATACATAATCCCGAAACCATGCTCCCAGCGTCATATGCCATCTTCTCCAGAATTCCGTCATGGATACGGATAAGTACGGCTGCCGGAAGTTGTCCGGAAAATGGAATCCCATGACCCGTCCCAGGCCGGAAGCCATCAGGGAATAACCGTAAAAATCAAAATAGATCTGGAGCGTATAAGCCAGAAGTCCCAGCCACGCCATAGGCGTGGAGATACTCTCAAAACCAATCGTCCATGTCTGACGCCACAGATTCCCCACCTGATTGGCTATCAGTACCTTCATGCCCAGACCCGCGGTAAAGATCCGGAGTCCTTCTTCCAAACCGTCCATGGAATGTACTCTGTCTTTCCATTCTCTCATCAGTTTTCCATAACGAATTAACGGCCCGGACAAAAGCTGCGGAAACATACAGACATAACCCATCAGGCGAAACAATGACCGTTCCGCCTGTATCGTCCCCCTGTACACGTCAATCAGATACGAACATACCTGGAATGTATAAAAGCTGATCCCTAAAGGGAGCGCGGGTTCAACAGAAGGAAGCTGCGCGGACATACCGGCCATATTCAACAGCATATTTACATTTTCTACGATAAAACCTGAATATTTAAAAACTATAAGCATTCCCAGACTGTATCCCAGCCCGGTCAGCAGACATAATCTTTTCCCATGCCTGCTTCGGCTTTTTTCCAAACTTCGGCCGGCAAGATAAGCGACCGCCGCCGCCGAAAGGAGCAGAACAATATACAGAAGATGTCCCTGCGTCCCATACAGATAAAAACACAGGCTTCCCAAAAATAAAATCCAGTTCTTCCAGGGAAACGGCGTCAAAAAATAAACCGCCAGGAATACCGGGAGGAAATGAAAGACAAAATCCATGCTGCTGAAAACCATATACGATTTCCTCTCTTGCTCGTTTTCAAAAGTTATTATATCTGTCCGGTTTTCTCTCCGCAATATCCCCTTTCCATTCTTCATAATTCTTCACATTTATGCTTGCAATTTTCTCCGGCAGGGATATACTGATGTGTATGAACAAGAGAAATTACCAAAAAGAACTGGACCGTGAGATTGAAAGTCTGGAAGAAGGACAGGTTCCTTCCCTGTTTCTGCATTCCTGCTGCGCGCCCTGCAGCAGCTACGTGCTGGAATACCTGTCCCGGTATTTTTCCATCACGGTCTTCTATTACAATCCTAATATTTATCCCGCCGCGGAATATCACGCCCGCGTGGAAGAACAGAAGCGGTTTATAAAAGAACTCCCTGCGGAACATCCCATTTCTTTTCTGGAAGGCGACTATATCCCGCAGGAGTTTTACGACTGCGCAAGAGGCATGGAACATCTGCCGGAAGGCGGCGAACGGTGCTTCGCCTGCTACCGGCTCCGTCTGGAAAAAGCGGTCCGGGAAGCAAAAAAAAGGGGTTATGACTATTTTGCCACAACCCTCTCTATCAGTCCGCTCAAGAACGCAGAGAAATTAAACGAGATCGGGGAAGAGTTGGCCGCTTCCTACGGCGTCCGCTGGCTTCCCAATGATTTCAAAAAGCGGAACGGCTACAAACGCTCCACGGAACTTTCCAGAGAATATGGCCTGTACCGCCAGGATTACTGCGGTTGTATCTATTCCTGGAAAGAGCGTCATCCGGAAACCCTTTGACTATCTCGCAGGAACGATCTCCAGCCAGTAGCCGTCCGGATCCTGGATAAAATAAATGCCCATGGACGGATTTTCAAAACATATACATCCCATCTCTTTATGCAGCTTGTGGGCCGCATCGTAATCATCTGTCCGAAAAGCCAGATGGAATTCACAGTCTCCCAGATTGTACGGGCGGTCCATATCTCTGAGCCAGGTCAGTTCCAGTTCGAAATCACTTTCCTCATTTTTCAGATAAGCGATGATAAAAGAACCGTCCTCCGCCTCTTTCCGGCGCACCTCTTTAAGTCCGAGCGCTTTACCGTAAAATTCTTCCGACCTTTCCAGGTCCGCCACATTATAGTTTTCATGTATCATCTGAAACTTCATTTTTCGCTCTCTCTTTCATATATTTTTGCATATCTGAAGGCAGGGGGCTGACAAATTCCAGAAACTCCCCCGTAATAGGATGAACAAATGACAGCTTCCAGGAATGGAGCGCCTGCCGCGGCATCTGCTCTTCCCGGTCTCCGTATAAGAAATCTCCCACGAGAGGATGCCCGAAGCTGCTCATATGCACACGGATCTGGTGTGTCCGTCCTGTCTCCAGTCTGCATTCTATCAGCGTCCAGTCATTCCCATAGCAGATCGGGCGGTAATGAGTCACCGCGCGTTCCCCATGATCCGGATCTATCATCCGTTCAATCGCAGAATCTTCTTTTCTTCCTACAGGAAGGTCTATGGTCCCCGCTTTTCGGATCAATCCTTTTACGATCGCCAGATATGTCCGGTGAATCTCTCTTTCCCTCATCTGCCTGTATAAACCTGATGCGCTCAGTATGTGTTTTGCCAGGATTAAAAGCCCCGTAGTATCCCGGTCAAGGCGGTTCACGCACCGGTACACGAACCGGTCGCCCTTTTCTCTTCCATACCATGCCGCCGCATTGGCCAAAGTATTGTCATGATTTCTCATGGAAGGGTGAACCGGCATATCCGCCGGCTTATCCACGACCAACAGATCTTCATCTTCATAAACGATGCCGAATGGAAGTTCTACCGGTTCTATCTCCTCCGGCACTTCTTCCTTCAGGAACAGATCCACCCGATCCCCTTCCCGAAGGAGCTGGTTAAGATACACCTCGCTTCCGTTACAGAGAATTCCGCCTTCTGTCTGTTTCAGTAAAGTCAGCGCATGGCGGGAATATCCCTTCTCTTTCAGAAATTGCCCTACGGCCATCCCCTGTTCGGCTCTCCCTGCTGCATATGAAAAATGTCGCTCATTGCAGAACGGTTCCATCCTGTACTCTCTTCTAGCGGATACGGTCCGGGAATCCCACTTTATGCTGTACTTTTCGCAGGGTTTTCGTCGCCACATATTCCGCTTTCTGTGCGTTTTCTTTGATAATGCGGTCAATATAAGCCTTATCCTTCTCCAACTGGGCGTAATGCTCCTGAAGAGGCTTCAGCACGCTGTTCACCGCTTCTCCGACCGCCATCTTGAACTCTCCGTACCCTTTTTTGTCGAATTCTTTTACTGTCTCTTCCGGCGTCTTCCCGGTGCAGGCGCTGTAGATATCGATCAGATTATGGATACCCGGCTGTTCCTCCCGATAGAGGATCTGCCCTTCCGAATCCGTAACCGCTCTCTTGCATTTGCGCATAACCGTGTCCGGATCGTCCATGAGATAGATGGACGCATTAGGATTCTCATCCGACTTGGACATCTTTCTGGACGGGTCCTGCAGGCTCATGATCTTGGCGCCCACTTTACCCACATATGCCTCGGGAATTGTAAATACATCTCCATAGATCCCGTTAAAACGCTGCGCGATATCGCGGGTCAATTCCAGATGCTGCATCTGGTCTACGCCTACCGGAACCACATCCGCCTGATAAAGCAGAATATCCGCCGCCATCAGTACCGGGTATGTGAAAAGCCCCGCATTGATATTATCGGCATGTTTTGCCGCCTTATCTTTAAACTGGGTCATACGGTTCAGTTCGCCCATATAAGTAAAACAGTTCAGAATCCAGGCCAATTCTGCATGGCCTGACACATGAGACTGATAATACAGACAATTCTTCTCCGGATCCAGACCTGCCGCGATATAGATCATCAACAGTTTGCGGGCACGCTGGCGCAGCGTGGACGGATCCTGGCGTATCGTAATGGAATGCATATCCACTACGCTGTAAAAACACTCATATTCATCGCTCAGCGTCACCCAGTTCTTCATGGCTCCCAGATAGTTTCCAAGAGTCAGGTTGCCTGTGGCCTGCATTCCGCTGAACAGCACTTTCTTTCCGTTTATCATTTTCATTTCTCTCCTATAATATTGTTGCTGGAGCAAACAACCTTTTGCCCCTGGTATCATATGTTTAATAAATTACATGCGATTCTAAAGTATACGATCAGGCTGCACGCATCCACGATCGTAGAGATCAGGGGCGCCGCCATGATCGCCGGATCCAGCTTCAGAAGCTTGGCGATAATGGGCAGTGTGCATCCGATGCTTTTAGCCATGATCACTGTGATATAAAGGCTGATCACTACGGTCAGGCAGATCATAATCTGTCCCGGATACATGATCATGAGCCGTACAAAATTCAGCGCCGCCAGAAGGAATCCCACCACCAGAGCTACTCTCACTTCCTTCCAGACCACCTTAAGAATATCCGACGGTTCTACTTCCCCGATAGCCATACAGCGGATGATCATGGTACTGGACTGGCTGCCGGCATTTCCTCCGGTACCGGTCAGCATGGGAACAAAGCTCACCAAAAGCGGAAGTACCGCAAATGCCTCCTCATAATAGGTCAGAATCCCTCCCGTGATCATAGAACTGACCATGAGCACCGTCAGCCAGACGATGCGGTTCTTTGCCAGTTCAAAGATCCCGGTCTTCAGATACGGCTTATCACTGGGAAGCATGGCCGCCATCTTTTCAAAGTCTTCCGTAGCCTCTTCTTCCATGACGTCCACGACGTCATCTACGGTGACAATACCCACCAGACGGTTCTCATGGTCCACTACCGGAAGGCAGATCAGGTCATACTTATTGAAGAGATCCATGACCTCTTCCTGGTCATCCGTAGTCACCGCCTTGATAAAATTGGTATCCATGATGTCCTGGATCTTTGTCTCGTAAGGATTCATCAACAGATCCTTAATGGTCACGACGCCTTCCAGATGGCGTTCCCCGTCCATGACAAAGCAGGTATAGATCGTCTCCTTATCCACTCCGTGAGCGCGGATATAAGAAAACGACTGTTCCACATTCATATATTTTTTCAGGCCGATGTATTCCGCAGTCATGATGCTTCCGGCGCTGTTTTCCGGATATTGCAGAAACTGGTTAATCAGCGTCCTCGTCTCCGGCGTCGCCATACGCATGACTCTTTTCACCACCGTGGCGGGAAGCTCCTCCAGCATATCCACCGCGTCATCCACGAACAGATCCTCGATAATATTCTGGATCTCCGCATCCGTGATGCCATTGATGATATCTTCCTGGTCGTCCGCTTCCAGAAAGGCAAATACATCTGTCGCCAGTTCTTTCGGAAGCATCCGGAAGATCAGAACCTTCTGGTTGTGATCCAACCCTTCCAGGAACTCTGCAATATCTGCCTCATTCATCTCCATCAGCCTGGATCGGAGTTCACGGAACCTGTGCTCATCTAAATATTTCTGCAGTTCGGATACGTCATACTGTTCCATATCCCGTGTCCTCCTCCCATATAGTACGAATTTCATTTTATCTTTCTTCCTTGCCTTTGTCAACAAACTTTGCTATCATGAAAACAATGACAAAATTTTATACAGGAGGCATACACTTATGGAGAAAATCACCAGTTTTACCATAGACCATATCCGTCTGATCCCGGGAGTCTATGTGTCCCGCAAGGATCAGGTGGAGGGTTCATGCATCACGACCTTTGACCTTCGCATGACCAGCCCTAACGACGAGCCCGTTATGAACACGGCGGAAGTACATGCCATCGAGCATCTGGGCGCCACATTCCTGCGCAATCATCCGGTCTTCGGTTCCAAGATCATCTATTTTGGACCTATGGGCTGCCGCACCGGTTTTTATCTGCTGCTGGCAGGAGACTATGAATCTTCGGACATTGTAAACCTGATGATTGAAATGTATGAATTTATCCGGGATTACGAAGGCGAGATCCCCGGAGCCAGCCCCAGAGACTGCGGCAACTATCTGGATATGAACCTGCCCATGGCAAAATGGCTGGCGAGAAAATATCTGGACGAAGTGCTGTATGACATCACGGAAGAACGGCTGGTATACCCGCAGTAGTTGACGGCACAGAACACTTGTGGCAGGAATTGCCGTATTGATTTAGGTTCTGCAAAAAATCGGGGACAGCTCTGGTTTTCAGAGCTATGTCCCCGGTTTTTTATTCTTTCTGCCGCGGCAGAATAATCTTTTATAGAAGTATCCTCTCCAGATCGTCCGGTACCAGAAGATTTCCGTGGTAATACTGCTTCCCTTCCTCTGTATACAACTTCTTCCGTTCTGCCAGATTCTTATCCTCCGTATGGTACAGGATCAGATTTTTTGCGCCCAGCGCTTCTGCGTGTTCGCACGCTTCTTTTACCGTCGCATGATGTTTTTCATAGGGGCTGTACAGATCCCGGTCACGGTAAAGGCAGAACGCCTCATGGAGAAGCCAGTCCGCATTCTCAGCATATTTTTCCTCATGCTCCTGATAAGGCTCATCTCCCAGAAATGTGAATTTCTTTCCATTCTGAAGCTTCATAGTGAATCCGAACTGTTTTGCTTTCGTGGAACGGATATCAAAAAATGTCACATCATAATCCAGGATTTTTTTCGTCTCTCCATCTTTTACGGTACGGAAGAAAATCCTCTCTCCGATCATCTTACAGAATTTTTTCTGCACCGTCAGCTCCACGATCGTCCGGATCGTCTTTTCCAGTTCTTCATGGCAGTAAATCTGCAGGTCTCCTTCATACTGCCCTTTTTTCATCTTGGTAGCGATCATGCGGATCAGCCACACCAGTCCCAGCAGATGATCTGTATGCTCATGACTTATAAAAATTTCATGAATAGATTCCAATGGAATCCCCGCCTTCTCCAGCTGCGTCAGAATCCCGTTCCCGCCTCCGGTATCTACCAGAAAATATTCTTCTCCCGTCTGAATCGCGAAACAAGTATTATAACACCTGGTCACTGTAGCATTGCCTGTGCCCAGCAATATTAACATCTCCGGCTGCATATCATTCACTCCTATTCAAATATCTATAAAAAAGCAGGACCGTCTTCCAACGGCCCCACCCCAATTTACATCTGTATACAATTCAGGATAGAATCTGCATTACATCCATGCTTTTATCTTTTCATAGATGCTCTTTGCATCCAGTCCGTATTTTACGATCAGTTCTTTCGCCGGGCCGGACTCGCCAAACACGTCGTTGATACCGATACGCATCATCTTCGTCGGCTGATTTTCGGAAAGGGCTTCCGCTACAGCTCCTCCCAGTCCTCCGATGATGGAGTGCTCTTCTACCGTAACCACTTTTCCGGTCTTCTTTGCGGAAGCGCATACCAGCTCCACATCCAGAGGCTTAATGGTATGGATATTGATCACTTCTGCCGAGATACCGTCTGCCTCCAGCATCTTTGCGGCTTCCAGGCTCTCGTATACTTCCAGGCCGGTAGCGATGATCGTCACATCCTTACCCTCTTTCAGGGTGATGCCTTTGCCGATCTCAAATTTATAAGTATCCGGGTCATTAAATACCGGCACTGCCAGACGGCCAAATCTCAGATAGACCGGTCCTTCATATTCAACAGCCGCTCTTACTGCAGCTCTGGCTTCCACATCGTCTGCCGGACAGATCACCGTCATGCCCGGGATCACTCTCATAAGCGCAATGTCTTCGTTGCACTGATGGGTAGCGCCGTCTTCACCTACGGAAATACCCGCATGAGTAGCGCCAATCTTTACGTTCAGATGAGGATATCCGATGGAGTT
>CALWDO010000024.1 GCA_944376715.1 uncultured Lachnoclostridium sp. | reverse complement strand
ACATTAAAGAACAAAATTGATATAACCAAAATGAAAGCCCCCTCTTTTTTGATGGTTCTAATTGGGGTTGGAGACTATGCGTACAGAAGGCAGGATGGAGTATATGTAGTTCCGATCGGCTGCCTGAAGGACTGATTGAATAAAGATATGATGCGCAATAAACATAACACCCCATAGATCCGGAGCTCACCCCAGACCGCGCCCTTGAAACCTATCTGAAACCGGAAGCCTTTGAGGGAAACATAGACGTTGCCCGTCGCGGCGGCAGCATCGCGGGCATTGCAGACACGGAATGGAAAAAGGCTACAGACACTTAAAAGCCACATCCAGCCCATATACTGGAATAGCTTCATTTTTTTAACAGGAAGCTTCTTGCGAGTTCTTATCTTGTCCTTTATTTTCAATAGTGGTATACTTATAAAAACAAGTGTGACACTTGTCCTACAATATAAATAGTACTGAAAGCGCCTCCTCCTGTGAGCGCTTTATACAGGAGTCTTCCATATATGGAAAATAAATTCGATATCGAATATTATGCACTCCTGGCAAGACGCATCCGAAAGCAGGATCAAGACGCCTTTACTGAATTGTACCACGCTACTTACAACAACCTTTATCACTATGCTTATTATTTTCTCAAAGATGCCCATCTTGCACAGGATGCATTACATGAGATTTATCTAATAGTATATCGCTCTATATCTTCGCTTAAAGACGACCGGCTGCTATATCCCTGGATGAAACAGATCACCTACCATGTGTGCTGTGATTTTCAGCGGAAGAACAGTTCTGTCGCGGAGCATGAGAGATCTGTCCCTCTGTGGGATGAGTCGCTGGCAGCGGTGGCGGACAATGCCGACCATTTTCAGCAGATCTGGGATGAGAATCTCAGAGAGCAGATAGAGCAGTACCTTTCGAAACTGCCGACGCAGGCCAGACAGGCCTTTCTGCTGCGCTACGATAATGGTCTGAAACTGGAAGAGATCGCGGATTTCCTGGACTGCAGCTTAAGCACCGTCAAGCGTGCCATCCGAAAAGCCCGGAAATATCTGCAGAATAAATTGCATATAACTTAAGGAGAGAAAGGCATGTACCGAAAATTTACCGCATCATTGCTGGCCGTATCTCTGTTTTTCTTTATTGTATTTTTTCTTTCCGGATGCTCCGGCGAGGTCCGGGAGTCAGGGACGGATTCTGGCAAAGAAACGGTTCTTCGTCCCAATACTCCCACCGTATACGAGCCACAGGCTTCCCAGACAGCCGTTCTGGGGACCGATTCTCTGACCGTGGATATTTCCCATACGGACCAGGGCTATGTCATGGCCCGTTATACAGGGACTTCCGCCAGAGCCAATATCCAGATCACCGGGCCTGACAATATCAACTACCGGTATTTTCTCACTCCGTCAGATTCCTATACTCCGCTTCCCCTGACCGGCGGAAGCGGAGCCTATCAGATCGACGGTTTTGAGAATATCGTAGACAGTCAGTATGCCGTCCTGTTCCGGGAGACGACGGAGGTCCTTCTGGAAAATGAACTTCTCCCTTTCCTGTATCCGAATCAATATGTATATTTCGACGCGGACAGCGACGCCGTGGCCGTGGCTGCGGAGTGCGTGGCCGAAGCCTCCTCGGATCTGGACGCGGTGGCGGATATCTATCATTATGTGATCAGCCACGTGACCTACGATACGGAGAAAGCGGAAAGTGTGGAAAAGGGATATCTGCCGGATGTAGACGAGACATTGCGGACCGGCAAAGGGATCTGTTTCGACTATGCTTCGCTGACCGCAGCTATGCTTCGTTCCCAGGATATCCCCACCCGGCTGGAGATCGGCTATGCCGGCAGTATCTATCACGCCTGGATCAGCGTCTACACCGAGGAAACCGGATGGATCGACCGGCTCATCGAATTTACGGAAGACGCATGGACGCGGATGGATCCCACGCTGGCTTCAGAAAACGACAACAGCGACGCTGTCCTGAAATATATCGGGGACGGCTCTAACTATACGACACAGTACATTCGCTGAGAAAGGAGTCCTATGAGAGCTTTAAATAATACGGAACTGGCTTCCTTCTGCGGACAGCTGGCGCTGATCCTGCGTTCCGGCATCTCTTCCCTGGAAGGGCTGTCGCTCATGCTGGAGGACACTCCGGAAGGGGAAGGCAGACAGATACTGGAAAAGACACTCCGGGGGATGGAGGAAACCGGAAGTCTCTCCCGGGCGCTGCGGGACGCAGAGGTCTTTCCGCCTTATCTGTGCAGCATGGCCGAGATCGGCGAACAGTCCGGAAAACTGGACGACGTGATGACCTCCCTGGCTTCCCATTACCGCCAGGAGGAAGCCCTGTCTAAAAATATCCGGAGCGCCGTGGCCTATCCGCTGCTTATGCTGGGGATGATGATCGTCGTCATGACCGTGCTCCTGGTGAAGGTTATGCCGGTCTTCCGGCAGGTGTTTGACCAGCTGGGCGCCCGGCTGAGCGGATTCTCCCGGGCCGTGCTGGACGCCGGAGACCTGCTGGGACGCTACAGCGTGGTCTTTCTGGTCCTGGCGGCTGTATTCGCCCTTGCGTGCATCTATCTTTTCTTCACCGAAAACGGGCAGAAGAAAGCGCAGTATTTTTCCTACCGTTTTCTGTTTACCCGGAAGCTGGCAGAGAAGATTGCGGCCTCCCGCTTTGCGAACGGGATGTATCTGTCCCTGAGCAGCGGGCTTAATGTGGACCAGAGTCTGGAAATGACGATCCGGCTGGTGGAGCATCCCGGTATGCGCCAAAAGATCGAACAGATCCGGCAGCGCACGGCAGAAGGGAAAGATTTTGCTGACGCGGTATCCGAAGCGGGCGTCTTCACAGGTACGCAGACCCGGATGCTGGCGGTCGGCTGCAGGGCCGGCGCGCTGGACGATGTGATGAAACAGATCTCGGAACAGTACGGGGACGAAATCGAGGAACAGATCGACACAGCCCTGGGCAGACTGGAGCCGGCTCTGGTAGCCGTCCTGTCTGTAGCAGTGGGCATGATCCTGCTCTCTGTCATGCTTCCTCTGCTGGGCGTCATGGTGAATATCGGAGGGTAATATATGAACCGTTTTCAGAAAAGCAGGAACCGGCTGCATGCCCTGCGCGTCCTGCTGCCTGTATTTTTATTCTGCATCGCGCTTTTTCTTCTGCTGGGCGGGCTGACTTCCGTATCGGACGCGGCTGCCCGGGAGGAGGCTTCCCGGCTCCATGACGCGGTCCTGCAGGGGGCGGTACAGTGCTACGCGCTGGAGGGATTCTATCCGGAGGATCTGTCCTACCTGGAAGAACACTACGGGCTGACTTATGATACCGAAAAATATGTGGTATCCTATGAGGTGACCGGTTCCAACCTGATGCCGGATGTGACCGTCATCCCTCTGCGGAAAGGGGGCGGCGGAACATGAATTTCCGAAGGCGAAAGCAGGATCACGCTGTGGATTTATTTTTTACGCTGTCCCTTTTCTGTGTCTTCACCGTCTGCGCGCTCCTCCTGGTAGCGATCGGCGTCCAGGCTTACCGCTCCGCGGCAGCCAGTCTGGAAAATACTTACTCTGCCCGCACCGCTTTATCCTATGTGGCGGAGAAAGTCCGGCAGCACGATGAAGAGGGAAGGATCTTCCTGACGCAGATAGACGGGGAGAACGCGCTCCTGCTGACAGACCAGGTGGAGGAAGCTGTCTATGAGACTTACATCTATCCAAAGGACGGCGCCGTCTGCGAACTGGTGGTGCGGGAAGGCGCCGAGATCTCTTCAGACATGGGGCAGGCGGTTCTGCAGGTGGGCGGTTTTTCCATCTCCGAGCTGGGAGACGGATTTCTGGAACTGGCCGCCTCCGACGACCAGGGGCAGACAGATACTTTTCTCCTGCATGTGAGAAACAGCGGGGGATATTCACGAAAGGAATGAGGCAGACATGAAGCGGCCGAGGCATACACGTTCCAGCCTGTTTTTGATCGAACTGATCATCTCCATATTGTTTTTCTCCGTGGGAAGCGCCGTATGTATCCAGGCGTTTGCCCAGGCGCGCCTGATGAGCCAGGCGGCGGAGGATCTGAGCTTTGCCTCCGCGCGGGTCTCCGGGGCGGCGTCTGTTATCCGGTACACGGACGGATCCTTGGAATCGGTTCAGAGGTATCTCCCTTCCGCCAGACAGACTGACGGCGGGTACCAGATCTGCTATGACCGGGACCAGCAGCCCTGTACACAAGAGGAGGCAGCCTACATCCTGTCCATCCAAACAGAGCAGGAGGGTATCCGCACGGACGCGCATCTTGTCATGACAGACCGGGACGGGGAACCCATCTATGAACTGTCGATTCGTTATCCCGCTCCGACCCGGTCAGACCAAGGAGGATCTGCAGATGAATCAGAATAATAACCGATCCCCGGTCAGCATCGGCATCTCTTCTCTCATATTGATCTTCGTCATGCTGTGCCTGCTGACCTTTTCCGTTCTTTCCCTGGTCAGCGCCAGAGCGGACATGAGACTGAGCCGGCGGAGCGCGAACCGCACCACTGCCTACTATGACGCTGAAAACCGTGCCAATGATATCCTGCTGTCCATCATCGGCTGTATGGAGGAATACGCGGACAGTCCGGACTCCTCTTCATTTTATCAGCAGCTGCAGGAACAGCTGGACGGCCGGGACGGCATCTCTTTTACCGACGCCAGCCATCTGCAGTACGAGGTTCCTCTGGAGGAAGAGCAGATCCTGTCTGTCTCTCTGGAACTTTCTTACGAACCATATGAGGACGGCAGCCATTACCGGATTCTGGCGTGGAATACTGTATCCCTGCACGAGTGGAACTCGGACTTAAGCCTTCCGCTCCTGGATAAAGGCACTATGAACGACTTGTTTACGGAGGACTAATCTATGCAAGCTCTGGATTTTCTGACACAGACTACTTCGATGGGTGCGTCCGATCTTTTCATCGTCTCCGGGCGTCCCCTTTCTTATAAAAAGGATGGGAAGATATTGCTATTCGACGACGCGCGCATTATGCCGACAGAGGCGGAGGCACTGATCCGGGAGATCTACCGGCTGGCCGACGACCACGACATTTCCCGTTTCCTGCAGACCGGAGACGACGACTTTTCTTTCGCCGTTCCGGGGCTTTCCCGTTTCCGGGTCAGCGCCTACAAGCAGCGCGGCTCCATGGCGGCGGTGATCCGCATCATCACTTTTGATCTTCCGGATCCCCGGGCGCTAAATATCCCGGATCAGGTGATCCGGCTGGGCAGTCTGTCCAAAGGGCTGGTACTGGTGACCGGACCGGCCGGCAGCGGCAAATCCACGACGCTGGCCTGCATCATCGACGCTATCAACCAGTCGCAGGAGAAGCATATCATCACCATGGAGGATCCTCTGGAATATCTTCACCGGCATAAGAAGAGCATCGTAAGCCAGCGTGAAATCAGTTCCGATACGGAGAGCTACGTAGTGGCTCTGCGGGCGTCCCTGCGGCAGAGTCCGGATGTGATTCTCCTGGGAGAGATGCGGGACTACGAGACCATGGCCATCGCCATGACCGCGGCGGAGACAGGCCATCTGATCCTGTCCACACTGCACACGCCCGGCGCGTCCAGCACCATAGACCGGATCATCGACGTATTTCCGCCCAGCCAGCAGCGGCAGATCGCCGTACAGCTTTCCACCACCCTGCAGGCGGTGGTCTCCCAGCAGCTGATCCCTGCGGCGGACGGATCCGGCATGGTACCCGCCTTCGAGATGATGACGGTGACTCCCGCCATCCGGAACATGATCCGGGAAAACAAGATCCCCCAGATCGACGGAACCATCTACTCTGCCTCGTCCGAGACCATGTTCTCTATGGATACCAGTCTGGCCGTGCTGGTCCGGGAAGGCCGGATCACAAAAGAGGAGGCGCTTACGCACGCCTCCAATCCTGAGATGCTGAAACGCAGGCTGTAAAACGCTCCGCTTTAAGCCTTCAGTTCCGGAAACGGGATCACCGCTTCCGGAACTTTTTTATGCGTTCCGATCATCTTTTCCATATAAATCATATCGTACCAGGTCCCGAACTTATATCCGCACCGGTGCAGATGCGCGGCTTTCACATATCCCATCCGCTCATGGAACCGCACGCTGGCGTCGTTCAGATGCCCGTCCGCATGCCCGATATAGGCGATACAGGCGTTGAGATTCGTCAGGTTCTGGAATTCTCCGATCCGTTCCAGCCCTTCATACAGACGCCGGCCGATCCCTCTGCCCCGCTGTCCCATCTCCACATAGACGCTGGGCTCCGCGCACCAGCCATAGGCGGCCCGGGGATGGAAAGCCGACAGATAGGCATAACCCACGATCCTTCCGTCTTCTTCCGCCGCCAGATAAGGATACCTGCTCAGGATATTTTCAATCCTGCCCCGGAACTCTTCCAGGGACGGCACTTCGTATTCAAAGGTGATCGCCGTCTCCCGCACGTACGGCGCGTAGATCTCCAGCAGGGCCTCCGCGTCTTCCGGGCGCGCTGTCCGGATGGAAAGGCTCATCGCTCCACCTCTTCCGAATCCCACAGCTTTTCCGGGTACAGTCCGCGCGCTTTCATATCGCGCACCGCCTGCACCACCATCGGCTTGTCCTCTTTGTAGGTCACTCCGTACCAGCGGTCCCTGCTGGTGAGCACCTTCACCTCCGCCTTGCCTTCCCGGATCAGTTCATCCACCACAAAAGGCAGAAAATACTCGCATTTCATAGGATTCTCCTTCAGACCTTTTTCCAGCGCCTTCGGGAAACGGTCCTTAAGCTCCTCCATCATGCTTCTGGTGAATCCCCACATGTTCATGGATACCACCGCGTCGTCCGGCAGACTGATCCAGGTCCTGCCGTCGTCTTCTGTATAAGCGGCGCTTCCGTCGCTCTGCTTCTCGATGCGCGTTCTCTCATGGATACCGGTCAGCATATCCTGATCGTCTACTTTGCACACGCCGCGGGCTACGGATCCGTTCTCTGTCAAGGTATTTTTCAGCAGATATCCCACCATGGTATATTCATATTTCTCGCCGTCCCCGTGGGTGGTCAGATAATCATAGATCAGACGGAACGCTTCCCTTCCGTAGAAATCATCCGCGTTGATCACCGCGAAAGGTCCGTCGACCACAGTGAGACAGCTCAGCACCGCATGTCCGGTACCCCAGGGTTTTACGCGGCCTTCCGGCACCTGAAAACCTTCCGGCAGGTTGTGAAGATCCTGAAAGACATATTCCGTCTGGACCTTGCCTTCCAGCCGGCTGCCAATCCGCTCCCGGAAATCCTTCTCATTTTCTTTCTTAATGATAAAGATTACTTTTTCAAATCCTGCCTGCACAGCGTCATAGATGGAAAAATCCATGATGATATGTCCCTGGTTGTCCACCGGGTCGATCTGCTTGAGCCCTCCATAACGGCTTCCCATCCCTGCCGCCATGATCACCAGCACTGGTTTCTTCATCTTTTTATCCCTCCATAATCATTTTTTCTATCTCTTCTCTGGTTCCTGTCAGAGATCCCTGCACCATCTCCGGTTTCCCGCCGCCCTTGCCCTGGAAACGGGCGTTCAATTCTTTTGCGAAGACGCGCAGGTCCACGTTCCGGCTCCCCAGGATATAGCGGTATCCCCCATCGTCCGTTCCCACAAAAGCCGCGCAGATGCCCGGACAGCGCTCCACGGCTCCGTTGATGAAATTCCGCACGGCAATGTTATCCAGGTCCTCCTCAAAGATGCACACATTCCGCTGATCCGGACGGATCCGGCCAAGTTTTTCTTCCAGATACAGAGCCTGCATACGGTTCAGCTGCTCCCGGAGCTTCTCCTGCTGCTCCTTCAGGCGGAGCACTGCTTCCCCGATCTGATCCGGACGGGCCGACAGCGCCACCGATACGTCCGTCACGCCCCGCTGCTTTTCCTGATAATCTTTAAGCGCCCGGTCTCCGCATACGATCGTCACCCTGCATCCGCCCCGGTGGCGTTCGCAGCTCTGCACCTTGATGACGCCGATCTCTCCGGTCCGCTGCACATGGGGCGCGCAGCAGGCGCAGATGTCATAGCCGGGCACGGACACCAGCCGTACCTGACCCTCGATCTCGATCTTGCTGCGGTAGTCCAGCTTTTTCAGTTCCTCGCTGTCCGGATAGAGCACCTGCACCGGAATGTCTTCGTAAACTGCCTGGTTTGCCCTGCGCTCCAGATCCAGAATCTGCTCCCCGGACAGTTCCCCGTTGAAATCCAGCGTGGTTGCTTCCTGCCCCAGGTGGAATCCCACATTGTCATACCCGTACATACTGTGTACCAGGCCGGACAGAATGTGCTCTCCGGTATGCTGCTGCATACGGGAGAACCGTTCCTCATAGTCCAGCCGTCCCAGCACCTCGCTCCCTTCCGGGACGGCTTCCGCCGTCATATGCCAGATGACGCCGTCCTCCTCCCGGGTGTCTGTCACCTGGATCCCGTCCAGCCATCCCCGGTCTCCGAACTGCCCGCCGCCTTCCGGAAAGAAAGCGGTCCGGTCAAGCTCCACCCGGTATCCGTCTTTATACTTTTCACAAGAAAGGACGACGGCACGGAATTCTTTCAGATGGCTGTCCTCGTAGTACAGCCGCCGCGTCGCGCCGCCCTGCTGCAGATGTTTTTCTTCCATATCGCTTTGTCTCTCCTGTATTTGCTGCATCCAATATATCATTTACGGAACATAAAATCAATTTTCTGCTTTTACAACACAATCACTTTCCCCATCGTAAACGAATAAATCACTTTTTCTTTTACCTTCTTCCCCGTCATCATCTCCAGAGCTTTCCCGTAATACTGAAGCTGCGCGCGGTATCTTCCTGCCAGTTCTTCCGCGCGGAAGATCCGGTCCGTCTTATAGTCTACGATCACAATCTCATCCTCTTCATAAAAGAACGCGTCTATGATTCCCTGGATCAGTACCAGTTCTTCCGGGTCGGAGCCGTCCACCTGGTCTCCGGGCAGTCCGATGACAAACGGCTGCTCCCGGTAAAGATCTCCCCGGCGGGCGGCGTCCTGCATCCGTTTTCCCAGCGGACTTTGGACAAATCTCAGAAGATCCCGGATATTCACCGCGTCGATGTCCTGCTGTTCCAGTCTGCCGCTTCCGGCCAGCTCCTCCAGGATCTGTCCCGCCTGTTCTTCTGTCTCCATGTCTTTTCCGAAATCCATACATTCCATGACCGCATGGTACGCCGTTCCCCGGGCGGCCCCGGTCTTCTCTTCCTGTTTTTCGATAAACTGCGGAATCAACGGGATCACATCCGATTCCGGGAACATCTCTTCGACGGCGTCGGACTCTTCTTCCATCCGGAGTTTTTTCAGTTCAGTCACGCTGTATTTCTGCCGCGAGGTTTTCTCGTCCGCCCACGGATATTTCCAGGAGAGCCTCCGGTCCACCTCCGCGTCCAGTCTCGGATCCCCGGATGGGAAGAGTACGCGGCGCTCCATCTCTTCCCTGCTCAGAGCGTCCTGCACCCGGGACTCTGCTTCTCCTGCCAGAAGTTCCTTCAGAGAAACCTGTTTTCTCTCCAGCGTGCTTCCCTCCGCATGCAGCGCCGGCAGGATCCAGTCCAGACAGCTGTCCGCGCCGGACAGTTCCAGATAGCTCAGCTTCTCTTCCGGCGACGGTTCCGTCTGCAGGAGCTTTTCTCCTGCCATGCCGGTCAGGATCAGCTTCTCTTTCGCGCGGGTCATGGCCACATAGAGGATCCGCAGTTCTTCTCCCAGATTGTCCAGCAGATTCTGCCTGCGTATCATCTGTTTAACCAGCGTGGCCCTGCGCATACGGTGCTCCAGGTCCACATAGTCCAGCCCGATTCCGTACCGGCTGTGGCAGACCAGCTTGTCCCGGCTCTCCTGCCGGTTAAAGCTTTTCCCCATGCCTGCGGCGAATACCACCGGGAATTCCAGTCCTTTACTGTGATGGATACTCATGATCTGCACGGAACCGCCGTCCGCGCCCGACAGGGGCGCCTCGCCAAAATCCACCTGATATTTCTGCATCTTCTCTATATACCGGATAAAATGGAACAGCCCGTGATAGCTGATCTTCTCGTAATCCTGCGCCTTCTGAAGCAGCATCTCCACATTGGCGGTCCGCTGCTCCCCGCCCGGGAGCGCCCGCATCTCGTCCAGATATCCGGTCTCTTCCACGATCTGCCACAAAAGTTCATGGATAGACGTGCACGACGCCCTTCTCCGGTACTCTTCCATCCGGGAGAAAAAGGCCGCCAGCCGTCCCCTCAGGTTTGCATCCGGGCCTTCCGATACATAGAGCGCGCAGGCCGCGCAGAACCGCTTCTCCGGGTATGCCGCCTTGATCTTCGCCAGTTCTTCTGAGGAAAATCCCCCTATGCTTCCGTGCAGCGCCGCCGCCAGCGGGATCTCCTGGGTCGGATTGTCCAGTACCCACAGGTAAGACAGGAGTCCTTCCACTTCCAATGTCTGGAAATATCCTTCCCTGGACTGGGCGCTGGCCGGGATTCCTTCCTCCTGCAGCACTCTTACAAAGGTCTCGCTCCAGCCGGCCATGGTGCGCAGCAGAATCACAATATCCCCGCAGCGCACCGGACGGAGCTTTCCGTCCTCTGTCACCGTCCCGTTTTTTAACAATTCCCGGATCCTGGCCGCGATCAGATGCGCCTCCGCCTCCTGCTTCGTCCACCGGCTCTCCTGGCGGGTTTCTTCCCATTCTTCCCGGGAAAGGAGCAAAAGCTCCGCCCCGCATCCTTCCTGATCAGGATAAGAAGCTCCCATCCGGAGGGCTTCCGCCTCCCCGTAATCGATGCCTCCCAGTTCCCGGCGCATGATTTTGCTGAAAATCTCATTGACCGGCCCCAGTACCTCTCCCCTGCTTCGGAAGTTCTGGTGAAGATCGATCCGCACGCCGGTTTTCCCGTCCTGATAATCATGGTATTTTTCCAGAAAAAGCCCCGGTTCCGCCTGGCGGAAACGATAGATGCTCTGCTTCACATCTCCCACCATGAAACGGTTATCCCGCCCCTGCCGGCTGCCGGAGATGCTTTCGAGGATCGCCTCCTGGACCAGGTTGCTGTCCTGGTATTCATCCACCATGATCTCCGCAAAATATTTGGAAAATACATCCGCCGTCCCGCTTGGAACCAGTTTCCCGTCCTCTTCTCTGGTCAGGATCTTCAGGGCAAAATGTTCCTGGTCGCTGAAATCCAGGATATTTTTCCGCTGCTTCTCTTCTCCCAGCCGTTCTGTAAACCGCAGCGTCAGATCTGCCAGGCACCGGGCATTCTGCGCCGTCTCCCGCATCTGATAGAATACCGTCTCCGAAGGAAGCTGAAAATACTGCGTCTTCAGGGATTTCAAAGTATCTTTCATATCATTGCGGATCTCCATGATTCGGTCGCAGATCTCTTCGTCCGCATCTGCCATGGCCTTGCTTCTGCGGCTGGGGAGCCGCTGGAATTTCAGGTCTGCCAAAAGCTCTCCGAAAGACTCCATGGACCCGCACCGGAGCATTTCTTCCAGAAGAGCGGCGTCCGACCGCAGTACTTCTATATACGGAAGCGGCCCGTACGGCGCCCGGGCCATCCCTTCCGCCAGAAATATTTTGTCGCGGCAGTCCGAAACGGTCCGCTTCAGTTCTTCCATGATCTCCTCCGTCCCCCGGAAATCTTCCCAGGAAGCGTCCTTCGGAACTTCATACAGCGCCGCGCAGTCTTTCAGCCACTTTTCAGGCTGCGGATGAGCCTGGGCATATTCATAGAGCTGCAGGATCAGCTCCTCCAGCCCGCTTCCCCGGTTCCCGCTGCCATAGCTTTCGGCAAACCGCAGGAAATCCGGATCTTTTGCCGCGCACGCTTCTTCCACCACTTTCTGCGCCGTATCCTGTTTTAAAAGCCGCATCTCGCCCTCATCCGCGATCCGGAAGCTGGGATTCAGGTCGATGGTATGAAAATAATTGCGGATCACATACAGGCAAAACCCGTGGATCGTAGTGATCTGGGCCCGTGTAAGAAGCGCTTCCTGCCTCTGCAGCCATTCGTTTCCCGGATCTTCCAGAATCCGCTCCGCCAGAGCCTTTCCGATCCGTTCCCGCATCTGGGACGCGGCCGCCTTGGTAAACGTGGTGACCAGCAGGCGGTCCACATCCACCGGGTGTTCCGGATCCGTGATCAGAGACAGGATCCTCTCCACCAGCACTGCCGTCTTGCCGGAGCCCGCGGCGGCAGACACCAGCAGGTTCTTCCCTCTGGCGTCAATGACCTTTTTCTGGTCCTCTGTCCATACGACGCTCATCCCTGTTCCTCCTTCATCTTCTCCCAGACCTCTTCCCGGTCCATGGGCTGCAGACGGCGTTTCTCGCACCCTTCCAGCTTCCGGTCAAAGCCGCAGACACTGTGGTAGGCGCAGTACCGGCAGGCGTCGTCCGTCCCCATCTCGTAGGGATCCAGCCGGATATCCCCGTTCAGGATGCGTTCTCCATACTCGGCGATCCGTCTTTTTACATGTCCCATCAGAAGCTCGAACTGTTCCTCCTCCGCCACCGAAGAAGCCGCCGTGTACCCGCCGTCCTTCTTTCTGCGCACCGGCAGGATGTCCGACCCGGTCTCCATTTCCCGGTCCATCAGTTCTGCGACTCCGTCCTCCGCGCTGACCAGACCGCCGAACGCCAGTTCTTTCAGGAGCTTCTTCGCCGGATCCTCTTCTTCCTCATAGTCCAGCATGGGATCTTCGATATGATAGTAAAACATGCCGGCAGGATGCACTTTTTCATCTCCATCCTGCTGGCGGCGTTTCAGTTCCACAGCCGCGTTCAGGTACACCGCCAGCTGCAGCTGCAGTCCGTAATAGATGCTGGTCAGGTCGAACCGCGTGGAACCGCTCTTGTAGTCCACCACGCGCACATAAATTTTCCCGTCCCTCCGGCACACGTCGATCCGGTCAATCCTTCCCTGCAGACGCATGCGCTCGTCCTCGGACAGAAGCACGGACACGCTCTGGAGCTGTTCCAGGTTCCGGAAAGATACTTCCGTGTCCTCCGGAAGAAATTCTCCCCTTTCCACCTGCCGCAGCACGGCCCATGCGGTACGCTTCCCGATCCGCTTCATGCGGGCCAGGGTATACTGGTCTTTTGCCCGGTCCGGAAGGATCTGGTCGGCGTGATCCTGAATGGCCCGCTCCAGCGCTTCCTCCATCCACCGGTCCCGCAGGTCATCCGGCACATGGAACCATCCGTATCCGCCCTGCTCCACCGCGTCAGAGAAATATTTCAGCGCTTCATGGAACACATTTCCCATATCCACTGCCTTCAGTTCACAGGTTTCCCTCTCTTCCAGGCGCAGGCCGTACTGCAGGAAATGAGCATAAGCGCAGGCGGCGAACTGTTCCAGGCGCGTGACGCTGCCCTCCAGCAGCGTCCCGTACAGAGCCCGCGCCACCGCTTTTCCGATACCGTCTTCCTGCCTGGTCCGGCACACTGCGTCCATGAGACGTTCCAGTTTTTCTCTCCAGGGATCCCGGGTCGCGTACCAGCTGACCAGAGCTCTGTCTCCGCCTTCGGCGAGGCCTTCCCGCTCCGCCTTCAGCGCCCCGGTCAGTTCCCTCAGATTGCCCTCCGGCGCCACCAGACGGTCCAGGAGCTCTTTCTTCTCCGGATCCTCCACCCGGATCTTCGGAAAAAGCTGCCGGATCTGGGAAATCAAAAAGGACGGTCTTAACGCCCCTCCGTCCGCGTCCGCCTGGCTCCAGGACAGATACAGTCTTCTGGAAGGCTTCGTCAGATTCAGATAAATATAAAATTTCTGGACGCACGCCTCCTGTCTGGCTGTGGGAGCCAGCTCCACCTCCTGCTCATGCAGAAGCTCTCTCTCCATCTCCGAGAGGATGCCTCCCCGGCTCTTATCCCGTGGGACGCTCCCCTCATTGACCCCGGCGAAGAACAGGACTTTCACGTCTTTCAGACGGCTTCTCTCCATATCTCCCACCAGTACCTGATCGGTTCCCGCGGGGATCAGCCCCACCTTCATCTCCGACAATCCCGCGTCCAGCAGTTCGGCATATTCTTCCAGAGGGATCCGGCAGTCTCCCAGCAGCATGACCAGCTTGTCAAACAGATCCATGACCATCCCGTAGATCTGCGCGTACTCCCTGGCAGTGGCCGCGTCGCCCTTTCCGTCAAACCACTCTTCCTGTTCCTTCAGCTTTTTCTGAATATCCAGACTCACCAGACTGTCATAGAGCGCTTCGGTCATGCCGCGCACATTCCCGTCCTTCCGGGTCAGCTCTTCTTTCAGAGTCTCCAGCCAGCCGGCAAGGCGGGCCCGGATCTCGTTCAGCGCTTCCAGATCTCCCTCTTCCATATGTTTCAGGGGGCGCTTCCATTCCCGTCTCCAGCCGGACAGTCCGCGGACGCCTCTGGCGATCACATAATTCTCCAGCCGGTCCGTCTCTTCGCTGTCCGCCCCCGCCATCCCGCTCCTCAGCAGGCGGAACATGGATTCATAGGAAAAATCCTCCTGGACAGCCAGGAGCAGGGCGCGCAGAAATTCCACAAAGGAATTTTTCAATACGTCCCGCTTCCGGTCCATGAATCCCGGGATTCCCAGCCTGGCAAAGCACTGTTCCAGCAGCGGCACGTAGCTTTCCTGGTCTCCCGTTACCACGGCGATGTCCCGGTAGCGGAATCCCTCGTCCCGCACCAGGCGCAGGATCTCTCTTCCGATCTCCTCGGACTCCGCTCTGGGATTCCCGGCGGAAAAAAGACGCACTTCCTGCGTCTCTTCCTCCCAGACCGCTCTTTCATGGCGGAATATATGCTGTTCCATAAAATGAAGCGCCGGAGCCTCATGGAAACGGTATTTCCCCGCGTCTGAGAGGATCACCGGCTTTCTCACTTCGACTCTCGCCTGATCTGCCAGGCGCGCAAGCTCCAGCGCTGTTTTCTTTGTAGGATGGAACAGCCGGTACTCCGCCTCCTGTACAAAGGGCTGTTCATGTCCGTCCATAGTCAGAGTCACACAGACCTCTTCCGCCAGCCCCAGCAGCTTCTGCAGCAGTTTCATCTGTATGGGGGTAAATCCATTGTAGCCATCCAGGGCGATGACGCTGCCTCTCACCGTCTCCGACTTCTCTACCACCTGCTCCAGCGCGTCCAGAAGCTCCTCCACCGTCAGGTACATCCCCTCCAGATATTCCCGGAAGCTCTCATAGATTACCAGCATATCCTTCAGTTTAAAATACAGCTGAGGATTCTCCTTATTCTGCTCCATGACGCGCCGGAGTTCCTCCGGCTGCATCCGGTACTGCGTAAACTCCGAGAGCAGGGATTTGACCTCGGATATGTAGCCCAGCTTCTTCAGGTTTCCGCCCAGGAGCACCAGCTCGTCTTTCTTCTCCTCGGCGATGCGGCGCAGAATCAGGTTCTTGCCCGTATCCTCCAGGATCCGGCGGTGCTCGCCTCCCACTTCGCCAAAGACCCGGTGCGCCAGACGTTCAAAGCTCAGCACGTCGATGTTCATGATCCCGTGCCTGGGATGCATCCGCACCAGGTCCTTCTGGGTCTGCATGGTAAACTGCTCCGGCACAATGACCAGAAACTGCTTCTCCGGATACTGCATGGACTCCCGGATCACCTTTTCAAATAAATAATGGGATTTCCCCGCGCCCGGATTTCCCAGTATCAGCTGCAATGCCATATCTTCACCCCTGTCGTTCCAACAGATCCTTCACCACTTCCGAAGCCAGCAAAAGTCCCGCCGTCCCCGGCACAAACACCATGCTTCCGGGCGTCACCTTGCGTCCGTCCCCTCCCAGAATCTGTCTGAGAGGTTTCCTCGGCTCCTCCGTGGAGTACACCACTTTCAGTTTCTCTATTCCTCTTTTCCGCAGTTCCCGCCGCATGACCTTCGCCAGCGGACAGCCTTTCGTCCGGTAAATATCCGTCACCTCAAACTTGGAGGGATCCAGTTTATTGCCCGCGCCCATGGCGCTGATCAGCGGCGTCCCTGCCTTCTGACAGCTTACGGCCAGTTCCAGCTTCCCGCTGACCGTGTCGATGGCGTCCACCACATAGTCGAAGGCGCCAAAATCAAACCGGTCCGCATGTTCCGGGAGGAAAAAACATTCCCGCGTCTCCACCTCCGTCTCCGGACAAATATCCGCGATCCGTTCCTTCATCACCGCCGTCTTGTACCGGCCCAGTGTGCTCCGAAGAGCGATGATCTGCCGGTTCAGGTTGCTTTCGCCCACCACGTCGTTATCCACCAGCAGGAAATGCCCGACGCCGCTCCGCGCCAGCGCTTCCACCGCGTAGCCTCCCACTCCGCCGATGCCGAAGACCGCCACTCTGGCCTTCCTTAATGTCTCCAGCCCGTCTTCTCCGATCAGGAGCTCTGTCCTGGCAAATGTTTCATTCATGTCTCCAGCTCCTTATTCATACTGCCGCTCTGAAATCCGCCCAGATCCAGCGTCACATAGGTAAATCCCAGATCTTTCAGCCTCCGCGTCACCTTCTCCGACAGATTCTCATGAAACAGCCTGGGAAATTCCTCCGGCAAAAGCTCGATCCTCGCCAGATTTCCATGAACCCGCACTCTTTTCTGCGTAAATCCCAGATCCTGCAGATAATCTTCCGCTTTCTCCACCCGTTTCATCTTCTCCGGCGTGATCTGTTCCCCGTAGGCGAAGCGGGACGCCAGACACGCGGAAGACGGGCGGTTCCATCCCGACAGCCCCAGACGGTCCGCCATCTGACGGATCTCCGCCTTGGTAAATCCCGCGTCCTTCAAAGGGCTGGCAATCCCCAGTTCTTTCAGGGCCTTAAGACCCGGACGGTAGTCCCCCTGGTCGTCCACGTTGGAACCTTCCGCCAGGAAGGGGATTCCCTCCTCATCCGCGACCGCGCGCATCCTCGTAAACAATGCATGTTTACACAGGTAGCAACGGTCCGGAGGATTCTCCCCGAACCCTTCAATAGAAAATTCATCCACCGTCTCGATCCGATGGCGGATACCGAATCTTTCGCAAAACGCTTTCGCCAGCGCCAGCTCCCGCTCCGGTACCGCATGCAGAGACACCGTCAGAGCCAGCACATTCTCTCCCAGCGCTTCCCGCGCCGCATATAACAAAAGAACCGAATCCACTCCGCCGGAGAAGGCGATGGCTGCCTTCCCTTCCGAAGCGATCCGGCTCTTCAACCCGCCGTATTTTCGTCTCAGTCTATCTTCCATATAAATACTCCTAAGCAGCAAATACCAATACCGGCTCCTCTGCCAGGCACAGAACTCCGCTCAGCACATGAGAGCAGACTCTGGTGATGAACTCACAGTCCTCTTCCACCGATCTGGTCTTCTGCATATATTCTTCGTGGGTCTTCCGGATATAGTCCAGGATCTCGTCCGCCGACAGAAATCGTCCGGGATAGGCCATATGGAATACCGCCTGATCTTCGTTAATATATCTGCGAAGCTCATGCTTCAGCACATTCTCATACTTACAGTGATCCTTCAGGTTGCCCGGAAAATGGCTGTTGTGAGGGAATGTAAAATAGTCCGCAATATAGTGCATGACCTGTCCCAGATCCACCATATAACGAATACAGTCCTCCGGACGGTACAGATCTGTCTCCACCAGTCTGCGGATCTTCTCCTCCACCAGGTCAAAGGTCACGTCAAACTCATGGCGCACCGTCACAAATGCCGGCCGGCAGTCAGGAAGAATACTTCCTAAATAAAATGACCGCCATCTGCGGCGCAATACTTTATGATCCAAACTTCTGACCAGAAATCCGGCCAGACACAGATGTGATTTCTTTCTCAACGGCTTACCCTCCATGCCAATTTCAAACACCAAAACCATATCCAGTTTAACATAATTTTTTCAGCATGCAACAGATTTTTTTCGATCTGGGAAAATTTTTCACCGTTTTTACATAAATTTTGGTTTAAACACACTCGAATACCACACCGTGGGCGATCCCCGGTATGGATTTTCCTTCGTTGAAGCTCACTTTGGACAAAAGAGCGCCGGTGGGCACCAGGAGCACCCTCTTCCATTCCTTTCTCATGAGTTTTGGAAGAATATAGGCAGCCAGTACCGCGGCGGCGCAGCCGCAGCCGGAACCTCCCGCGTGAGTATCCTGGGTATCCGCGTCGTAGATCAGCATGCCGCAGTCCTCGTGGATGCCGTCCAGTTCGATGGCTCTCTCCCGAAGCAGGTCTTTCAAAATCGTCTGGCCGATGCTTCCCAGGTCCCCGGTGATGATCCTGTCGTATTCTTCCGCCTCTCTTCCGAAGTCCATCAGATGGCGGTAAATCGTATCCGCCGCAGCCGGCGCCATGGCGGCGCCCATATGCATGGAGTCCTTTACTCCGTAGTCCACCACCTTTCCTGTGGTAATTCCGGTGATACATACAGAGGCTCCTTCGGCGTAAGAGCTCCCTGCGGCGGCAAGTACAAAGGCTCCGGATCCGGTGACCGTCCAGGTAGTTGAAAGGGGACGCTGTCCCGCGTATTCCAGGGGAAATCGGAACTCCTTTTCCGCGCTGGCAAAATGGCTGGAGGTCAGCGCCATGGCGCATTCCGCGTAACCTGCGTTCACCGCCATGGACGCCAGCGACAGGCTCTCTCCGCAGGTGGAACAGGCTCCGTACAGCCCGAAAAGAGGAATCTGCAGCTCCATGATCCCATAAGAAGTGGCGATTCCCTGAGCCAGCAGATCCCCTGCGAACAGATAACGAATCTGCTCTTCGTTCATGCCGGCCTTCTCCATGGCTTTACGCGCCGTCAAAAGCTGGAGCTCGCTCTCCGCCTCCTCCCAGGTATTCTTGCCGAATTTGGGATCCGGTTCGATTACGTCAAAAAGATGCCCCAGAGGCCCGTCTCCTTCCTTGCTCCCCACGATGGAGGCTGCTCCGATGATCCGGGGCGGTTCTCCGTAACTGATACTGGCTCTTCCTTTTTTCTCTGTCATGGCCTGGCTCCTTTCCGAAAACATCTGTCGTTTCACTACATAGTTTTTCAGGAAAGGAAAAAAGTATGCGGATAATTTTATACCCCGGTAACCAATAAATGCCGTATAACCGTATACAGCCGCTCCAAAACGGACAGACTAGACAAAAAGGAGCCATGTATATGAATGTAAGCGATGAACAAAAACAACAATATAACGAATATGTAAAACAGGTGACCCCTACCCACAGCCTTCCCCGGGAAATGTTCCATGCATTCCTGACCGGAGGCGCCATCTGCACGCTGGGACAGCTGATCACCAATCTGCTCATGCAGGCCGGCGCCAGCCAGGAAACGGCCGGGACCTGGTGTTCCATCCTGCTGATACTGCTCAGCGTCCTGCTCACCGGTTTCAATGTCTACCCTTCTATCGCCAAATGGGGCGGAGCCGGCGCTCTGGTTCCCATTACCGGATTCGCCAACGGCGTCGCGTCATCCGCCATCGAATACAAAAAAGAGGGTCAGGTCTTCGGCATCGGCTGCAAGATCTTCACCATCGCCGGACCCGTGATCCTCTACGGCGTATTTGCCAGCTGGGTCATGGGCCTTCTGTACTGGATGGGCAGAGGACTGGGGATCTGAAAAATTTGTCAATGTGTGTTGCATCTTTTTCTCCGTTCTGATATAGTTAGATTCACGATTAATTTCCTATGGAGGGAATCATGCTTTTACAGATTCAGGACGGTTCCTTAAGTATCGGGGGACAGACGGTCCTTTCACATTTTCATTTTGAGATCAAAGGGACAGAGAAGATCGCTCTGGTCGGGCGCAACGGTTCCGGAAAGACCACCTTTCTTAAGCTTCTCGCGGGGGAACTGCATCTGGACAGGGACGACTCCGTTCAGAGCGGACTTACCACTTCCCGGCGTATCACCACAGGCCTGCTGCATCAGCAGGCTTTTTCTGACCCTTCCGCCACGGTGGAGCAGGAACTGTTAAAAGCCTGTCCCTGTCCCGACAAGTGGGACCGGGAACGTTTTGCCTGGGAACAGGAATACGACCGTATCCTTACCGGTTTCGGACTGTCAAAAGAAGACAAGAAGAAACCGGTCTCCATGTTCTCGGGAGGCGAGCAGACGAAGCTGGCTCTCATTCGTCTGCTCCTTCAGAAGCCGGACCTGCTTCTTCTGGACGAACCCACCGATCATCTGGATACCGGCACGGTAGAATGGCTGGAAGAGTATCTGCGGAATTATGAGAAAGCCGTGGTCGTCGTATCCCATGACCGGTACTTCCTCGACCGCGCTGCGGATACCGTCTGGGAACTGCAGGACAGAAGCCTTACCCGCTACGCAGGCAACTATACGGCGTACCGGCGGCAGAAACAGAAGAATATCCGGCTTCAGGAAAAGGCCTGGCGGAACCAGCAGGAAGAGATCGAACGCCTGGAAAATCTGGTAGAACGATTCAAGCACAAGCCAAAGAAAGCGGCCTTCGCCCGTTCCCGAAAGAAAATCCTGGAGCGGATGTCCCGCGTGGAAAAGCCGCGCCGGGACGACGCCCATATCTTCACGGGGGAGATCACTCCGGATACGCCCAGCTCCAAGTGGGTTCTGGAAGCCGAACATCTGCAGGTCGGCTACGACAGGGCTCTGCTGGAACTGTCCTTACGTATCCGCCGGGGACAGAAGATCGGAGTCATCGGTCCTAATGGAATCGGCAAATCTACATTTTTGAAAACGGCAGCCGGGATCATCCCTCCCGTCAAGGGCAGATGCAGCCTGGGACTGCGCGTGCGGATAGGCTATTTTGACCAGCAGACGGCGGCTCTTTCCTCGGACCAGACTGTAGCGGATCATTTTCACAGTCATTTTCCGTCTATGACGGAGAAGGAAGTCCGGGACGCTCTGGGGGCGTTTCTCTTTCCCGGCCGCGACGCGCAGAAAAAGGTCTCCTCTCTGTCCGGCGGTGAAAAATCCAGGCTGGTGCTGGCAGAGCTTTTCCAGGCCCGTCCGAACTTCTTTATTCTGGACGAGCCCACCAACCATATGGATATCCCCGCCCGCGAAACGCTGGAATCTGCATTCCGTGCTTATACGGGGACGCTGCTGTTCGTCTCCCACGACCGCTATTTCATTCAACAGGTGGCCGACGCTCTGCTGGTCTTCGAGAAGGATTCCGTCCTGTATTATCCATTTGATTATGCCCACTACATAGAACGCTGCCGGAAAACCTCCGCGGATACTCCCGCCGGAATACGGGCGGCGGAAGAGCAGGCTCTGATCAGCGGACTTCAGAACGTGCCGAAAGCCGAGCGCCGTTTCCGGGAACCGTCTACCGAGCGCATGTATGAAGACTGGCGCCTCCGGCTCGCCGCCGAACCCCTGGAACAGTCCCGCGCAAGGCTGGAAACATTCTACGAACAATGGGACTGGCAGTTCTGCTGGGAGGATCCCTCTTATCTGAATAAGCGCAGGGAAGAGGAGGATCTGCTGCTTTCCCGGTATACAGATGCCTGTCTGGACTGGTATGAGACCTGGATGGAATTTCATCCGGAAGAACATAAATAAGAGCACATAAGAAAGAAGGACAACTGTCATGAGTTTTATCGAACTTTTTATTCTCGCCGTAGGACTATCTATGGATGCTTTTGCCGTATCTGTCTGCAAGGGGCTGGCCATGCCCCGGGTCACTTTCCGGGAATGTTCTCTGGCCGGCGTCTGGTTCGGCGGTTTTCAGGCGCTGATGCCCGTCATCGGATATTTCCTGGGAAGATACTTCACCCGCTACATTGAATCGCTGGACCACTGGGTCGCTTTTATTCTGCTGGCTGTGATCGGAGGAAATATGATACGGGAGTCTTTCGGCGATGAAGAAGAATGTTCCAGCGGCTCCATGGCTCCCCGGGAAATGTTCCTGCTGGCCGTAGCCACCAGTATCGACGCCCTGGCCGTCGGCATTACTTTTGCCTTTTTGAACGTCAACATCCTGGCAGCCGCCTCTTTCATCGGAATCACTACTTTTGTCTGTTCCGCCGCCGGTGTGCGGATCGGCAACGTGTTCGGAACCATCTACAAGTCCAAAGCCGAATTCTGCGGCGGCGTGATCCTGGTTCTGATCGGTCTCAAAATCCTGCTGGAGCATATGGGCATCCTGGGCTGATCAGAATCCGCATCCATAATAGATCAAGCCGCCGAACAGCCGGCCAAGGGCCATAGACAGGATCAGCCAGGGCATCCCTGCCTTCAGCCCGATTCTTCTGCTGAAAATGGGGATTACATCCACGATCTCCGTGAGCGCCATGGACCAGGCGCCGGTATAGATACCCGCAAACAGGCCGTAGAGGACCAGTCCCGCCGTCCCCGCGGGGATGGAAAACTGATAAATACTGAATAAATTGCCCAATACTCCGCCCAATGCCACGGCGTCCTCATAATACCAAATATATTTTGCCGTATGCGTCTTTCCCGCCATACGGGAAATAATTCCAAGCGCAATCAGCAGTGCAAACAGCCCTCCTGCCACGGCCATCCCGCAGCAGAATCCTGTCAATCCCAGAAATGCCTGTCTAATCCACATCTATATGCGTCTCCTTACGGTTGCAGCCTTCGATCAGCGTCGAATTTACATCATCCTCATAAAGCCGCATCTGTACTTCGATGGGGGTGGGATCCTTTGTAATGCGCTTTCCGCCGAAATGATTATAAAAGACCAGGATTCCCACAGCGATTCCAAAGGAATACATGGCTTCCAGAATCGTGAAACCGTCCGACTCCTTTCCCATGACCAGCAGATACACCTGCGCGAAAACCTCCGGTATTCCCACGTCGTTGTTGAATGTCATAATGGAAAATGCCGAACCGATAAAAAGCGTCACGCATACCAGTATTACTTTGAGCATGCTCCAACGGTTCCGATTGTACAGGGGAGATTCATATTCAATAATAAAATCTGCTTCCCCCACGTTCTGAACTTCCAGTCCCGGATAGATCTCATGGATGCGGCGTACCACTTCCAGCACGGAATAAACGTACCGGCTGCTCTTTTCATCGCGGATCTTTAAAAGTTTCATGGTCTTCAGACGGTTCTTTACCGATTCATCGGTGCACTCCATCTTCGCTACATCCCCCAGGGTCACATCTGCATGATCCACTTCCACGTTCTGGTCGATCTTCAAATACAACATTCCGTTCATCGCGCACCTCCGTCATATGGAGTCAGTATCTGCATTTTCTGTATTTTTATACCGTTCTTCCTTCCTCCTTATCCAGTAAGCTTTTCTCTCATCCTGGCCAGGATCTTCTTCTCCATCCGGCTGACCTGTACCTGGGAGACTCCCAGGACTCCCGCCACCTCTGTCTGGGTCTTGTCCTGCATATACCTCATCATGATCAGCCTGCGCTCCGAGTCCTCCAGTTCCGACAAAAGCTGCTCCAACACCACCCGGTTCAGCAGCTGTTCTTTTTCCGTGTCTTCGCCATTTCCCAGATGTCCCTGGCTTTCCACCCGGTCCAGAAGACAGGTCTCGCTGCCGTCGCTCTGATGGATCGGACGGTAAAGAGAATCCACCTCCACCCCCGCGTCCAGAGACATGACAATCTCCTCCCGGTCCAGTCCGGTCAGTTTCGACAACTCCTCCATATTGGGATCTCTCCCTTTTTTCTGACGGAACTGTTCCGTCTCCCTGCGGATCTTCCACCAGTTCTCTTTCAGCGTCCTGCTCACCTTCACGATCCCGTCGTCCCTCAGGAAGCGTTTGATCTCGCCGGCGATCATAGGCACCGCATAGGTGGAAAATTTCACCTCATAAGAGGTGTCAAATTTATCAATGGCCTTAATCAGTCCCATCGCCCCGATCTGGAACAGGTCCTCGCTGTCTGCTCCCCGCCCGGAAAACCGGCGCACAATGCTCCAGACCAGTCCCATATTCTCTTTTACCAGTTTTTCTCTTGCCTGTTTATCCCCATGGTGTGACCGCTCAATCAATCCCATCGTGTCTTCCATAAAGATATTCAGCCCTCCTGCCCCGCTGCTCCGATCTTTTTCTTCATATAGACAGTGGTGCCGATTCCCGGCGCGGATTCCACATGGACCTGATCCATAAAAGCCTCCATAAACATAAATCCCATACCGGATCTTTCCAGCTCCGGCCTGCTGGTATAGAGGGGTTCCATGGCCTTTTTCACATCTTCGATGCCCACGCCCTCATCAGATATCCACAGTTCCACCGTCTGATCCCGCAATACGGCTCTCAGAACAATCGTATGTACGCCGTCCGGATATCCGTGTATAATAGCGTTGGTCACGGCTTCGGAGACCGCGGTCTTGATATCCGCCACCTCTTCCAGAGTAGGGTTAAGCTGGGTCACAAAAGCCGCCACCGCGACTCTTGCAAACCCCTCATTCTGCGAAATGCTGTCAAATGCCAGCGTCATTTCATTTTTCATAAAGCCTCCTCCTTTTTCAGCGGGATCTGCTGCTGTATCCCGGACAATGCCAATATTCTGCGGATCTGCGTATTCATATGACTGACTGTCATAGAACCGTCCAAAGCCTGCATGATCTTATAACGTCCCAGAATCAGGCCGACACCGGCGCTGTCCATAAATGCCGTTTCTGAAAAATCAAATTCCAGTTCTGATACCGGCTCCTTCTCCAATGTCCGGTCAATCTCTTTCCGAAGTGCTTCTGTACAATGATGGTCCAGCTCCACTGGGAGATGGACAATGAGGCGAACGCCCCGCTGTTCCAACAGTTCCATAGATGGTCTCCTTTCCGCCGGATTCTCCGGCTCCATGCACCAAAAAAGGACGCTGCAGCATTCTGCAACGTCCCTTATCCTTCAGGGTTCCTCTTCTGTTCCTGTATGATTTACAGCCCCGCAAGCAGACCGGCGGCATCCGTCGCCCATCTGGTTCCCGGCTGTTCATCAATCACTTTCTGGTAATATATCTTTGCGTTTTCCGTATCTCCGGACCGGTGGTAAGCTCTGGCCAGGAAATACAGAGCGTTCGCTCTGCTGTTGTCCAGCTCGTAGCATCTGCTCAGGTCCTCAATGGCCGTCTCATAGTCGCCAGCCTCATATGCGGCATATCCGGTAGTGTATAACTCATCCACCGCCTCGGTCCCCACATCGGCAAAGATCTCGTCGTACAGTGTTCCGGCATTCTCGCTCAGGCTGTCCCGGTCGATCTGCTCCAACGCCTCCAGTGCTCCCGGCGCGTCATTCTGCGCGTAAAGCGCATAGGCGTTCAACAGATTCTCATAGCCCGCCAGCTGCTCAGCCGCCTGGCTGGACGCTTCTTCCGCTGCCTGGGTTCTGGATTCCAGACTGCTCATCTCGCTCTGAAGAGTCTCCAGAGCCGCGGTCTTGGAGTCTAACTGCTCGCTGTAATCTGCAACAGCCTGATTCAGTTCTTCATTGGTCCTCTGCTGCTGGGCGGGCATGACCAGAAACCACATGACTGCCGCGCCGATGGCCAGACCGATAACCACGTTAATCACAGAGAGCAGGCCGGAGTTGTCCTTTACTCCCACCGGCTGGATGATCGTCTCGTTGCCGCTGGTGTAGGCAATCACGTCTTTATTCTGCTTCTCTTCTTCCTGCTGCGTATGCTTTCCTGTGGCCTCGTCCAGCTCCTGCATGTACCGCAGCGCACGGGTATTGGTCTTGTCGATGGCAAGCACTCTTTTCAGCTCTGATCTGGCTCTGCCGTAATTTTCATTTTTCATATAGAGCAGCGCCAGCAGCTGATGGGCCTTGATCAGGTTCATGTTCATGGACAGAACCTTCTTCAGCTGGATCACCGCCAGGTCAAAGCTCCCCTGTTCACAGTAAAGCAACGACTGATTGTACTTTCTGATCGTCGTATTGATGGTCTCCAGACGCGCCGGATTATTCTGAATCTCTTCGATATAATAATCCGCCAGATTCTTCTCGCTCTGGAAGCTTCTGCTGATAATCCACTGGGTCAGGGCCTCGACCACTTCTCCCAGTTCAAAATAGACCAGTCCCAGCAGGTTTCTGGCGTCTGTGTTCTTCTTATTGATCTTCAGGCTCTGTCTGAGGACGCCCACCGCTCCCGACAGATCGCGTACTTTTGCCTTCTCCAGGCCTTTATTATAGTAAGCATTGGACAGCTGGATCATCTTCCGATACAGCTTGACATCCGCCCCGCACTGACTGCAGTAGTCCGTGTTCTTCAGGGTGGCGCCGCAGTTAAAACACTTCATATCTTCACCTTTTCTACTGATGCTCTTTAATCTCCTTCAGCATCTCATCCAACAGATCCGTCACGTCCGTAAGATTATTGTTATAGACGTTGTCTTCTACCTGGTCAATCTCCAGGCTCGGCCGGAATTTTTTTAATTCTTCTTCAAAATCAAGCATATTTTCCACTCCTTAAAAGGTTCTTCAAACTGCCTGCGAGATACAGGGAACCCACACAAAACAGGATCCCTTCCCCTTTCTGCCTCCGCGCCCGGTCAAATGCCTCCCCAACAGAAGGAACTGCTTCCACCGGACAGTCTGTATATTTTTCAAAAAGCTCTTTCAGTTCTTCAGCCGGGACCCGCCGGTCCGACTCGATCTCCGTTACGGTTACACGTTTCAGATCCAGACTTTCACAGATGGTCCGGATCATGCCTTCGTAGTCTTTTTCTTTCGCGCAGGAAAACAGGATACTGACTCCCGCGTCCTTTTCAAATCTTTTTGCCGTGCGTACAAACTCTTCCACCCCCGCGTCATTGTGCGCGCCGTCCAGGATCACTCCCGGAAGAATCGTCTCCATGCGTCCCTGCCAGCGCATATTGGCCATGCCTTCATGAATCTGCTCCTCAGTCAGGCCGATATTCAGCACATGGGCCGCAGTCACCGCTTCCATGGCATTCATGATCTGGTACTCCGCCACACTGGAAATGGAAATGTTTACAGGATCATAATACCCAGTATCCATTGAAAAATCAATCGTTTTCTGGGTGTTCATCAAAATTTTATACATATCGGGACGGATTGCATAGGCTTTGGCATGCATTTCCTCTGCTTTTGCCAGAATCACTTCTTCCACGTCCTTACGGGTGCCGTCATAAACCACCGGGCATCCTTCCTTGATGATACCCGCTTTTTCACCGGCGATCAGCGCGTGGGTGTCCCCCAGATATTCTGTGTGGTCCAGACTGATGGAAGTGATCACGCATACCAGGGGTTTTTCAATCACATTGGTGGCGTCAAAACGTCCGCCCAGGCCCGTCTCCAGTACCACATACTCCATCCCGTATTTGTCGAACAGATACATGGCCATCAGAAAAAGCAGCTCGAAAAATGTGGGATGGGAAAAGGTGTCCGGGCGCTCCTTCAGCAGCGCGCGCACGGCGTCCATCACCGCCTCGAAGCCTTCCAGAAACATCTCATCCGAGATCATCTCCTGATCCATCTGGAAACGTTCATTGATCACCGCCAGGTGGGGGGATGTGAAAAGTCCCGTCCTCCTGCCTGCGGCCTTTAAAATGGACGCCAGGTATGCGCAGACGCTGCCTTTTCCATTGGTTCCCGCCACATGAATCAGTTTCATGCGGCGGTCCGGGCGGCCAAGCCGCTCCAGAACCGCTCTGGTATTATCCAGTGTATTTTTTTTTGTAAACTTTGGCACATCCAGTATATATGCCACCGCTTCTTCGTAATTCATCTTATGCCCCCAGCTGTGACAGGCGCTCTTTCACCTGATCCATCATCTGCGTATATTTTTCCAGTTTCTTCCGTTCTTCCTGGATCTTGGCTTCCGGCGCGCGGCTGACGAATTTTTCATTGCCCAGCATATTGTTGACTCTTGCCAGTTCTTTTGTCAGGCGCTCTTCTTCTTTTTTCAGACGTTCGATCTCTTTGCCGATATCCACCAGTTCCGCCAGAGGCATGTAGATGGCCACGGCAGCGGTCAGGGCGGATACGGCGTCGTCCGCGATACCGGTCTTATCCGCCTGAATGATTACTTCTCCCGCATGTCCCAGCGTAGCGAAGAAGACTTTTCCGTTCTCAAAGATCTCCCGGATATCCGGATCCGGAGACACCACATATACAGTGGCTTTTTTGCTGTTCGGTACATTCATGCTGCTGCGGACGTTGCGGATGGCGCGTACAGCCTCTTTGATCGTCTCGATAGCGTGTTCTTCTTTTTCGAAGTTCCAGTCTTCCCGGTACTCCGGCCAGGAGGAGATCATAATGGATTCTTCGCCGGACAGGTTGCAGAAGATTTCTTCCGTGATAAACGGCATAAACGGATGCAGCATCTTCAGGGCATTGATCAGTACCTGCTTCAGAGTCTTAAGCGCCGCCGTCCTGGTTCCGTCTTCTTTATTGTAGAGACGAGGTTTCACCATCTCAATATACCAGTCGCAGAACTCTTCCCAGATGAAATCGTAGACTTTCTGCACCGCGATGCCCAGCTCAAAGTTGTCCATATTCGCGGTCACTTCTTTCGCCAGGCTGTTCACCTTGGACAGGATCCAGCGGTCCGCGTCGGTAAGCGTCGACGTATCCAGCTCGGCCCCGTCCTCATCCATGCCTTCCGGAAGATTCATCATAATGAAACGGGACGCGTTCCATACTTTATTGGCAAAATTCCGGCTGGATTCCACACGTTCCATATAGAAACGCATATCATTGCCGGGCGCATTTCCGGTCACCAGTGTCAGGCGCAGGGCGTCCGCGCCGTACTGGTCGATGATCTCCAGCGGATCGATGCCGTTTCCAAGAGATTTGCTCATCTTGCGTCCCTGGGAGTCTCTTACCAGACCATGAATCAGCACATGATGGAACGGACACTTTCCAGTCTGCTCATATCCTGAAAATACCATACGGATTACCCAGAAAAAGATAATATCGTACCCGGTCACCAGTACGTCGGTAGGATAGAAATAATCCAGATCTTCCGTCTGCTTCGGCCAGCCCAGGGTAGAGAACGGCCACAGCGCTGAAGAGAACCAGGTATCCAGCGTATCCGGATCCTGGGTCAGATGGGTACATCCGCATTTCGGACACACAGCAGGAGCCGTCTTCGCCACCACGATCTCTCCGCAGTCGTCACAGTACCATGCCGGTATCCGGTGACCCCACCAGAGCTGTCTGGAGATGCACCAGTCGCGGATATTCTCCAGCCAGTGCAGATAGATCTTATCAAAACGCTCCGGCACAAAGGTCAGGTCCCCGTTTTTAACCGCCTCGATCGCCGGCTTCGCCATCTCGTCCATCTTCACGAACCACTGCTGTTTGATCAGCGGCTCTACGGTGGTATGACAGCGGTCATGGGTTCCCACATTATGGACGTGCTCTTCCACTTTTACCAGCAGGCCCTGTTCTTCCAGATCCGCCACCATGGCCTTGCGGGCATCATAACGGTCCATACCGTCATATTTGCTGCCCGGGCAGTTAATCGTGGCGTCGTCGTTCATGATATTAATCTCCGGCAGATTGTGTCTGCGTCCTACCTCAAAGTCGTTCGGGTCATGAGCCGGCGTGATCTTCACGCATCCTGTTCCAAATTCCCGGTCCACATACGGGTCCGCGATCACCGGGATCTCCCGGTCCGTAAGCGGCAGTTTCAGCGTCTTTCCGATCAGATGCTGATAACGCTCGTCATCAGGGTTGACTGCTACCGCCGTATCTCCCAGCATAGTCTCCGGCCGGGTCGTGGCGATCTCTACATACCCGCTTCCGTCCGCGATGGGATAATTGATATGCCAGAAATGGCCCGCCTGTTCTTCATGCTCTACTTCCGCATCAGAAATGGAAGTCCGGCACACCGGGCACCAGTTGATGATTCTGGAACCTTTGTAAATATAGCCTTTCTCATAGAGACGGACAAACACCTCCAGCACGGCTTCCGAGCAGCCTTCGTCCATGGTAAAACGCTCTCTGTCCCAGTCGCAGGAGGAGCCGATCTTCTTCAGCTGGTCTACAATCGTGCGTCCGTATTCTTCGCGCCACTCCCAGGTTCTCTTCAGAAAACCTTCTCTTCCCAGTTCATTTTTATCGATGCCTTCTTCTTTCAGTTTGTTGATTACCTTCACTTCCGTGGAAATGCTGGCATGGTCTGTACCGGGGATCCAGAGGGCATTATATCCCTGCATCCTTTTATACCGGATCAGGATATCCTGCAGGGTGTTGTCCAGCGCGTGTCCCATATGCAGCTTGCCCGTAATGTTTGGCGGCGGCATCACAATCGTGAACGGTTTTCTGCTCCGGTCCACCTCCGCGTGAAAATATTTTCTGCCCATCCATTTGGCATAGGTACGGTCTTCGATCGCTTTCGGATCATAGGTCTTTGCCAGTTCTTTCATCATATACTCTCCTTCGTCATTATTCTGTGATTAACTGTATCTGTAAAGTATCTTCTGTATAGCTGTTATCCAGCAGAAGCTCTTCTTCATAGATTTCCTCGCCGTTGACTACCCAGCAGCGGAAGTTTTCTCCTTCTCCCAGCTGCGCCGCCAGAGTCAGCGGATAGTTGTGATAATAAGTCCCTGTATAGCTCTCGCCTTCGGACAGGCGGATCTGGCTGAAGGCAATCCCGGAACCCTCCGGGGCCGTAACGGTCAGGGTGTAAGGGTCGGCGGCTCCCAGATAAGTCTCCATTCCGGCACGGATCTTTTCGCAGCTTTCCGATACCGCCTGGATCATTTCCTCCACCGCAGTCTGCTGCCGCGCCAGTTCCGCATCCGTATAATACATCTGCATGGAATGTTCTATTTTCCGGTCTTCCTCCCGGATCACCTGAATCACATGATCCGCATCATAGACCGTGCTGGTCAGGTCACACACCATATTTACAAACTGCGTCCGGTATTTATCCGACTGCATCAGAAGCCAGAGCGTGTCTGTCGCATCCGTGATCGGTCCCCCCATCAAGTACGCGAACGCGTTTTGGATCTCCTTGTCACTGGTGTCCTGATAAACCGCATCCAGGTCATACAGGAAAAACCGGACCTTTCCGTCTCCATAGGCGCTGGAACTGTTTTCCGCGCACTTCCAGGACAGATAGTTATGCGACGGCCAGTCTATATTGTCCATGATGACGCTGACCGCATAATACTGCAGCATATTTTCCATATCTACCCTGGACTCCAACGACGCCTGACGGTCCGGAGCATTCAGGTCCTGGTGAAGCTGATTATAGTATCCGCCAAAACGGGAACTGTTTACCTCGTTGGGCTCATATTTTTCAATGTCATCCTTCTGAGCTCCGATGGCAGACGCCACATTATATGCCGTGTATTTTTCCTGAAGCTGAATAATCCCATAGTATTCGCCGTTCAGGAACAAAATCCCCGGACGGGCGCCGGCACAGATCATGCCGCTCTCCCGGGCAAGACGGCTCACCACATTCCACTTGATCATGGTACCCTCATGATCCGAACCTCCGTTTCGCAGTACCAGCCGGTTATATGACTGCCCGGATGTATTGCCTGCCATATCCGCGTCAAAGAAGTCATAATTGAAAGTCGGATGTTCCGGATCATATTCCGAAGAACTGATAAGTTTGATACTTTTCTGGTCAAATCCTCTGGATCCATGCCCGGAGACCGCGATCCCTGTGCCCTGTTTCAGCATCAGGCTCCCGTCGGATTCATAAAACTCAATATATGCCGGGCGGTCCCATTCCCCCGTCTCGCTCTTCTCACTGTAGTTTGTAAAGATTCCGGTCGCCTCATCATACAAGTTCTCTTCATCCGTCGTCAGGGACACCACCATCACGTCAAACAGATCTGATACGCCTTCACCCACAAAATAAGTCTGTGTATAGACCTGCCCCAGCTCTCCTCCCTGCATGGCCGCCGCTTTCACCACTGTCACACGGTCCGGAAGCCCTGCTTCTATATGGATCGGTCCTGTATAGACCTCTGATTCCAGCGTCGGATTGTTGCCGTCCAGCGTATAGTAAATCCTTCCCCCAAACAATCCGCTGTCCAGCCGCAGATCAAAATCCTCCTCCTGAAAAGCCTCTGTCTCCGAGAAACGGACTCCCGGTTCGCGCACCACATAGCGCAGCAGCACGGTGGAGATTCCAGCCAGTATTAAGATTACAATCGCTGCGAGTACGTATTTTCTGTTCAAATGCCACCTCTCTCAAAGTCTTCTGCTGTACAAAAAAGCCCTCTGCACAAACATGTGCAAAGGGCGACATCCCGCGGTACCACCTTTGTTCACATGGAAAATCCCATGCCTCATTCTCCTTAACGCGGACCAGACGGGAACGCTTACTCTGCTTCTGCGCTCCGGCTCCAAAGCCACCTTCCGCATGTCTGCACCGGGATCACCTTTCAGCCAATGGGAGATCCTCTCTGACGGCCGTACCTGCGTACTCCTCTTCTTCACAGCTTTTTTCATGGTTTTCAGTTTAGTGGCTGAAAACCGCTTTGTCAAGAGGGCACAGGAAGAATTAAGGAAATTTTAATTCTGTACCCCCATATAGATCTTTACAGATATTTTCCTTTTATATATACTGAAATTAATATTTGCCTCTACAGGAGAACACATATGAAAAACAAATTTCCCGGCACGGTCGCTGCGGCTTATCTGCTCATATTTTTCGGCGCCGCATTCATTTCTCTTTTTTCTGATTCTTTTTCAAATTTGCAATTGAATCCTTTTGACTATGCGCGAATCACGGATGTGGATTACAAGGCAGTGGTCGCAGACGAACCGGACAGCGAAGGCAAAGTCCGTATAACGGAACGGCTGACTTTCGACGTACACGCCGCCTCCAAAAATAACCTCTACTGGGAACTGTGGAGAGATCTTCCTGAACGGTATGTGGACGGAGTCAAAGTGGATTATACCGTCCTCTCCGTAAAACAGATCCTGGAAGACGGGACTGAGATTCCCTATGAAGAGAGTTCCCGTCTATACTGGGATGATTATGATTACATAAGTACTAATCCCACCTACGGCCCCGGAAAATGGTACCACAGCGAAGGGCCCTATAATGAGTCCCGCGCCATGTATGAGTGCGTTCTTTTCTATGTGGACGGACTCTATCGGGAGCAAGTTGTATTTGAAATCGAATATGAGATGCACAATGCCGCGCTTCGGTATAACGACTGTTCAGACTTATATCTGTCCCTTTACTCGGGGGATACTGTCCGCTATCTGGATTCTTTCAAGGCGCAGATCCTGTTCCCGGAAGAAGACATGCCGGCTCCCGGAAACTACAGAGTAACCACTTATGGTACAAACGCCAACAGTTTCCCTGTGTCGGAATCCGCCGACGCCAATCCGGGCTACTACACTTTTTCTTTTGAGCTGGATAAGGACCAGTTGAAATTCCGGCCCTACAATGAATACATAGAATTTGATCTGGTATCTTACGGCGCGGACAAATATGTTTTTACAGATTACGCGCCCTGGAACCTCTATTACTACGATGATGTACTGGATGAAATCACTGCGGACCAGCAGGCCTATGCGGAGGCGCCGCAGAGATTCCGGTTGCAGAAATCCGTCGTCTTTCTGTTGTGCGCGGCAGGAGCGGCGGCAGCGGCCGTATACTGTTTCACCCTGGGGCCGCGCATCCGCAGGAAATATACCTTTTATGAGGCCACAGTCAATACAGATTACTTCCGGGGCATCCCCGGCGATCTGGATCCTAACTTTGCCGCTTTTTTAGTCCATTGCAAGCACAAAAAGGCCAAAGACTATCCGGGCGTTTACTCCGCCCTGCTGCTCAGCCTGGCGCGGAAAGGATACGTCCGGCTCCAGGAGGTCTCTTCCAAGGATATACGTATCAATACCGCGCCGTCGCAGCAGATGCCGGCAGACCTTCGGGAACCGCTCAGTGTCTGCGAGGCATATTATTACAACCTGCTCGTCCGCCATGCTTCCTCTGGTACGATCCTGATGAGCGATTTCCAGTCCCGCGTCTCCATGGACCTTGAAAACACAAATGCTTTTGTCAAAAATATGAAAAATTCTATTGCAAAGATCGGCAAGAGCCAGGGCTATTTCCAGAAAGGCGACTACGATGAACCGCGAAAAACCGCCCGTTCAAGAGCTGCTTTCTTTCTGGTATGCGGCGTAATAGCCATCCTTGTGAACCTGCCCGCATACCATACACGTTTAGATTTTGCCTTTGGCGGTTTCTTCCTCCTGGGCATCGTATGCATCGCCGGATCCATCTTTCTCCGGATTCAAACACGAAAATATGTACTGCTGACACAGTTTGGCGAGAATGAATACGCCAGATGGCGAGGTCTCTATAAATTCCTGAAGAGCAAGGAATTCCGCCAGAATGATATAATCACGGATTCTTCCGTAGGGGAGAAATATTTGGTCTATGCGGCCGCTTTCGGCCTTTCCGGGAAAGAGCTGGAAGCCATTGCGCTCAAATGCCCCAAGGAAACAGAAAGTCCCATATTGCACAGCGGGTATTACCGTCCCTGGCGTTACCGTTATTATGGCCGTTCGTTCTATTCTTCCGCGCACTCCGCTTCCCATGGAGGGTGGGGCGGCTTTAGTTCCGGCGGTCATGGCGGCGGATACGGCGGCGGCGGCCGTGGAGGCGGCGGTGGCGGCGGCGGTCACTGATACAATGCCTCTCTATTCTATTTCCTGGCGAAAAGGCCTGCGGAGAATTTTCCTTTTGGGAATTCCGCAGGGCTTTGCCAGGAATATTTTTATCTTCTTTTTCTGGAAACCATACAGTATGATTCTCAGATCTGCCGAGATCTTCTCTCCGACGACAATCACTTTCCGGATCCCATTTTTTATGAAATAATCTGCGGACGGCAGATCCTGGGCATATACATCCCAGCTGTTGTCAAACAGGGAGGCGTCCATCCGGAACTGATTCATGCGGCTGCTGTCCGTCAGAAAAGCAGGCAGCGCGTCCTCTCTGATCCGGATCTGCTCGAGCTCTTCGGCCGCCATGATCAGAGCCGTCCCCACGGTCTGGTTATCTACCGCCGCTCTTGCCCCCGGCTGTTCCGCGGTCCCGTTATAGATGGGGACCGGCCGGTATCCGGCCTTTGCCAGAGCGATGCCTTCCCGGACGCTTTCCGCTCCGGGCAGATCCACGATAACCGCCGCGTCCTCATAGTGTTCATCCACATAGTCTGCCGCAGGTACGTGAAAATCCGGATCACAGTAAGCCCCGGAAAATGATCCTGCCGTCACAAAAGGGACCGGCCTGACCCAGTCTGTCCACCTGGCTCCTGCTGGCGCCCAGATCCTGTATGCTTCTTTACCGGTCATGACCATTCCTCCCCTCAATCAGTACCGGAAGATCCGCCGCGTTGGAGTCGATGCGGGGAGTCTCGCTGAGTCGCGCATAATATCCGGCATGCTTTCCATTTACGGTATAGGATCCCAGACAGATATGAAATTTTTCTCCGCTGCCGCCCGGAAGCGGCCTGCTGTGAAACCGCTTCTGGGCCAGATATCTTTTTGGATGTCTTCGCACATCTTTCAATATCTTCTGATATTCTTCCTCGCCGCAGGCTTCCCGGATGGCGATCTTCTCACCCACTCTTCCATACGCGGGCTTAAATATAAAATCTTCTTTTCCTGCTGCGTCTTTCACTTCCACAGTCTCCGGCAGAAGCGCTCTCCAGACAGACATGGAGACACCGTTCTTCTCCAACGCGTCCCACACCAGCGGGAAGCGCTTGGTCTGGGCATAGATCGCAGCCGGATGGTTACAGGATACCGTGAGCGTGTCGAAATATCCCTGCCAGCGCTTTGGCTTCATCTCTGTCAGCCATTCCAGCGGCGTAAACCGCACGATAGCGTCTATCTTCCCTTCATTGCCGTCCAGAATGCTGTAAGCCTGTCTGTCCCGGAACCGCAGATGATCCGCCGCCCCGTAGATAACATGAAATCCTCTTTCCGAAAGCCGGTCTCCCAAAAACTGCATCACCTGCCGGTCGTCACTGTAACAAGTGCAGTGCACCAGCATAATCCGGCCTCCGGCCGCTGTTTTCTCCTGAATCGCATCCGTCAGAATATCTCCAAAATCCTTATACCAATAATTTCCTTCTCCATCCAGAAAACGAACCACCGTCTCCGGCATCAGAGACGCCTCTGCGAAACCGCCGGGGACGTCGCTGTTCACCTCGCTGACCGCCCATCCGCCCTCTTCCACCGGATGAAAATCATAGCGCATGAGCCGGATATGCTTATCCGGCTCATAATCTCCCATGGAACGTATTTCCCGGCGCATACTTCCGGGCAGCTCCAGCGGCCGCGCGATCTTTGGGTGAGTGTTTAAAAACAGCTCGGCCGCTCTTGTTTCCCGGTCCAGCGCTTCCGTCAGTCCCATCAGTTCTTCATGCTCTTCCTGCGTCAGCGCCAGCGCATATCGGGCGACCGTATTGTGATCCAGGAACTGGGGATCCCATTTATAGCAGTCAAACATTACCGTAAGACGGTATTCTTCATATAAATCCTTGCGGACAGGTATCAGCTTCATAAATCATATTCCTTTAAAACACGTATTGATCCAGACGGGCAAACGCTTCCTGTACTAAAGAGAACGGCAGCGCCAGATTCATGCGGATATGACAGGATCCGCCGAACATGGCGCCGTCCTGCCATGCCACGCCCACATCCCAGCCGGATTTCAAAAGATCCTGAATCGTCTTTCCATGTCCGGAACACCACCCGCTGCAGTCCAGAAAAAGCATATAAGTGCCCTGGGGTCTGGATACCTGCACGCCTTCATAATGATTCCGGATATGTTCACAGGCATATTCCACATTCCGGGTTAGTACCTGCCTCAGCTCGTCTGCCCATTCATATCCTTCCGGTTTGTATGCGCCGATCAGAGCGTGCATGCTCATCACGTTCATTTCATTGTAATGGCTCAGGGAAGATTCTTTCTCTATCCGGTCTCTCAGCCATGTATTATAGATGATGTGGTAACTGCCCACCAGCCCTGCCAGATTAAATGTTTTGGACGGCGCGTAAAACGCCGCCGTGCGCTGTCTGGCATCCTCGCTGATCATCTGGGTTGGAATATGTTTATATCCTTCCAGCGTCAGATCTGACCAGATCTCATCAGAGACCACATAGACGTCATATTTTCGGCACAGCTCCATAAAACGTTCCAGCTCCTGACGCTCCCATACGCGCCCGCAGGGATTATGAGGAGAACAAAGGATGGCGGCATGGATATGGTTCTCGGCAATCTTTTCCTCCATATCATCAAAATCCATACGCCAGATATTTTCCCCATCCAGTTTCAACGGACTGTGGACCGCATGATACCCGTTATTTTCCAGACTCATGGAAAATCCCACATAAGTCGGAGAATGAACCAGCACCTGATCTCCTTTGGAGCACAGCACATTCAGAGCGCTGATCACGCCGCCGAGCACGCCATTCTCATATCCGATGTGTTCCGCCCTGAGCCCGCTCACGCCATTGCGCTTTTCCTGCCACCGGATGATGGAATCAAAATATTCCTCCGTGGGACTGAAGTAACCATATGCCGGGTGCGCTGCCCTCTGCGCCAGCGATTCCGGGATAGTCGGCACGGTGGGGAAATTCATATCCGCTACCCACATGGGAATGATGGAAAAACCGTCCTTCGGCGCCTCCGGGGCGAATCCCGGATTCCGTCCCAGACCGTCCACCGCAATGGAATCCCTGCCGTGGCGGTCCATAATAGATGTGAAATCATATTTCATAGATAAAAGTACCTCCGCAATAAAAGATCCAGTTGCTTTCTTCCTGCTCCCGCAGCTATCAGAATTCCAAACGCTGTCTGGAGTCATATCCGTCTCTCTTAAAATCCGAGTTCAGAAAGTCCGCGCTGACCGGCTGAATTTTGAGCAGGTTCATCGGAGGATTCAATTTCTGAAGTGCGGCAAGGGGAATTTGCTTTGCCGCCGCATGAGCATTGTACTCATCTGAAAACGGCTCTACTACACATGCACGTCCCATCACCTGAAGTCCTTTCAGACTGCCAAAGTCAGTGTACTTATCGAAAATCGCGATGCAGACATTCGGGTTCTTCTCCAGTCCGATGAACTTTTCACCGCCTTCCGAGAATATCCAAAAGCAGCCGTCATGGTAAGAATACTCGATTGGCGTATTGCGGATGAAATCGTCCGCGCCGGTAGCCAATGCACAAGTATTATTGGCGCTGATATATTCCTCTATTTTTTTCTTCAGGATTTCCGCATCCATTTTGACCGATGCGGCAGCTTTTTCCCTCCAATAGTTCTGCGCTTTCTTGTAATCCATTGTTCAACACCTCGCAATTCCACTCTTGCTTTACAGTATATCCTATTTCTTGCAGAAAGTAAAAGCGAGATCTCATCAACCCATGTCACATCGTTTATAAGCAAACCACAAGGAAAAACCCCGAAACCATGCGGTTTTCGGGGTTTTGAACTGTTTTGATAACTTTTGTCCGCTCGATTATCTCTTGCTGAACTGCGGAGCGCGACGGGCAGCCTTGAGGCCGTATTTCTTACGCTCTTTCATTCTCGGATCACGGGTCAGGTATCCGGCTTTCTTCAGCACCGGTCTGTACTCCGGATCTGCCTGCAGAAGCGCACGCGCGATACCGTGTCTTACTGCACCGGCCTGTCCGGTGTATCCTCCACCGTGTACATTTACCAATACATCAAATTTATCAACATTTTCCGTAGCTACCAGCGGCTGGCGAACGATCACTTTCAGTGTCTCCAGTCCGAAATACTCGTCAATGCTTCTTTTATTTACCGTAATGTTACCGGTTCCCGGTACCAGATATACTCTGGCGATGGATTTTTTTCTTCTTCCGGTTCCATAGAATTTTGCTTTAGCCATTGTATTTACCTCCTATCCTACTTCATTAAAATGTCAGCTGTTCCGGTTTCTGTGCTGCATGCGGATGCTCTGCTCCGGCGTATACGTGAAGCTTGGTGTACATCTCTCTTCCCAGAGGTCCTTTCGGAAGCATGCCTTTTACTGCCAGCTCGATTACCTTTTCCGGTTTCTTTGCAAGCATTTCTTTTAAAGTAGTCTCTTTCATTCCGCCTACATAATCGGAATGATGATAGTAAATCTTCTGGTCTAATTTCTTACCGGTTACTTTTACTTTCTCTGCGTTGATTACGATTACATAATCACCGGTATCAATATGCGGAGTGAAGATCGGTTTGTTCTTTCCTCTCAGCACTTTTGCCACTTCAGAAGCCAGACGGCCTAATGTAAGTCCGGTAGCGTCAACAACATACCATTTTCTTTCCACTTTTGCTGGATTAGCCATGAAACTGTTCATTGGTGTACCTCCTGTTTAAATTCGTAAATTCAAATCATTTATACGCAAAAATGTTCTACCGGGGCTTTGGATCAAACATTTTCTCACGTCGTCACATTATGATATTATATTATACCGTTATTTTCATGTCAACACATTTTTTCACTAATTTTTCAGCGTTTCCTCTGCTTCCGGATAGCGGATTTCCATCAATGTCAATCCCTTTGCCGGCGCTGTGGGTCCGGCTTTCGCGCGGGATCTGGCTTCCAGGATCTCCGGTATACATTCCGGCTCACTCTCTCCTGCGCCTATCCGGATGAGAGTCCCGGCTATAATACGAACCATATTGTACAGAAAGCCGTTCCCGGTAATCCGGATCGTGATCAGATCCCCGTTTTTACTCACATTCAGGCCATATATCGTGCGCACCGTCGTCTTTACCTGCGCGCCCGCCGCACAGAAACTGGCGAAGTCGTGCTCGCCCACCAGATATGCCGCCGCTTTCTGCATCTTTTCCACATCCAGCGGATAATAGTAGAAATAAGTATTCAGCCGATAAGCCGGCAAGGGAAATTTCCGGTTCAGGATCCGGTATTCATAGGTCTTCACCGTCTTCTGAAATCTTGGATGAAAATCCATCGGCACTTCACAGGAATCCTGAACGCGGATGTCTTCCGGCAGGCGCTGATTCAGGGCGAATACAAATTTATCTCCGGCCATGCGGGCCTCCGTATCGAACACCGCCACATTGCCCATAGCGTGTACTCCCGCGTCTGTCCTGCTGGCTCCATGCACCTGGATCTCTTCACCGGTCAATTCCTTCAAAGCGCGGTTCAGTTCCTCCGCGACGGTCACTCCGTTTTTCTGAACCTGCCATCCCCGATAATTGGTCCCGTCATAGGCGACCACCAGTTTTACCCGTTTCATACCTGTTCCTTCCTATATAAAAGGTATCCAGCCGTATATCTGTCTCCCGTATCCGATCACAATCATGATCACCAGATATATCCAGATCACCGCGTAAGCCGTCCGGTCTTTACTTTCATACTTCAGCGGCTTCATCTTGGTACGCCCTTCCCCTCCATGGTAGCAGCGCGCTTCCATCGCCAACGCCAGATCCATCGCCCTCCGAAGAGCCGAGAAGAATAAAGGAACCAGCAAAGGTATCATGGCTTTTGCTTTCTGAATCAGATTTCCCGACTCAAAATCCGCTCCTCTCGCGATCTGCGCCTTCATGATCTTGTCTGTCTCTTCCAGGAGAATCGGGATAAACCGGAGGGCGATGGACATCATCATGGACATATCATGCACCGGTACGTGAATCTTCTTTAAGGGATCCAGCAATTTTTCCAGCCCGTCCGTCAGGTCATTGGGCGTGGTGGTCAGGGTCATCACCGAAGATCCCAGGATCAGATAGATCAGGCGGATACCCACCATCACCGCCGTCCGAATTCCCCGGTCTGTAATCCTTAAAAATCCAAAATGCCAGAACACCACATCTCCGTCCAGAAGAAACAGATTAAAGATCACCGTAATCATCAAAAGCATCACGATGGATTTCAAACCTTTTGTCATAAAACGGAACGGAACTTTGGACAGCCGGATCACCATGACGAGAAATACCGTAGCCAGTGCATAACCAACCGGCCCTTTCGCCACAAACAGCGACACTACAAAAATCAGAGTCGCCACCAGCTTCACCCGCGGGTCCAGTTCATGAAGGACGGATTTTGCCGGATAATATTGTCCCAGTGTAATATCTCGAATCATAACTGCTCCTGTCCTCCAAGCCACGCTGCGATGGCGTCCGCCGCTTCCTCTACGGTAGTTACATCCGTATCCACACGGGCGCCTTTCTCTTTCAGTTCCTGCATCAGATAGGTAACCTGCGGAGCGGCAAGTCCGATCTCTTCCAGCTCCCGATAATGCCGGAACACTTCTTTCGGCGTCCCGTCAAACCGTACCTGTCCCTGGTTCATAACAATCAGCCGGTCCACATATCTTGCCACATCTTCCATGCTGTGCGACACCAGGACCACCGTAATACCCCTCTCTTTTTTCAGATAGCTGATCTGGTCCAGAATCTCGTCTCTTCCTTTGGGATCCAGTCCCGCAGTCGGTTCATCCAGAATCAGCACTTCCGGATCCATAGCGAGAACACCGGCGATCGCCACGCGTCTTTTCTGCCCTCCCGACAATTCAAAAGGAGAGGAACTGTCATATTCTTCTCCCATACCAACCATTCTCAGGGCTCTCTTTGCTTTTTCCTCTGCTTCTTTCTGGGAATATCCAAGATTTTTCGGACCAAAACAGACATCCTTCAATACGTTGATCTCAAAGAGCTGATACTCGGGATACTGAAAAACCAGGCCTACTTTACTGCGCAGCTCGCGCATAGAGAATTTATCCCCATATATATCTTTTCCATTAAAATAGATCTTTCCCTCCGTGGCGCGGAGCAGACCGTTCAGATGCTGAATCAATGTGGATTTTCCGGAACCGGTATGCCCGATCAGTCCTACGAACTGTCCGTCCGGAATCTCCAGGTTTACGTCTTTCAGCGCATGGACCTCATATGCCATGCCTTCCGAATACGTATAACTTACATTTTTGACTTTAATTGACATAACTCTTCCACCAGTTCTTCATTGCTC
>CALWDO010000023.1 GCA_944376715.1 uncultured Lachnoclostridium sp. | reverse complement strand
GGAATTGATATTGTGAAGTTCGGGGAAAACATCAGTGTGATTCATAAGAGAGCAACATTTGACAATATATCTATTTTGGCAGTATATGAAAAAGCACTGGAGGTATTCAAAGATTATTATCAATACGAAGAGATCCAAGGCGCCGACAGAAAAAAGGTGGAAAAAATACCGGAGGCTGCATTCAGAGAAGCAATTGCAAATGCATTGATTCATAGAGTATGGGATGTGGAGTCGCAAATAAAAGTTTCCATGTTTGATGACAGAATAGAAATTATTTCTCCGGGAGGACTGCCATCTGGAATAACAGAAGATGAGTATTTAGCAGGAAAACTTTCAATTCTGAGAAATAGAAATCTTGCAAATGTATTTTACAGGCTGGGGTTTGTGGAAATATTTGGTACGGGAATTACACGAATAAAGCAACTCTACGAAGAAGGACTAAAACAGCCGGATTTTGAAGTGTCGGAAAATACAAATAAGATTGTACTCCCGGTTTTTGAGAAAAACCTGAATCTAACGGAAGACGAAAGAAAAATATACAAGATTTTAAGCAAGACAATGTTAAAATCAATCAGCGAAATTGCACCTCACGCCCCGTTTGGCAAATCAAAGACAACACAGTTACTGAAAGAAATGAGCAAAAAAGGCGTCGTTAAAATTGAAGGCAGGGGAAGAGGTACTAAGTATGTGATAAAATAACCACGATGACAAAGCGTAGAAATTACAGAAAGATAATGTTTTCAACTTTAGTAATATAAGTTACCTTTGAGAGGATACAAAAGAGAAAAAAGCCATTTAAATTTCAAAGGAATAAGATAAAATGATTAATTTACGAGAAAAAGAAACAAAAGAAATAATTCAGCTATATAGCATGGCCATAAAAGAATTGAAACGTCGTAAAGTTATTAGAACAAATAATGTAGTTGGAGAACTTGGCGAATATTTAGCAATAGAGATATATAATAACACGCCTGGTTTGCCTAATCTTTCACCTGCGCCGGTAGGAACAGAAAATATTGACGCTATTAGCAGAAAAGGTGACAGATACAGTATAAAATCTACAAGTAATAATACAACGGGTGTATTTTATGGATTAGAAGAACCTGGGTCAAATACACCTGATAATCAGAAGTTTGAGTATGTTATCGTATGTAAATTTGATGATAACTATGAGTTACAAACAGTATTAGAAATGGATTGGAATACATTCCTGATGAATAAGCGTTGGCATAGTAGAATGCATGCATGGAATTTGTCTTTAACAAAACAAGTTCGCCAACAATGCAAAATTGTATATGAAAAACAAGGATAACTATATTTGCCTGTATATTTGCGTAGATTTATGAAGAATAGCGTAGGTTTGGGGCAAAACATAAAAATTGAAAAAGCGCCGGAAAGCTTGTAATACATGACAATCGAACTGCTAATGTTCGACTGTATTAAGGTTTGAAGACTTTTGAAGCATCCTCCGGGCATTTCTTATGTGCTGAAGAACAGCGCTAAGAAAAGGAAAGGATATAAAAGATATGATAAAAATACTATTTATCTGCCACGGCAATATTTGCCGCAGCCCAATGGCTCAATACGTTATGCAGGACATGGTCGACAAAGCCGGTCTTACAGACTGTTTCTATATCGATTCCGCTGCCACCAGCACCGAGGAGATCGGCAACGGCGTCCACCGCGGAACGCGGCGGAAACTGAAAGAGGTGGGAATCTACTGCGGAGACCACCGGGCAGTACAGTTGAAACGGTCAGATTATGACAAATACGATTATCTGATCGGTATGGACACCTGGAATATCCGCAATATTCTGCGGATCATCGGGGATGATCCGGACAGGAAAGTGCACCGGCTGCTGGAATACACAGACAAAGAACGGGACATCGATGATCCCTGGTATACGGGTGATTTTGACGCCACTTACCGGGATGTGTCGGCAGGCTGCAAAGGTCTGCTGGAACATATCCGGAAAACGGATATGGCGTAACGGAGGATATCATGAAACTGATACATTGCGCGGATCTGCATCTGGACGCAAGGATGGAAGCAAGCCTGCCCCGGGAGAAAGCGTGGGAACGCCGCCAGGAGGTCACGCGTACTTTCACGCGGATGGTGGAAACGGCAGAGGACCAGGGCGTGGAAGCGATTCTGCTGTGCGGGGATTTGTTTGACGCAAAGACCATATCCGCGCGTGCCAGGAACTGTGTGCTGGATGCGGTAAAAAATCATCCGGGGATCTGTTTTTATTATCTTCAGGGAAACCATGATCAGAACACTTTCCTGGCTGATCTTCAAACGATGCCGGACAATCTTCGGACATTCAGAGAGGAATGGACGGTATATCAGCAGGGAGAACTGTGTATTGCCGGGGCGGAGCTTTCGGAGAAAACGCAGGATGGGATTTTTGGACGGCTTACCCTGGATCCGGAGAGGATCAACCTGGTCATGCTGCACGGGACAGCGGCAGAATATGGGACCGGGGAGCAGGCAGGCGCCTTTTCTTTGCGTGCGCTGCAGAATAAGAATATTGATTATCTGGCGCTGGGCCATATCCATAGTTATCGGGAAGGCCGTCTGGACGACAGGGGCGTCTGGTGCTACAGCGGATGTCTGGAAGGACGAGGCTTTGACGAATGCGGGGAAAAAGGATATGTGCTGCTGGAGATCAAAGACGGACGGATCAGCCGGAAGTTTGTGCCGTTTGCCTTTCGTACGTGCCGGGAAATACCGGTGGATATTACGGGACTTCTGACACAGGAAGAAATCCGTAAGAAGACGCTGGAGACTCTTTCGCCGGTTCCGGAAAAGGATCTGGTAAAAGTGGTTCTGACCGGAGAGGTGTCTCCGGAAGCAGAGAAAGATTCTTCCTGGCTTGAAAAATGGCTGGAAGATTCCTGGTATTTTGTGAAAGTGCAGGACCGTACCAGCCTTGCCGTACATCCGGAAGATTATCAGTATGATATTTCTCTCAAAGGAGAATTTGTACGGATGGTACTGGCCTCTTCCATGGAGCAGGAAGAGAAAGAACAGGTGCTGCGGATGGGAATCCGTGCGTTGGCCGGGGAGGATTAGGATGCAGATTTTACGGATACATATTGAAAATTTTGGTAAACTTCATGATTTTGACATGGAGTTCCAGGCGGGATTAAATCGTATAAACGCTGCCAACGGCTGGGGAAAATCCACGCTGGCAGCGTTTTTAAAGGCTGTGTTCTACGGGTTGGAAGCAACCACGCGGCGTTCCCTCAAAGAAAATGAAAGAAAGAAATATCTGCCCTGGCAGGGAGGGGCTTTTGGCGGCAGTGTGGAGTTTTCCGCAGGGGAAAGATGCTATCGGGCGGAACGCTTTTTTGGAATAAAAGAGAGAGAGGATACATTCTGCCTGTATGACCTGGTTACGGGTCTTCCAAGCAGTGATTATACGGAACGTCTGGGTGAGGAGCTGTTTCGTCTGGACCGGTCTGCGTTTGAACGGAGCAGTTATTTCGCGCAGCAGGATTTTTCCGTGACAGTCAACGACAGCATGAACGCCCGGCTGACTCGTGTGGAAGAAGAGGCCGGAGATATGCAGAATTATGAGAAAGCATGTGATTTTCTGGAAAACCGGATGAAATATTATCAGAAGCTCGGGAACCGCGGAAGGATCCCAGAACTTCAGGCAATGATCAGAAGACTTCAGGAAAAGTTGGAAAACTGTCGTCTCAAAGAGAAAAATCTGGAAGAACAAAAGCGCATGATGGCGCAGAAGGAATCCCAGGATCAAAAACTGCAGCAGGAAATCAGGAAAGCGGAGGAGCAGATTCAGGCGAAGAACAGTCAGGCGGCCCTGGACGCTCGCCGGGAGCGTCTGGAAAGTCTGAAAGAAGAAGCACAGGGAAGAGCGGATGTTTTGCGGGAAACTCAGGAGAAACTGGAAGCGTTTGTACCGGCCCCGCCTGAAGAGGAGGAACTGGACCAGTGTCAGAGGCTGATCATAAAGCTGCAGGAAGCAACGCGTGGGATTGACTCTGAAATGTGTCATGCGCGGGAACTGGACAGGCGTGCAGGGGAACTGCGTCAGGAAGGCAAAAGAGAAGGAACAGGAATAAGATTTTTGCTGCCGGCAGGAGGAGTTTTACTGGCCGGGACGGCGGTGCTTGCATGGGGCCCTCTGGTTCCGGGGCTCGTGTTGGCGGCGGCAGGAATTTTACTGCTGCTTATGGCGGCGGCAAAAGAATGGCAGAAGAAAGAACAAAGACAGAAAAAGGCAAGGGAGCTTCATGAAATCGGGAAACAGCATACAGAGATCCTGGAAAGCTGCAGAAAACTTCAGGAGCAGAAGGGGGCGCTTCGCGAAGAAATAGAAGGAATCCTTATGATCGATCCGGCGCGGGAAGATGATGAGCATGCTCTGGAAGAAGCCTTGCAGAAGGAAAGAAAGCGGAGCCGCCGGTATGGAGAACTTCTGCGGGATTATGGAATACAGAAAAAGGAAGCAAGGAAAAGCCAGATGGCCTATGAACAGTTCCGGGACGGATTGCCGCCGGAGGAACTTGCGTGTATGCATCAGCCATTTTTTACTGTACAGGAAAAGGCAGATCTGGAACAGAAACTTGGAATGCTGCAGGAACAGAGAAAGACACTGCAGACAGAAATCGGCCATATACAGAATCAGATACAGAACCTGTCCGGTGAAGCGGAACAGATCCCGGAGCTGGAAGAGGAATCAGAACGTTTGAAAGGAGAACTGGAAGTATCGGAACGGGAACACAGGCTGTTGGGTACAACTCTTCAATATCTGAAGGAAGCAAGAAACCGTTTTTCGTCCCGTTATCTGGAGTGCCTGCAGCAGAATTTCCTGCACTATCTGAAAATCTTAGACCCGGAAGGAGAGTCAGAACCGATCCTGGATGTGAAACTGCAGGTGAAAATCCCGAAAGGAGGAGCAGCCAGAGAACTGGCATATTTCAGCGCAGGGGAGCAGGACCTGATCCGGATCGCGGAACGTTTTGCGGTGGTGGACGCGCTCTATGAAAAAGAACAGCCGGTGCTGATCCTGGACGACCCTTTTGTGAATCTGGATACAGAGCGGTACGAAAGAGCTTTGGCATTCATAGAAGAAATGTCTAAAAGACGGCAGATGATTTATTTTACATGCCGGGATTGATTGCCTCTCCCGGCCAAACGTGCTATACTTACCTTATTAAGACAGCATTGTTGCCGTACAAGAGGAAAAGGAGGAAGTAAGGATATGATGTTGGAAGAGTCCATTCGGATATTGGCAATGCAGGAGGAGATTCTTCAATTTTCTCATTTCACAAATGAAGATGCCTGGGAATTGGGGAGTCTCATGGTGTCGGAAGCGGCGAGAAACCGGCTGCCGGTGGCGATCAGCATCCGGCTGAATAACGGATACACAGTATTCCAGTATGGTTTCAAAGGGACAAACTATAATAATGAGCAGTGGATGACCCGGAAACAGAATACAGTGCGGGTAATGGAGATGAGCAGCCTGCGTCTGTATATGATGATGAAGAAAAATGACGAGACTCTGGAAGACAGAGGATTGAATGATGAGGAATACACAGCGTCCGGCGGCGGATTTCCAATTCGTGTGGCAGGAGTCGGCGTGATCGGAAGCGTGATTGTATCCGGGCTGGATCACATGGCAGATCATGAATTTGCTGCCGCATGTCTGAGCCAGTATTTGCGAATTGATGAGATTCCGAGATTGCCGGTACATTTTTAATCGAGATATGTGCCGAAAAATTTATTGGATTTTCGGTTGGACAGGAAATATTTTGACGGGGGTTTACAATCCCCGTCTTTTCATGTATAATGTTTGCAATTTGGGCATTTATAAGCTATGCAGGGATGCAGGCGGACGCCCTGTTCAGATACTGGAAGAAAGGATAAAGGTGAAAAGATGAAAGCATTTCTGATTTTGGAAGACGGACATGTCTTTACCGGCAGAAGCATCGGTTCCACCAGAGAAGTGGTCAGTGAGATTGTATTTAATACTTCCATGACCGGTTATCTGGAAGTGTTGACCGATCCTTCTTATTCGGGACAGGCCGTGGTGATGACATATCCGCTGATTGGCAATTACGGGATCTGTTATGAGGATATGGAATCCGACAGACCCTGGGTGGACGGATTTATTGTGAGGGAGCTGTCCAGAATGCCAAGCAACTTCCGGTCGGAAGATACGATACAGCATTTCCTGGAAAAGAATGATATTCCTGGCATCTGTGGTATTGATACCCGTGCGCTGACGAAGATCCTTCGGGAGTCGGGAACTATGAATGGTATGATCACCACTGATGAAAATTATTCTCTGGAAGAGGTTATGAAAAAACTGAAAGCGTATTCTACCGGAGACGAAGTGTCGAAAGTGAGCTGTCAGCAAAAGACCGTACTTCCGGGTGACGGCTATAAAGTAGCCCTTCTTGATCTGGGCGCAAAACGCAACATCGCGCGTTCTTTAAATAATCGTGGCTGTGAAGTCACTATCTATCCTTCTCATACATCTGCGGACGAGATCATCGCTTCCCATCCGGACGGTATCATGCTTTCCAATGGCCCTGGAGATCCGAAGGCATGCGGCAAGATTATCGAAGAGATCCGCAAGATTTATCACACAGATATTCCTGTTTTCGCAATTTGTCTTGGGCATCAGCTTATGGCGCTGGCTACAGGGGCGGATACGTATAAATTAAAGTACGGACATCGCGGCGGCAACCATCCGGTGAGAGATCTGGAGACGGGCAGAGTGTATATTTCCTCCCAGAACCATGGATATGCCGTAGATGTGTCCAGTCTGGATCCCAGCGTGGCAGTTCCTGCGTTTGAAAATGTCAATGACGGGACAAACGAAGGGCTGAAATATGTCGGAAAGAATATTTTCACGGTCCAGTATCATCCGGAGGCGTGTCCTGGCCCCCAGGATTCCAGTTATCTGTTTGATCGTTTTATTCGCATGATGGAGGTGAAGAAGAATGCCTAAGAATCCGGAGATTAAGAAAGTTCTGGTGATTGGTTCGGGTCCGATCGTCATTGGCCAGGCTGCAGAATTCGACTATGCGGGGACACAGGCATGCCGCTCTCTGAAAGAGGAAGGAATCGAAGTGGTTCTTCTGAATTCCAATCCGGCTACGATTATGACGGATAAGGATATCGCGGATCATGTATATATCGAGCCTCTGACGACAGAAGTGGTGAAACAGCTGATCCTGAAAGAAAAGCCGGACAGCGTGCTGCCGACCCTGGGCGGTCAGGCAGGACTGAATCTGGCCATGGAGCTGGCTGAGCAGGGATTTTTTGAAGAGGCCGGAGTAAAACTGATCGGCACCACCGCCCAGACGATCAAAAAAGCGGAGGACCGTCTGGAATTTAAATCCACTATGGAGAAGATCGGGGAGCCGGTGGCGCCGTCCCTGGTGGTAAACAATCTGGAAGACGGTATCGCGTTTGCGCGTCAGATCGGTTATCCTGTGGTGCTTCGCCCGGCTTATACTTTAGGTGGAAGCGGCGGCGGAATTGCCCATAACCAGGCAGAACTGGAAGAGATCCTGGCAAACGGACTGCGCCTTTCCCGCGTGGGAGAAGTGCTGGTAGAGCGCTGCATCGCGGGCTGGAAAGAGATCGAGTATGAAGTAATGCGCGACAGCGCCGGAAACGTGATTACGGTCTGCAATATGGAAAATATCGATCCGGTCGGAGTTCATACCGGAGACAGTATCGTGGTGGCTCCTTCTCAGACTTTGGGCGATAAGGAGTATCAGATGCTCAGAACCTCCGCTCTTAATATTATTACGGAGCTTCAGATTACCGGCGGCTGCAATGTGCAGTTTGCCCTTCATCCGGAGAGTTTTGAGTATTGCGTGATCGAGGTAAATCCCCGTGTGAGCCGTTCTTCAGCGCTGGCGTCCAAGGCTACCGGTTATCCGATCGCAAAGGTGGCGGCGAAGATTGCTATCGGATACACACTGGATGAGATCAAAAATGCGATTACCGGACAGACGATGGCCAGCTTTGAACCTATGCTGGATTATTGTGTGGTTAAGATGCCGCGCTTGCCCTTCGACAAATTTATCAGCGCCAAGAGAACGCTGACTACGCAGATGAAGGCGACCGGAGAAGTCATGAGCATCTGTGACAACTTTGAGGGCGGTCTGATGAAAGCGATCCGTTCTCTGGAGCAGCATGTGGACAGCCTCATGTCCTATGATTTCAGTCATCTGGATCATGACGGACTGCTGGAGCAGCTGGCAGTGGTGGACGACCGCAGGATCTGGGTGATCGCGGAAGCGATCCGTCAGGGGATTTCGTATGAAACGATCCATGATATCACGAAGATTGACCTGTGGTTTATCGACAAGATCGCTATTCTGGTGGAAATGGAGCATGCTCTGAAGACGCAGGAACTGACGATAGATCTGCTGAAAGAAGCAAAGCGTATCGAGTTCCCGGATAATGTAATCGCGCAGCTCACCGGAAAGACTGAGGCTGAGATCCGCGCTATGCGTTATGACAACGGTATTGTAGCCTCTTATAAAATGGTGGATACCTGTGCGGCAGAATTTGACGCGGCAACGCCGTATTATTATTCTGTATATGGAAGCGAGAATGAGGCGGAAGAGACCAGCGGATGCAAAAAGGTGCTGGTACTGGGATCCGGTCCGATCCGGATCGGCCAGGGTATCGAGTTCGATTTCTGCTCGGTACACTGTACATGGGCGTTTTCCAAGGCAGGGTATGAGACAATCATCATTAACAACAATCCGGAGACCGTAAGTACGGACTTCGATATCGCGGATAAACTGTATTTTGAACCGCTGACGCCGGAAGACGTGGAAAGCGTCGTGCGTCTGGAAAAACCGGACGGAGCTGTGGTGCAGTTTGGCGGACAGACTGCTATCAAACTGACGGAAGCCCTGATGAAGATGGGCGTACCGATTCTGGGCACCTCCGCGGAGAATGTGGACGCGGCGGAAGACAGAGAACTGTTCGATGAGATATTGGAAAAGTGCGGTATTCCGCGTCCCAAGGGAGACACTGTTTATACGGCGGAAGAAGCGAAAGCAGTCGCTAATCGTCTGGGATATCCGGTACTGGTGCGTCCTTCCTATGTACTGGGCGGCCAGGGTATGCAGATTGCCATAAATGACGAAGATGTGGAAGAGTTTATCGGTATCATCAACCGGATCGCCCAGGATCATCCGATCCTGGTGGATAAATATCTGCAGGGCAAAGAGATAGAGGTGGATGCTGTTTGCGACGGAGAGGATATCCTGATTCCCGGCATTATGGAGCATATCGAACGAGCGGGCATCCATTCCGGAGACAGTATTTCCGTATATCCGGCCAGAAGCATCAGTGAAAATGTAAAAGCCACGATCGAAGATTATACGAAGAAACTGGCACGCTCCCTGCATGTGATCGGACTGATTAATATTCAGTTCATTGCGGTGGGAGAAGATGTTTATGTGATCGAGGTGAACCCCAGATCCAGCCGTACGGTTCCGTACATCAGTAAAGTGACCGGAATCCCCATCGTGCCGCTGGCCACTCAGGTGATTCTCGGTAAGAAGATCCGGGAACTGGGTTATGAGCCCGGGCTTCAGAAAGAAGCGGATTACTATGCTATTAAGATGCCGGTATTCTCCTTTGAGAAGATCCGCGGCGCAGATATCAGTCTGGGACCGGAGATGAAATCCACCGGAGAGTGCCTGGGCATCGCGAAGACTTTCAATGAAGCATTGTACAAAGCGTTTCTGGGAGCAGGCGTTAATCTGCCCAAGCATAAGAACATGATCATGACGGTACGTGATGAGGATAAGCCGGAGGCGGTAGAGATTGCGAAACGGTTTGAAGCGTTGGGATACAATATTTATGCCACCAAAGGCACGGCGCGGGCTTTGATGGAGGCGGACGTTCAGGTTCGTATGACCCGGAAACTGGAGCAGGAGTCTCCGAATATTCTGGATCTGATTCTTGGGCATCAGATCGATCTGGTTATCGATACGCCCTCTCAGGGCATTGAGCACAGTCATGACGGATTTGTGATTCGCCGGAATGCCATTGAGACAGGCGTCAATGTGCTGACCGCCATCGATACGGCGAAAGCGCTGGTGACTTCTCTGGAAGATACCGATCACAAGAATCTGACATTGATTGATATTGCGACAATTTAGTTTTTGGAACGGCAATGTCCGTTCCGCGGGGCTGCCCATGGGGCGGCCCTTTTGTTTAATATAGACAGATAGCAGAAATATTTATATAATAGGTTTATGAGCGAGCCACAGATATAAGCGGAGCATTTTATGGAAATCACAGGGGAAATGTCTGGTCATCTGGTTCCTGCGGTAGATGTAGAATACTATGGTGATCTGCGGGAAAAATTCCCGGAGAAAGACAAAGTAGTTCAAAATCTGGAGACTTTTCTTTTAATACTTGAAGAGCAATATCAGGTGAAGCCGGTAATTTACACTACGATGCCGTTTTATGACAGGTATCTTCGTGATAATTTTAATTCATATCCGTTGTGGATCCGTAATGTCTATACGCCGCCTTTTGGATTGGGAAGAGAATGGCAATTTTGGCAGTATACAGATACAGCAGTACTGGAAGGCTATAATGGAGAAGAAAAATATATTGACAGAAATGTGTTTTATGGAACGGAGAAGGATTTAGAGACGTATCTCGTTCCGCTCCTGGATAATATCCGATGATTTCATTCAAATCGGAGATACTATAACAAAAGAAAGAGGAAAAAGGATGGAAGAGACAAACAAAAGATTTGAGGAGAGAACGGATCATTACCGTCAGAATTTCAAAAAATACGGATATTCTGAGATGAGCATGGATATGCCCAGCGACCGCCGTGTGATTCGGTATTATGAGCTTCTGAAATATTTTGAATTTTTCCAGTCGCCGCAGACAGAGCCGACTTTTACGTTGTGCGACGCCGGATGCGGATTCGGCGATATTAACGGATATCTTCAGAAGCTGGGCTTTCAGGATTATTCTTATATCGGTCTGGACGTGGTGGATGAGTTCATGGAAGAGGGAAGAAAACATTATGGTTCGGACCGGATTCAGTATCTGAAGAGAAATTTCACCACGGATGATATTTCAGACCTGGAGTTTGACTATGCGGTATCGTCACAGACTTTTACGATTCCTTATACGGAGAAACCGGATAATTATGAAACGATCTTTTCTTCAGTGGAAAAACTGTTTAAACAGTGCCGTAAAGGTGTGTCTTTCAACTTTTTCACAGATAAAGGCCAGTTTCAGCGTCCCGGTACGGCTTATCATGATCCGGTGGAGATTCTGCGGTTTGCATATACTCTGTCTACCAATGTGATTCTGGATAACAGCTGTTTCCCATATGAATGTACGCTGACGATTCTGAAGGATAATGCCTGTTCGGAGAATGGCATGATCTTTGATCGCTTCCTGAGAATCCATCAGCACGAGTTTGCAGACCATACTTTTGTAGTTAAGAAAAAATGACAAAAATCTTTGTGAACATTGGCAAAAGAAAGGAATATGCGGCATGAAACCATTTTATCAGATGTCTAAAGAGGAACTGTTCAGCCAGTTCCAGACAGATGGGAACGGCCTGACTTCAGAACAGGCAAAGAAAAAGCTGGACGAAGTCGGGAGAAACGCGCTGAAAGAGGCGAAGAAGAAGAGCACGCTCCAGGTATTTCTGGAACAGTTTGCCGATCTGCTGGTACTGATCCTGATTGTGGCGGCGGTTATTTCCATGATCTCAGGAAATATAGAAAGTACGATTGTTATTTTTGTAGTAATTGTGCTCAATGCGGTTTTGGGTACGGTCCAGTATGTAAAAGCGGAGAAATCTCTGGATTCACTGAAAGCATTGTCCTCTCCTCACGCAAAAGTTCTCAGGGACGGACATAAGATGGAGATTGAATCTGAACTGGTTGTACCGGGCGATATCCTCTGCCTGGAAGCAGGAGACATGATCGTGGCGGACGGCCGGATCCTGAAGAATTATTCTCTGCAGGTCAACGAAAGCTCACTTACTGGAGAGTCTACCAATGTAGATAAGACAGACCAGGTACTGGAAGGGGAGCAGCCGCTGGCGGACCGCACCAATATGGTTTTCTCCGGAAGTCTGGTGACGTACGGGCGCGCGGATGTGCTGGTGACGGGTACCGGTATGAATACTGAGATCGGCACGATCGCCAACCTGATGAACGATACCCAGGCGAAGAAGACGCCGCTGCAGGTGAGCCTGGATAATTTCAGCAAGAAACTGGCAATTATCATTATTGCCATCTGTATTGTGGTATTTTTCCTGGGCGTGTACCGGGATATGCCGATCCTGGATTCCCTGATGTTCGCGGTTGCGCTGGCAGTGGCCGCGATTCCGGAAGCGCTCAGTTCTATTGTGACGATTGTCCAGGCCATGGGGACTCAGCGGATGGTTAAGGAAAATGCTATCGTCAAAGAGTTGAAGGCCGTGGAAAGCCTGGGATGCGTGTCTGTGATCTGTTCCGACAAAACCGGTACTCTGACGCAGAACCGTATGACTGTGCAGGAGATCTATATCGACGGACAGGTGATCCGTCCGGAACAGGTGGATATCCGTACGCAGCTTCACAGATATCTCTTGTATGCGGCGATTCTGGCTAATGACTCTTATCTTCAGGAAGACGGAAGCGGCGTGGGAGACCCTACGGAATATTGCCTGCTGGAGATGGCTGCGAAGGCAGGACTTTCCAGGGCGGGCATTTCTGAGGAGACGATCCGCAGTATGATGCCCAGGATGGAAGAGATTCCGTTTGATTCGGACCGGAAGCTGATGAGCGCCAAGTACCGCCTGCATGGGATTCCGACTGTGCTTACCAAAGGCGCGGTAGACGTGCTTCTGGGCAGGGTGACGCAGATTGCGGAAGCGGACGGGGTGAGAGCCTTTACCGAAGACGACCGGAAAAAGATTCTGGAGCAGAACGAGCAGTTTTCCAGAAACGGACTGCGTGTCCTGGCATTTGCCTATAAAGAAGTGGGAGAGGACGATGTGCTTTCTCTGGAGAATGAGAGAGATTATACATTCCTGGGCCTGATCTCTATGATGGATCCGCCCAGAGAAGAGTCGAAAGAAGCAGTACATGACGCCAAAAGCGCCGGCATCCGCCCGATCATGATCACTGGCGACCACAAGGTGACAGCCTCCGCCATCGCTGCCCAGATCGGTATCTACGAAGAAGGCGATATGGCTCTGACGGGTACGGAGCTGGATGCGCTGAGCGACGATCAGATGGATCAGGTGCTGGAAAAGGTGTCTGTCTATGCCCGTGTATCCCCGGAGAATAAGATCCGGATCGTGGACGCATGGCAGAGAAAGGGCCGGATTGTGGCTATGACCGGCGATGGTGTCAACGACGCGCCGGCGCTGAAGAAGGCGGATATCGGCGTGGCTATGGGGATTACAGGAACTGAGGTTTCCAAAGACGCGGCGGCTATGATCCTGACGGACGACAATTTCGCCACTATCATTAAGGCGGTACTGAATGGACGAAATGTGTACCGCAACATCAAGAACGCGATCCGTTTTCTGTTGTCCGGAAATATGGCGGCGATCCTGGCGGTGCTGTATTGTTCGATTACGGCTCTTCCGTCCCCTTTTACACCGGTACAGCTTCTGTTCATTAACCTGTTGACGGATTCGCTTCCGGCTCTGGCGATCGGTATGGAACCTTCAGATAAGACGCTTTTGAAGGAAAAACCCAGAGATCCGAAGGAAGGAATCCTGACTAAATCGTTTATGACGCAGCTTCTGGTTCAGGGAGCCATGATCGCGGTGGCGGTTATGGGCGGATTCTATATCGGCATGAGACGCGGCAGCGCGGTGGCCTGTACCATGGCCTTCGCAGTGCTGACACTGGCCAGGCTGTTCCATGGGTTTAACTGCCGCAGCGACCGTTCCATATTGAAGATCGGTCTGGGAAGCAACAAATGGAGCATCGGCGCTTTTGTTCTGGGACTGGCGCTGTTGTGTCTGGTGCTGTTTGTTCCCGGTCTGCAGGGGCTGTTTACGGTATCACCGCTTACGGGCAGCGAAGCGCTGAGCATCTTTGTACTGGCATTTATTCCTACGTTATTGCTGCAGATCTATAAATTGATCCGTGTTAAATAGAATGATGTTGGGGCCAAAAGCCCCCAGCCATGATGCCTGCGGATTGTTCCGTACTTCGCGGTCTCCGCTGTCGCTCCGGTCGGCGCTAAGCGAACGTCCACCGGACGTTCAGCGCCCCACAATCCTCCCCAATATTCGCATATCGTGGGATGTCCATCCCACTTTTATGCTCATATCGGAGCGGGTCCCAAGGCCCTTCATCCACTTATGAGCAAGCTCATGTGGGTTCAGACCTTTTGACCCTGGCATCATAAAATATTTCCGCCCGGCAGTGATCTGCCGGGCGGTATGTGATTTCTGACTGATTAGTCGTCGATTCCGAATACATATTCTATCTGGTCTTCCGCTGCGTCCAGCAGGTCTTCCAGATGATCCAGTTCCCTTTCATTGGTACGGAATTCATCCCTGGTGAGGGAGCCGTTTCGATACTGTCTTTCCAGTTCGTCTTCATGTCTTTCAAGTTCATTGTCAATCTGATTCGCTTCCTGTTTCAGGGAGAAGAACTGCTCCATATCGTTGGTTCCGCTGGGAGCGGCGGCGTCTGCTTTCGTTACATAGTCGTTGACCATGGTGGTGAGTTCTTCTAATGTATAAGTGGTAGCGGAGGCGCCGCTGTTCGCGGAAGTGTCCGCGGCGCCGGTATCCGCGGCGGCGTTTGCTGCCGGGTCTGCTGTCTGGCTGTCCGTTGATGACGTGTTGTCTGCTGCTGCCGCATCATTTGCCGCTGCGGCGTCATTGGCGCTGTCTGCGGCCTGGAGGTCTGCGATCTGCTGTTCCAGCTGCGCGACCTGTTCCTTTAAAGCTTCCGTCTCCGCATTGGATGAAGAAGACTGGCATCCGGTGAGTAATAAAACGGCGATGGCTCCAACTGCTAATAAAGTTCTTTTTTTCATATATTTTTTCCTCGCTTTCTTGTTTTGTTAGTTATATACTAAAAGAGAAAAATTAAAGGCAGATTAAAATAAAAAAGAAAATAAATATTTTTCAGGAGGCCGTATGAGACATGAGAAATTCTTCACGCCTATGGGATATATCCATATGGAACCCATGGACGAGGTCGCCGGGTTTCAGGTGCGTCCCGGCATGTATGAACTGAACGGAGCCACGGCTCTGCCGGGCGGCGTGAATTTTACCGTGCACTCGTTTGGCGCCATTTCCTGCGAACTGCTGCTGTTTCATCGAATGGAGGATGAGCCTTACGCGGTGATCCCGTTTCCGGAGCACTACCGGGTGGGAAAAGTCTATTCGATGATCGTATTTGGGCTGGATATTGAAGAATTTGAGTACGCTTACCGTCTGGACGGCCCCTATGATCCGAAGAAAGGGCTTCTGTTCGACAAAAAGAACGTACTGTTGGATATCTATGCCAAGGCGGTGACCGGGCAGAGCGTGTGGGGCCGCGCCAGGAAGGAAGGCACTTTCTATAAAGCGCGGGTGGTACGCGGCGTGTTCGACTGGGGCAAAGACTGGAATCCGCTTATCCCTATGGAGGATCTGGTGATCTATGAACTGCATGTGCGGGGATTTACAAAACATGGTTCTTCGGGTGTGGAATACCCCGGTACCTTTGCGGGCCTGAAAGAGAAGATTCCTTATCTGAAAGAGCTGGGCGTCAATGCGGTGGAGCTGATGCCGATCTTCGAGTTTGACGAGATGAAGGACAGCCGGATTGTAGACGGGCGTCAGGTGGTGGATTACTGGGGATACAATACGGTCAGTTTTTTTGCTCCCAATACCAGCTATGCGGGGCATGCCGAATACAACCGGGAAGGAACAGAGCTGAAAGAACTGGTGAAAGCGCTGAATGAAAATGGGATTGAATGTATCCTGGACGTGGTGTTCAATCATACGGCGGAGGGCAACGAGCTGGGACCCTGTTTCTCCTTTAAAGGATTTGACAATAATATTTATTACATGCTGACGCCGGACGGCTATTATTATAATTTCAGCGGCTGCGGAAATACGCTTAACTGCAATCATCCTATCGTGCAGCGGATGATCCTGGACTGTCTGCGCTATTGGGCGACGGAATATCATATTGACGGATTCCGTTTTGACCTGGCGAGTATCCTGGGAAGAAATGAAGACGGGACGCCCATGAGCCAGCCGCCGCTTCTGAAAAGTCTGGCGTTTGATCCGATTCTGGGAGATGTGAAGCTGATTGCGGAAGCGTGGGACGCGGGCGGCCTGTATCAGGTAGGAACATTTCCGGCATGGAACCGTTGGGCGGAGTGGAACGGGAGATACCGGGACGACATGCGCAATTTCCTGAAGGGAGATTACGGTATGGCATGGACCGCGGGACAGAGGATCATGGGTTCTCAGGATATTTATGATCCAAAACGGCGGGGCCATAACGCTTCCGTAAATTTCCTGAACTGCCACGACGGCTTTACATTGTGGGATATGTATTCCTACAAGGAGAAACACAACGAGACCAACGGATGGAACAATGCGGACGGCAGTAATGACAACCGGAGCTGGAACTGCGGAGCCGAAGGAGAGACTGACAACGAAGAAGTTCTTTCTCTGCGCCGGAAGCTGGCGAAAAATGCGGTGACCGTGCTGATGATGAGCCGGGGAACGCCCATGTTTCTGGCGGGAGACGAATTCCTGAATACACAGTATGGAAACAATAACGCATACTGTCAGGACAATGAAATCTCCTGGCTGGACTGGAACATGCTGGAGAAGAACCGGGAGCATTTTGAATACACAAAACATGTGATCCGCCTGCGGAAAGAGCACGATGTGATCAGGAGGTTTTCCGGCACCTGCTCCCTGGGATGGCCCGAGATGCGCTTGGAAGGCCCGGATGCATCCACAAACGTGCTTCAGGTAATTTATGCCGGACGCAACCGGGAGAACAGCGGGGATGACCTGGTGTTGTTGGCGGTCAATGTGTACTGGGAGGAACAGGAGTTTCCGGTACCGGTACTTCCGTACGGGATGGGCTGGCGCGTGGAGGCTGACACATCCGGATGGTATCTGAAAGAAGGCGTTCCGGAGGAAGAAGAGGTCAGGGTATTGGAAAGCAGGATGCGGATCGCGCCCCGCTCTGTGTTGGTGCTGACAGGAGGGAATATATGAGACTGCTGGTAGTGGAGGACGAAGAAAACCTGCGGACGGTGATCCGCAAGAGGCTGATAAAGGAAGGGTACAGCGTGGACGCCTGCGGCGACGGGCAGGAAGCTCTGGATTATATGGATGCTTCTCCGTACGATACGGTGATCCTGGATATCATGATGCCGAAAATGTCCGGCATGGAGGTTCTGAAAAAGATGCGCGCCAGGGGCGATCAGACTCCGGTGCTGTTTCTGACGGCAAAGGACGGCATAGAAGACCGGGTGAAGGGGCTGGATGGCGGCGCGGATGATTATCTGGTCAAACCATTTGCGTTTGAAGAACTGCTGGCCAGAATCCGCGTGATGATCCGGAGACAGTCAGACAGCGCGTCGGACGAGATGACGCTGGCGGATTTGGCTGTGGATGCGGGAAAGCACGTGGTGACCCGAGGCGGCAAAACGATCGATCTGTCCGCTAAAGAATTCGCAGTGCTGGAATACCTGATGCGCCATCAGGGACAGGTGCTGTCCAGGGAACAGATCGAACAGCATGTATGGGATTTTGACTATGAGGGAGGTTCCAACATGGTGGATGTCTACATCCGGTATCTGCGCCGGAAACTGGACGAAGGATATGAGAAAAAACTGATTCATACGGTAAGAGGCGCCGGATACGTGATGAGGGAATAGATATGAAACGAATGCCGCTGAAATGGAAAGTGACCTTGTGGTATGCGGGAATGCTGGTGGTACTGGTCTTTCTGGTACTGGGATTTCTGCTGTACAATTCAGAACAGATGCTCCGCTCGGAGTCTGTATCCCGGCTGGAGGATATGGTCTGGGATTTTGTAGACGAGATCCATCTGAACGGCGATTCCTATGAATTGGATGAGGATATCCGGTTCTATGAGGGAAGCGTGGTCTTCAGTGTTTACGACAGTAATGGAAGGTTATTATATGGAAGCGTTCCGGAAGATTTTCCGACAAATACGCCGCTGAAAGCCTATGGGATTCAGGAGTTTACCGGGCAGGATGATACCTGGACTACTTATGATATTATGATTCCCTATGGAAACGGACAGACACTCTGGGCCAGAGGAATCAACACGGCTGAGACATTGACTACGGTGGAACATCTGATAGTCCGGCTGCTGCTGATCGCCTGCCCGCTGCTGATTGCGGTGGCGCTGCTGGTGGGATATTCTATCACCCGGAGAGCGCTGCTGCCGGTGGACGAGATCTGCAGGACTGCAGATGAGATCAGCAATGGCACGGACTTAAGCCGGAGGATACCGGAAGAACGGGCCAGAGGGGAGATGCGTCAGCTGACAGATACGTTCAACCACATGTTTGCCCGCCTGGAGGAATCTTTTGCGAAAGAACGGCAGTTTACATCGGATGCATCCCATGAACTGAGGACCCCCATCGCCGTCATACGCTCCCAGGCGGAGTACGCGCTGATGAATGACGCCACAGAGGAGGAACGAAAAGAAGGACTGGAAGTGATCCTGAAGCAGTCGGAACAGATGTCGTCTCTGGTGTCCCGTCTGCTGACTCTGGCCAGGGCGGACAGCGGGAAACAGGTCCTGCGGAAGGAGCCTGTGGATCTGGGACTTGCGGCAGCGGCGGCTGTGGAAAAAGTACAGGAAAAAGCTGCGGGCCGGAAAATCCGCATACAATGCCATATCAGTCCGGATCTGACCGTATTGGGGGATGAGGGAAGTCTGGATCAGGTACTGGTTAATCTGCTGGAAAATGCAGTGCAGTATGGAAAAGAGGAAGGACATATCTGCCTGACCGCTGAGAGAGAAGGCCGGGAGGCGGTGTGCCGGGTGGAGGATGACGGTATCGGCATCGCCCCTGAGCATCTGGATAAGATCTGGAACCGGTTCTACCGGGTGGATGAAGCTCGCGGTTCCAAAGAAGGCAATTCCGGGCTGGGACTGGCGCTGGTGAAGTGGATCGTGGAAGCCCATGGAGGGAGCGTATCGGTGAAAAGCGAACCGGAAAAAGGCAGCTGTTTTACGGTGCGTCTGCCTCTCGGCGTGGAGGCCTGATCCCATACGGAGCGCGGAAATCGCCTTGACACGGGATTTTCTTTGCCCTATACTTGTACGGAGTGTGTAAAGAGGAACAACAGGAGGAAATATCGTGGCTGATATCAGGAAAGAGATAGAGAAGAGACGGACTTTTGCGATCATCTCTCACCCGGACGCGGGTAAGACCACCTTGACGGAAAAGTTCTTATTATATGGAGGAGCCATCAATCTGGCAGGCTCCGTCAAAGGAAAGGCAACGGCGCGGCATGCGGTGTCAGACTGGATGGAGATCGAGAAGGAGAGAGGTATCTCGGTTACGTCCTCGGTGCTGCAGTTCAACTATGACAATTATTGCATTAATATTCTGGATACGCCGGGCCATCAGGATTTCTCCGAGGATACCTACCGGACGCTGATGGCGGCGGACTCGGCAGTGATGGTCATCGACGGCAGCAAGGGCGTGGAGGCCCAGACGAGGAAGCTGTTCAAGGTCTGCGTTATGCGGCATATCCCGATCTTTACATTTATCAATAAGATGGACCGGGATGCTATGGACACTTTTGAATTGCTGGATGATATTGAAAAAGAGCTGGGGATCGCCACCTGCCCGGTGAACTGGCCCATCGGTTCAGGAAAAGAATTTAAAGGAGTCTATGAACGTTCCAGCGGTAAGATCCATGTGTTTTCCGGTACCGAGAAGGGAACGAAAGAAGGGGAAGACAGAGTGTTATCCCTGGATGAAGCGGATGAAGTGCTTCTGGAAGGGCAGAAAGAGAAACTTCTGGATGAGATCGATCTTCTGGACGGAGCCAGTGCCGAGTTCGACCAGGAACTGGTAGATAAAGGGGAACTTTCGCCGGTATTTTTCGGATCCGCGCTGACGAACTTTGGCGTGGAGATCTTTTTGAAACATTTCCTGGCGATGACCACGTCCCCGCTGCCCAGAAAAGCGGATGTGGGCATGATCGACCCAATAGAAGAAGGATTCTCCGGATTCATCTTCAAGATTCAGGCCAATATGAATAAGGCGCACCGGGACCGTATCGCGTTTATGCGTATTTGTTCCGGTAAATTTGAGGCGGGGATGGAAGTGCTGCATGTGCAGGACAATAAAAAGATCCGCCTGTCCCAGCCCCAGCAGATGATGGCCCAGGACCGCAAGATTGTGGAAGAAGCCTACGCCGGAGACATTATCGGACTTTTTGATCCGGGTATTTTCTCCATAGGGGATACGGTGTGCATGCCGGGACGCCGGATCCAGTATGAAGGGATCCCGACTTTTGCGCCGGAACATTTTGCCCGGGTACGTCAGGTAGATACCATGAAGAGGAAACAGTTTGTGAAGGGAATCGAGCAGATTGCCCAGGAAGGCGCTATCCAGATTTTCCAGGAATACAATACCGGTATGGAAGAGATCATCGTGGGCGTGGTGGGCGTGCTGCAGTTTGACGTGCTGAAATATCGGCTGAACCATGAGTATAATGTGGAGATTCTTCTGGAAAACTTACCATATGAGCATATCCGCTGGATTGAGAATCCGGAAATCGATATGGATAAGATTAACGGAACCTCAGACATGAAGAAAATCCGCGACTTGAAGGGACGTCCGCTGCTCCTGTGGATCAACAGCTGGAGTATCGGTATGACGCTGGACCGCAATCCCGGACTGGAACTTTCCGAGTTTGGGCGTTAAGCATGAGCCGGAGCGAAGCGGAGGCGAACTGGGCACGGCTCATGCATGAGCTGCCGGGGAACCTGGCGCAACTGCCCCTTCACAAAAGCGGTAAAATTTGTTACAATGCAGTTAGTGTAGGATCAGCTTTGGGAGGTAATGGGATGGAAAAATTAGACAGAGCAACGCATGTACTTCAGATCGACGGTGACAAAGGCGAAGTGCAGATCGCGGATGAAGTAGTCGCTATCATTGCCGGTATGGCCGCAACGGAGGTCAAAGGAGTGGCTTCCATGGTTGGCAACATCAAGAATGAACTGGTAGCGAAGATGGGTATGAAGACGCTGTCCAAAGGTGTGACGGTGGAAGTTACCGATACGGACGTAAAGGTGGATCTGGCGCTGAATATGGAATTCGGCGCGAATATCCTGGAAGTGTCCGGCATCGTGCAGGACAAAGTAAAATCTGCTATCGAGAGCATGACCGGCATGAAAGTATCAGAGGTCAATGTCCGTGTGGCAGGCGTCGTACTTTCTTAAAAAGAAAGACAAAATGAAAGAAGGGGCTGTCGCAGTATGGACCGACAGTCCCATTTTTGCACAACAGGAAATAAGATTCGGAGGACAGGATGAAAAGAAGAGAGTTGAGAGAGCATATTTTTCAGCTCCTGTTTCGTGTGGAATTTAACGGACAGGAAGACATGCAGGAGCAGGTGAACCTGTTTGTGGATGACATGAAGGAGGACGGAGCGGTCCGGCCGGAGGATGAAGCGTACATCTCCGGAAAATATCAGAAGATTATGGAGAAGCTCCCGGAGATTGACGCCATACTGGAAGGAGCATCCAAGGGATGGAAGATCGGACGTATGAATAAAGTGGATCTGACGATTCTGAGACTGGCGATCTATGAGATGAAGTACGACGAAGATATTCCGGAAAAAGTGGCGATCAACGAGGCTGTGGAGCTTTCTAAAAAGTTTGGCGGGGATGATTCCCCATCTTTTGTCAACGGCGTATTGGCAAAGCTGGCGGACAAAGCAGTATAAAATGGCGAAAAATGTCTATTCGGTAAAACAAGTCAATGCTTATATCAAAAATATGTTCGTGCAGGATTTCATGCTGAACCGGATCTACGTGAAAGGAGAGGTATCCAACTGTAAGTATCATACCTCCGGACATATTTATTTTTCATTGAAGGACGAATCGGGGGCCATCGCCTGCGTCATGTTTGCGGGAGACCGGAGAAGGGGTCTGGGCTTCCGGATGCAGGAAGGGCAGAAGGTTATCGTGCTGGGGAGCGTCAGCGTTTATGAGCGTGACGGCAGATATCAGCTCTATGCAAAAGAGATCGTTCCTGACGGGGAAGGCGATCTTTACCGTCAGTTTGAGAAGCTGAAAAAAGAGCTGGAGGAGATGGGGATGTTCGCTCCGGAATTCAAGCAGCCCATCCCCTTTTACAGCCGGAAAGTGGGCATCGTGACGGCGCCCACCGGCGCGGCGGTACGCGATATTATGAATATTTCCCGCAGGAGGAATCCTTATGTACAGCTGATCCTGTATCCTGCTCTGGTACAGGGAGACCAGGCTGCGGAGAGTATTGTAAAAGGGATCCGTACACTGGATGAGTACGGCGTAGACGTGATGATCGTAGGCCGGGGAGGCGGTTCTATTGAAGACCTCTGGGCGTTCAACGAAGAGATTGTGGCGAGAGCGATCTTTGAATGCCGGACTCCCGTGATCTCTGCGGTAGGACATGAGACGGATACGACGATTGCGGACTATGTGGCAGATCTGCGGGCGCCGACGCCTTCTGCGGCGGCGGAACTGGCAGTGACGGATGTACGTCAGCTTCTGGATGGGCTGGAATTGTTCCGTCAGCAGCTTTTGGACCGGATGGAACAGAAGATCCTGGTCCGCCGGGAACAGACGGAGCATCGCAGAAAACTGCTGCAGTATGCCAGCCCCAGACACCAGCTCAATGAAAAACGTCAGTATGCGGCGGATCTGCAGGAGAAACTGGGACAGGTCATGAATCAGAAGATTTTGGAGCGAAGACATCAGGTGCAGATCCTGGCGCAGCGGCTGGACGGGGCTTCGCCGCTGAAGAAGCTGAGCCAGGGATATTCTTATACGCAGACACAGGATGGGAAAGCCCTTCGAAGCGTGGAGGAAGTCCATCCCGGCGACCGGATTATGATCCATGTGACGGACGGAAAGCTGCTCGCGCAGGTGCTTGAAACAGAGAAGGCAGAGCGTATCGGAATACCGGAAAGGAACAGACAGTAATGGAGATTGTATATCAGGATTCAGGCGATAAAAAAGAGATGAAACTGGAAGAGGCGCTGGACCGGATTGACGCGCTTTTGAACCAGATGGGAGATAAAGATGTGTCTCTGGAGGAGACATTTCGTCTGTACCAGGAGGGAATGCGGCTTCTGAAAAACTGCAATGAACAGATCGACCGCGTGGAAAAACAGATGATTCAGATCGATGAGGAGGGACAGATCCATGAATTTTCGTGAAGAACAGAAGAAGAGGACCAAGCGGACCGAAGAGGTGATCCGGGATTTCCTGCCGAAGGAAGAAGGGTACCAGAAAGAGGTCATGGAAGCCATGAATTACAGTGTTCTGGCAGGAGGCAAACGGCTGCGTCCTCTGATGATGTATGAGACATACCGGATGTTTGGAGGGGAAGGAGAAGTAATCCGTCCTTTCATGGCTGCCATGGAGATGATTCATACTTATTCTCTGGTGCATGACGATCTGCCGGCTATGGACAATGACGAGTACCGCAGGGGACAGCTTACGACCCACGCCAAATACGGCCATGCCATGGGGATCCTGGCGGGCGATGCGCTTTTGAATTATGCGTTTGAGACGGCGGCTTCCGCGTTTGATTACGGAGAAGATCCCGGACGGGTGGCGAAAGCCTTTCAGATTCTGGCAAAAAAAGCGGGCATCTATGGTATGATCGGCGGTCAGGTGGTAGATGTACAGTCATCCGGTCATGCCATATCCAAAGAACGGCTGGATTTTATCTATGAGCTGAAGACCAGCGCCCTTCTGGAAGCGGCTATGATGACAGGAGCCGTACTGGCAGGCGCGTCGGAAGAAGAAGTCCGGATTATAGAACAGGTAGCTTCCGATGTGGGAGTGGCATTTCAGATCAGGGACGATATCCTGGATGTGACAGGTACTCTGGAATCCATCGGCAAGCCGGTGCACAGCGACGACAAGAATGAAAAAACTACCTATGTGACCTTAAAAGGACTGGATCAGGCTTCGGCAGACGTGGAAGAACTGTCTGACAGGGCGCTTCAGAATCTGGCTTCACTTCCTTATAAGAATGAGTTTCTGACAGAACTGATTAAATCACTGGTATACAGAGACAGATAAAGGGGGCGGCACCATGGTACTGGAAAAAATCAATCAGGCGAACGACATCAAAAAGATTCCGCCGGAGGAGTATGAACAACTGGCAGCAGAGATTCGCTCTTTTCTCATCGAAAAGATCAGCCAGACAGGGGGACATCTGGCTTCCAATCTGGGAGTGGTAGAACTGACCATGGCGCTGCATCTCAGTCTGGATCTGCCCCAGGACAAAATCGTCTGGGATGTGGGACACCAGTCTTATACTCATAAACTGCTGACCGGGAGAAAAGCGGGGTTCGATGAGCTTCGGAAATATGGCGGTATGAGCGGATTTCCCAAACGGAAGGAGAGCGAATGTGACTGTTTTGACACGGGACACAGTTCCACTTCTATTTCAGCAGGGATCGGCCTGGTGGCTGCCAGAGATCTGCGGGGAGAATCCGGTTATGTGGTGTCTGTAATCGGAGACGGCGCTCTGACGGGGGGCATGGCGTATGAAGCCTTGAATAACGCTTCCCAGCTGAAAAAGAATTTTATTATTATATTGAATGACAATAACATGTCCATCGCGGAAAATGTGGGGGGCATATCGGAATACTTAAACGGGCTTCGCACCAATGAAGTCTATACAAACTTTAAAAGCGGAGTGGAGCAGTCCCTGAACAGAATTCCTTACGGAACTCATCTGGCGAATCAGCTGAAAAAGACTAAAAGCGGGATTAAGCAGCTGTTTATCCCGGGGATGTTTTTTGAAGACATGGGCGTCACCTATCTGGGGCCAGTGGACGGCCATGATATCCGCAAACTTCTGGATGTGCTTAAGAAGGCAAAACGTGTAAAAGGCGCGGTATTGGTGCACGTACTTACAAAAAAAGGAAAAGGGTACGAACCGGCGGAGCGGCATCCCGCCAGATTCCACGGCGCGGAGCCCTTCGACATCGAGACGGGGCTGCCTAAGAACCGCAGGAAAAAAGCCAATTATCAGGATGTGTTTTCTACCTGTATGGTAAAGCTGGGCCAACGCAATGAAAAAGTGGTGGCGATCACAGCGGCCATGCCGGACGGAACGGGCCTGAAACGGTTCCGTTTGAACTATCCAGATCGTTTCTTCGACGTGGGAATCGCCGAAGAACATGCGGTGACTTTTGCGGCAGGTCTGGCGGCAGGAGGGATGAGGCCGATCTTCGCGGTGTATTCTTCATTTTTACAGAGAGCTTACGATCAGGTGCTGCATGACGTCTGTATTCAGAATCTTCCGGTGGTCTTTGCCATTGACCGGGCGGGGCTGGTAGGAAGCGACGGAGAGACTCATCAGGGCATTTTCGATCTGTCTTATCTGTCCAGTATTCCCAATATGCATATCATGGCGCCTAAAAACAAATGGGAACTTTCCGATATGCTGAAGTTCGCGGTGGAATTTGACGGCCCCATTGCCCTTCGGTACCCCAGAGGCGAGGCGTATGACGGGCTGAAGGATTTCAGGAAACCCATCGTGTACGGAAAAAGCGAGGTCATCTATGAAGAGGAAGATATCGCGCTCGTGGCTGTGGGAAGCATGGTGAAGACCGCAGAACAGGTCCGCCGGAAGCTGAAAAATATCGGGTACAGCTGTACATTGGTAAACGGACGTTTTATCAAACCGGTCGATACCGAGATTCTGGAAGAGCTGGCGAAAGACCACCGGCTGATTGTGACGATGGAAGAAAATGTCCGCAGCGGCGGTTTCGGTGAAAAAGTACGCGATTATATTGCGGATCAGGAAATTCCGGTCCATGTATTGGAGATTACGCTTCCGGATGAATATGTGGAACACGGCAATGTGGCTCTGCTTTACGAAGAAGTGGGAATCGACGTGGATTCGGTGACGAAAAAGATAATCGAAAAATATATTACAATAAAGCAGGGATGAAGATATGAAGACGAGACTGGATGTACTTCTGGTAGAGCGCGGGCTGGCGGAGTCCAGGGAAAAGGCAAAAGCTATTATCATGTCCGGAAATGTGTTTGTGGACGGACAGAGAGAAGATAAGGCAGGCGCTTCGTTCCCGGAAAAAGCGGTGATCGAGGTCAAGGGATCGCCGCTGAAATACGTAAGCCGGGGAGGACTGAAGCTGGAAAAGGCCATGAGCCATTTTGACATTGACCTGACAGGGAAAGTCTGTATGGATGTGGGATCTTCCACCGGGGGATTCACAGACTGCATGCTGCAGAACGGCGCCGCGAAAGTGTATGCGGTGGATGTGGGAAGCGGTCAGCTGGCCTGGAAACTTCGCCAGGATGAACGGGTGATCTGCATGGAAAAGACAAATATCCGCTATGTGACCAGGGAACAGATCCAGGAGCCGGTGGAGTTCGCGTCGATCGACGTGGCGTTCATATCACTGACCAAGGTTCTTGCGCCGGTAAAGCATCTGCTGACGGAGGACGGCCAGGTGGTGGCTCTGATCAAGCCGCAGTTTGAAGCCGGCAGGGAGCAGGTGGGAAAGAAAGGCGTGGTGAGGGACAAATCCGTACATCTGGATGTGATCCGGCACGTGATCACTTACGCGGTCGGGATCGGATTTCAGGTGCTGAACCTGGAGTTTTCCCCGATCAAAGGGCCGGAAGGAAACATCGAATATCTGCTTCATCTGCAGAATCACAAAGAGGGGACGGTCTGGGAGCAGGTGCCGGTAGATCCACGCGAGATCGTGGATCTGGCCCATCAGACACTTTAAACTTATGAGATCATTTTATATCATTGCAAACAGTGAAAAAGACGAGAACCTGAAATTGTCCCACGAGATCGCGGATTACCTGAGATCACGGGGAATGTGCTGCACAGTCCGTGAAAAAGAGGAGGAAGGAGCCGGATCCCATGAGCGCCTGAAAGAGGCGGAGGTAGAAGGAATTCTGGTATTGGGCGGAGACGGGACTCTTTTGCGCGCCGCCAGAGAGCTGGCGGGACTTAAGATCCCTTTTCTTGGGATCAATCTGGGGCATCTGGGATATCTGGCGGAGATTGAGGAACAGAATGTAAAGACCGCGCTGGACCGTCTGATCGCGGATGAGTATACTGTGGAAGAACGTATGATGCTGTCCGGTAGCGTCTGGGTGAATGGGAAAGAACTGGGGCACGATGTGGCTCTTAACGATATCGTACTGAACCGGCAGGGAAATCTGAAGGTGGTCGACTACGATATCTATGTGAACGGCGAGTACCTGTATTCTTCCACGGCGGACGGAATCATTGTATCCACGCCTACCGGTTCTACAGGCTACAGCCTGTCCGCAGGGGGGCCGATCGTGTCGCCGGAGGCGTCTATTCTTGTCCTGACGCCGATCTGTTCCCATACCCTGAATTCCAGAAGTATTGTTTTTTCCGGAGAAGAGTGTATTCGTATCCGGATTGGGGAAGGCAGACACGGAGGGGTGGACGAATCCTGTGTGACCTTTGACGGGGACAGCTGCTTTCAGATGAAGTCGGGAGATTATGTGGAGATCCGGAAGGCCGCGGAAGTGACCAGGATCATCAAGATCAATCAGGTAAGTTTTCTGGAAGTGCTCAGAGAGAAACTGAGTCGCAGCTGACGAAAGGAAGAGACAGATGAAACGCAGAAGACATGAGAAGATCATTGAGCTGATCGGAAAATATGATATCGAGACTCAGGACGAGCTGGCAGACATGCTCCGCCGGGAAGGCTTTGAGGTGACCCAGGCAACAGTTTCCCGTGATATCAGGGAACTGCAGCTTTCCAAGGTGCCGGCTTATGGAGGAAGGCAGAAATACGCGCTTCTTCAGCATCAGGAACATCAGATGGCGGAAAAGTATGAGGGGATTTTAAGAGAGGCTTTTGTCTCTATGGACTGCGCGCAGAATATTCTGGTGATCAAGACGGTATCCGGTATGGCCATGGCGGTGGGGGCGGCTATGGACAATCTGGGCTGGAAAGAGATCGTGGGGTGTATCGCCGGAGACGATACGGTCATGTGCGTAATCCGCACGTCAGAAGATACAAAATCTCTGATGGAGGAACTGGAAAAGATCATAAGAAGATAGAGGGAACAGGATGCTGCAGCATTTACATGTGAAAAATCTGGCCCTGATCCGGGAAGCGGAGATCGATTTTACCGAAGGGCTGAACATACTGACAGGTGAGACGGGAGCAGGTAAATCCATCATCATCGGATCCATTACCATGGCCCTGGGAGGACGGGTGGCCCGGGAGATGGTCCGGGAGGATGCGGATCAGGCGCTGGTAGAGCTGGTGTTTTCCACAGACCGCCCGGAGATTCTGGAATGGATGGATCATCTGGGAATACCGGCGGAAGACGGCCAGCTGATCCTGTCCCGAAAGATTTCCGGGAACCGCAGCCTCTGCAGGCTGAACGGGGAGACGGTCAGCGCGTCTGTCCTGAAGGAGGCGGCATCGTATCTGATCGACATCCACGGTCAGCATGAGCACCAGTCACTTCTGAACCGCAGGAAGCATCTGGAGATCCTGGACGATTATGCCCATAATGATCTGGGAGCATTAAAGGATCATCTGGCAGATTCATATCGCAGATGCAGGGAACTGGAGAAGAAACTGGAAGAAGCATCCGCCGATGAGACAGGCAGGCTGCGGGAACAGGAACTGCTGGAATTTGAGATTTCCGAGATCGAAGAAGCGGCGCTGGCAGACGGAGAGGATGAACTGCTGGAACAGAAGTACCGGAAGATGGTCAATGGAAAGAAGATCCTGGAGGCATTGTCTTCGGCCAGGATTCTGTGCGGCGGCGAAGACGGTTCCGCTTCCGACCAGATCGGCAGAGCCTGCCGGGAGGTGACGGGAGCTCTCCGCTATGATGAAAATCTGCAGAATCTGTCTGATCAGATACAGGAGATCGACGGGATGCTGTCCGATTTCTTCCGGGAACTGTCCGACTATATGGAAGGACTGGAGTTTTCCGGGGAAGAGTTTCAGGAGACAGAGGAGCGCCTGAACCGGATCAATCACCTGAAAGCAAAGTACGGACAGACCATCGGAGAGATCCGTGCATATCAGGAGGAAAAACAAAAGCGTCTGGATATTCTGGTTCATTTTGAAGAATACACGGCGAAACTGAAAAAAGATTACGAAGAAGCGCAAAAGACGCTGGAAACGTTATGCGGTCAGGCGCACCGGATCCGGGAGAAACAGGCAGGAAAATTGGCGGAACTCATGCAGAAGCAGCTGGGGGAGCTCAATTTTCTGGATGTGCATTTTCAGATCGAGGTACGTAAGACTGAGCAGTACAGCGCGGACGGATATGACGAGGTGGAGTTCATGATCTCCACCAATCCGGGAGAGCCGTTAAAACCATTGGGAAAGATCGCGTCCGGAGGAGAATTGTCCAGAGTTATGCTGGCGATCAAGACAGTTCTGGCGGATCAGGACGCCATTGATACGGTGATTTTTGACGAGATCGACACAGGGATCAGCGGGAGGACTGCCCAGAAAGTGTCGGAGAAGCTGGCGCTTATCGGAAAGAGCCGTCAGGTCATCTGTATTACCCATCTGGCGCAGCTGGCTGCTATGGCGGACAGCCATTACTGTATTGAAAAAGCCGCAGTGGACGGCAGCACGCAGACCAGTATCCGCAGACTTACAGAGGAAGAATCAGTGGACGAACTGGCGCGTATTCTGGGTGGAGCGAGCATCACCGAATCCGTGAAGGAGAACGCGCGGGAGATGAGAAGGCTGGCGCTTCAGCTGAAAGAAAAATAAAATAGTAATAATTGGCAGTAAAATCAGACGGTTTTATGCAGACACTAAAGAAAAAGTGTGAAAGGTGTGGCTGCATGAACCGTCTGAAAATTTATCGTCTATGTTTGATTGCCGCCTTGATCCTGTCGATTCTGTTGTTTTGGTTTTATGGAAAATGGTATCTGAATATTCGGATTCCCGATGTAATCCGGGTGAGCGAAGGAGAAGAGCAGACACTGGATCTGGGAATCAAGGAAGTGTCTGTACAGGCAGTACAGAAACAAAGAGTAATCCCGGGAGGAATTCCGGTGGGAATCTATCTGGAAACCGATGGGGTCTATGTGGTCGGGACCGCAGAAGTGGAGTCTGTAAACGGGCTTATGTATGAACCTGCTTACCAGATTATACAGACAGGAGATTATATATTGGCTGTCAACGGCCGGCAGATTCATGATAAGGACGAGCTGATCGAATGTGTACAGGCTTGTCAGTCCGATATCATGATACTGAAAGTACTGCGTGGAACGGAAGTGATCCAGGTGCGTATCAGCGCCGTGGAGACAGAGGAAAATTATAAACTGGGAATCTGGGTTAAGGATGACATTCAGGGGATCGGGACACTGACCTATGTAACAGAAGATCTGCAGTTCGGAGCTCTGGGACATGGCATCACAGATACGGATACAGGAGAGCTGCTGGATGTTTCCGGCGGTTCTCTCTACGATACGAGCATTCTGGAGATTGTCAAAGGAGAACGGGGAGCGCCGGGAGAGATCAGCGGCATGATCACTTATTCGGCGCGGCATGAGAGAGGAAATATTACAAAAAATACGCCGGCGGGAATATTCGGCACAACAGATTATCAGATCCGGCAGCAGATACAGACGTCTCCCGTGGAGGTGGCGTTTAAACAGGAGATTGTGCCGGGTAAAGCATATATCCGAAGTTCCGTATCCGGAGAATTGAAAGAATATGAAATCCAGATCCAGGAGATCCGCCTTAACGAAAATGATGTGAATAAAGGTATGGTGTTTCAGGTGACTGATCCGGAACTGCTGGCACTGACCGGAGGGATTATCCAGGGAATGTCCGGGTCGCCCATACTGCAGAATGGAAAACTGGTCGGAGCAGTGACGCATGTGTTCGTCAACGATCCGGCTAAGGGGTACGGGATCTTTGCGGAGACTATGCTTGCGGCGTCGGAGAATTAAAAATTTTACGGTCTGACAAGAAAAAGTTACTGTTCGTGTGTTGAATTTTGGGTTTGGATTGTCAGACCGGGAAATCGGCAACTTGATGGAAGTTCCGAATCATTAGGATTTCTTGCTTTCAGAACGCTGGTAAGTTATAATAGTTGTATTCACAAAACGCAGATGCAAAAGGAGGTAAACGGATGAAAAGTCCGATGACCACGTTGTGCTATATTGAAAAAGATGGTAAATATCTGATGATGCACCGGGTCAAGAAAGAGCACGACATCAACGAAGGAAAATGGATCGGAGTCGGCGGACATTTCGAACAGGGGGAAAGCCCGGAAGAGTGTCTGTTAAGAGAAGTAAAAGAGGAGACGGGGCTTACCCTTACATCCTGGAGATTCAGGGGAATCGTCACATTTTCCGCAGATGGAAGTCCCACGGAGTATATGTGTCTGTATACCGCGGATGCTTTTACGGGTACTCTGGAAGAGGACTGTCGGGAAGGTATTCTTCGCTGGGTGCCGAAAGAAGAGGTGGGAACGCTCAGCCTGTGGGAAGGAGACCGGGTTTTTTTGGATCTTCTGACCCGGGATGCGCCGTTTTTTTCTTTGAAACTGGTTTACGAGCATGATTGTCTGACGGAATGTGTGCTGGACGGCCAGAGTAAGCATCTGCCTTTGACGGAAAACGAATGACAGAAAAGGGGGGATTTTATGGCACTGGGGGGACTTGATATAGGCAGCACCGGGTGTAAGGTGACTGTCTATGATGAAGATGGTAATTATCTGTACCGTACATATCGGGATTATCCGGTGTCCCGGAAGACCGGTGAACATGAAGTGATGGCGGAAGATATCTGGAAAGGCGTCTGCGAAGTCCTGTCAGACGCAGGGAGCCATTATCCGGATCTGAAAGCCATCGGGGTGTCCAGCTTTGGGGAAAGCTGCGCGCTTCTGGATGAAGAAGACCGGCCGGTCCGCGCGGCCATGCTGTACACGGATCCCAGAGGAGCGGAGGAATGCCGGGAACTGGAAGCGGCACTTGGAAAGGAAAGGCTGGAGTATATCACCGGAGTGGCGCCTCACAGCATGTACAGCCTGCCAAAACTGATGTGGGTAAAAAAACACCGTCCGGAACAGTTTGGACGGGTGCGGAAAATCCTGCTGATGGAAGATTATATTATCTATATGCTGACCGGAAACGCGGTGATCGACTACTCTCTGGCCACCAGAACTATGGCTTTTGATATCCGCGCCTTGGACTGGAGCCGGGAGATCTTTCAGGCGGCCGGGATCGACAGCAGGCTTTTCTCAAAACCGGTACCAAGCGGGACACCCGCTGGAAAGATACGGCCGGAGATGGCGGAAAAACTGGGACTCCCAAAGGATCTCCTATTGGTGCCGGCAGTGCATGATCAGGCGGCGGCAGCGGTGGGCTCCGGCGTATTCAAGGCAGACCGGGCTGTGGATGTGACCGGGACTGTAGAATGCATTACGCCGGTATTTGAAGGGATACCTGAAGACCGCCGGATCTACGATGGCGGGTATGCAGTCGTGCCTTACGTGATCCCGGGAAGTTATGTGACTTATGCCTTTACTTTCTCAGGAGGAGCGCTGGTCGCCTGGTTTATCAATAATCTGGCGAAAGATGAGAAGAAACGCGCGAAGGCGGAAGGACGTTCTGTATATGATCTTTTGGAAGAAGGGATGAAGGACGAGCCCACCGGAATCCTGGTGCTTCCTCATTTTGCGGGCTCCGGGACGCCTTATATGGATGGAGGAGCGAAGGGCGCGGTGGTTGGCCTGACCCTGGATCACAACGCGTCGGATCTGTACCGCGCCATGATGGAAGGCGTGACATACGAAATGCGGCTGAATCTGGAAAGGCTGGCAGAAGCAGGGATACGGCCGCAGAAACTGCGGGCCGCAGGGGGCGGAGCAGCTTCTGCCGTGTGGATGCAGATGAAAGCGGATATTTTGAATCTGCCGGTGGTTTCACTGGGAAGCGCGGAAGCAGGCGCTACCGGGTGCGCCATGCTGGCGGGTGTTGCCGCGGGAGTGTTCCGCGACCTGAAAGAGGCGGCGTCCGTCATGCTGAAAGAAAAAGATACATATATGCCAAGAGCTGAAATGCATGAGGCCTATGAGAAATATTATGAAAAATACCGGCGGCTGTACGAATCCGTCCGTCCGCTGGTATAGGTATAAAAGAAAGGGGAGATCATCTATGGTCAGTCCGTATGTAGGACATGAAAGTCAGGTATCCGGAGTAGAGGAGCATCGACTGGTAGGAGGAAAAGGCGACGGTATGCGCCTGTTTCTGGTGAGAAACGGGAAAGGTCTGGAGTTTACCGTGTCCGCGGACCGCTGTGCGGATATATCCCGCCTGAGTTTCCGGGGACTCAATATGAGTCATTTCGCAGCCTGCGGTTATGTGGCTCCCGCTTACTATGACGGGGTGGAGAATGGATTCCTGAAGTCATTTACAGTAGGTTTCCTGACGACCTGCGGGTTAAACGCCGTGGGTATTCCGTGCGACGACGCGGGAGAACGCCTGCCGCTTCATGGAACAGTGGGAAACATTCCGGCGGAACAGGTCTGGTGGGAGAAAGATGAGAAGGAGATCCGTCTTCATGCGGTGATCAAGGATCAGGCGCTGGGAGCCCACAAGCTGCTGATGAAGAGGACCGTCGGCTGTTCTCTGGAAGAAAACAGTTTCTATGTGGAAGATGTGATTGAGAATGAAGGAGATACAGAATATCCGGCCATGATCCTGTATCACATGAATATGGGATATCCGCTGCTTTCTGAAAAGTCAGAAGTGTATATACCTTCGACAGATGTGAAACCCAGGACGGAGCATGCGGCCGAGGACATGGACACCTGGATGAAGATGCTTCCTCCTCAGCCGGGATTCGAAGAACAGTGTTATTTCCATAGCTTCGATAAGGACGGGGTTGCGGCGATCTATAATCCGGACATCGATCAGGGGCTTGTCATACGCTTTGATCCTGAGAGCCTTCCCTATTTCACAGAATGGAAGATGATGGGGTGCCGGGATTATGTATTGGGTCTGGAGCCGGGCAACTGCCATCCGGACGGCAGAGACCGCATGAGGGCGGAAGGCGGGCTCACCATCTTGCAGCCGGGAGAGTCTGTCCGCTATCATGTGGACGTCGCTATGATCGCGGGAAGAGACCAGTGGAATGCCGTCCGTGGAAAATCATAAGAATACGTGCTTTTTTTCATGAGGTATGGTATAATGTGCACGCAGTGCACGGCAGAGGGGACATCGCAGTGCGCGGTGTCCTTTCACTTGTGTCTGGAAAAGTGATTTTGAATAAAGGAAGGTATTATTATTGAAGTATGATGTAATTATCATCGGCGCCGGCCCGGCGGGTATCTTTACCGCTCTGGAACTGGTGCGTCACGGAGCACGGAAGAAGATTTTGATGATAGAAAAAGGAAAGCCGGTGAATAAGCGCCACTGTCCTAAGGCAGAGACCGGAAAATGTATGAACTGCAAGCCTAACTGCATGATCACGACGGGCTTTTCCGGGGCAGGAGCTTTCTCGGACGGAAAGCTGAGCCTGTCCTGTGAAGTGGGAGGCGAACTTCCGACTTTGATTGGAGAAGAGTTTGCTCAGGATCTGATCGACTATACAGATAAGATCTATCTGGAATTTGGTGCGGATGAGCATGTAGAGGGAATCTACGAAGGGGATGAGGTAAAAGAGATCCGTAAAAGGGCGATCCGCGCGGGTCTGCGCCTGGTGAACTGCCCCATCCGCCATCTGGGGACGGAGAAGGCCCAGCAGCTTTATCTGAATATCCAGAATTATCTGCTGGATCAGGGCGTGGAGATCTTCTTTGAGACGGAATGCGAGAATATTATTCTGGATGGAGATGTCTGCACAGGCGTACGGATTTGTACAAAAGAAGGAAAACAGGAGATCTTCGGCGATGAGATCGTTATCGCCACCGGACGGCGGGGAGCTGACTGGCTGGAAAAAGTGTGTGCGGAAAATGGCATAGCCCATCGTCCCGGAACGGTGGACATCGGCGTTCGCGTAGAGTGCCGCAACGAAGTGATGGAAATAGTCAACAAGGTGCTGTATGAAGGAAAGCTGATCGGCTATCCAAAACCCTGGAAGAATAAAGTACGTACTTTCTGCCAGAATCCGGGAGGCTTTGTAGCGCAGGAGAATTATGACAACAACCTGGCGGTGGTCAACGGACACAGCTTCAAGGAACTGAAAAGTGAAAATACCAATCTGGCGATTCTGGTCAGCCACAATTTTACCGAGCCGTTTAACCAGCCCATCGCTTACGCGCAGAAGGTGGGAGAGCTGACCAATATGTTGGGCGCCGGCCATATCCTGGTGCAGCGTTACGGCGATATTCTGGACGGCAAGAGGACCTGGCAGGAGGAGCTGGCGCGGTCTAACGTGAAACCGACATTGAAAGACGCGGTGGCGGGAGATATCACAGCGGCCATGCCGTATCGGGCGATGACCAACATTATCGAATTTATCCGGATGCTGGATGAAGTGGTGCCGGGATTTGCCAGTGACGAGACTCTGCTGTACAGCCCGGAGCTGAAATTTTATTCCAATAAAGTACGGATGGACCAGAACCTGAATACAAATATCCGGGGACTTCACTGCCTGGGTGATTCTTCCGGATGGACAAGAGGGCTTATGATGGCGTCAGCCATGGGCGTTCTGATGGGACGGAAACTGATGGAAGCAGAACAGGAGGTATGAGTATGAAAAAAATCATTACCATTGCCAGAGAATTTGGCGCGGGAGGCGGAGAGATCGGCCGCAGAGTGGCCAAGGAGCTGGGAATCGCTTATTATGACCGGGATATTATCCTGAAAACCGCAGTAGCCAGCGGCAAACTGGATCCGGAGCAGGTACGCCGCTGGGATGAGCGGGTGCCTAACAGTTTCGGGTTCGCCCAGAGTCTGTTTGATTTTTACAATAAACCTCTGGATGAAGAGATCTGGAATGCCCAGATGGAGGCGATCCGGAATCTGGCCAATCAGGAAAGCTGCGTTATTGTAGGACGGAACAGCGACTATATCCTGGCAGAGTTTGACCATTGCCTGCGTGTATTTGTACATGCAGGATTCCAGTGGCGCGTAGAGCGTATGGTCGGAATGATGAAGGACGCCACACAGGAACAAGTCCGCGCGGACGCCAGGGAGGCGGACCATGCCAGAAAGCGTTATTGTGAATATTATACGCACAGGGCCTATGGGGATGCCAGGAATTATGACATTACCCTGAATACAGAAAAGCTGGGAATCGACAAAGCGGTGAATCTGGTGCTGGCCGCGGCGGAAGACCTGTAAAGACAGTCCGGCACAGGGGAAAACAGTGTATTGTACAGGACATACATGTATACAATTATACTGTTTTTTCTTGACAAGTGGCGGAGAAATCTTTATACTGTGAATGTATCACAAAGGCGGTGTTACAGTTAACATCGCCTTTGTGCGTGAGTAACCTGTTCAGGCAGGAAGAAAAGGAGAGGAACATTATGAAAAAGTTAACGGTAATGGCGCTGATTGCATGCATGGCATTCTCAGCAGTGGCCTGCGGATCTTCTACGACACAGACCACGGATGATTCCGCTGCTGCGGCAGACGAGACGACGGAAGCACCGGCAGAGGAAAGCACAGATGCAGCAGAAGAGGAAACAGAAGCTTCTGATACAGCTTCTTCTGATAAGACATGGGTGATTGCCATGGATACTGTCTTCAGACCTTTTGAGTTTACGGATGAGAATGGCGACTTCGTAGGTATCGATGTGGATATCCTCAATGCGGTAGCTGCCGATCAGGGATTTAATATTGAGATTCAGAGCCTTGGATGGGATGCGGCAGTAGCGGCAGTTCAGGCAGGCCAGGCAGACGCTCTTATGGCAGGCGCCAGCATTACTGAAGAGAGACAGGCTTCCGGATGGATCTTCTCAGATTCTTACTATGATTCCAGTCAGATTTTTACGGTAAAGAGCGACAGCGATATCGCTTCCTTTGAGGACCTGGAAGGCAAGACTGTTGCGGTAAAGAACGGTACAGAAGGCGCGAAATTCGCAAACAGCCTGATGGAAGAATACGGGTTCAGCGTAGATGTTTATGAGGATTCACCGACTATGTACCAGGCAGTGGTTCTTGGCCAGGCAGATGCATGCGTGGAAGACAAACCGATCATGGCTGACTCCATCAAGACCGGCGGACTGGACCTGAAAATCGTAGAAGGCATGGAGAGTGATCCGGCTCCTTACGGTATGGCGATCATGAACGAGGCTAATCAGGAACTGCTGGATATGTTCAATGCCGGACTGGCTGACATTAAAGCGAATGGAACTTATGATGAGATTATCGCAACTTACTTAGGCGAATAAATCTGGACAGCTTCAGCGAAGCAGCCGCAGGACGGCTGCTTCCTGTACTGTGGAAGCGCCCGTATCGGAGGTTTCCACAGTACAGGAAGTATTTCGCCAAGTGGATCCGCAGCACATATGATGGGAAAGGAGAACGGAAACCATGTTATCTATTATTAATGTGTACGGCACTATGCTGCTGCGCGCATTGGGGCAGACGCTCCTTCTAACCTTATTATCATTACTTTTTGCCATAGTCATCGGTATGATTTTCGGACTGATGAATGTGGGGCACAACAGAGTATTTAATATGATCGGGACGGTTTACGTGGATGCTGTCCGCGGCGTTCCTCTGATCGTTCTGGCATATTTTATTTTCTTTGGTATTCCCGCAGGTATCCAGGGACTGGGAATCACCGGATTCCGCTTAAGCGCTTTGCAGGCGGGCACAATAGCTTTGTCCATGAACTGCGGCGCCTATATGGCAGAGATCATCCGAGCAGGTATCGAAAGCGTAGACCGGGGACAGATGGAGGCAGGACGGAGCCTGGGACTGACCTATGGGGCGGCCATGAGACTGATTGTGATCCCCCAGGCGGTACGTACGATGATTCCGTCTATCATCAACCAGTTTATCATCACTCTGAAAGATACTTCTATTTTGTCCGTGATCGGGTTCCCGGAATTGACAAATGTAGGAAAGACGATCATGGGAAATACGTTTAAAAATCTCCAGACCTGGGCAATTGTCGGCGTCATGTATCTGGTCGTGATTACAATTCTCAGTAAGGTTGCGAAGAAAGTGGAGAGGAGGGTGAACCGTGGCAGATAATGGATATAAGATTCATGTGGCGAACTTGAAAAAGAATTTCGGAAAACTGGAAGTTCTGCGGGACATCAGCCTGGACGTTCAGGAAGGAGAGGTGGTTGTCCTGATCGGCCCTTCCGGAAGCGGGAAATCCACTCTGCTGCGCTGCCTGAACCAGTTGGAAACCGCTACAGGCGGACAGATTGTTATCGACGGGCATGATGTGACCGATAAGCATACAGATATCAATAAAGTACGCCAGAATATCGGCATGGTATTTCAGCACTTTAATTTATTCAACCATCTGAATGTGATGGACAATATGACGCTGGCTCCGGTTCATTTGAAGATTATGAAAAAAGAGCAGGCCCGGGAAGAGGCTTTGAAACTCCTGCGCCGCGTAGGCCTGGAAGACAAGGCAGAGGCGTATCCCAGCCAGCTTTCCGGCGGCCAGAAGCAGCGCGTGGCTATCGCACGCGCCCTGGAGATGAAGCCGGACATTATGCTGTTCGACGAGCCGACCAGCGCTCTGGACCCGGAGATGGTAGGCGAGGTTCTGGCAGTTATGAAAGAACTGGCCAGAGAAGGCATGACCATGGTGGTTGTGACCCATGAGATCGGGTTCGCGCGGGAAGTGGCGAATCGCGTGATCTTCATGGAGGGCGGTTACATTGTGGAACAAGGCACGCCTGATGAAGTGCTGCTTCATCCGAAGGAACCCAGGACGATTGATTTCCTGAGCAAAGTATTATAAGTGAATTGCTGCAGGCCGCCAGTCCGGCGTTTGACAAACGGACAGGCGGCCTTTGATAAACCTGTTGACTTTTTTGCGTTAAAGCGCTATAATCTTAAAGACTGCTGAAGCAGTCCTCGATAGAAGAGGAAAACGGAGGAATTGATATGAAAAAAATTTTGGCTCTTGTGATGGCAATGACCATGGCAGTCGGTCTGACGGCATGCGGCGGAAACAGCGCTTCAGATTCGACGGCTGATACTTCCGCAGAGGAGAGTACCGCTGCAGAAGATACGGCAGAAGATACTGCGTCTGCAGAGGATGCAGAGACTCCTTCCGCAGGAGGTTCTTATACAGTAGGTATCTGCCAGCTGGTACAGCACGAAGCTCTGGATGCGGCGACTCAGGGATTCAAGGATGCTCTGACCGAAGCATTTGGCGACGCGGTTACCTTTGAAGAGCAGAATGCACAGGGTGATTCCAATACCTGTTCTACAATCATCAACAGCTTTGTATCTGATGATGTGGATCTGATTCTGGCAAATGCTACGGCTGCTCTGCAGGCGGCAGCGGCAGGCACCAATGAGATTCCGATCCTGGGAACCTCTGTTACAGAATATGGCGTAGCGCTGGATATCGATGATTTTGACGGTACTGTAGGAGGAAATATTTCCGGTACTTCCGACCTGGCTCCGCTGGATCAGCAGGCAGCTATGCTGAACGAACTGTTCCCGGATGCTTCCAATGTAGGTCTTCTGTACTGCTCCGCAGAGGCAAACTCCCAGTACCAGGTGGATACGGTACAGGGATACCTGGAAGATATGGGTTATACCTGCACGCAGTATTCTTTCTCTGATTCCAACGATCTGTCCAGCGTGGCAACGACCGCAGCAAATGAGAGTGATGTGATCTATATCCCGACTGACAATACGGCGGCGGCAAATACAGAGATTATCAATAATATCTGCCAGCCGGCAGGCGTTCCGATCATCGCGGGCGAGGAAGGTATCTGCTCCGGATGCGGTGTGGCGACTCTTTCCATCAGTTACTATGATCTGGGCGTGGCTACCGGTGAGATGGCAGTACGTATTCTGAGCGGCGAGGAGAATATCTCGGATATGCCGATCGAGTACGCGCCGCAGTTTACAAAGAAATACAATCCGACGATCGCTGAAGCGCTTGGCGTGACGATCCCGGATGATTACGTGGCGATTGAAGCGGAATAATTGATTTGACGGACTGCGAAGGACTTTTGTTCTTCGCAGTTCATACGGCATATGTAAGGCTGCAGCGAGACTGGAGGATTCCTCTCTCGCTGTTTGCGTGAAAAGGAAATACCGGATGAGGTGACAGAAAGATGAATATTATGAGTTTGGTGAACGCCCTGCCGGGAGCTGTTGCGCAGGGACTGATCTGGGGGATTATGGCGATCGGCGTCTATATCACTTACCGGATCCTGGATATCGCCGACCTGACCGTGGACGGTACTTTATGTACCGGAGGCGCAGTCTGCATCATGACTTTGATGAGCGGGCAGAATATCTGGGTGGCGATGCTGGCGGGAACGCTGGCGGGCATGCTGGCGGGTCTGGCGACCGGCCTGTTACATACGTTTATGGGGATTCCGGCGATCTTGTCCGGTATCCTGACACAGCTGGGGCTGTATTCCATCAACCTGAAGATCATGGGCAAATCCAACCAGGCGGTGAATGTGGATAAATATGACCTGCTTGTATCCCTGCGTTATATCCGGGATGTGCCTGTCTGGCAGAATACGATCCTGATCGTGGCAGTGGCTATTGTGCTGCTGATTCTCGTTTTGTACTGGTTTTTCGGAACAGAGCTGGGATGTTCTCTGCGTGCCACGGGATGCAATGACCGGATGGCCAGAGCACAGGGAATCAATACAGATTTCTGCCGTGTACTGGGCCTGATGCTGTCCAACGGTCTGGTAGCTCTCTCCGGAGCGCTGCTGTCCCAGTATCAGGGCTTCGCGGATATCAACATGGGACGCGGAGCTATCGTGATCGGTCTGGCTGCCGTGATCATCGGAGAGGCGATCTTCGGCAAGATCTTCCACAATTTCGGTTTCCGGCTGCTGGGAGTGACCTTTGGATCCATCATTTATTATCTGGTGGTGCAGGTAGTGATCTGGATGGGTATCGATACAGACCTGCTGAAACTTCTGTCGGCAGTAGTTGTGGCGATCTTCCTTGCCATTCCTACCTGGAAGAGCAGATATTTTTCAAAACCGGTAAAAAGGGGAGGGAAACAGTAGATGCTGGAGATTAAGAATATATCCAAAACATTCAATCCCGGAACGGTGAATGAGAAAGTAGCGCTGGATGATGTAAGCCTGACTCTGGAAGACGGGGATTTTGTTACGGTCATCGGCGGAAACGGCGCCGGAAAATCTACTCTCCTGAATGCGATCGCCGGCGTATGGCCGGTGGATCGGGGACAGATCATCATCGACGGGCAGGATGTGACGAAACTTTCAGAACATAAACGCGCGGCATTTCTGGGACGTGTGTTCCAGGATCCCATGAACGGTACCGCGGCAACGATGGGTATTGAAGAAAACCTGGCTCTGGCGCTTCGCCGGGGTACGGTGAGAACCCTGCGCAGCGGGATTAAGAACCATGAACGGGAAGCGTATAAAGAGATGCTGTCCAAGCTGGGCCTGGGACTGGAGAACCGTCTGACCACCAAAGTGGGACTGCTTTCCGGCGGTCAGAGACAGGCGTTGACTCTCCTGATGGCGACGCTGAAAAAGCCGAAGCTGCTGCTTCTGGATGAGCATACGGCGGCGCTGGATCCCAAGACGGCGGCGAAAGTGCTGGAGACTACGGATATGATTGTCAACCGGGACAGACTGACGACGCTTATGATCAC
>CALWDO010000022.1 GCA_944376715.1 uncultured Lachnoclostridium sp. | reverse complement strand
ATACGCCAATAGCACTTGAAAAATATGTAATTCCATTTAACAATAGGTCTTTTCGTTTTCTTTGTTTCTTTACTTTTGCTGCCGGTCATGAAGATGCAATAGGACTGAGCTTTTCCCCTGCCCACGCGCCCGCGGAGCTGATGAAGCTGCGCCAGCCCGAAGCGCTCCGAATTTTCCACCATCATAACTGTAGCGTTGGGAACATTGATTCCCACTTCAATCACGGTCGTAGAAACCAGTATCTGAATCTGTCCTTCGGCAAAACGTTCCATAATTTCATTTTTTTCTTTGGGCTTCATTCTGCCATGAAGACAGGCAACCTGGAACTGCGGAAAAATCTTTTCCAATTTTCCGGCATAATCCGTGACATTCTCCAGTTCTAATTCTTCATTCTCCTCCACCATAGGGCAGATAATATAGATCTGATGCCCCTTGGACGCTTCTTTTTCTATAAAACGATAAGCATTGGGCCGGTAAGACTCGTCCACCACACAGTTCTTGATCGGAAGACGGTCCGCCGGCATCTCATCCACCACTGATATGTCCAGATCTCCATAGACGATAATCGCCAATGTTCTGGGGATCGGAGTCGCGCTCATGACAAGCACATGAGGAAAGCACCCCTTTTCTGCCAGAGATTCTCTCTGGCGCACGCCAAACCGATGCTGTTCATCCGTCACTACCAGCCCCAGTCGGTGGTACACCACCTTTTCCTGTATCAGAGCGTGAGTACCCACAATGATCTGCGCCTCTCCGCTTTGTATCTCTTCATAAGCCGCCCTTTTCTCTTTCGCGGACATGGAACCGGTCAGAAGGATGGGCCTCAGCGGAATGTCGTGCGCCCGGAACAACTGAGATATGGACTGATAGTGCTGTTTTGCCAGGACTTCCGTCGGCGCCATGATCGCGCCCTGATATCCGTTGCATCCGGCCGTGATCAGAGCCAGCACGGCCAGAATCGTTTTGCCGGATCCTACGTCTCCCTGAACCAGACGGTTCATGACTTTTGAGGAAGTCATATCTCCCAGTATTTCTTTCCATACCCGTTTCTGCGCTCCGGTCAATTCATAGGGAAGCGATTCTGTCAGGCGGGCCGTATAGGCGGTCTCCACCATCTGCACTTCCGATGCGAGCGCCCCGCCGCTCTCTTTCAATCTGCGCAGAGCAAGGATGAACAGCAGAAATTCATCAAAAACCAGGCGCTTCCTGCACCGGAGCATCTGCTTTTCTTCACCCGGGAAATGAACGCCTTTAAGCGCGTCCCATTCCTTTTCCAGATCGTATTTTTCCCGGACAGACTCTGGAAGATATTCCGGAACATAGACCATCCCGCTATCCAGCGCCTGCTTCACCGCTTTTGAGACCATATGTCCCGTCAGGCCGGAGACCAGCGGATATCTGGGCTGCATGATGTGCCTCATTTTTTCATAGGCGTCCAGCGTGAAATGTTCCGGCTGTTCCATCCTCCACTGTTCTTTTCTTTTGCTGACGTTCCCGCGAAAGATATAGCGGCTGCCGGCGGGAAAAGATTTCCGCAGAAAAGGCATATTGAACCATACCGCCTGAATGACCACCCCGTCCTCCGTCTGCAGCTGTGCAGTAAAGATCTGATATCTCTGGAAACGCCGGATGCCGGATACCGACAGCACACAGGCGTAGACCGAGCACCGGGTTCCTTCTTCCAGCATGCGTCCCGGTACGGGCTCCTCAAACGTATCATAAGATCTGGGATAATACTGCAGCAGGTCTCCTATCGTATGAATCCCTGCTTTTGCAAAGGGTACGGCTTTCTTCTCGCCTATGCCTTTCAGGCTGGTAATGGTATCCTGAAGCTCCATAATTCCTCCACTTAAAAAGGCGCAGGACACCACGCATACACGTGGGATCTTTGCGCCTTTCTCATTCCATCGGTTATTCTGCTGATATTACATAATAGTAGACAGGCTGCCCGCCATTATGCACTTCTACCTCCGCATGAGGATATCTCTCTCCTGCCCTGCGTCCCAGCTCTTTCGCCTGGGACTCTTCTACTTCTGCACCATAGTAAACGCTGATAATCTCTGTCTCGTCGTCTACCATCTGATCCAGCATATCCAGAGCCGTATCCACAATATCTTTTCCTACTGAGAGAATCCCTGCGTCTCCGATCCCCATGATATCTCCTTCATGGATCTCTTTCTCATCAATCTTCGTATCCCGCACCGCATAAGTCACCTGACCGGTCTTCACGTTCAGAATCTCACTCTGCATACGGGCCTCGTTCTGTTCCGGTGTCTCTTCCGGAATATAATTGATCATGGCAGTGATACCCTGCGGAACCGTCTTGGTAGGAATCACGTAGATCTTCTTATCTTTGGTCAGATACCCGGCCTGATTGGCTGCCAGGATAATATTCTTATTATTAGGAAGAATGAAGATATTATCCGCGTTTACCTGGCTGATCGCTTCCAGCATATCTTCAGTACTGGGATTCATAGTCTGACCGCCCTCGATCAGGTAGTCCACGCCCAGGCTCTGGAAGATTTCACCAAGACCCTTGCCTGCCGACACAGCAATAAATCCCATCTCTTTGTGCGGCCCTTTCTCCGGTGCGACGATAGACTCTTCCTTCTTTTTCTTATCCTCTGCTGCGATCCTGGAAGCATCCTTGATCAGCTTTTCTTCATGTTCCAAACGCATATTGTCGATCTTCATGCGTGACAGCCCGCCATACTGAAGCGCCCGCTGGATGGCCAGTCCGGGATCGTTCGTATGTACGTGCACCTTGACGATATCATCGTCGGCCACGACTACGATCGAGTCGCCGATGGATTCCAGGAATCCTTTAAAATCCATCTCTGTCTTCTCATCAAAAGGTTTCTCAAGCATGATGATGAACTCTGTACAATATCCAAATTTGATATCCGCTTCCGTCTGCGGGCTGATCTTCACTGCGCTTTCTTTTTTAGGAGCTTCAAATGCATAGTCGATCTCTTTTCCCTGAAGCGCATCCAGTGCTCCGCGCAGTACTTCTACCAGTCCCTGTCCGCCGGAATCCACCACGCCTGCTTCTTTCAGGACCGGGAGCATGTCCGGCGTTTTTTGCAGAACCGACTCTGCTTCTGCCAGAATCTGTATACAGAATTCTTCAATGTCTTCCTCTGTCTGCGCTAATTCAGCAGCTTTATTGGCGGCGCCTTTTGCCACAGTCAGGATTGTTCCTTCCTTCGGCTTCATCACCGCCTTGTATGCCGTCTCCACCGCTTTCTGCATGGCGTTTGCCAGATCGATCACATCCAGCTCGTCATGCTCTTTAATCCCTTTGGTAAACCCACGGAGCAGCTGAGAAAGGATCACGCCGGAATTGCCTCTCGCACCGCGCAGAGATCCTGAAGAGATGCACTTGGAAAGGCTCTCCATATTCAGATCCGGCAAAGCATTTACTTCTGCCGCTGCGGCAGTGATCGTCAGCGTCATATTGGTTCCCGTGTCTCCGTCCGGCACTGGAAATACATTTAATTCATTAATCCATTCTTTTTTTGATTCCAGATTTTTTGCACCGCCCAGAAACATCTTCGCGATCATCCGGGCATCGATCGTCTTAATCACAATTAAGATCCTCCCTCACTAATCTATCACTCTTACACCTTCCACGAAGATGTCGATCTTGCCGATCTTCATACCGGTAAATTCTTCTACCTGATATTTCACGGAATCAATCAGATTTTCAGAAACCACCGGAATATTCACCCCGTAAGCCACAATGACATGAAATGCCAGATAAATCTCATTGTCTTCGATCGCGACTTCGATACCCCTTTTTATACTGTCTTTTTTCAACAGTTTCATGATCCCGTCGCGCATATCCAACGATGCCATTCCAACGATGCCAGTGCAGCCAAGCGCCACAGAACCCGCATAAGTGGCAACCACGTCGGCGTCAATCAAAATACTTCCAAGGTCTGTATTAATCTGTCCCTGCATACAAATACCTCCCAGCTAATCTGCATAATCAATATTTATTATACCCTAATAACTGTAAAAAAGAAATAAAATTTTGCTTTTTTCATTTTTCCTGCATATATTTAGAATAAAAGACAGGACGGTAAAGCAATTATGAAAAAAACGGTAGGGTTTGTCCTGTTCTGGATCGGACTCGGTATTTTTCTCACACTGTTTCTTCCGGAAGAAAACTTCTTTATCCGGATTCTGCTCTCCGCTGTCTTTTTGATCTGCGGATATCTTTGTTATTTCAGCTGCTGAGCAGCCGGGCAGCGGGTATAAAAAGCGGAGCCACCGCATACGCGGCAGCTCCACCCTGCATCTTCGATCATATCACAGCCGGTTAAGCTCTCTCTACTTTACCGGATTTTAAGCAAGAAGTGCATACATACATTTTCTTTGCTCCGCCGTTCACTTTCACTTTCACGGACTTCACGTTGGATCTCCACATTTTGTTGGATCTTCTATGGGAATGACTCACATTGTTTCCAAAGTGAACACTCTTGTCACAAACTGCACACTTAGCCATCATTGCACCTCCTTAGGCTTATTTGAGCCTTGCAGACTCACAACTTCTGTTATTCTATCAGAAGTTCATCCGATTTGCAAGTAAAATTTTCATATTTTTGACGAAATATGGACGAACTTTCATTCTGTTATCCTAAGAAATACAATAAATGATTTCTCCACACGAAAAAACCTGCCAAGGATATCAAAAGCAAAATCATTCCCGCCTGTTCCCATTTATGCAGGGAAACCGGCTTTCCGTACAAATATGCAGCGATATTCTTTACAATGATCCACAGCAAAAACGGGCTCCAGCAGAACAATACCGGGTGGGATAAAAATGCTTCTCTGAATTCCCCTCTGGATATGGCAAGAATCATGCGGCTGACGCCGCATCCAGGACATTCCATATGAAAAAAGTACCGGAACAGACAGGGAATGCCCACTCCGGTATATCTCAGGAACAGATAATATCCGGCTGAAAGCGCAAACACAGCCAGAACTTTCAGTCCTCTCTTATAAATCATCACGCTTCCGCCAGTTTGTTCAACTCATGCTGGATCAGCGCATACGCGATCACACCGCCGAAGATATACAGGATCAGATAAAGCACCCCTCCATTAGAAGCCGGTATTCCTCTCACAGTCTTCGCCTTATCCAGTTTTTCCCCGCATCTGTATGCCCAGTACAATCCATAGATACCGCAGGTGATAATGGTAAAGATCAGCGCCATCACACCTGACGTTCCTGTTTCTCCCGCCGCTGTATTAGTATCCTCGGTCAGACATACCATCCAATACAGCCCGTAGATGCCGCAGGTAATAATACTAAATACAAGCCCCAGTGCAACACTCCGTTGTTTCCACATAACACAATCTCCTTTGTATATAATTGTTGAATCAACGATATCATCTATAGTTAAAGTGTGCAACTGTTTTTATGCATTTATATATTTCTTAACAGATCGTTAATCTTCTCCGTGCAGAATGTCATCTACCGCCTTGTCCACTTCCGGATCTGACTTCTTTCCCGAAGTGAATTTGTCCACAAAATCCGGGATCATATCCAGCACCTTGGTCACTGCGTCCTGATTCTTGACGTTAACCAGACGGATATTGCCGTCTTTGATTACCAGTACGGCGCTGGGGGAGATCTTTCCTCCCAGGCCTCCGCCTCCGTTATTCTTTTTATCACTGGACGCGGCTCCCGCGCCTACTCCGAAGGTGACGTCCACCAGAGGAAGTATGATGGTATTCCCCACTGTGATGGCATCTCCTACCACTGTCTTGCTGGAGATAAAATGATCCATCCCGTTGAACAGAGAGGATACTGTAGATTCAAAATTGTTGTTCATGCTCTTTTCGCTCATAAGAACCTCCTATAATTCTTTCCAGTGCGCATACATCAGACGGATATCCTGGTTAAACCAGATTCGCAGGCCGATCAGCAACAGGACGTAAAGCCGAAGTTTTCCACGGAAAAATATCTCTCCCTCCAGAATCTGCCGGTCAAAATCCGGTCTCAGTTCAAATTTTTCCGGATACCATGCGTAAAGAACGCTGGCTGCCCCCATACAGATCCCGGTCATAGCCGGGTCTTCAAATCCAAAATGGATATGTCCGCGGATTTTTCTGGGACGGATTTTGTCTCTCAGATAGAGGAATTCTTTCCAAAGCGCTTCTCTTGCTCTCCGGTGTTCTTCCAGATCCCAGAATTCCAGCAGCTGGTCTTTTCGATCCAGCAGGGACCGGATCGTATGCGGAATTTTTCTGCACGCATTCCATATAGATTTGATTCTATCACAGATCCTTCGGATTGCATAGACAAGTCTGGCAAAAACTCCTTTCTTATCCGTGTCCTCCGCACGTTTCGGTCCGGACACGGCTGCCGGCGCCGATCCTGGCCTATTCTCCAACACCTGTTCAATAACAGTTTCTGACTGTTGCTCCGACTGTTGCTCCTCGGCGGGCTTTGACTTTTGCTCTGACGGCTGTTTACGCGGCGAAGCTGCTCTTTTTTGTCTCTTTTGTTTTTTCTTCTTTCGGGAAGATCTGCCCGGTTGGTTTTCCGCTCCCGGACGGTATACAGGAATCCCCAAAATCCGAAGTACTATATCCTGTCCGTTTTCATCCAGCCTGTAATGAACCGACAGCATCCGGAACATCCAGCCGCCCACAGCATGGACTATGGTCTTTTCTTCTTTTTTCGCATATACCCGGTATGTGACGGGCACGAACAGCAGCGCCCCAAGAAGCAGAAGCACAATCCCCAGAAGAGACAGAAGCACAATCCCCGCTATTTTAAAAATCAACAGTATGATATGCACCATTAGTATTCCCCAAAATCCTGATCTTTGAAATAATTTCGGACATCCAGTCCTCCGGTTTTCCGGTAGATATCTTCTATGATTACCCGGACCAGCTCCGCCGCTTCCGGCTTTCCATATGCCACGCCTACAATATCTGTACACTGCAGATGCGAAAACAACGGCTGCTTCAACATCCCGTTATGATATATATCCAAAAGACCCTCTCCGGCCGACGAAGGGGTAATATAATATACGCCTGCCATAATCCGGCCCTCTACGGCCTTTTCGCGGATCCCGTGAATATGCCGGGACGCAGTGGGGCCCAGATACAGTTCCCGATACCATCTCATTTTTCCATCCTTTTCTGAAAAAGAGGCTGCTGTTTCCAACAACCTCTTTTCTCATCTGTGATTTCCCCAAAGATTATTTTTCTTCATTTCGATATACTCGTTATACGCTTTTTCCAGAATCTGTTTCTCATTTGGAAACTTCAACAGATGATACGCCTCATGGTATTTGTAATACCCAGAATCTACAAAGTATTCTTCGCGCTGTGGCTTACTGTAATAACTGTCTGATATCATCAGAAACCAGTGTACATCCTTTTCCACTACATCCTCTGGTACAGTGAAGGAATACTGGCTCTTGCCGATATATTTGACGATCCTTGCATCGACTCCCGTCTCTTCCCTGACTTCCCGGGCTGCCGTCTGAGGATAGTCTTCGCCAGGTTCTACGGTTCCTTTTGGCAGTACCCAGCCCTCATATTTATTCTTGTAGTTCTTATACAAGAGCAGGATCTTGCCACGAAATATAACCACACCGCCGCAGCTCGTTGCCTCAATCACTGCAATGCCTCCTGTCGTATGGTGTGTCGTCTCGACTACTAACAGCATACCATTTTTTTATCTGATTGACAAGGCTGACTGTTGCTTTGCAGAACATTGGCATCTATTTCTGCTGGGCCTGCCTGTTCTCTTTTGTTTCTATCTCTTTCAAAATATCCGCGATAAAATCATCGAGTACTTTCGCGCCCTCATCTCCGGCAGCCCGGCTTCTCACCGCAACTGTACCGTCTTCTTCTTCTTTTTGGCCGACTACCAGCATATAAGGGATCTTCGCAGTCTGCGCTTCACGAATCTTATATCCGATTTTCTCAGAGCGCTCATCGAGCTCCACGCGCACGCCTGCGTCGTTCAGTTTTTTCTCCACTTCTTTTGCGTATGCCATATGCTTCTCGGAAATAGGAAGTACGCGTACCTGTACCGGCGCCAGCCAGGTCGGAAATGCTCCTGCATAATGCTCGATCAGGATACCGATAAAACGTTCAATAGATCCGAAAACCACTCTGTGAATCATAATCGGACGGTGCTTCTCTCCATCGGCGCCCACATATTCCAGTTCAAAACGCTGAGGCAGCTGGAAATCCAGCTGGATTGTACCGCACTGCCAAGTACGGCCGATACAGTCTACCAGATGGAAATCGATCTTCGGACCATAGAATGCGCCGTCTCCTTCATTGACGACATACGGAAGTTCCAGCTCATCCAGGGCGTTTCTAAGCGCGTCTGTCGCCATCTCCCAGTCTTCGTCGCTTCCCATGGAATCATCCGGCCGGGTGGACAGCTCCACATGGTACTGGAAACCGAACAGAGAATAAGTATCATTGATCAGCGCGACCACGCCTTTGATCTCATCCTTGATCTGATCCGGCGTCATGAAGATATGGGCATCATCCTGAGTAAAGCAGCGCACACGCATAAGTCCGTGGAGCTGTCCGGATTTTTCATGACGATGTACCAGTCCCAGTTCTCCCATACGGATAGGAAGATCTCTGTAAGAACGGGGCTCGGACGCGTACACGAGCACGCCGCCCGGACAGTTCATAGGTTTGATCGCGTAATCCTCTCCGTCGATTACCGTCGTATACATATTATTTTTATAGTGATCCCAGTGACCGGAAGTCTCCCAGAGACTGCGGTTCAGGATCACCGGCGTAGACACTTCCACATAACCGGCTTTTTTATGGATCTCTCTCCAATAATCCAGCAGCGTATTTTTCAGGACCATTCCTTTGGGAAGGAAGAACGGGAATCCGGGGCCTGCCTCATGCATCATGAAAAGTCCCAGCTCTCTGCCCAGCTTTCTGTGATCCCTTTTCTTTGCCTCTTCCATCATGGTAATGTAGGCTTCCAGCTCTTCTTTTTTCGGGAAAGCGGTTGCGTACAGACGGGTGAGCATTTTATTGTGCTCGTCCCCCCTCCAGTAAGCGCCTGCCAGGCTCATGATCTTGAATGCTTTTCCCACGTCCTTGGTACTCTTCAGATGCGGTCCCGCGCAAAGATCCACAAATTCTCCCTGCTGATAAAAGCTGATCTCGGCATCTTCCGGCAGATCCTGAATCAGTTCTACCTTATACGGCTCTCCTTTCTCCTCCATAAAAGCGATCGCTTCCGCACGCGGCTTTGTGAACCGGACAATCTCCAGGTTCTCTTTGATGATCTTTTTCATTTCCGCCTCGATCTTACCGAAATCATCTGAAGTCAGAGGGGTCTCAAACTCCATGTCATAGTAGAAACCATCGGCTATAGACGGGCCGATCGCCAGTTTTACCCCCGGATAAAGGCGTTTCACTGCCTGCGCCATCACATGGCTGGCGGTATGCCGCAGTACCGGCAGGGCTTTTTCATCCTTCAGCGTCAGGATATTCAGATGGCAGTCTTTGTCTACCACAGTGCGGATATCTACCACCTCGCCGTCAATTTCTCCTGCACACGCCGCGCGTGCCAGGCCTTCACTCAGATCAAGCGCAATGTCGTACACGGACATGCTCTTATCGTACTCCTTCACGGAGCCGTCTTTTAACGTTACTTTCATTCTCTTTACACTCCTTTTCATTTTTTAATCATCACTCTGACATGGGCCGTTTCTGTTTTTCTGCAACAAAAAACCCTTCCTGCCATCTCTGACAGAAAGGGACGATCTTTCATATCGCGGTTCCACCCTTTTTGCTGTCCGGAAAAACACCGGACAAGCCGCTTCATTCTGACGATAACGGAGTCACCGGGCCGGATTAGGGCCGCTCCGAGCTGGTCTTCAGCATACTTTCTGTGGGGGCGTTTCCAGCTTTCCCGCCCTTCTCTGGCACAGTTCCGGCAGCTTACTTGTCTCATCAACGCATTTTTTAATTAATTACAGGCTCATTATAATCATTGAAAATCGGTTTGTCAACCGCCTAATACGCATATACGAGCTTTCTGTCTTCCAGATAACACAGCATCCAGTATGGATTGATCGCCGTCTCCTGATCCGCTCCCAACGGAAGATAGATGCCCAGATGCAGGTGCACAGGAAATTGTCCGGTAGTTCCTTCCGGCCCGTATCCGGAGTCTCCCATATATCCCAGGAGCTCTCCCGCCTGAACCGTATCCCCTGCCTTCCAGTCAGAAGCATAAGAGTGCAGATGGGCATAATAAAAGTAATTCCCGTTCCGGGAACGGATTCCGATGCGCCATCCTCCCTTTTCCAGCCATCCTACTTTCTCCACAGTTCCGTCTGTGATGCTGACAACCGGATAATATCCTGCCTGTTCTATAGAGGCTATCAGATCTGTGCCTTCATGCCGCCGCTTGCCTCCATAATTACGCTCTGCCATCCATGAGTTTTCAAACGCCACTTCCGCCTGCGGATTTGTATCTGACAATGGAACCGGAAACCATTCCAGCTCTTCCCATACAGATTCCATTGCCAGCTGGTACTCCTGAAATATATCCGCGTCATTCTGCTCTTCCGGCATACGGCTGCCGGGAAGTTCGCTGATCCAGGCCAGTTCTCCCTGGATCAGACATGCCAGAAACAAAACGGCGGTAAGATGTAAAGCAATCTGCCGGATTTGACTCATATTTTACGGCCCGCCCCATAAACTGTAAAGAATCAATTCATTATATGGTGGCTTTTTGAAAAAGATACTTTTCGTCTTTACAGTCAGTGCCATACTGGTTCTGGTCTTTACCCATCCCGTATTAATCGCTGCCGGATGCGCACGGGGTCTGAATCTATGGTATACCTCTGTCCTGCCTTCCCTGCTGCCTTTTCTGATTCTGTCCGGACTGCTGGTACATACAGGGTTGTTTCATGTGCTGAACCGGGCTTACGCTCCATTCCTGAAAAAAATCTTTCATATTTCCGAATCCGGATGCTACGTGGTGCTGACCGGTTTTCTATGCGGATTCCCCATGGGCGCAAAAGTTGATGCGGACCTGGTAAAAAGCGGGCACATCTCCCCCGAGGAAGGACGCTATCTGCTGGGATTCTGCAATAACGTCAGTCCTGCATTTTTCCTGAATTACCTTTGCGCCATGAGGCTGGGCTATGCGGCGCCTCCCTGGGGACTGTTTCTGTTGTTTTATTCCCTTCCTGTTCTATATGGCGTCTTCAGCCGGCCTTTTTTTCATTTTCCTTCTGATCATGAAAAAAAAGAACAGGCAGCCATACACCGGCTGAATTTTCCGATGCTGGATACCTGTATCATGGACGGATTCACCACTGTCACCCGCCTGGGCGGATATATCATGCTTTTTACGATTTTTGCACAGTTTCTGAGCCTGCTTCCCATACCGGGACCGGTTCAGATCTTCCTTAGCGCCCTGCTGGAAGTAAGCAGCGGCATCGATCGGATCTGCAGCGCCGAAGGGCTTTCTGCGGTCTGGAAGAATGCCTTTGCCTGTGCCTGCGCCGCTTTCGGCGGACTATGTATCTGCGCCCAGACTCAAAGCGTGCTCTCCGGAAGCCCGCTCAGCGTACGGGACTGGCTGAAGGGCCGTCTGATCATTCTTCTTCCGGCTCTTCTTCTGACTTTTCTGTATTCGTCTGCGGCGCCAGTTCTGCACGGTTGCTGGTAATCACATTATAAAAATCCTGGAAATTATTCATCATGGCTTCATAGCGGCTGTTGGAAGAATCCACCAGGTTCTGTACCATATTCTGCAGATTGGCAAGCATGTCGTCTGTATACTGGATCGCTCCCAGCCGGATCTCGTTGGCGTCCCTGGTGGCGTTGTCCAGAATTTCCTGGGCCTGACTGGTAGCCATTTCGATTACCTGATTGGCCTGTTCATACGCCTGCTGCATGATCTCATGCTCATTGACCAGCTCCTGGTTCTGGATGTTGGCCTGGGCGATGATCGCGTCCGCCTTCGCCTGGGCGTCTGCCAGGATCGCGTCTTTATTTGCCAATACCTTCTGATACCGCTTGATCTCCTCCGGCGTCTTCAGACGGAGTTCCCGGAGCAGTTCCTCCATCCGTTCCCGGTTTACTACAATCTTATCTGAAGAACCCAGAAGCGGTCCTTTACAGGTATCAATATAGTCTTCAATCTCTTCAATTATCTGCTCTATACGGCTGTTACCCATACTACATTCTCCATTCTATTTTCAGATTCCCCGCCCTGCATAAGCTATCCTTGCTCTTGTATCTTCTGCCGGATCTCTCCGATAATACACTCCGGGACAAATTCCCGCAAGTCGCCTCCAAAGCTGGCGACTTCTTTTACTGTCGTAGAACTCAGATAAGCATATTCCAGGCTTGTGGCCAGAAACATAGTATCTACGTCCGGGTTCAGTTTCCGGTTCGTCTGCGCCATCTGCAGCTCATAGTCAAAATCCGATATGGCCCGCAGACCGCGTACAATCACGGTCGCCTGTGTATGCCTGGCAAAATCTACCAGAAGCCCGGAAAAAGACATTACCTTTACATTAGGCAGATCCCTGGTCACTTCATTTAACATATTAACACGTTCTTCGATGGAAAACAACGGAGTTTTTCCGCCATTATTCAACACGCCGACGATCAGTTCGCCTACTGTCCGCGAAGCTCTGTTGATGATATCCAGGTGGCCGAGGGTTACCGGGTCAAAGCTCCCGGGATAAATTGCACGAATCATTTGTTATCCTTTCCGAACCGTCTGCTCTTTCCCTGTCATGAATTTTTCTGAAGGAAAAGGTGCTGGTTCGTTCTGTACTTTTTAGTCTTATAAGCGTGATATCCCAGCCCGTCAAGCCAGGAAAAATCTGTTTCCAGCGATGCTTCCACCACCAGCACGGTATATTCATCCGCCAGGGTACTGTCTGCAAGGTATGACAGAACCTGACGTTCCAGCCCCTGGTTATAGGGGGGATCCATAAAAATAATGTCGAAGGGTTTCTGCCCCTCCAGGCGATAAAGCGCCGTCATCACGTCGCATTTATGAATCTCTGCCCGGTCCATCAGCCTTGTGAACGTCAGATTTTCCTTAATACATTCTACCGCTCCCGGATTCTGTTCCACCAGCACGGCATGTTCTGCGCCTCTGCTGAGGGCTTCCACCGCAATCGCTCCGCTGCCGCTGAACAGATCTAGGAAACGGCTCCCCGGAACATCTGTCTGCAGCACATTGAACAATGTCTCTTTTATCTTATCCGTAGTAGGTCGGGTATCCATCCCTTTCACGGTTTTTAACGGCATACTTCTGGCCGTACCTGCTATTACTCTCATCGAATCTGTCCATTTCCATAGATAATATATTTATAGGAAGTCAATGCTTCCAGCCCCATAGGTCCTCTTGCATGCAGCTTCTGGGTGCTGATGCCGATCTCCGCGCCAAACCCGAATTCGTATCCGTCGGTAAAACGGGTGGAGGCATTCACATAGACCGCTGCCGCGTCAATTTCATTTAAAAATTTCTGCGCGTTCGCGTAGTCCGACGTGATGATGGCTTCCGAATGGCCCGTATTGTAACGGTTGATATGGGCGATCGCTTCATCGATGCTCCCCACGGTCTTTACAGACAGGATGTAGTCCAGATATTCTGTTCCCCAGTCTTCTTCCGTGGCGAGAACCACTCCATCCACTGCGGCGGCCGCTTTTTCATCGCCGCGGATCTCTACCTGTTTTTCATCCAGCTTCTTCTTCAATGCCGGCATCAGGCGGTCCAATATTTTTTCATGCACCACCAGGGATTCGCAGGCATTGCATACGCCGATTCTCTGAGTCTTCGCATTGAAGATAATAGAAACAGCCATGGAAAGATCCGCGCTCTCGTCCACAAAAATATGGCAGTTTCCCGTACCTGTCTCGATAACAGGAATACGGCTGTTTTCCAGTACGCTGCGGATCAGCCCTGCGCCGCCTCTAGGAATCAGCAGATCCACATAGCGGTCCATCTTCATGAATTCCTGAGCCGTCTTACGGCTGGTATCTTCGATCAGCTGAATGGCGTCTTCCGGAACTTTGTGTTCCTTAAGAGCCGCGCGGATTACTTCCACAATAGCCAGATTAGAGTAAAAAGCGTCACTGCCGCCTCGCAGAATCACCACGTTTCCGGCTTTAAAGCAAAGTGCGAACGCATCCGCTGTCACATTGGGACGTGCCTCATAAATAATTCCGATCACCCCCAGCGGGACTCTCTTCTGGCCGATCAGCAGACCATTAGGGCGCTGTTTCATAGAACGCACTTCTCCCACCGGATCCGGCAGCGCCGCCACCTGGCGGATCCCCTCCGCCATACCTTCGATCCGGCTCTGGTTCAGCATCAGGCGGTCCACAAGAGCCGGTTTCATGCCGTTTTCTTTTGCGCGCAACACGTCTTTCTCATTTGCTTCCAGGATATATGCAGCTTCTGTCAGCAATTTTTCCGCCACACCCAGCAGCGCTTCATCTTTTTTTCCTGTATTCAGGACGCGAAGCGCTGGTTCCGCCGCTTTCGCGCAGATTCCGATTTCGTCCAGTGTTCTCATTCCTTGATCTCCCTTCCCAATATTCTGTTTTCTGTTACGATCATCTCAGGACGGATATCATGCTCTTCCGACGGTACTTCCGGAAAAATCTGAAATTCAAACGCCAGCGCAATATGTATCAGACCCGGATGTTTTTCCAGGTACCGGTCATAATATCCGCCTCCATATCCCACTCTATGGCATTGTTCGTCAAACGCCACTCCGGGCATCAAAAGGAGACCTTTTTCCGGTTCGCAGAGAGGGCACTCGGTCCGCGGCTCCATGATACCGAAAGCTCCAGGCTCCAGATCTTCCAGACTATGAAGATAATAAAAATGCATGATACCGTTCCCGTCTACTCTTGGCGCAGCCACTTTCTTGCCGTCATTCCATGCGCCGCGCATCAAAAGTCGGGTTTCCACTTCCCTTTTTGCGTCCACATAGGCCAGCAGCAAAGAAGCATCTCTATAAGCGGCAATCTGCCTGAAACGGTCAAGGATCTGCAGACTTTTTTCATGCAGCGTCTCTTCATCCGCTTCCCGCCGTCTTTTTTTTACTTCCGCTCTAATTTCCTTTTTTCCCAGCATGTCCATATTTTTCCCCCAGATTCACGATACTTCCATCTGCCTCAACCATATCGATCTGATCCAGCTGGCTTCTCAGATTCCTGCGGATATCTGCCAGATATTCCTGGCGCAGGAGCTGCTGTTCCTTCTTCTCCGGCTCTGTCAGCCCTTCCGCCTTGGCCTTGCGTGCCAGTTCATTGATCCTTGCAATCTTTTCTTCCGTCATATAATACTCTCCGTCAATCCTCTTCCAGATAGTCAATCAGATAAAAATCTTCTGTCCGGTTCTCTTTAAACAGAGTTCCAATGGGCTCTCCGTCCATGATCCGGTGAATAACTCCCATGTCCTGCCCGTTGGCAATGATCATCTCGGCGCCGGACGCCGTGGCAATCTGCGCCGCATACAGTTTGGTGGACATTCCTCCGGTTCCCACATCGCTTGCCGCTCCCTTCGCCATCTTCTCCAGATCCCGGTCAATATGGTCTACATATTCTATAAACTCTGCATTCGGATTCTTGTTCGGGTCATCCGTAAACAATCCGTCAATATCGGAAAGCAGGATCAGAAGATCCGCCTCTACCAAAGCAGTCACAATAGCGGACAAGGTATCATTGTCTCCAAAACGGATCTCATAGGTGGAAATCGTGTCATTTTCATTAACGATGGGAATCGCTCCCAAGGAAAGCAGCGTTTCAAAAGTATTGCGGGCATTGATCCGGTTTTCCCCGTTAATAAAAGTATTCTTCGTCATCAGTATCTGAGATGCGATCTGGTTATATTCCATAAACAGTTTCTGGTAGATCATCATCAGCCTGGCCTGGCCAATGGAGGCACAAGCCTGTTTTAACTCCAGTTTCTGAGGGCGTTCCTTCATGCCAATGGTTTTTCGACCCACGGCAATGGCTCCGGAACTGACCAGGATCACTTCCTTCCCCTGGTTATGCAGATCTGACAACTCACGAACCAGTTTTTCCAGTTTGATCAGATCCATCATCCCTGTCTCAGGATGTGTCAGAGACGAGGTCCCCACTTTGATAACGACCCTTTTTTTATTTTTTAGGTGTTCTCTTAAGTTCATTTTTCACCCAGCCTGTCATGACAGTTTAGTCTTTTATACTGTACAACATCTGGCATTTAAAGGCAATGGCTAACTTGTATAATTTTCAAGAAAATTATACAATTCTTCTTCTCCTTTCAGGTATTTTCCCGCGCGGATTTCTTCCTGCAGCTCTTCCGGAAGCACATCCAAAATCACATCTGTATACTCATAGATCTCGTTTTCCGGCAGCTTATAGACCGCTACGTAATTATTATTATTTACCAGGACAAACTGATACTCTTCCGTCTGATTTTCTTCTCTGTCCAATCCTTCCTTATCCTGGACGTCTTCTCCAGCCGCCGTCTGCGACGGCTGGTTTTCCGCGGGAAGAGATTCCACCAATTCAGTCCCCCGCTGCTCTTCCGGCGGCGTTCCTGTATCTTTTCTCAGGTACCAGTACCCGAAAATAAACAGGGCCAGCACGATAATCGCCCCCAAAAGTATTCCCAAAACTTTTCTGGACATGATAAAACCTCCTTTTTCACTAGTATGAACTGGAAAAAAGAGGTTTATACGTTAAATTCTGTCACATCAGACGCAGTTTTCTGGCTGCCGCAACCAGAAGATATCCCTTGGGGAACCGCCGGAGTTCTTCTTCCGTCAGCCCTTTAAGCAGCAGCATGGCAACTCCGTAAACAAGAACTCCCGCCGCACAGGAAACAATCGTGGCAATGGAATTATTCTTCACTCCCAGCATCAGTCCCTGATAGCATCCATAGCAGGCCGCGCCCATCAGCGCCGACGCGATCAGCGGGATCACAAAAGTACGGCGGATCTCCTGCCGGTACCGCATGTATTTTGCGATAGACCGGGAATTCAACACACACATCAGGAACGCGAAGAAAATATTGGCCCATACCACCGCATAAATGTGAAGATCAAATACCTGAAGCAGCACCACCAGCAGCACCACATGCGCCGCCAATGCGATGGCCGCATGTATGACCGGCAACCGCATCTTGTTCATACCCTGCAGGACGCCGTTGGTCAGCGTGGACATGCCGTACAGCACCACCGATATACTTCCCATCTGCAAAAGGCTGGCGGACAGAGCCGTATGTTCTTCCGCTCCGAACAAAAGTGTAAGAATCGGTTCCGCAAGCACGGACAGACCTACCGCGCATGGGATCGAGATCACCATCACAAAGCGGATGGAATTTTCCGTCTTCTTCCTCATCTGCTTCCGGTCCCGGTTGACTCTTGCACGGGTCATCTCCGGGATCACGGAAGACGCCATGGCCGACGCCACTGCGATAGGCACATTGGTCAAAAGCTTATATTCTCCGCTGAATATTCCCCAGAGCTCGTCGATCCGCATACTGTCATACTGCCGGTAATCCAGCAGATGCTTGAAGATACCCTGGTCTATAATACCGCTGATATTATAGACGGCCGTGCTCAGGATGACCGGGAGAATCGTCGCCAGAATCAGATACAGGATCTGACCGGCCGACTCTGTCTTTTCATGACGGTCCCTGGCAATCTGTTCCTTCATCACCCTCCGAAAAACCAGAGTCAGGAAGATCAAAAAAAGGAAGCCGGCCAAAGCGCCAAGACCGGTACCCAGCGTACTTCCCGCCGCGCCATAGGCATAGGCGGCCGTCTCGGTAGAAAGGAGCGCATCCAGTTTCGCTCCATACCGGAACAGGTACCAGGCCGCCCCTATACTGACAGCCGCATTGATGATCTGCTCGATAATCTGGGAAATCGCCGTAGGAACCATACTCCCAAGTCCCTGAAAATATCCCCGCAGGCATCCCATCAGAGCCACGATCAGGATAGTGGGCGCCAGTACCTGCAGAGCCAGACGGCTCTCCGGCGTGCTGACTACTACTTCACTAAAAAAACCGGCTCCAAAAAATACGATCAGCGCGGCTGCGCCGCCGGACACCAGCGCAAACAGCATCGTACAGCCAAACAGCTTGTATGCGCTTTTGGCCCGGCCTTTCGCCAGCCTTGCAGACACCAGCTTGGATACGGCCAGAGGAAGGCTGAAAGACGATATCAAAAGCATCATAGAGTAGACTTCATAAGCCGCGGAATAATAGCTGTTTCCCACCGGCCCCAGGATCCTCGTTACCGGAATCCGGTAGAGCAGGCCGATGATACGGACCAGGATCGACGCGCCTGCCAGAATACCTCCCTGCACGATATAGTTGGATGACTGTTTTTGTTTCTTTGTGCTCATAAAGTTCCTCTTCACGTATTATTCTTCCGGAGACTGTCTGCGAATACCCAGGCCGTCCAGAATATCCGCCTGCTTTTGCTCCATAACCGCAGCCTCCTGTGCTTCCATATGGTCATATCCCAACAGATGCAGCATGCTGTGGGCAATCAGAAAAGCAAACTCTCTCCGGCAGCCGTGTCCGTACTGTGCCGCCTGGTCTTTTACATGATCCAGAGAGACCACAATATCTCCCAGCACCAGTTCCCCGCTGTCCGGGTCAAAACAATCCGCTTCGTGTTCTTCCGCCCAGGAAAAATCTGCCGGCGACGTATATTCCACCTGGGGAAAAGACAGCACATCCGTAGAACGGTCAATCTGCCTGAATTCCCTGTTCATTCGATGAATCTCCTCATCCGAAACCAGCAGCAGATTCACTTCCGCTTCATAGGGACACTTCTCCGATTCCAGCACCCGGTCTATCACCAGTCTGGCAGTTCCTTCATAGTCAACGCCCAGATCCAGAGCGTATTCCTCTTCGATGTTTAATGTCATTTCGTTCCTTTCTCTGCGCCGTTTTCTTCTCATATTCCTCATAGGCGGTCACAATCTTCTGTACCAGCGGATGGCGCACCACGTCCCGGCTGGTCAGTTTGCAGAAAGAGATCCCTTCTACTTTATGCAGCACTTTCTCCGCCACCTCCAGACCGGACGGCGTATCGGCAGGCAGATCCTTCTGAGTCGCGTCTCCGGTCACCACCACCTTGGAGCCGAAGCCAATACGGGTCAGGAACATCTTCATCTGGGCCTGCGTGGTATTCTGCGCTTCGTCCAGAATAATAAACGCGTTGTCCAAAGTACGTCCTCTCATATATGCCAGCGGAGCCACCTCAATCAGGCCTTTTTCCATATTCTTCTGAAAACTCTCCGCACCCATGATCTGATACAGCGCGTCATACAGCGGCCGCAGATAAGGATCCACCTTGCTCTGCAGATCTCCCGGAAGAAATCCCAGCTTTTCTCCTGCTTCGATGGCCGGACGGGTCAGAATGATCCGTTCCACCTCATTGGCCTTGAATGCGCTGATCGCCATAGCCATCGCCAGGTATGTCTTACCGGTTCCTGCCGGACCGATACCAAAAACGATCATATCTTTCCGGATTGCATCCACATATTGTTTCTGTCCCAGCGTTTTAGGTTTGATGGATTTTCCGCTGATCGTATGGCAGATAGTATCCTCGTCAATAGAAAGGAGCGCTCCTCCGCCGTCATTTTCCACAGCCAGCGCCAGGGCATAGTCCACGTTTTGTTCTGTAATCTGATTACCCCTTTTGGACAGTTCCACCAGTTCCAGAAGCACCTGTCTGGCCCTGCGCACCTGTTCCTCATTTCCGATCAGCTTCAGTCCTCCGTCCCGGGAAATCACCGTCACGCCGATCGTTCTCTCGATTTTTTTCAGATATGCGTCAAACTGCCCGCATACATTTTGTTCATGTTCTGATGGAATGTTAAAAATATGTTCTTCTAATGTCACTTATGTCTATTCCCTTTCCCCGGCAGGTTCTTCCTGCACAGGCTCTGTCATGTCCGGAGTCTGCTCTTTCGCCGTCTCTTTCTCCAGAACCCAGGTTCCGGCAGCGGTACACAGATCTCCATTAACCCCTATTTTAACACGATTTTCAATAATTTGAAGACCCTTATTTTCCATTTTCCTAAAAAACAGGTTCAGTTCCTCTTCTGCTTTTTTCTTTGCCTCTTCCTCCGAGTATGTTGTCGGCTCCAGAAAATATTCCTTTTCCGTATTTCTGCCAAAGGCTATAGGCAGATAAAAATTCTCCGTGATTTTCAGAGGGAATTCATCTGTCAGGCTGTCAGACTGTTCAAACGTGTTCCCCAAACCTCCTATATTGATTCTTTTATTGCCCAGCACCAGATAGAACGACGTCTTTTCCCGTCCGGTATACACCTTCTTATCATAATTCATGGAAAATGACTCCTGATAATTCTCTGTGCGGCGGATACGGACATCCGCGTCCGCGTGAACATAATGGGTCTCTGACACTTCTCCCGCATCGTCCAGTATTTCTACTTTTCCCGACACCAAAAGATCGCCTTCCTGAACTTCCATTCCCTCCGAGACCAGCGGCGTACCGCTGCGGACGATCATGGAAACGATCGTGCCGGAATCTGCTGCCGCCAGATCGGCGGGTTCCTCATCCGGCACCATATCATAGGCGGCGTCTTCATTTTCCTGGATGTGAACGATGAGTCTGGTCCCCTTCACTTCTACGGAGGTCCAGGTAATCTCCGGAAAATATTCCCGGAGCATCTCCTCTATCTGCTCTCCATGGACGTCCTTTTTTTTCATACCATGCACGATGCCTATATTTTCCAGATAATCCAGCACCACCGGGTCGCTCAGGCTGTAATTGCCCTCAATGTGAATATTCCATATAAAAAGCGACATAACGTAGAGAAGAACGGCTCCCGCCACGGCTCCTGCAGCGAACAGCTTCCTGTTCCGGTACCGGTGAAGAATAAAAGGAAGGCCGTGCCTTTCCAGAATCACGACCTTTGTTCTTGTCTTGCGCACCAGAGGACGAAGTCTGCGGAAACCGCCGATACTGATGCACATCTCATATTCTGTCCCGACCGGCCTCATCCCCCACAGTATAATGTGATGGCGACTGCACAGATTTAAAAACCGTTCCGGCGCGTATCCGCTAAGCCGAATCACTACATAGCCCTTGATGAATTTCAGAATGTTCGTCAACAATAGCGGATTTCCCCTATCTGTCCCGATATTTTCATCTCGTCTTCCGTGTAGTAATCAATATGGAGACCTTCCCCACACAACGTCATCTGGCATGTTTTGGTCTGAAGGCGGATCCGCTGGTCCGTGTATTCGATGATTCCCCGGTAGTTCTCCACATAAGCTTCGCTCCTCCCGGTCACCGTCAGCACGGCCGCTCCCATCACCAGGTCTTTCGGCAGTTTCAGTTTTTCCGCCATCCGTTCCCGAAATTTCATGGTTCAGGCCTCCGCCGGAACATTTGGTATACTATATGCAATAATTTGTATTTTATGTCCGATCGGAGCCGGATTCCCGGTACAGAATGAGACTGAACCAGGTCACCACCCCTGCCCCGTTCATAAAATTGATGCCGGTCTTCTCCGCCAGATCTGTCACGAGAATCCCATAACTTTCCACACAGGGAAACATACGGTCAGGATGTCTGCAGGGCGCATCCGGATAAGCGCATTTTTCGCAGATCGCGCAGGATTCTGTGGAGAGCGTCAGTACCTCCTGGCACTGCTCCAGGAAAAGAGCCTGTACCGCTTCCGTGACTTTTTCATGATCCATCCGGGTTGCCAGCATCTCTTCCATATTTTCCATATCGTTCACTTCTGCCAGCGTGGTAAACAGAAAACCTCCCTCGAACCGGGCGCACCGCTCTCTGCATTCCCGCACGGTGCCTACAGCCGGAGGACACGACCAGGATTTTCCATACTGCGGACACTCTGTCTCACAGATATACCGGACTTTATCCAGAAACTGGATCTCTTCCGTTTTGATAAATGCGTACTCGCAGATTGGATACTGCGCTATCTGCTGTTCCAACTTTTCCCGGTCCATCCTGATACCTCCCGCGTTTTGTGCTGGGATTATTATATACAGAATCTTCCTTTTCCGCAAGTATTACCATGTCCAGCCGTTTTCCAAGCCTGCTTAAAAGCTCGTTGGCAATAGTGCCTGCTTCATCGGCCATCTCTTCCGCCCGGATCCGGCGGCCCATGCTTTCTCCGATAAAAACTGCCTCGTCGCCGGGCCGCACGCCCGACACGCAGGTCACGTCCAGGAAAAGCTGATCCATACAGATTCTTCCTACAACAGGCGTCCGGACCCCTTTTACCAGCGCATGTCCTTTTCCGGACAAGGCTCTGGGAATCCCGTCCGCATACCCGATAGAAACTACGGCGATCCGTCTTTTTTCCGCTGCCCGATATGCCAGTCCATATCCGACTCCTTCTCCTGCTTCCACATCCCGGACACAGGCAATCCTTGCCTTCAGACTCAATACCGGCCGGAAATCTGTGCCTTTCGTATATTTATCCGCGTCCCGGCCGGTGCTTAAGACCCCGTAGAGGATAATCCCCGGACGCGCTCCGCCAAATGCCAGTTCCGGATACCGCAGGATTCCGTAACTCCCTAAAAGATGCGTCTGCAGTCCGGCCCTGTATATTTCAGGAAGATTGTCCAGTACCCGGCGATACCTTCTTCCCTGCTCTTCCGTAAACAGCCGTTCTTCTTCCGAGTCTCCGTCCGACACACAAAGATGGGAGAAGATCCCTTTTATTTCCAGATTTTGATATCCGCACAGATCCGCGAAGGCTTCCGGCCTGTCCCAGGAAATGCCAAGGCGGTGCATTCCCGTATCTGCCGCGGCCTGTACCCAAAGCCGGCCGGGAAATGACGCCAGTTCACGGGCATAGGCTTCGTCCACCACAGTCTGCGTCAGATGATAACGGAATACATCCCCAAGGCATTCTGCCGGCGTATACCCCAGGATCAGGATCTGTCCGCGGATACCGGCTCTCCGAAGCCGGATTCCCTCTCCCAGTGACGCGACGCAGAAATCACGGACTCCCAGACGCTGCAGTTTCCGAGCCACCGGCACGGCTCCATGTCCATAGGCATCTGCTTTGACCGCGGGCATCAGCATACAGCCCCGTGGAAGCAGCTTTCTTAGTTCGCTTACATTGTGCCGCAGATTTTCAAGATTTATTTCTTTCCACGCACGGCAGGTCTTTTCCATAGCCATCGACTCCTTTCACACAGAACGCCATACACCGCCGCTGCCGCGAAGCTGGCCGTGCTGACCGCCAGCCAGTGTATCGGCGCGCATTCCACCAGAAAAGCAGAAGTTCCTGTCCATCTGGCCACTCCCCTCACCAGAACAATCATCAGCGGATGGATCACATACACACATAATGTCCCGTTCCGAAGCCACGCCGGAGCCGTTCCTTTCACAGACAGCAGCTCCTGATACAGCACATACATGACGAACGGAAGTGAAAAATACATACTGTCATGTCTGGCGAGATCCAGTCGGAAGACCAGATATGCCTCGGCAGCCAGAAGAACCATCCCTATAATGAGAATCCGCAGATCCGTCCGCCGGACCTTTTTTCCCGTATCTCTCAAGGATGCTCCCATAAGCAGAAAAAGAGGCGTATAAAAGATCCCGTTTCTGGTATAACCGCTGATCTGAAAAAGATATCCATATAAACCTTTCAAAAGCGGGATCCCTTCCGACAGACCATAGTAGCTGTCTCCAAAAAGCCCGATCAGGTACAGGATTCCCGCCGCCGTAATCGCTTTCCGGTATCCTGCCCGTCCCAGCCCCAGGGCGATTCTGCCTCCAATCAACAGCGCCGGAAAATACCAGAGATGATAGAATGTCCCATCAAATAACAGCATGCGGACTGCCCCGGACAGATTCCCCGGCAGATTGCCCGCATACCAGGCGACCGGAAGGTACAGAAGGGTCGATACCGCATAAATCAACAGTATCTTTCTTTCAAATCTGTTCCAGCGTTCCCTGCTGCCCGGCTTTTCACGAAGGCATGGAGCCAGAAGGAAACAGCCGGTCGTCATCAGAAAAAAAGGGACCGCGATCCTTCCAAGCCCGTAAGTTACTACCGCGTCCAGCCCCTCGGAAATGCCGGACAACGGAGCCGTATGGATCGCTATAACCAGAAGCGCGGCCGGAATCCGGAACCAGTCTACGCCTGCATACACTGCTTTACGCATACCGTTCCCTCCAGCGTGTCCACACTAAACCGCCTTCGTTGGTTCCCGATATCATTGCGGGCAGATTATCCGGCCATTCCAATTCTTCGTCGATCCATTGATCCAGCGGCAGATAACAGATATCAATCCGTACATTTCCGGACCGGTAGATATACGGATGTTCCGGGGATGTTTCTTCCTTCAAAAACTGCAGATACTCCTCCAGTACCAGACTTCTGCGGGTCATGATCACCGAATGGGGATAACCTACATATCGGAAATGCCACGGTTCCGCCCCGATCCCCGTCACTTTCTCCTTTCCGGACAGATAACGTTCCACAAATCCCCGGTATGGAGCCATATCCCGGAACTTTTTGCAGATTCCGGATCTTGGAAATTCCGGACGGATAAAATCGATCTCCTCTCTCTGCTCGGCCAGATCCACCGCCAGTCCGCTCTCGTGTTCACTGTGGCCCGGCTTCGCCACATAGGTTCTGGTGAACGTCTCTCCCTCTTTTCGCATCGTATCTTCCCATATTTTAACCTGCTCCCGATGAGGCCGATATCCGCTGACGGCAGTGATCCTGCGTCCTGCTCCCACATCTGCCAGCGTCCTTTGAAGCATCCGGGCGGCTGTATATTCCAGAAGGACGTCGGTATTCTCATCCACTGCCGGAACCAGTTTTGTCTGTTCCGGCTCTCCAAGCAGAGCATGCTCAGGCGATATCAAGAGCAAAGTGCCCCCTGCCCCGTCTTCCGGGCGGATCCTGTATTTGCTCATGCCAGTCCCTCCTGCAGAATCACACGGATCACCTCTTCGAAAGATATGCCGGCCGCTTTCAGCATGCTTGGGAACCGGCTGTGCGCCGTGAATCCGGGAATGGTGTTGACCTCATTAAACCAGATCCTCCCGTCCGGCGACAGGAACATATCAACTCTCGCGAACCCGGAACACCCCAGGATCCTATAGATCCGGCAGGCAGTCTTCTTCACTTCCTGCGCCAGCGCTGCCGGGATCCTGGCCGGAACATGGATTCTGGAAGTTTTAAGCATATATTTCTCTGTATAGTCAAAAAAATCACCCGACAATTCAATCTCATCCACTTCTCCGGTGACCAGTTTCCCGGTGCCCACAACCGCGCATCCCACTTCAAACCCTTCCACGGCTTCTTCGATCAGTACCCTTGTATCGTGCTCAAAAGCTTTCCGGACGGCGGGGAGAAGTTCCGTTTCATCCTTTACGCGGGTGATTCCAAAGGAGGAACCGGAGCGCACCGGTTTTACAAATACCGGAAAGGCAAGCGAAGACATGGCCTTTTTCAGGGACATCTCTTCCGCGCTCTCTGTCAGCACAGACCGGGGACACAGGATTCCTCCGGCTTCCGCCATCCGGTGAGCCGCCAGTTTGTCCATACAGAGAGCCGAGCTTAATGTTCCGCAGCCGATCAGGCGTATGCCGGACAGTTCCAGCGCTCCCTGTACGGTGCCGTCCTCTCCGTTTTTCCCATGCAGGACAGGAAGCGCGCCGTCCAGAGAAATCATCATCTGCCTTCCGTTCTCCAGATATACAAGCCCATGGATCCCTCTGTCCGGCGACAGAAAAACCGGAGTACAGACACACTCTCTGCACCAGTTATTTTCCGGGATCTCACTTAGCTCTCCCCGGTACCAGAACCATTTCCCCGTATGACGTTCCAGTCCTATGGGGATCAGATCGTACAGAGAAGTATCCATATGGCTCATCACCGCGTACGCCGACTGTAAAGACACCTGATATTCTGTGGAGCAGCCTCCAAATAACACCGCTATTCTTTTCTTCTTCATAAAAAAATCACTCCTTCTGATATTGAGCATATCAGAAGGAGCTTAATAATCTATTGGCATAATCCTAAGACCCGCCGAAGGAATTCCTAAGAATTTCAAAAGAATTTCCTAAGAAAGATTCCGTCATCCTTTCAGAGGCAATTCCACCCGGAAAACAGTAACGTTGTCTTCACTCTGCGCCGTAATTCTTCCCCCATGAAGCAGAACAATCTCCCTGGCGATGGCCAGTCCCAGTCCGGCTCCGCCGCTCTCCGTCTGTCTGGCCTCGTCCAGACGGTAAAATTTTTCAAAAATAGCGTCCAGCTTATGCTTTGGGACCGTCCTGCCCTGATTTTCAAAACAGACACACACCTCTCCAGGAAAGCGCTCAGACCAGATCCGGATCACCGTCCCCGGAAAACTGTATGCCACGGCATTTTTCAGGATATTATTGAATACTCTTGCCAGCCGGTCCGGATCACCGTAAATATGCAGATTATCCTCTACCTGAAATTCCACTTTATTGGCATGATCCGTAAGGATCGGATAAAATTCATCCGCCATCTGCACCAGCAGATAAGAAAGATTTACATCTTCTTTCTCCAGAACGATATGCTGAAGATTGTAGCGGGTAATCTCAAAAAACTCATTGACCAGATGCTCCAGACGATACGCCTTATCCAGCGTAATGCGCACATACTTGGTCCTCTGTTCTTCCGGCATATCCGGAGCTTCTTCCAGGAGACACAGATACCCAATCACAGAGGTCAGCGGCGTACGTATATCATGGGCCAGATACATGACCATATCATTTTTGCGCTGTTCTGAAAGCTGCGCTTCCAGCTTCCTTTTTTCCAGGGTATGATGGACCAGATTCAGCTTCTGTTCCATCTCCCACATCTCCGGAGCCATGGAGATCTCTCCCCTGTCTTCCTGAAGCAGCGCGTCCAGCCCCTGATCGATCTGCCTGAAATATCTCATAAACCAGGACAGGGCAAACCGGAACATGATCAAAAACAGCGCCGCGAAAACCAGCCAGAAGATCAGGTCAAAATTTCCGCGGACATAATAATTATACAGTCCAAGAGCCTGTTCATAGTCCAGGAAAAACAGCCTTTGGATGATATTTACTGCTCCTTCCGCAAGTCTCCCTGAAAATACGCCGATATAAAGCGCCCAGATCAGGAAAATCGTTCCCAGCGCCATCAGGCAAAGCTGCAGAAAGATACGGGTCTTCAGACGGGTATATCCTGATTTTTTCTTCCTAATCATCCAGACGGTACCCCACGCCCCAGACAGTACGGATATATCTGGGCCTGTCCGCCGTATCCCCCAGTTTTTCCCTGAGATGCCGGATATGCACAGTGATCGTATTATTGTTTTTATAATAGTATTCGTCCTGCCAGATTTCATGGAACAGTTCTTCGGCGCTGACTACTTCCCCTTTTCTCTGGCAGAGCACGGCAAGAATCTTGAACTCGGTCGGCGTCAGTTCCAGCCTTTTCCCATTCATGGTACATTCGTGAGTCTTCAGGTTCATCATCAGCCCCCAGTGAAAGATCATCTCTTCATCCTCCGGCTGGGCCGATGCCGGATTGTATTTTTTATACCTGCGAAGCTGCGCTTTGATTCTCGCCATCATCTCCAATGGCCGGAAAGGTTTCGTAATATAATCGTCCGCTCCCAGCGTCAGGCCGGTGATTTTATCTGTTTCCGCATCCTTTGCCGTGAGCATGACAATCGGATAAGTATGTTTCTCTCTGATCTTCTGACACAGGACAAATCCATTCTGCCCCGGAAGCATTACATCCAGTACCGCCAGATCCAGCTCTTCACGCCGGATACATTCTAACGCGTCTTCTGATGTGTAACATTTAAATACAGTGTACCCTTCGCTTTCCAGATAGACAGCGATCAAATCCGCAATCTCTTTTTCATCATCTACTACCAGTATCTTTTCACCCATGTAATGCCTCCTTCCGGCGGGCCTCCGAAACGCCGCCGGATTTAGCATATCATATCTGTCAGAAGAAGATCTTTACGTTTTCCTGAATAATTCTTAAGATTTTCCTAATCCTGCCGCGGCATGGCCTTCTTCAGGATAAAGACAGACGCCACCGCAGTCAGAAGCTCCGAGATCCAGAATGCATGCCACACGCCTTCCGCGCCGAAGGCCAGGCTCAGCAGCCAGGCGGCCGGAATCATGATAACTGCATAGCGGAGCAGTGAGATGCGAAGCGAAGGTCCACCCATTCCCAGTCCTTCCAGAGCTCCGCAGGTGGTTACGGATACAGAGGATACCAGAAAACCGGCGCATATGATGCGCAGCGCTCTTGCCCCTGCCTCCACTGTCTCCTGACTCTCCGCAAAAAGTCCCATAAGAGGTTCCGGAATCGCCAGACATAGGATCGTCCCAAGACCCATGATCAGGATGATGGCGCCCAGCGCCGTGCGATAGATCTTTCTCACGCGTTCCTGCTCCTTCGCTCCATAATTGTAGCCGATCAGCGGGCGCATACCCTGCACGATTCCATTTGCCGGCAGATATAAAAATGTCTGCAGTTTGTAGTATACTCCCAGGACAACCACATAGATCTGGGAATAACCCGCAAGGATTCCATTCAACGCCGAAGTCAGCAGAGACGGCAGCGCCAGATTCAATACTGCAGGGACTCCGATCCCATAGAGCCGTCTGCACATATCTTTGGTGAGCCTCATCTGACGGATATGTGCGTTCACCTGCAGCGGCCTTACCGCATGTACCGCCAGATACAATACCAATGTCAATACCTGTCCAATACCGGTGGCCAGAGCCGCGCCCTCGATCCCCATGGTCGGGAACGGTCCATAACCATAGATCAGTACCGGATCCAGAATGATATTAGCAATACATCCGCACATCATACAAAACATGGAGACAGCCATTCTTCCAACGGACTGGAACAGCTTCTCGTAGAACAAGGTCATGGATATCACTGTAGCGAACAAAAATACCACGCGGGAATACCGGATCCCCAGATCGATCACTTCCGCATCAGAAGTAAACACAGACAGGAATACCGGCATAATCCATATGCTTGCCACTGTAAGAACTACGCCGTGTATCAGGCTTAACAGAAATCCCTGGGAAGCCGCCTGATCCGCCTTCTGATTTTCCTGTGCTCCCAGATGATACGAGATTACCGCGTTAAGTCCCACTCCAAATCCGATAGTCACGGCGTTGACCAGGTTCTGTACCGGATATACCAGCGACAGGGCCGTCATGGCCTTCTCGCTGATCTGTGCCACGTAATAACTGTCCACAATGTTGTACAGGGAGTTTACCATCATGGAAATCACCATGGGCAGCGACATCTGCCAGAGAAGCCTGGTGACGGGCTGTTCTTTCATAAATGTCTGATCGTTCATAAGTCTTTCAAATTCCTCCTTTAAATTCATGGCATAAAAAATGCCACATAACTGCTGCAATACAGTTATGTGGCGAAAAATAGACAATACTAGAAAAATCCACATACCCTTTACGGGTTTTAGCGCATGGATATTCTACCATTGAGGAGGAATTACTGTCAACTCTTATTTTGTCGATCAGTCTTTCCGCTCATCTCCCCAGAAGAACAGCGCCACGGTCCCGGGTCCGGTATGGCTTCCGATGGTCGCTCCTATGGGATAGATCTCCACCTTTCCCTGAAGCTTCGGAAATTTTTCTTCCACCAGTGAAGCGACTGCTTTCGCATCGTCCAGGCATGCGGACTGGCATATGTAGCATTTTCCACTGTAATCCAGGCCATCCTGCGCGTGGGCTTCCATCATCTCCACAATCCTGCGGATCACTTTCTTTTTCGTCCGTATCTTTTCCCTGGGCTGAAGTCTTCCCAGATAGTCCATATTAAGAAGCGGACAGATGCCCAACAATGTGCCGACCGCTCCCGCCGTCCTGGAGATCCTTCCTCCCTTAATATAAAAAGTCAGATCTGTAGAGAAAAACCAGTGATGCATCCGGAGCCTGTTCTCTTCGATCCACTGATATAGCTCTTCCACGCTCTTACCGGCATCCCGCATATCAGCCAGAGTCTCCATGATCAGTCCGTATCCGCTGGATGCGGCCAGTGAATCTACCAGATAAATCTTTCTGTCCGGATACTTCTCTTTCAGCTCATCTACCACCAACCGCGCAGAATTGTAGGAACCGGACAATCCGCTTGAAAACTCCACATGGAGAATATCCTTTCCTTCCCGAAGAAGCTGTTCGAAATACTCTGTGTATTCTCCAAGAGCCACCTGAGAAGTCTTCGCCTCCGCTCCGGCCACCATCCTGGAATATAATTCCTCCGGCGCTATAGACTGTCCCATATCGTCCTTGTGGTCCTGGCCGTCCAGTATAAAATGGAAGCAGACATAGCGGATATCACGCTTTTCCATCTGCCGCGGCGTTAAATCCACCGTTGAACTGCAGCTCAGTATATAATCACTCATAGCAATTCCCTCCTGCTCATCGGTAAATTATTTTATATCTTTCATCCTACCACATTCTGAAAAACGGCACAAGTTTACCTTATGAGAAATTTCATCTACTCAGATGGAATTTCCCCTGCACAATCTAACAATACGCCTGAAAATGGCTGCAGCGTACATACCAGTTCGTCTTCCTCCATCCGAACCGTTTCTGTTTGCTCACCGGTAGTCCCTCCAAACCGTTCCCAGTCGCTGTACAAAAGCACGCGCACAGATCTGATTCCGGGAATCCGCACTCTGTAATTTTCCTGCTCGCACTCACTGAAGTTAAAGACCGCTGCCAGCCGTTCTTCCCCGCTCATTCTCTGTACCGCATAGATACGGCGTTCTTCCTGTCGGCAGTCCAGCCAGGTAAATCCCTGTTCCTGATAATCCCATGCTGAAAAGGCCGGATGAGTCAGATAAAGGCGGTTCAGTTCGGCGATATAATGATAAAAAGCGTCATGGATGGGATACTTCAACAACTCCCAATCCTGCTCTCTTTTTTCATCCCACTCCCGGAAGTGACCGATCTCGTTCCCCATAAAATTCAGTTTCTTTCCCGGGTGGATCATCATATACAGATACATCGCTCTGGCCTGGGGGAATTTCTGTTCATACTGTCCGTTCATTTTCTGCAGGATCGTCGCTTTGCCGTGCACCACTTCATCATGGGAATAGGGCAGCAGATATCTTTCATTCCGGAAATACATCATGGAGAAAGTCAGTTTATGATACTTCTCCGTCCGGTCTTCCGGATTGCTCTGAAAATATTCCAGCGTGTCATGCATCCATCCCAGATCCCACTTGTAATCAAAACCCAGTCCCCCTTTTTCTGTTTCCAGAGTGACGTTCGGAAAATTGGTGGAATCCTCCGCTGCCAGAATACAGCCGGGATGAAGACTTTTCAGACCGTGATTCATGTGTTTCAGAAAGGATACCGCATTCCCGTTGACGCCTCTCCTTTCATCTCCCTGCCAGTATATCATGCGGCTGATCGCGTCCATCCGAAGTCCGTCAAAGTGGTACTCTTTCAGCCAATAATTTGCCGCAGACTGCAGAAAACTCCTCACCTCGCCCCGGGAATGCATAAAATTGCAGCTTCCCCACTCACTGACTCCCACGTCCTGATGCGGATATTCGTACAATGCGGTCCCGTCGTACCGGGAGATACCATAGGCGTCCAACGCGAAATGCGCCGGAACAAAGTCCAGAATCACGCCGATGCCGTTTTGATGCAGTTGATCCACCAGCTGCATCAATTCTGCCGCCGTACCGTAACGGCTGGTGGGCGCATAGAAACCTGTCATCTGGTATCCCCAACTCTCATCACAGGGATGCTCTCCCAACGGCAGAAATTCCACATAATTATATCCGCTTTCTTTCAGATACGGGATCAACAGTTCCCCTAATTCCGAATACCGGTACCAGGACCCGTCCGCTTTTCGTCTCCAGGATCCCATATGCATCTCATAGATATTCAGCGGTTCATTTTGACGTGACGTACGGTGTTTCATCCACTGCTGGTCATGAAATGTGTAGCATTCCAGATCCCGGACCACCGACCGGTGATCCGGACGCAGTTCCATTCCAAATCCATAAGGATCGCAGTGATCCACGTAACTGCCATTCTTCTGCCAGATCCGGTATTCATATACGCATCCATCCTCTATATCGGGAATAACTGTTTCATAAAAATTTCCATCATGAACCCGCTGCATGGGAATTACTTGTCCATTACACAGAAGATCGATATGGTCAGCTCCCGGCGCAAACGTACGGAAAACGGTTCCATTCGGAGTCATATGAGCGCCCAGATATTCATACGCGTTAAATATTTCCCCTGTATAAAATCCATACATGTCCATAAAAATACCTCCATCAAATAATTGACTGTTGTCTAATATTTTCTTATAATTATCATAACAGCTTTTTACCGGGAAAACCATTTACAATCTTATCCGATTGTAAACTATTGGACATATTTTAAAAATCGTACAGGAGAATCATATGGATTTAAGAGAACAGAAAACAAAGAAAAGTATTCGCAACGCCTTTTTGGAACTGCGGGCGCACAAGCCTCTGGAAAGGATCACGATAAAGGAACTGGCAGAACGGGCTCAGATCAGCAAAGCGACCTTTTATCTTCATTATCAGGATATCTATGATCTCTCCACGCGTATGCAGGACGACGTGATCCGAAGAGTCCTGGAAAGCATCGAACGGGCAGATCTGTTCATAGAAGATCCTGCGCTTTTCACGATGCAGCTGTTTTCCGCTTTCAATGCCCAGCAGCATCTGATCGATATCCTTTTCTCCGGAACCCAGGCCTCCGTCCTGCCCATCCGGATCGAATCCGCCCTGAAAGAACATATCTTCCGTATCCTTCCGGATACCAAAAACGACGCCCGTTTCAACATTTTCCTGACCTACCAGATTCAGGGAGGTTATTACGCCTATTCGGAGAACCGCAGGCGGTTCGGAGATCAGTGTGTGCTGGATGCGTTGAAAGAAATCATGGATTTGCTGCATCCGTAGTATTTTCAAACAGCCAGCCGCACCCTTGGGGAGGTGCGGCTGGCTGCTCTTTTTCAGGTTATTCACGCCGCTGCGGATACCACCACTACACGGTTGCGTCTGGCAAGGGCGATCGCCACATTGCAGACTTCCATGACAGCGCAGATCTTATCGGCAAATGAGATGATCCAGCCCTCTTTGTTCGTGGGAACAGGTCCCAGCGGAAACATATGCGTCAATATGGCTTCCCGTTCCTTCTGATTGATCTCAAAGTGCTGACAGCTGTTTTCCGCCGCCGCTTTCGGATGATAAAATACCTGCCGTTCTCCGGTAGGCGTCTCCTCACTGAAATCATATGGACAAAAATCGTGCAGCAGCCCCGCCCTTGCCGCCGCTCTCTCCTCGCAGCCAAACCGTTTCCCAATCTTCCAGGATATATAGGAAACATTTAAGCTGTGCAGAAGTCGGTTGCTCCGCTGATGATGGCAGTACTGGCACAACGACAGGAATTCCTTATCCCGAAGGATCTCCCGCACCTCGTCCAGGTACTCGGAAGAAACCTCCGGCGAACAATGAATCTCCATCGGCATCACTCGCTTTCTATTTATGTTACCTATATTATGAGAGTTTTTTGAGGAAAATACAAGTGATTTTCTGATTTTTTTGTGAAAGTTTTGTGATTATTGCAAAATAATTCAGATAAAATGGGCCGTCAGATCTTGGCAAACGATCTGGACCGGTTTATGATAATATAAAATCAATTGGAGGAAATACTCGATGAATATCCGTGAAAAAGTGAAAGACTCCGCCATACAGAGCGGTATAGGACAGACAGGATTTATCTCTGTCAAAGATCTGGTATTATACCCGGAAATACGGAAAATCTGCGAAGAGAATGCCTGCCGCAATTACGGGATCTCCTGGGCCTGCCCGCCCGCAGTCGGCACGCTGGAGGAATGCAGAAAACGTTTGAACCAATATGATACCATGCTTCTGTTCTCCGGATCATACAACTATGAAGATCCTTTCGACATAGATGGAATGCATAAGGCGCTGCTGGCATTTAAACGCGCGGTTGACCAGTTTGATATCCGTTTAAAACCTTTCCTGAAGGATTATCTGCTCCTCTCCAATGAAGGCTGCGGCCGGTGCTCCGAATGTACTTATCCGGACGCGCCCTGCCGCTATCCGGAACTGCTGCATCCTTCCATCGAAGGATACGGACTCCAGATCAGCGAACTTGCAGAGAAAGCCTCCATGCAATACTACGGCGGACCAAATACCGTGAACTTTTTCGGAGGGCTTCTCTTCAAAGAAAGGACGTAAAACTCGCCGGACTGCCGTCATCGGACTACCGCATCCAACTCCTGATCCTGCACATATTCGATCACCAAATGGTTGGGCAGACAGACAACCGGAGCCGCCGAAGACAGCCATCCCATATGCACGCAGGTCTGATCCGGGCACTCCGCTTCCAACACCCGGATCCTTCCTCCTTCTATCTGGATCGTATTGGTCCTGCCTTCATACTCCACGTCAAAGGTCTGATCCTCCATATCTGCCAGATTAAAGGTATACAGGACTTCTCCGTCCTGTACGATCTGTACGGCGGACCCCTCCCGCTTTGGCAGAAGCCACAGACACCCCAGAACCGCCGCCAGGATCACTGCCAGCAGGATTCCTGCGGCCGCCTGTTTTTTCTGTTTCTCCGTCATATATTCCAAGTCCCTTTCTGCGTCAACTCAGCTCGAACATACCATGATAGAGCTGATAATATCTGCCTTTCTGAGCCAGCAGATCCTCATGATCGCCTCTTTCCATGATCTGCCCGTGCTCAAGCACCATGATCGCGTTCGCATTGCGCACAGTGCTCAGCCGGTGGGCGATCACGAAAACAGTCCTTCCTTCCATGAGCTGGTCCATTCCCTTCTCAATCAGGGCTTCTGTTCTGGTATCCACGGAGGAAGTCGCCTCATCCAGAATCAGTACCGGCGGATCTGCCACGGCCGCTCTGGCGATAGCCAGAAGCTGGCGCTGTCCCTGGGACAGATTGGCTCCGTCGGACGTCACCATCGTATCATATCCCTTCGGAAGCCGGCGTATAAAGGAATCTGCATTGGCTATCCGCGCTGCTTTTTCGATCTCTTCCTGCGTAGCGTCCAGTTTCCCGAACCGGATATTGTCGGCAATCGTTCCTGTGAACAGGTGTGTATCCTGCAGCACAATACCCAGAGAACGGCGAAGAGCGTCTTTTTTGATCTCTTTTACATCAATACCGTCATACAGTACCTGGCCTCCCTGCACGTCGTAGAACCGGTTGATCAGATTGGTAATCGTAGTTTTCCCTGCTCCTGTAGAACCTACAAACGCAATCTTCTGGCCGGGATGGGCATACAGACTGATATTCTTCAGTACCGGATGATCTTCTTCGTAGCCAAAGTCCACGTCCACAAAACGGACATCCCCCCGCAGCGGCACCAGTGTCCCATCCGGTTTCTTCCAGGCCCAGTGCCCGGTCCGTTCCTCACAGGGTACCCATTCGCCGTTCTGTTCCCTGACACGCACCAGATCAGTCTTTCCTTCGTCTACTTCCGGCTCCATCTGCATGACACGGAATACCCTCTCGGCCCCTGCCAGAGCAGACAGAAGGAAATTACTCTGCTGGGTAAACTGATTGATAGGAAGCGCCGCCTGTCGTACAAAGACCAGATAACTTGCCAGACCGCCCACATCGGTCATTCCCCGCAGGGCCATGATTCCACCCAGCACCGCCACAATGGCATAATTCATATAAGAGATGCTGACCACTGCCGGAACCATCGTGGCAGCATATCCCTGCGCGCCCGTACCTGCTTTCTGAAGCGCGCGGTTCTTCTCCCGGAATGTCTCCAGATTCGCTTCCTCATGGTTAAAGACCTTGACCACCTTCTGTCCGCTGACCATTTCCTCGATATAACCGTCCAGGTCTCCCAGGCTTTCCTGCTGACGGGAATAATATTTTTTACTCCTGGCCGCGCTGAACCGGATATACAGGAACATGGCGGCATATCCGATAACTACCAGAAAAGACAGCTTCCAGTTCAGGATAAACAGAAGAGTTAAAGTTCCCACGATCTGAATAAAGCTCTGGATCATCATGGTAAAACTGTTATTCAGCGCGTCCGATATGGTATCCACGTCATTGGTAAAATAACTCATGACGTCTCCATGACGGTTTGTATCGAAGAATTTAAGAGGCAAAGTCTGCAGATGGGCGAAAAGATCCCGGCGGATATCGAACAATACCTGCTGGGCGGCCTTTACCATGGTCTGTGTATAGCCATAAGCCGAGAGAGCCCCCGCCGCATAGATCAGAGCAGTGACTGCCACGCCCCGGACGAGCGAGGAGATCTGCCCGTCCGCCAGATTGTTGATAATCGGGCGGATCATATAAGTACCCAGCAGATTTGCCGCAGCGCTTACTGTTACCAGCAGCGCCACAATCAAAAGCATAAACTTATGGCGCCCCATGTAAGCCAGAAGCATTTTTATCGTATATCCCAGATTTTCCGGTCTCTTTCCGCTGAACTGACGCGCTGCCATTATTCCTCGCCTCCTTTCATCTGTGTATGGTATATCTCCTGATAGATCGGATCATGGGCCAGAAGCTCCTGATGCGTACCTATGGCGTGTACTTTTCCATCGTCCAGAATCACGATCTGGTCTGTATTCATCACCGAAGTCACCCGCTGTGCGATAACAATCTTTGTCACGTCAGCCCAGGAGGAAAGTCCGGAACGAATCTTCCCTTCCGTAGTCGTATCGACGGCGCTGGTAGAATCGTCCAAAATCAGAATCTTCGGATGCTTCAGCAGCGCTCTCGCGATGCAGAGTCTCTGCTTCTGTCCTCCTGAAATATTGGTGGCGCCCTGCCCCAGATCCGTATCCAGTCCGTCCGGCATCCGTTCCAGGAATTCATCCGCGCAGGCGGCGCGGCATGCTTCCCACAGCATGTCGTCATCCGCGTCCGGATTACCCCATTTCAGGTTTTCACGGACAGTACCCGAGAAAAGTACATTTTTCTGAAGGACAATCGCCACTGCGTCTCTGAGCGTCTTCAAGTCATATTCCCGCACATCCCTGCCGCCTACACGGACCACGCCCTGTGTAGCGTCGTACAGCCGGGGAATCAGCTGCACCAGCGTAGTCTTGGAAGAGCCGGTACCTCCCAGGATCCCCACGCTCTGGCCTTCCCTGATATGCAGATCTACTCCTGACAGAGCATATTCCTTCGCGTCGGAACGGTATTTAAAAGATACATTCTCGAAATCCACACGTCCGTCCGGCACTGTACAAACCGCATTTTCCGGAGAATCCAGAACAACCTTTTCGTCCAGTACCTCATTGATCCGGACAACGCTGGCCAAGGAACGGCTGAGCAGCAGAAACACGTTGGCAATCATCATAAGGGAGTTCATAACCTGCATCACATAGCTTAAAAAGCCTGTCAGATCTCCTACCTGAAGCGTACCCTGCAGGATCATATTGCCGCCGAACCAAAGCATAAGTATGACTACCAGATACATGGCCGCCTGGAAGACCGGAAGATTCAGCACCGCTATATGAAAAGTCCTTCTGCTGGCGTCAGAAAGCTCTGTATTGACTTCCTGGAACCTGGTCTCTTCATATTCCCCCCTGACAAACGCCTTCACCGCGCGGATCGCGGTCAGACATTCCTGCACCACGCTGTTCAGCTGGTCCACCTGTTTTTGCAGAAGGGTATACATAGGACCGACCCTCCGCGTGATAAAGTACAGGGCTATCCCCAGAGCCGGAGCGCACACCACAAAGATCAGCGCCAGCTTTGCATTCATCCAGAAAGAAAGGCCGATTCCCATGATCAGCATAAAAGGCCCGCGGACCATAGGACGGAAGCCTCCGTTGATCGCATTCTGCAGGACGGTCACATCCGTCGTCATCCTTGTGATCAAAGAAGACGAAGAAAAATGATCCAGATTGGAAAAGGAATAATTCTGTACATGTGTATATTCGGCTTCACGGATTCTGGCTCCCCATCCGTAGGAAGCCCTCGCCGCGAAACGGGCATATAAAAGTCCCGTAATCAGCGCCAGAAGAGCGCAGATACCCATCTGCACTCCTTTATGGAAGATATAGGGGATGTCCTGGTTTACCACGCCAACATCGATCAGATCCGCAGTCAGGACCGGAATGAAAAGTTCAAAACAACTTTCAATCACTATCAATACTATACCAATGCACACATCTTTCCGATATGGTCCCATAAGTTTTAAAAGCCGCTTCAAATCCTGCATTGTATTTTACCTCTTTCTCAGACTGCCTTATTTATCAATATGTCAATTATAAACTCATGGTGAAATTTGTCAATCCGGCCTTTTATTGTCTGCACTCCGGATAAGACAGCTGCTCCTGGCTGGACGCTGTGGCACGCGCAAGCTGCAGCACGATCTCGCTGAAATATCTGGGCGAAACCTGATCCAGCGCATAACGGTTCTCCTCTTTCACCGTATCGTATACATAACTTCCCCGGGCAACAGTCCCCGCTTTGTAAAAGGTCGCTCCGTAGACCGTCACTTCCTCGTTTTCATCGCCCACATAGCTTCCGGAGAATTCCAGTTCCACGCCGAGATTCCCGTCTTCCCTGTAAAATGTGGTGTAAACGCCCGCGTCCTGGACAGAACCGCGGTACCATCCCATACTCTGCAGTTTTCCGGACAAGGATAAACCATTCAATAATTTGCCGCCAAAACGGGTCAGCTCATTCTTACCCTTCTCTTCTTCCCGGATCCGGTACACGGGACGATCCAGCTGCTCGATGGGCTGCGTCACTTCATAATCAGCCAGCTGTTCCTTCCAGGCATTCCGTTCTTCTTCCGACAGTTCAATGGGATGCACCAGCCCCGCCATTCCTTCCTCCGGAAAATCATATTCATCTTCATCCACGGTATTAAAGCTTCCGTCTTCCATATAACGGAAAGTTTCTTTTAAAGAGCCGTTTTCATAGATCCCCCAGATCAGTCCGATGGCGAACTGGTGCATAACGGGGTTCTTTACGAACAATGCTTTCCACTGCTCCACATTCCAGAGCCGTTCCGCAGACATGGCCTGCTCCATACGGAGTTTCTGATTGGCAGCCACCGTCTTCAGCTGCTTTTTCATCTGTTTAAAGTCCGCGTAAGCCTCCGCCGCCTTTTCGGGATCGTCCTTCTTTCCGGGCGCCGGCATGTTTTTCAACCGCTTGTCTTCTCCGTCAAAGATCTCCAGTTCCAGAGCAGGAGTCAGATAGACCCGGAATAATCGGGAACCATAGTCAAAAGTACGCTCCATATTCTCGTCAAATCCCAGAGTAGGCACGATACGGTCTTCCAGCTCCGCGCGGCTGATTCCCAGAGCGGCAGCCGCGTAGTCCAGTGACTGGGCGGCTGCGGTCTTTACCTGACGGAATTTGAATTTCCTGGAGATCTGATCCACCAGAAGAAGAGCTTCCGAACTCCCGTTCAGCGCCAGCGCCTTTACTGCCTCCGCGGCAAGAGCGCCTCTGGAATGCTGGGGCCATTCCTGGATCTGCCGGTAGAAAAGCGGGACTATTTCCTCTCCTCCATGGACAGCCGCCGCGTAGAGCACCCATTTTTTCTTTGCCTCCGCGCCATTATCCATCCATTTGTCAAAAAGTTCCCTCACATACTGTCCCAGCTCTTTATCGTCCAGTTCCGCCGCCAGCAAAGCCGCCTCCGGATTGACTCCCGGTATGGACATATCCGCATAGCACACCAGAAGAGCCTGCAGATATTCTTCCGGGGCGACGCTTCCATCCTTTTTATGAACCTGACTAAAAGGTGTCTCGTACGCCCAGGCCACCTTCCTCTTTTTTCCGCCTTTCAGGATCTCCGAAACCGTTTTTCCCGCAGACTGGTCTTTTGACGGACCAGCTTCTTCTCCTTCTGCCGCCGCTCCCAGACATTCCCGCAGCAGTTCTTTCAGTTTTTTACTCTTTTCTTTTTCCAGCGCCTTCGACAATTCTTCCCGGTAATTTTCCACGCCCCAGTTTCTCATAACCTGAACTGCGATCTCCCTCTCCTGGGATTTCCCGGAGGAAAGGAATGCCCGGATCTCAGGTTCCCACTGGGGATGTTCTGTACAGATCAGAACTAGGGTAGAACGCACCTGGCGGGAACCGTCCAGGGCGCAGGCAAGGATGGTCTCCTTCTCCTGCTGCCAGTATGTATCCAATACTCTGAGACAAATATCCCTGCCCACCGCAGTACTGTTCTTCAGCGCTGTGCAGAACTCTTCCCGATGGGCCCGGAATCTCCTGGCAAGGGCCTCTACCGCCGCGTCCATAAAATGATTTTTATCTGCTTCCGAATAATATCCGGAATAGATTCCCTCCATGGCGTCTGCCTGGTACTGGATCGGAACGCCCTCTTCTTCCAGCATTTTTACCAGTTCTTCCACCTTTTTATTCAGCTTTCCGGCATCCTTCCCTCTGGGAAGATAATGATAGACAAAATATCCGCCCCGCATTTTCAGCGCTTCCAGGACGACTGCCTTCCTGTAAAACTCTCCTCCGTCTTTTTCCATGGAATCCAGCCGTTTCATTCCCTGATAAAAATATCCGTATCCGCCTCTCCAGGAATTCACATAAGGATAAAGATCGTCAAGAGCCCCTTCTCCCAGCAGATACCGCTTTGCTTCCTCCCGTCCGGCAGCAAGCCCTCCCGTCAGTTCATCCGCCAGTTTCCGGTAAAAGGTTCCCGAAACGGCAGAATTCACTTTCCGATACAGCGCCGGATCTGCCTTCCGGATCTGCTCCATGACATACTGATAATCCTCTGTCGTGGTGGAGGATTTTTCCAGTTCCTCCAGAACCAGATCCTGAGCGCAGGAAATCATATGCCGGAATCTTCCGTTGACCCGGTTCTTCATATACCACTGAACAAAGAAGCCGGTACTCACGGGAAGAGTCCACTCCAACCTGGACGCATGTCCCTGGAACCAAACGTTCTCTGACATCTGTTTGCAGGCGTTCATCGTATCCGCCGGATTTGCCGCCGCCATAAGCTGCAGGAACGCCAGAAAACTTTTGGAGTACGGCAGCGCCAGAAACGCGCATCCAGACAAAAGCGTAAGAAGATACTGATGAGTCTGTTTCCCTGTCAGGATCTTTACGAGTTCCTGCAAAAAAGCGCTCTGCGGATTCCCTGTCATGACATAATCCTGCAGCGCCCTTTTTTCTTCCTCCTTCAGGCCGGGAGACTGGAATACCGCCGGCAGGCTGGAAACCAGATTTTCTCTTAAAAGCCCGGTTACTTCCCGTTCTTCAGCGCCTTCTGAAGAGAAATGCCTGCCCAGCATCTGCTGAATCGCTCCTCTGTTCTCTTCTTTTTTCTTTTTTTCATTCAGGTAGAGCGCAAAGAGCAGTACTTTCGCGTTGTCATATTTGTGGCAGCACAGGTCCATGGCCTGGCGAAGCAGCTTCAGGCTGTCAGGAACGGGACGGATCAGTTCTTTGATATTCATCCAGGAAAGTGTCCACATGTTCCATACCAGCGCCTCCGCCCGGATCGCCAGAGACTGTTCCGGCGACAGATATTCTTCTATATCTTTCAACATATAAACATGGTGAAACAGCGCGTATCTCGCCGTAGAACCTCCCGCCGCCGCCACAAACCGCACATACCGGGACAGTTCTTCCTTCTTTCCTCTCTTTTTCAGATGCTCTATATAGGATATGCTTTTGTTCTGATCCTCCTCCGGAAGCTCGGACAGATCCTGCAGCTTTACCTGCTTCAGAATCTCTGCCTCTTTTCCTTCGCTCTGCGCGAAATAAAGATCCGCAGTTTTCCGGTTTTCTTCTGAAAGCCCCAATGCGTCCAGAGCATCCATGAGTTTTTGATAGTTTCTTTCTTCATTCAGATTCATATGGTTCTTCCCCTCCCCGACTGTTTTCCCGCATTCCGGCCATCGCCAGGTCCATCTGCGTTTTTCGCAGTCCCAATGTAATGTATTCCATTAACCGGATCCAGATCCCGATCGCCGGCTCCGGATCAGCTTTTACCTTGTGTCTCTGACTCTCGAGCTGACCTCTTAAATGCGATAGTTCCTCTCCGGCCAGATGCAGGCCCAGGTCGCCTGCCTCTCTTTCCATGCTGTGCATCTGAGATAATGTTTCCGGCTGTACCGAGCGAATCCCGCTTTGGAAAAGATCTGTCAGCCCCTCCCTGATCTCATACAGACATTGTTCCGCGGCACGGATAACTCCGACTGAGAATACATCCGGGTTCCTTTTCTTTTCCCGCTCACATCCCTGACCGTTTACAGGCGGACAAAATTCCGCGCCGTCAAAATATTCTATCGGATAAAGACAGATTTTTCCTTCTTCCAGATAAGGTATTCCGAAAAATACCAGCGGACTGTCTTCCTGTCTGTCCAGCCGCCCGCTCAGACGCTCCAGCACGCGGATCGTAAGCCTTTCCTCTTTTGAATAAGTCACCGCCACGTGCAGGCAGTTTCCCTGTACATCATAGATTTCCATATCGAAACGCTGCTTCACGGTGTCGAATCTGCCTTTTTTACAATGAACCGCTCC